>JBBSET010000001.1:0-112301 GCA_038239485.1 Propionibacteriales bacterium
CGGTGCCGACCGTGCCTGACCCGAACATGTGGGCGGCCCGCTTCCTCCAAGCCGTGGTCGAAGTCGTCTCGAGCGACCGGCCGCTGGCCCAGCTGGCCCGGTGGACCGACCCGTCGTGTTCGGGGACATCTCACGGCGGCGTCGGATCGTGGCCGAGCGGACGGGGTCGCAGGTCCGGTCCGGACGGCATCAGATCGCGACCGTGCACGTGTCGAGGCCGGGCGAGACCAGTGCCGAGGTCGCTGCCCGCGTGAGCACCGGCGCACGCTCGCGCGCGATCGCCGCGCGGCTGGAGTTCCACCGCGACCGCTGGTTGTGCACCGCCCTCCACTTCGGCTGAGCCGCAGCCGCACCACCCGTCGACAGGGGCCTCCGCACGCGGGAGCTGACGTCGTTGAGCGCTGGTCATGGGCGGCGGGCTCGTGGTCGGCGTGGGACCGCGCCTCGAACTGGATGGTCGAGTTCTGGACGTCGAAGTGCCCGGCCAGGCAGGACTGGATCTGGTCGAGCAGCCCGGTCAGGTGGCCGTCGTGGAAACACGGCCGTCAGCTTGGCGCGATTACCTGATCGGGCGCCGACCCATGGCTGTGGTCGTGGTCGTGTCTTGCCGCCATCGCGCCACCGCTCCGACATCCGGAGCCGGAGCGTTCTCATCGAGTCAGGAGTTCCGCCGAGCCGGGTCCCCGTGGCAGCGCTTGAACTTGCGCCCCGAGCCGCACGGGCACAGGTCGTTGCGCGCGACGCCGGCGAACTGGTCGGGCTCGGACTCCGCCACCACCTCGACGTCCCCGTCGCCGTCGACGGTCGGCCCGGAGTACGACACGTTGGCGGGCGCCGACGGCGCCGACAGGCCCTTCGCGACGATGTTGGGCCGATGATGCTCGTGGGCGACCGGCCCCAATGGGGCGGCCGGCCCCGACGACACGGTCGCCTGCGATGCCGCGGACGGCTCCGACTCGACCAGCAGGTCGTCGTCTGCCGGACGAAGGGCCCCGCTCCCGAGCGGAAGTGGTTCGCCAGGGTTGAGCCGGGCCGCATCGTCGTCGAGCTCCGAAGCGTCGTCGGGAGCGGTGTTGACCTGCACTTCGACATTGAAGAGGTAGCCCACTGACTCCTCCTTGATCGAGTCCATCATGGCTCCGAACAGCTCGAACCCCTCGCGCTGGTACTCCACTAGCGGGTCGCGCTGGGAGTACGCTCGCAGCCCTATCCCCTCGCGCAGGTAGTCCATCTCATAGAGGTGCTCGCGCCACTTGCGGTCGAGAACCGACAGCATCACGCGTCGCTCCAGCTCGCGCATGACCTCCTCGCCGAGAGCCTCCTCGCGGGTGTCGTACGCCGCCTGGGCGTCGGCCTTGAGCTCGTCCATCAGGAACTCGCGGGTCAGACTCTCCACACCGCCGACCTCGTCCTCGAGCTCGGCCGCGGTCAGGCTGACCGGATAGAGCGTCTTGAGCGCCGTCCACAGCTTGGTCAGGTCCCACTCCTCCGGGAAGCCCTCGGTGGCTCCGGTGACGTACCCGTCGACGGTGTCGTCGATCATGCCGCGGATCTGCTCGTGCAGATCGGCACCCTCGAGGACCTGACGGCGCTCGGTGTAGATGACCTCGCGCTGCCGGCTCATCACGTCGTCGTACTTCAGGATGTTCTTGCGGGTCTCGAAGTTCTGCGACTCGACCTGCGCCTGCGCCGACGCGATGGCCCCGGTGACGCGCTTGTTCTCGATCGGCACGTCGTCCGGGATCTTCATCGTCGTGAGCACCCAGTCGACCCAGTCGGACTTGAACAGCCGCATCAGGTCGTCCTCGAGCGAGAGGTAGAACCTCGACTCCCCCGGGTCACCCTGACGCCCGGACCGCCCACGCAGCTGGTTGTCGATGCGGCGGGACTCATGCCGCTCGGTGCCGACGACGTAGAGCCCGCCGACGTCGTTGACGTCGTCGTGCTCTGTCTTGACCTGCTCCTTCATCGTCTCGAAGGTGGCTGCCCACGCCTGCTCGTAGTCGTCGGAATGCTCGATGGGATCGAGCCCCCGCTCGCGGAGCTGCTCGTCGGCCAGGAAGTCCACCGAGCCGCCGAGCATGATGTCGGTGCCACGGCCGGCCATGTTGGTGGCTACCGTGACCGCGCCCTTGCGACCGGCCTGGGCCACGATGTGCGCCTCGTCGGCGTGGTGCTTGGCGTTGAGAACGGTATGCGGGATACCGCGGCGCGTGAGGAGGCCGGACAGCCGCTCGGACTTCTCGACCGACACCGTCCCGACGAGCATCGGCTGCCCGTGGGCATGCCGCTCGGCGATGTCGTCCACGATCGCGTGGTACTTCGCGTCCTCGGTCCGGTAGACGAGGTCGGGCTGGTCGACGCGGACCATCGGCTTGTTGGTCGGGATGGCGATGACGCCGAGCTTGTAGATCTTGTCGAACTCCGACGACTCCGTCATGGCCGTTCCGGTCATACCGCCGAGCTTCTCGTAGAGCCGGAAGTAGTTCTGGAGCGTGATCGTCGCCAGGGTCTGGTACTCCTCGCGGATCTCCACCTTCTCCTTGGCCTCGATGGCCTGGTGCAATCCCTCGTTGTAGCGGCGACCGTGCAGCATCCGGCCGGTGTGCTCGTCGACGATGAGGACCTCACCCTCGATCACGACATAGTCACGGTCGCGGCGGAACAGCTCCTTGGCCTTGATCGCGTTGTGGAGGAACGAGATGAGCGGGGTGTTGACGGCGTCGTACAGGTTGTCGATGCCGAGGTGGTCCTCGACGCGCTCGATCCCGTCCTCCAGCACCGACACGGTCCGCTTCTTCTCGTCGACCTCGTAGTCGATGTCGATGCGGAGCCGCCCGACCAGGGTCGCGAACTCGTCATACCACTGAACGGACTCGTCAGACGGCCCGGAGATGATGAGAGGTGTGCGGGCCTCGTCGATCAGGATCGAGTCGACCTCGTCGACGATGGCGAAGTGGTGGCCACGCTGGACGCATTCCTCCAGCGTGTTGGCCATGTTGTCGCGCAGGTAGTCGAACCCGAACTCGTTGTTGGTGCCGTACGTGATGTCGGCCAGGTAGGACTCGCGCCGCTCCGCCGGGGTCATCGACGGAAGCACCATCCCGGTGGTGAGACCCAGGAAGTGGTAGACCCGGCCCATCCACTCGGCGTGGTACTTGGCCAGGTAGTCGTTGACTGTCACAACGTGCACGCCGTCGCCGGTCAGGGCGTTCAGGTAGGTCGGAAGGGTCGCGACCAGCGTCTTGCCCTCGCCGGTCTTCATCTCCGCGATGTTGCCGTAGTGCAGCGCCGCGCCCCCCATCAGCTGGACGTCGAAGTGCCGTTGGCCGAGCACCCGCTTGGCCGCCTCACGCACCGTGGCGAACGCCTCCGGCAGCAACCGGTCGAGGCTCTCGCCGTCGGCGTAGCGCGCCTTGTACTCGTCGGTGAGGGCGCGAAGCTCCTCGTCGCTCATGGCGACGAACTCGTCTTCGATCGCGTTCACCTGCGCCGCGGCGGCCTGCAGCTTGCGCAGCTGCTTGCCCTCGCCGATCCGCAGGACCTTGTCGAGTAGAGCGGGCACGTGACAACTCCTAGGCACTAGCGTGTCGAGCGGCTGGTGGGCCGGACCGGTACGGGTGGGTGCGCGTCGTGACTCACCGACGCCGGACCCGGTGCCAATACTAGGCGACGGGTGGCTTCGGCTAGCCGGATCGCAGTGCTGCGTCCAGCGCCACCGCCAGGTCTCCGTGTGGCACCACCACGACGTCGTCGAGGTCGAGCCAGCCGGCCATCGAGCGCAGCTGTCGTGCCAGCCGGTCGGCCGTATACGCCGGGGCGGCGGGCTCGGCGAACGCCCCCCGCACGATGAGCAGGCCGGCCTGGCGGTCGGCCTTCAGGTCGACCCGGGCCACGATGTGCTCACCGAGCAGAAGGGAGTAGACGTAGTAGCCGTAGACACGCTTGGCCGCTGGGACGTAGATCTCGATGCGGTAGCGGTAGTCGAAGAGCTCCTCGGTCCGGGTGCGCTCGAAGATCAGCGAGTCGAACGGGCTCAGCAGTGCGCAGGAGTCGATGCTCCGCCTGAGCTTCGACGCCTGCCACAGGTACGCCTTGCGCGCCCAGCCCTCGACGGTCACGGGGAGCAGCTCGCCGGAGGTGACGAGGTCGGCGATCGCCAGTCGCGCGGGTGCGGGCTTCAGCCGGAAGTAGTCACGCAGGTCCTGCTCGGTCGCCACGCCGAGCGCCGCCGCCGACGACCGCAGCAGGATCCGGTGCGCCTCGTCCTCAGAAGGGGTGGGCGCGTCGAGGACGCTACGAGGCAGGACCCGCTCGGGGAGGTCGTACACCCGCTCGAACGCGGTGTTGCGTCGAGCCGACGTGATCTCGCCGCTGTAGAAGAGATACTCGAGTGCGATCTTGACGTGGCTCCAGTTCCAGCCCCAGTTGCCGCGCGTCCGAGGGACGTCGTACTCGATCTCGCGGGCGGTCAGCGGGCCGCGCGACCCGACCTCCTCGAGCACCCAGGCGACGAAGTCCGGCTGCTCGCTCCACAGCTTGCGCATCGGGCCCCAGGAGGCCTCGGCGGCCCGGGCCATCCGGAACCGCAACGCCGGCTGCAGGTCGACGCGGACGAGCGAGGCCTCATGTCCCCAGTACTCGAACACCCTGCGGGGCCGCTGTTGCGCCGCACGGTGGAGGAGCTCGCGGTCGTAGGGTCCGAGCCGGCTGAACAGCGGAAGGTAGTGCGCCCGGCTGACCACGTTGACGGAGTCGATCTGCAGCAGCGCGATCCGGCCTAGCACCCGGTTCACCGAGCGCATGTCGGGGGCAGGCGGGACGGGGTCGGCGAAGCCCTGGGCGACCAGGGCGATCCGGCGGGCCTCGGACCGGCTCAGCGACGCGCGGCTCACGGGATGTCGAGAAGCTTCTCCCGCACCGCATACATGACAGCCTCCATGCGTGAGTGCAGCTGGAGCTTCTCCAGGATGTTGCGAACGTGGTTCTTGACGGTGTTCTCGCTGATGAACAGCTGCTTGGCGACCTCGCGGTTGTTGAGGCCGTGCGCGACCAGGTTCAGAACCTCCAGCTCACGCCCTGTCAGCTTGGGCGAGATGGTGTCCTCCTTGACGCCCGCGCGGGAGATCGCCTTGAACTCCTCGAGCAGCTTGACCGCCATCGACGGGCTGATCAGGGACTGACCGTCGGCCACAAGCCTGATCGCCTGCGCGACCTGGTCGATCGATGCATCCTTCAACAAGTACCCGGACGCGCCGTTCTTGATCGCGTCGTACAGGTCCGCCTCGTCGTCGGACATGGTGAGCATCACGATCTTGGCCGACGGCGCGATCCGCTTGATCTCGATGCAGGCCTCGATCCCCGACTGCTTGGGCATCCGGACGTCCATCAGAATCACGTCGGGGACGACGCGCTCGGCCAGCGTCGCGGCCTCCGCGCCGTCTGCTGCCTCAGCCACGACATCGATGTCGTCCTCGGCGTCGACGAGCATCGTGAGGCCGCGCCGGAACAGCTCCTGGTCGTCGACGATCATCACGCGGATCGGCTCGCCGTCGCTGTTGGACCCGGGCGGCCTGAACATGTCCGCCATCATGACACGACGCGAGCCACCGGCGAGCCAGGCCCTGGAACGACCGGCGAGGGCGGACCGCTCACCGCTCGAGACGGATCACACCGTAGTCATAGCCCTTGCGTCGGTAGACGACCGCAGGCTGCTTGTCTGCCTCGTCGATGAAGAGGAAGAAGTCGTGGCCGACCAGCTCCATCTCGTACAGCGCCTGGTCCAGGGAGATCGGTGTGCCCGGATGGCTCTTCTCGCGCACGACGAGGGACCCTTCGCCCATCTTGCTCAGCGATGCCGACTCGCCATCGAGGGAAACCGACTCTGTTCTGCCGTTGGCCTCGTCGGCGACGTGGGCCGCGGCCATCGCCTGGCCGACGGAGGTCGGCGTACGAGACCCATGATGGACCCGCCGGCGGTCATGGGCTTTGCGGACCTGGGTACTGAGCCGCTCCACCGCCTTGTCGAGGGCACTCAGCTTGTCCTCGGCACACGCCTCGGCTCGCACCACAGGGCCTTTGCTCTTGATCGTGATCTCGATGCGGACCGCTTCCGCGGACAGCCTCGGGTTGGGCTCCTGCGAGACCTCGACGTCGACCCGGATGATGCGCTGGTCGAACTTCTCCAGCCGCGCCAGCTTCTCCTCCACGTGTCCGCGGAACCGGTCCGACACCTCGCTGTGGTGACCCTTGACCACGATTTCCACACAAGCCTCCTCGAGAGATCCGGATGCCGAGGGCACCCGAGCTGGGTGCGGCCGACTGTAGTGACACTCGTCCGTCCGACCTGGTCTTCGTCCCCACACTCGCCTGCTGAGGCGTTGCAGCTTGAGCCACGCTGACCTTCTCCCGGTGACGGAGGGCGTCTGACCCCCCGGCGGGGCAGGACTTACTACTAAGCCGCTCCGTGCTCAGCGCCGGCGCCCTCAGACTCGAGGTCGCCGCCGCCTTACGTGGGCCGTTTCGCCAGCGGCTGGCATCGGCTAGCCACTGGGAGCATCGAGATGTCGAGTCTCCAGCGACGCAACCACGGACCCGGACGAGTGCCATGGCGAAACACTAGTCGTTGAGCCCGACACCCGACAGAGAATCGAAATCACTCAGTGTGACTGAGAGTTGCGGAACGTTGCGGCTATCACCGCCACCGCGACCACGTCCACCCCGGCGGTCACCAGCGCCCGGGTGGCCTCGACAGCTGTCGCGCCGGTGGTGATGATGTCGTCGACGACGATGGCCGGCACCTCGTGGACATGGCTGTGGCGGTTGCTGCCGCTCCGGATCTGGAAGGCCCCGGCGAGGTTGGCCGATCGCTCGGACGCGGACAGGCCGGCCTGGTCCTCGACCGGCCGAGATACTCGGAGCAGCGGCCGGACGGTGGCAGCGACGCCGGCCCGCCGCAGGGCCTTGCGGCACTCGCGCGCGACCCGGAGCAGCGGGTCATGCCCGCGGTCGCGCGCCCGCCCCCGCGCCGACGGAGCCGGTACGAGACTGACCTCACTGATGCGCCACCCGGAGCCCGCGAGCGCGGCGAGGCAGCTCAGGGCGAGGGCGCGACCGAGCGGACGGGCGAGCGCCAGCCGGCCTTGCTCCTTGTGGGCGATGAGCGCCTGCTTCGCCACGCCGTCGTAGGCCGCGACGGTGAAGACCGGCGGCAGCCCGGGCGGCTCAGGGCTCGGCGCGGTTCGGTGCGGCAGTGCCTGCAGCCGCCGGCCGCAACGCGAGCACAAGGAGACGCCGGGACGCTCGCACCCGACGCAGGCGCCGCCGAGGAGCAGGTCGGCCGTCGCGGCGCCGAGTCCGGACCCTGGTGTCATCCCCCCACCATGGGCCCCCACTCGGCGAGACGGGTGATCCGATCCGGCGACTGTGGAGGAGCGACTGCCGTTCTTCCGACTGTGGACAACGGGTCCGCCGAAAGGCTTGCCCACCGACGCCTCAGCCTGCGTACACCGGACTCCGCAGCTGAGTGGCGGCCCCGAGCTGCAGCCACTGCAGGTCGGACTGCTGCACGTAGATCTGGCCCCCCGGCGCGCCGACCGCGATGGGAGCGTCGACACTGGCACCCGACGCCACGCTGGTCGGTGGCACATGGAGGAACTCCCCGACGTCGGTGGCCGCGGATCCGTCGACCTCCACCTGCCAGGGCTGCCGGGCGCCGTTGTTGGCCCTCGCCAGCATCACCACGGTGGTCGGGCCGGCCCAGGCAAGCTGGGCGAGGTCCGACAGGACGACCCCCGAGGTGAGGATCGTGCGCGGGCGCGCAAGGCTCACTCGGGCCGGGTGGTCGGGGTCTCGGTGGATCACCGCGATCACCAGCCGCGTGACTCCGTGCTCCTTCACGATCGCCGCGAACCTGACGCCGTCGTGTGAGACGCCGAACGATACGATGTCGGTTCCCGCGAGCCCGGGTGCTCGGACGACGCGCTGGTGCTTGGCCGTTGCGGCGTAGATCCTGCTGCCGTTCGCGGTCTGGTCCACCGCCCACAACACCCGCCGGAAGTCCCACGATGGTCGCAGCAGCGAGGTCGCGCCCTTCACCCACTCGCGCCCGCTCGCGCCGGCCGAAGGGATGTTGTAGACCCCGATGTACGTCCCGTCACTCGATACGAGCGCTGCCAGGTCCCCGTTGTCGTCGACTGCCGCCGAACGGGCGCTCTCGGCGGCCCTCACCCCGGACAGCACGGGGGTGACTCGGCTCGACGACACTGAGACCAGGCCCTTGGAGCTCAAGGCGAACAGTCGCCGGTCTCCGGTCAGGCCGGATGAGTCGTATCCGAGAAACTCGTCGACGCCGAAGACCGAGTTGAAACCAGGGATGTCCACGCGAGTCCCGTCGACGGTGATCGAGACGGAATGGATCTCAGGCAGCTGTCGCAGGGTCCAGGCCAGCTGGGCCGCGAAGAACTGGCGGTCGTCGTTGGAGAGCTTGAGGAAGTCCTCACTCAGAGGCACCTCGGCCAGTCCGGACGGCGAGGTCGACACGCCGGCGGCGATCGTCGTCCGGCCGGAGATGGCGGTGGTGACTGCTCCGTGCAGCGAGGCCGTCGGGCCCGCGATCAGGTCATGGACCAAGGCTGTCGCTGCCGACTCGTCGTCGACGAGGTAGACCGGGTCCGCGGCCAGCACCACCCGGCTCGGGTCGAAGAAGTACAGCGAGAAGTCGCTGTAGTTGCTGTTGAAGTAATCGCTGTCGACGTACAGCCCCGACGGCGGGTTGGCGACTCGCCACTGTCCGGAGACCTTGACCAGACGTAGCTGGATGCCCAGCTGCGCCCGACCTGGTCGTACCGATGCCCACGAGCCACGTCGGTCCAGAGTGCCCAGCGCGTGGGCGTCGACGATCACGCCTGAGCGGTTCAGCGACGAGCTCAACGTGTCATACACGACGACATGGTCACTGGGGTCCCACCGGGACGCCGCGGAGCTGGTGAGGTAGCTGCGCGCGGTCGTCATGGTCTGCGGGTATGCCAGCATCGCGCCGAAGAACCCCTCCGCGATCTGGAGCGGGCTGGCTCCCCGGACCGGGCCGGCGGGGTCGTTTGTGACGTGCTGAGGCTCGTCCTGGACCCCCACCGACCGGCCAGGGCTCGCCGGCGAGCTCTGCGGAACCGAGACGCAGCCGGATACGACGCAGCAGCCGGCCAGCCCGAGGACAAGGCCCGCAAGCCGTCGGCTGAGGCGGCCTCGGCGGGTCGGCCTGCCCTTGCTCATCGAACCGTCCCCCCGGGCCACTCGACAGCGCCGGTGTACGCCGGTGAGCTCGGGACGGTCGCCATCTCCTCCGGTGACAACGGCAGCGGCGAGGTCGAGAGCGGACCTCCGGCGCGCCTCGGGAGGGTCAGGCGGAAGACCGTTCCTGTGCCGGGCTTGCCCCAGGCCTCGAGTCGGCCGCCGTGCAGGGTGGTGTCCTCCACTGCGATCGACAGGCCGAGACCAGTCCCTCCTCGCGTGCGTGCTCTGGCCGGGTCGGCCCGCCAGAACCTGTTGAACACCATCACATCCTCACCGGCCTTCAGGCCGACACCGTGGTCTCGGACCGACAGGGCGACAACGGTGTCGCCGGCTGCCACGCGCACCTGCACGCTTCCCCCTTCGCCGTACTGGATCGCGTTGGCGACCAGGTTGCGCACGATCCGCTCGATCCTGCGTACGTCAGCCTCGACCATGCACCGGGTGGGCGGCAGGTCGACCCGAAGCCGGGACCCGCGGAGGGCGGCCAGGCCGGCCGAGCTGTCGCAGACACGACTCGCCACGTCTCGCAAGTCGATCTCGGCCAGCGTCAGGACCGCCACGCCCGCATCGAACCGGCTGATCTCGAGCAGGTCCGTGAGCAGCGACTCGAACCGGTCCAGCTCCCGCTGCAACAGCTCCGCCGAGCGGGCGGTCGGAGGGTCGAACGACGACCGCTGGTCATGGAGCAGATCCGCCGCCATCCGAACCGTGGTCAGCGGGGTGCGCAGCTCGTGGCTGACGTCGGCGACGAAGCGGCGCTGCGCCCTGGACAGCTCCTGGAGCTGCCGGATCTGGCCCTGGAGGCTGCTGGCCATCTGGTTGAAGGAGACGCCGAGCCGGGCGATGTCGTCCTCACCGCGGACATGCATCCGCTCCTCGAGGCGGCCCGCCGCGAGTCGTTCAGCGATGCGCCGAGCCAACCGGACCGGAGTCACGACCTGGCGGGTCACCAGCCAGGCGATCGTCCCGAGCAGGACCACCAGGAGAGCACCAGTCGTGACCAGCGCGCTCCTGACGACGTACAGCGTCTGGAGCTGCTCCTGAAGCGGGAAGATGTAGAAGAGGGCATAGACCTGACCGGTACCGGGCACGCTGATCTGGGAGCCGACCACGAGCCCCGGCTGAGTCGGGATCGAGGCCTTGCTGTAGTGGACCGTCGAGTACGCCCACCAGCTGTTCTGGCTGGTGCGCACCTTCGCCAGCAGGTTTGACGGTATGGAGTGCCTGTCCGGGGAGGACTCGCCAGAGGTCAGCACACCTCCGTCGTGTCCGGCCGCCAACGGGTCTGACGGGCCGATGATCACGATGCCGTAGTCGTCGCCCGCCGACGCGCTCGGCGAGAGGGTGTGCGTCAGCTCGGGGACGACCGTCCGGAGATCGAGCACGTTGCCGACCTCCGGAGCGGCGGTCAGCTTCGCCTGTGCGGTGTCGATACCGGCTGCCGCCAGCGAGAGTGCTGACTGCTTCTTGCTGTCCAGGAGCCCGTCGGTGACCCGGCTCATCAGCACCCAGCCGGCGAGGATGGCCAGCGCCGCCGACAGGGCGAGAGTCCCGATGACCACGCGCGCTTGGATCGATCGCCGCCACAGGTGCACCAGCTCGATCAGGGGCGCCCCCAGCACTCGGCCGATCCTCGACAGCACCCGGTTGCCGCGGCCGGCCGCTGTGGCGGGCTCAGCCAGGACATCGCCTGGGGTGCTCACGCCCGTCGTCCCGGGCTCGGAGGGTGGGCTTTGCGTGTCGAGCGCCATCGGCTACCGGCTGCCCGACGCCTCGCCGGCCTTGTAGCCGACCCCGCGAACCGTCATCACGATCTGAGGGTTCTCGGGGTCGATCTCGACCTTGGACCGCAGCCGCTGTACATGCACGTTGACGAGCCTGGTATCGGCCGCATGCCGGTACCCCCAGACCTGCTCGAGGAGGATCTCGCGGGTGAAGACCTGCCATGGCTTGCGAGCCAGGCACACAAGCAGGTCGAACTCCAACGGGGTCAGCGAGAGCATCGTGGGTTCGCGTTTGACCGTGTGGCCGGCGACGTCGATGACGAGGTCGCCGATCTGGAGGAACTCCGGGGCGGTCTCCTCGAACTTCCTCAGCCGGGCACGCACCCGTGCCACGAGCTCCTTGGGCTTGAACGGCTTGACGACGTAGTCATCGGCACCGGACTCCAGCCCGACCACGATGTCGACGGTGTCGCTCTTGGCAGTCAGCATGATGATGGGGATGCCGAACTCGGCGCGGATCTCGCGGCACACGTCGACGCCGTCCTTGCCGGGCAGCATCAGGTCGAGCAGGACGACGTCCGGGCGGAAGTCGCGGACCGCCCCCATCGCCCGGTCACCGGTCGGGCACACCCGAGGCTCGAAGCCCTCGTTGCGCAGCACGATGGTGAGCATCTCCGAGAGCGACGAGTCGTCGTCGACGACGAGCACCTTGCCTCGATACGTGCGTACCGCTTCCAAGATCGTCCTCTTGCCGCTGGTGCGTGGTGGATGGCAGGCCACGATCCGCACGAGGCTGCCACGTCAAGGACAGGGTACGTCTTAGCGCTCTGTCGGCTCGGCGACAGCGCAACGCCTGGTGGCTGGCGCGGGTGGTCGGCCGGCCGGGACAGCGAGGCCAGCGGCCCGGTCGGAGGTGACGACGACCTCTCAGTAGCGGTACTGGTCGGACTTGTAGGGCCCGTCGACCGGAATGCCGAGGTACTTGGCCTGCTCGTCGCTCAACTGGGTCAGTGAGACGCCGAGCGCGCCGAGGTGCAGCCGCGCGACCTCCTCGTCGAGGTGCTTGGGCAGCGTGTAGACGTCGGTCGGGTAGTCCTGCGGGGAGGTGTACAGCTCGATCTGGGCCAGCACCTGGTTCGTGAAGGAGTTCGACATGACGAATGACGGATGCCCGGTCGCGTTGCCGAGGTTCAACAGCCTGCCCTCGCTGAGCACGATCACCGAGTGTCCGTCCTGGAAGGTCCAGATGTCGACCTGGGGCTTGACGTTGGTGCGCTGGACACCCTCGACCGCCTCGAGCCCGGCCATGTCGATCTCGTTGTCGAAATGCCCGATGTTGCCGACGATGGCCTGATGCTTCATCCGGGCCATGTGGTCCGCAGTGAGCACGTGGAAGCAGCCGGTGGCGGTGATCACGATGTCAGCGATCTCGACGACCTCGTCCAGGGTCGAGACCTGGAACCCGTCCATGGCGGCCTGCAGCGCACAGATCGGGTCGATCTCGGTCACGATCACTCTGGCACCTTGTCCGCGCAGAGCGTCTGAGCAGCCCTTACCGACGTCGCCGTACCCGCAGACGACGACGACCTTGCCGCCGATCAGGACGTCGGTTGCACGGTTGATGCCGTCGATCAGCGAGTGCCGGCAGCCGTACTTGTTGTCGAACTTCGACTTCGTCACCGAGTCGTTGACGTTGATGGCGGGGAAGAGCAGGGCGCCGTCACGCTGCCGTTCGTAGAGCCGGTGCACCCCGGTCGTGGTCTCCTCGGTGACGCCGATGATGCCGTTCGCCACTGTGGTCCACTTCGTCGGCTCCTGCTCGAGAGTGCGGGTGAGCACCTTGAGCACCTCACGGAGCTCGGCATTGCTGGTCGACTCGGGCGACGGTACGGCGCCCTCCTTCTCGTACTCGACGCCGAGGTGGACCAGCATGGTGGCGTCGCCGCCGTCGTCGAGGATCATGTTGGGTCCGCTTGCGGACCCAACCGAATGGGCCGTGGGTCCGCTTGCGGACCCGACCGAATGGGCCGTGGGTCCGGCCTCACCCGGCCAGGTGAGGATCTGCTCGGTGCAGTGCCAGTACTCGGCCAGGCTCTCGCCCTTCCAGGCGAAGACGGGGACGCCTTGAGGGTCGTCGGGTGTGCCGTCGGGCCCGACGACGACGGCAGCGGCGGCGTGGTCCTGGGTCGAGAAGATATTGCAGCTGGCCCACCGGACCTCGGCGCCGAGCGCCGTGAGCGTCTCGATCAGGACAGCGGTCTGGACAGTCATGTGCAGCGAGCCGGCGATCCGGGCGCCGGCGAGAGGCTTGGAGGCACCGAAACGCTCGCGCATCGCCATCAGGCCGGGCATTTCGTGCTCGGCGAGCCCGATCTCGATCCGGCCGAAGGCGGCAAGTGACAGGTCGGCAACGTTGAAATCCATGCCACCAGGGTAGTTGGCGGCGAACGCCCGGGCGCACCCCGGTCGCGACGTGACGTCGGGCTGTGGCGTCAGCTGGTCACGTCGTACGTGAGGTCGGGCTCGATGTAGATGAAGACCGCCTCGGGCACCGCCGTCCTGATCCCGACCTCCGCCGAGTTGATGGTGTCGGTGATGTCGCGGGCGCTGTCTGTCGGGGTGACCGCGATCTTGCAGGCGACCAGGATCTGCTCCGGCCCGACGTGGACCGTCCGGAGGCTGAGGATCTCCAGTACCCGCTCCTCGGCGAGCAAGGCCGCCCGGATCATGGCCTGGTTCGGCTTGTCGGCCGCCTCGCCGAGCAGCAGGCTCTTGGTCTCCACGGCGAGCACGATCGCGACCGTGACCAGCAGCAGCCCGATCGCCGCGGTGCCGGCGACGTCCCAGTACCCGCTGCTCGTGAGCTTCGTGAGCCCGACGCCGAGGAACGCGAAGACCAGTCCGACGAGCGCGGCAAGGTCCTCGAGCAGGACCACAGGCAGCTCCGGTGCCTTGGCGTTGCGGATGAAATCCCACCAGCCCTCGTCACCACGGGTGCGGTTCGACTCGCTGACGGCGGTGCGGAACGACAGCCCCTCCATCACTATCGCGGCCCCGAGCACGACCAGGGCCACCCACCACCAGCGACTGGTCAGCAGCTCGTTGGGATGGCCGGCACGCACGTCGTGAAACTTGTGGTAGGCCTCGTACAGCGCGAACAGGCCGCCGACGGAGAACAGCACCACCGAGACGATGAACGCGTACACGTAGCGCTCTCGCCCGAAACCGAACGGATGGTCATCGTCGGGGGGCCGCTTGGCTCTCTTCGACCCCAGCAGGAGCAGTCCCTGGTTTCCGGAGTCGGCCAGTGAGTGGATGGACTCGGCGAGCATGGACGACGCCCCGGTGAGAGCGAAGGCGACCAGCTTCGTGACGGCGATACCGAGGTTCGCCGCCAGCGCCGCGATGATCGCCTTCGGCGACGCTTCTGTGCTCACCCGCCGGGCTTGTCGTCACGGGCGAGACCGATGCCGAGATAGGTCGCGGTGTACAGACCGGTGTTGAGCAACGCGGCGTACCTGGCCATCTCGGGACCTTCGGCGGCGTTGGTGGTCTGGGCGCGTACGCCGTGGGACTCGGCCGCGGACAGCAGCCAGCCGCGCTGCTCACGGATCGCCGCTTCCTCGGTCCCGTCGTCGAGCACGAGCAGCCCTGGGCGCGGCATCGTCGAGTCCGCGTCGTCGATGTCGTCCGCGAAGGGGTCGTCGAACAGGTCCCGGGTCGCCGCCGCCGAGATGACGGGCAGCAGGTGCTCCGCGTCGGCGGCCAGCGCCGGCCGGCCGGACGTGCGCCGGATCGCCTCCGCGACGCGGCGCGCAGCCCTGGCTGCCAGGACCGAGCCGCCCCAGACGAGTGGCGTGCAGTCGGCAAGCGACAGGGCCAGGTCCTTGGCCGGGTTGCTGGAGATGTCGGTGTTGGGGGAACAGGCGATGGCGACGTCGTCGAGGACCCGGGCGACGACGTCGGAGTCCACCTCGGGGCCTACTCCGATCCGGCACAGCGCCTGCAGCATCACCACGGCCACGGCGAGGGTGTCGTCGCTCTGGGTGGGCAGGACGCTGCTGTGCCGGCCGGTGGCCAGCTCAGCGAGGACGGAGTGCTGCGGGCAGGCAGTGATCAGGCCACAACCTCGGCGCACGGCCTCGCGCACGGCCGAGCCGGTGTGGGCGTCCCCGCCGGCCGGAGCCAGGATCACCACCAGGTCGAGTGCGCCCGCCCAGCCGGGCAGCCCGGGGCCGGGCCAGGCAACGAACGGCACGGGGCACCAAGGCTCGAGCACGGCCCGGAGCAGCCGCGCGTCCGCGCCGGCCGCGACGATGGCCCGAGGCGAGGTGTCGGTCTCGAGCAGGGCGACGGCCTCGGCTGCCTCGCCGGCCTCCATCCGCACCCTGGCGCCGGCCTCGGCCAGGCGGCGCAGTGGCGCGTCGGAGGCCGCCAGCACCTCTGGGTCGTCGAGGCGGGTGTCGTCGAAGACGTCCCTCATCAGGCGGGTGGGCTCGTCGGCTCAGGGGGAGCCGGGTCGCCGACCCCGGTGGCGCCGGGCGTAGCGCCGGCGTTCGTACCAAGCTCAGCCGCCGGGTCCGGTTCGGCGGCCTCCGGCTCCTCAGCTGCGGGCGGCACAGCGGCGGGCGCAGGACGCCGGGCCTCGTCGATCAGCATCACCGGAATGTCGTCGCGCACCGGGTAGATGAGGCCGCATCGGTTGCAGATCAGCTCGTCGTGGTCGTAGTCGACGGTCAGCGACCCTTTGCAGTCGGGGCAGACCAAGATGTCGAGCAGTACGGGGTCGAGCTTCACTGTAGGTCCTCTCCTCGCGGGCTGGTGTCGTCTGGCTGGTGGTCAGGCTGGGTCGGTGCCGCTCAATACTGGCCTGCATCACTCAGCAATGACAAAGCGCTGTCTCGTACGCAGACCATCTCGGCCTCGGTGTCGGCCTCGACGTTGAGCCTCAGCAGGGGTTCGGTGTTGGACGTGCGCACGTTGAGCCGCCAGGCGGGGCCGGTGAGCGTCAACCCGTCCAGCCGGTCGGCCGTCACGTCGCTTCCCGGCGCGTCGAGACCGGCGGAGATCGCCTCTACCGCCGCCACCGAGTCGGCCACCGTGACGTTGATCTCGCCCGAGGCGACGTAGGGGTCGTAGTCGCGCACCAGTTCCGAGACCGGCTGGTCGGACGCCGCCAGGGCCGCGAGCAGATGGAGCGCGGCAAGCATGCCCGAGTCGGCGTACCAGAAGTCCCGGAAGTAGAAGTGCCCGGAGTGCTCGCCGCCGAAGACGGCGTTCGTGCTCGCCATCGTTGCCTTGATCAGCGAGTGGCCGACCTTGGTGCGTACCGGTACCCCGCCATGGCGGCTGACGATCTCAGGAACGGCCCTGCTCGTGATCAGGTTATGGATGATGTGCGCGCCCGGCTCGGACTCCAGTTCGCGGACGGCGATCAGCGCCGTCAGCGCCGACGGAGACACCGCATTGCCGAGCTCGTCCAACACGAAGCACCTGTCCGCGTCGCCGTCGAAGGCCAACCCGACGTCCGCCTTCTCCCGCAGCACCGCCGCCTGGACGTCGACGAGGTTGGCCGGGTCGAGCGGGTTCGCCTCATGGTTGGGAAAGGTCCCGTCGAGCTCGAAGTACAGCTCGACGACCTCCGCCTCGAGCGGCCCGAGGACTGCCGGCGCGGTATGCCCGGCCATCCCGTTGCCGGCGTCGACGACGATCTTGAGCCGGCGGCCCTTGACCGGCACGAGCTCGTGGAGGTATGCCGCGTAGGGCGTCAGCAGGTCGCGTACCTCCAGCGAGGCGCGCTGCTCGGCGGGGACGTACGGGAGCATGCCCGCGGCGACACGGCTCCGCATCGCGCCGAGACCGGTCTCCTCCGACAGGGCCACCGCCCCCGCACGGCAGACCTTGATGCCGTTGTACTCGGCCGGGTTGTGCGATGCGGTGACCATCGCGCCGGGCAGGTCGAGTCGGCCGGAGGCGAAGTACAGCAGGTCGGTCGAGGCCAACCCCACCATGATCACCTTGACGCCGCAGTCGCGGACGCCGTCGGCGAACGCGGCGGCAAGTCCCGGCGACGACGGGCGCATGTCGTAGCCGACCACGACGGCCGGGTACGCGGCCTCGTCGATCACCTCGGCCGCGAACGCCGCCCCGATGTCGTGCGCCAGCGGCTCGTCGAGCTGGCTCGGCACGAGACCTCGGACGTCGTACGCCTTGAAGATCGCCCCGAGGTCCGCCACGCCGACATCTTCGCAGACAGTCACTGCAGGACGCGACGCAGGAACTCGCGGGTACGTGGCTCGGTCGGGTTCGTGAACACCTGGTCCGACGTGCCGCGTTCGAGCACGAGGCCCCCGTCGAGGAAGCACACCTGGTCGGCGACCTCGCGGCAGAACTGCATCTCGTGGGTGGCCATGATCATCGTCATGCCCCCGTGTCTCAACCGGCGGATGATGTCGAGGACGTCACCGACCAGCTCCGGGTCGAGCGCGGAGGTCACCTCGTCGAGCAGCAGCACCTCGGGGTCGGTCATCAGGGAGCGGGCGAACGCGACCCGCTGCTGCTGACCGCCGCTGAGGCGGTCCGGGTACGACGACTCGCGGCCGGCCAGCCCGAAGCTCTCGAGGAGCGCGGAGGCCTTCTCATCGGCGGCACGTCGCCGCATCCCGTGCACCTTGCGAGCCGCCAGCGTGACATTGTTCAGCACGCTCAGGTGGGGGAAGAGGTTGAACGACTGGAAGACCATGCCGACCCGTCGCCGCACCTGGTCCGGCCTGACCGACACCTCGGTGATGTCGTCGTCGCCGAGCCAGATCCGGCCGTCGTCGACGCGTTCCAGCAGGTTGACGCACCGCAGCAAGGTGGACTTGCCGGAACCGGACGCTCCGATGAGCGCCACCACGTCGTGCGGCTCGACCTCGAGGTCGACGCCCTTGAGGACCACGTGGTCGCCGTACTGCTTGTAGACGCCCTGGATCCGTACGGCCGGGGTGCCCGCGTCGCCGCTCACGCCGGGCCGGCCGAGTGCTGCCTGGCGAGGGCGCGGTTGCCCAGCCAGTCGGTGAACCGGGCGAGCGGGATCGTCAGGGCGATGAAGAAGACCGCGGCGACGAGCAGCGGCGTGTAGTTGAAGTGGAAGGACGTGTAGACGTTGGCCTGGCGCAGGGCCTCCGCGGGGGTGAGACCGAGGACGGCGATGAGGGAGGTGTCCTTCTGGAGCGAAACGAAGTCGTTCAGAAGCGGTGGGGTGACCCGGCGCAGTGCCTGCGGCAGAACGACACTCCGGGTGGTCTGGCTCTCACTCAGCCCGAGAGATCGCGCGGCGGCCCGTTGGTCGGGATGCACCGACTCGATCCCCGCGCGGATGACCTCCGCGACATACGCGCCGTACGACAGCGTCAGCGCGATCAGCCCGAGCGCGAACGCGTCGACGGGCACGCCCTGAAGCTGCAGGGCAGGGAGGCCGAACCCGACCAGGTAGACCAGGAGCAGGGTCGGTACGCCGCGGAACAGGTCGACATAGATCACTGCGAGCGCCCGCAGGGGGAACATCACCGCCGACCTCGTCCCTCGCGACAGCGCCACACCGAGCCCCACCAGCAAGATGAGCGGCTCTGCGATCAGGAACATCTTGATGTTGACGAGGAACCCGCGCGCGATGGCGGGGAACGACGCCTCGGCGTCCGGCCAGGAGAAGAAGGTGGCGCGGACGCTGGGCCAGCCGGGCGACGACAGAACCGCCCAGACCACCAGGCCGAGGAGCACGACGGTCGAGACGGTGGCGATGACGAAAGACCGGAATGACCGCTGCCGGCGAGCCCGTTCGCGTTCGACCTGGAGCGCGCTCTTCTGCCACGTCGGTGCCGATGCCACGGGCGCCGTGTCAGTGCAGCTCGGGGACGTTGACGTCCTGGCTGAGCCAGCGGTGCTGGATCTTGGCGAGCGACCCGTCGTTCTTCAGCGCGCTGATCGCCTTGTCCACACAACCGACCAGCGAGTTGCCCTTCTGGAAGAGCATGCCGAACTCCTCAGGGGTCCCGCTGCTCGACGGGAACTGCCCGAGGATGGTCGAGCCCGGGATCTGCGCGGCGGAGATGTAGAACGCGGTCGGCAGATCGGCGATGATCGCGTCGATCTGGCCGTTGAGGAGCGCCTGCTTGGCCGAGTTCGTGTCGTCGAAGACCGCCACCTCGTGAGTGGGGCTGATGACGTTCTGGGCGGCGAGCAGCGATGTGGTACCGATCTGGGCACCGATGGTGGCGCCCTTCAGGGCGGCGATCGAGGTCACGCCGGCGTACGGGGAGCTCTTCAGGACGATCGCGGCCTGGTCGACCTGGTAGTAGCCGTCGGAGAAGTCGACGACCTTGGCACGCGACGACGTGATGGAGATCTGGTTGATGTCGAAGTCGAAGTCCTTCGCTCCCGGCGCGAACGACTTGTTGAACGGCTCGTCGACCCAGCTGACCTGCTGCGCGCTGAATCCCATCTGGTTGGCCACGGCGTATGCCACGGCGCTCTCGAAGCCCTTCCCGTTGGTCGGGTCGTTGTGTGAGAACCAGGGGTCGTACGCAGGCGAGTCGGTCGCGATGGTCAGAGTGCCGGGCTTGATCAGATTCAGGTTCGGCTTCGCGCAGGGTGAGCCGCTCGTGCCGGCGTTCGCGCTGGAGGGAGGCGGCGTGCCGGTCGGTGAGCCGTTGCTGTCGTTGGGTGCACAGGCGCTGACGGCCAGCATGAAGACACCGGCGAGCGCAGCGACCCCCAGACGGCCGGTCGGGCGGGAGGCGAGATTCATGCCACCAGACTAAGGGTCCGGCCCCCCGGCCGAGGAGTCACAGACGTCGCGTGACCCTCTCGCGCCGTGCAGAGGAGGCTGGGGTCACGGGTCGATCTCGGCGGGGTCTCGGCCCAGCAGGTCGGCGACATGCTCGACGAGCACCTCGTTGACGAGGGCCGCCCTCTCCAGCCGGGACGTCGCGCGCAGCTCGATCGGGCGGCGGAACAGCACGATCCGGTGCGGTGTGGCGCCCGACCCTCGTACCAGCGAGCCGAACGGCACCGGCTCGTCGGTCCAGTCCTCCGGCAGTTGGGGGACGTCCTCGGTACCGAACTCGACGTCACCCCACTCTGCCTGCCAGCGCCGCGACAGCCGCTCGACCAGCGACAGCACCAGCTCGTCGAAGTCGTCGCGCCTGGTGGGCCGGGGGGTCGTCCCACGCGGGCTCAGCGGTCCGGGCAGTGTCAGCGGACCCCGGACCCCCCGGCCACGCCGTTCCCTGGCCGGACCGCCGCGCTTGCCCACCACCGGCAGCGGCGGCAGGTAGGGGGTTTGGTCGACCACCGTGCCACCCTATTCGACACGGCCGTCGCGGCCTCGCCAATGCGTCCCACCCTCCGGCCCTGGCGGTAACGTTCCCGAGGTGAGTCGACGCCGCACGTGTTCGCGCAGCACATGCGGCCGGACGTCTGTCGCCACCTTGACCTACGTGTACTGCGACCAGACCGCCGTGCTGGGGCCGCTCGCCACCTATGCCGAGCCGCATGCCTACGACCTCTGCGAGTTCCACGCCGAGCGGCTCAGCGCCCCGCGGGGCTGGGAGGTCATCCGGCTGCCGGCTGACAACTCGGCGGTGACGCGCTCCGAGGACGACCTGGTGGCGCTGGCCGAAGCCGTCCGCGAGGCGGCCCGGCCGCGGCAACCGGACGAACCCGTTGGGCAGGCCGTCGAGGTGAGCCGGCGAGGGCACCTACGCGTGCTGCGGTCGACCGACGCCTGAGCGCACGCTCGGCCGTCGTACCTCAGCGAGGCAGGGCGGGCCCGACCACCGGGCGCCTCACCGTGTAGATGCCGGACAGGACGGGCAGCGAAGTCAGGCCGAATCGGCCCTGGTACGTCGCAGCACCCTGGAGGCCGGTTCCGGAGTCGACCGTGACCAGGACGTACGCCGCCTTCGTCGAGGGCGGCAGCGCCCAGCGGCTGAGGGTGGCGCCGGGAATGCGTAGCTCGTCACGCGAGAGAGAGCCCCCAGCGGCGTCGAACGCATCGATGGTGACGCCACCGCCGGCGGCGGCCGCGGTGGCAAACCGCAGGTCCAGGGTCGTCCCGGGTATCACCGGCACGACGGCGGGCTCTGTGAGCGGCGGGGTGCTCCCGGTGGACGCCAGGTCCCGGGCGCCCCGCTCCGTGGAGCTGACCAGGCCCGCCGTCACGCCGACGTTGGAGGTGAGATGCACCGCTGCCGCCCGGCCGTGGGTGACAGGCGTCAGGTCCAGCACCTTGTCGTTGCCAGGCGAAACCCGGACGTCGCCCAGTCCGGTGGGCACGAACTGACCATCGGCGTCGACCAGCCGGACGTGAACCAGCGCCTCCTGCGTCCCGGGGTTGGCGATGTCGAGACGCTGTGACGGCGCGTCGGAGGAGGCGTTGACCAGCACGTCTCGCGCCGGGCCCCGTCCGGCCGGCACCCACTCGGTCCCTGCCGGGGCAGTCACCTCGGAGCGGTCGGTGCGCACCGCGGCGACCACCCGCCCCTGGTCGGCGTGGACGGCCAGCGTGAAGGCATCGAGTCCGGGAGCGAAGCGGGCCAGGTCGAGCGTCCTGCTCGAGCGCGGCGCGAGCGCGATACCGCGGTCACCGACCGCCTGCACCAGGCCGTCGGGACCGTAGAACACCAGATCGACCACGGCGATGGCCGGGGAGGGGTTGGACAGGACGAGCGTCGAGGTGGCGCCGGTCGCTGTGTCGACTCCGCTGAACCACCACTGGTCACCGGGCGGACGGCAGGCGGCAGCGGCCGTTCCGGAGACCTGGTCTGCGCCGTACTTCGCCCACTGGGAGGCGGCGAGCCCCGGAGCCAGGCCGGCGGATCCGAGGACGCTGGTCGGAGTGGGGTCGCCCGGCAGGCGTACGACCGTCGACGTGCCCCGGGCGATCAGACCTCCCGTCGGCCGGCCCGGATCGGCGGACAGCCTCGACACGCTGACCGAGCCGGCAGCAGCGCTGGCGCCGTCACGTCGGAGAAGCCTCGGAACCGCGACGAAGACGGCCCGCTGGCTGGGCGTTGCGACCTCAGCGCCCGGGCACACCAGGGTCTGGGCCGAGACGGAGACATCGGTCGGGTGGCGTGCCGGCTCGGTGAGCGTCGACGGCGCGCGGCTCGCGACGACGACGGCCCCTGCCGAGAGGGCCAGCGCCAGCGCTGCCAGGACGGACGACGGCCTGCTCATGGCTCCACCCGAGAGATGCCCGCGCGGCCGGGCAACGCGGGTGTGGCGAGCACGAGGGCGACGATCCATCCCACCGCCTCCCCGCCGAGCCACCAGGTGCGGTGGTCGGTGAGGAAGGAAGGGTGTTGCGAGGCGGACGGCAGCGACTGCGCTCCGCCCGCGTCGGGGACCTGCCAACCGGCGAGCTGCTGACTGTTCGTCGAGGCCCGCGTGAGCCCGGCCAGGCCGTCGAGAGCAGCCACATCGGCCGGGCTCGCCGGAGCGGGCAGGACGACATAGCTCACCCCCAGCGCAGCCAGTCGCCGGACGTCATCTGGCCGCGGCTCGGAGAGGAGGTCCGCGACCAAGTCGTCCAGTCCGGCCGGCTGAGCGTCCGCTATGACGCTGTCATCGCCGAGCCTGAGCCCGTCACCCACGATGAGCTGGTAGGTCACGTCGCCTCCGTTGCGCCTCAGGACGAGGGCCCGGTGGCTCGTGTCGCTGGCGAGTGCATCAGCCATGTAGGCGGGCAGCGGCGTCTCGCCGTGCCGCGTCAGATCCCCGTGCGGCGCGGCCACGACCCACCAGGCCAGCCCGGCGACGGGGCTGAGGAGTGCCACCACGCCGACCACCGCCACCAGTGGCTGCCGAAGGCCGAACGACGCGGTCGCCAACCTGGCGGGCAGCCCGTCACCGGCCATTCCGGCGGCCAGGACGGCCGCCGCCTGCGCGACCACGGCGGGCAAGCCCAGCCAGGCGAACGCTGCCCGCCCGCTGCCGGGTACGGTCACCGTCGACTGTGCCAGCGCCGCGGCGACGGCGAGCGACACCGCCGCCACCAGCCAGGCGACGGCGACCCCGGCGCGACGGTCTCGGCGCAGGATCGCTACCAGGGCGGCGCCCAGCACACCGGCACTGAGCCACCAGGGTGCGGCCCCGGCCGCCGCGAGCCGGCCGAAGGGTAGCTGCCAGGCGACCCCCGACACGGGGTGGGTCGACGCGTCGACCAGACCTGCCTCGGTGAGCAGCAGGCTCGGGTGCGCCGCGACCCGTAGCGACCAGGGCGCGAGCAGGACGACGGGCAGCGCGACCGCCCCGGCCATCGCGGCCAGCGCTCTGCGGGGTCCTCGGCTCACCACTAGCGGGAGGCCGACGAGTACCAGCACCAGGGCCAGCAGCCACGCCACCGGAGCGAAGGCGCAGACGACCGAGAGCACCAGCCCGGTGGCGAACATCGGGCGCCACCGGGCAGGCGCAGTGCGGTCGAACATGGGCATCGCCGCCACGATCAGCCAGGGCAGCACGACGGCCGCCGCCACCGTGCCCACATGCCCGCTCGTGACCGATCCACTCGACACCGGAAGGAGGGCATACGTCGCGGCCACCCATACCCGGGCACCGACCGATGCCATCAGCCGGCGCGCCGCCGCGTAGGCCCCGATGGCGGCGAGCGGCACCGCCAGCAGCATGACCAGGTCGACGGCTCGCCCTGCGCTGCCGAGCAGGACGGTGGCGAGCGTCGCCAGGGCGACCACGTAGGGCGCGGTGACAAGATCGGACGCGAGTCCGACGGCGTGGCTCGACTCACCGTAGAGCTGCCACCAGTCCCCCGCGCCGGCGGGCGCCGGCAGGAGCGCGCCACCCTGCAGCAGGCCGCCGCCGAGCAGGCCGCGACCGGCGACGAGGCTGCCGGCGACCAGCACGACGACCAGTGAGAGGAGTGGACGGGTTCGCACCCACGCCGCAAGGCTCGTACCCGCGGCCGTTTCGACGACAGCGTCCTCTGCCATCAGGGCCGCGTTGACGTCCGCGACCGCACGCCGCCCCGGCCTCGCGTGGCCCCCTGTCCCTGCCCCGGCAGCCGCCGTGGCACCGGCCGCGAGAGACGATGCCGACAGCCGGCTGGCCACGGCGTCGAAGCCGTCCCGGTAGGGCGTCCACCACGGCGGGAACAGGCCTCGGAGCTGTCGGGCCGGCACCTGGGTCCGTCCGGCGCGTTCGGACCGGGCCCGGAGGACGACATCCGGTCGCAGCACGACAGCCGACACCGCCGCGATCTCACCGCCGGCCGCCGACGGCAGCTTGCCGACGAGATACCCGAGCGCTCGCACGAGGGAGCCGACAGAGAGGCGCAGGTACTGCCAGGGAAGGCTCACGGCTGAGCAGTTCGCAAGCACGGTGAAGAGGGCCGCCTGCCGGTCCGCCCGGTGCGGGTTGGCGGGTGCGCTGACGATCCTCCGGACACCTCGCGTCGACGCCTCGGCATGGAACACCACGGCGTCCGGGGCGACGACGACGCGTAGCCCGGCCTTCGCTACCCGCCAGCCGAAGTCCAGATCGTCACGGAAGAGCGGCAGTCGTGGCTCGAGCCCGCCGAGCTGCTCCCAGACGTCCCGTCGTACCAGCATCCCGGCGGTGCTGACGGCGAGCACGGTACGGACCCCGCCGAGCTGACCCTGGTCGTACTCCCCAGGCTCGAGGCCGGTCTCTCGGCGACCAGTGCCGGTGACCGACACCCCGACTTCCAGCAGCCTCCGGCCTCGCGGCCACGACCGTACCCGGCACCCGACGACGGCGATCGATGCGTCCGTGGCCGCCGTTTCGAGCAGCCTCTCGAGTGCGTCGGACGCCGGGGCGCAGTCGTCGTGCAGCAGCCAGATCCAGGCGGAAGAGCCGATGTCTGCGTCAGCGTCGAGCCCGGCGTCAGCGTCGAGCCCCGCCAGCGCGAGCGCGACGGCGGAACCGAATCCGGTGGTTGACGGGGCGTCGACCACGGGCCCGAACTGGGCGGACAGCAGGGACGGGGAGGCATCGGTCGACCCGGTGTCGACACAGCGGACGCGGTCAGGGGCGACCGAGCTGTCGTGGATGGCGGAGAGAAGGATAGGTATCCACCGAGCGCCGTCGTGGGAGACGATCACGGCTGCCACGGTGGGACGCGAGGACGTGTCAACAGGTGAGCTCATGTCCGTGACGACGACCTTGCTGGCGTTCTGGCTGGTGCCGGGGCGGGCTAGCTCCGGGCGGGCGGCCCCACCCTAGTCACCGCCCGGGGCAGACGCACATACGGTGCGAGGAGGTGAGCAGCGGAAAACGTCTCAGCCGGCCCGCTTCTTGAGCTTGCGCCGTTCGCGCTCCGACAGGCCCCCCCAGATCCCGAAGCGCTCGTCGTTCATCAGGGCGTACTCGAGACAGTCGCCTCGCACGTCACAGGACAGGCAGACCCGTTTCGCCTCACGCGTCGAGCCTCCCTTCTCCGGAAAAAACGCCTCCGGATCGGTTTGAGCGCAGAGCGCATTCTCCTGCCACAGGAGCTCATCGCCCTCGCCGTCAAGCAGTTCGAGTTTTCGCACGGTCATCTGCCTCCTCGACCCTTGCTTTGTCCGGCGATGTGCCGCACAAAAGACATTGAGGAAATTACAGCCGTGTAAGTACCTTCGAGTCAAGTCGGATCTGCATATTCGTGGGCGACACGCCGAGCTTTCTTCGGATCCTACGTGCATCGCCGTGCTACAAGGCCTGCTGAGACAGTGATTACATCAGGGAATCGATTGATTACTCATAGTGGCGACAAACTGTCATTCGTCTCACCCAACGAGATTTTTCGCGTCATCCACCGCGCTGCTCTGGGTGGTCGTCGTCCTGATCGGCGGGATGGGCGCCCGTCGAGGCCGGCTCGTCATCGACGACCACGCCGGGCTCGTCCTCGATCGTGGCGGCCGGGCTCGGCTGCTGCGCCTGTGGCGGCTGGTCCGATGTCGGCGGTGGCTGCGCCCAGGTGGGCTCTGGGTCGGGGGGTCCCCACTGCGGCTGCCCCCACCCCTGCTGCTCGGGCGGCGGTTGCCCCCACCCCTGCTGATCAGGCGGCGGTTGCCCCCAAGTCTGCTGCTGCTCGGCGGGCTGCTGGTACTCCGGCGGCGCCGGCTGCCCCCACCCGAGCCGCTCGTCAGCCGGGGGCGGCGGCTGTCCCCACGTCATCTGCTCCGCGGAGTTCTGCTGGCCCCACGCCGGCTCCCCCGGCCCAGCGCTGTACGGTGACTGCCCGGCCGCGGTCGCACCGGACGGACCGGGGCCGGGCCAAGCCTGCTGGCCCTGCGGCGGCGGGTAGGCGCCCGCTTGGTCGCCCGGACCCCACCCCTGGGGCGTCCCATACCCCTGCTGCGGGCCATACCCTTGCTGCGGGCCGTAGCCCTGCCCGCCCTGGTATCCCTGCGGCATCGTGCCGTACCCCTGCTGTCCCCACTGCTGAGCCGCGCGCGGGGCGGGCTTCGGCAGTGTCTGGTAGGCGGTGTAGGCGAAGAGAACCGCCAAGCCGAGGAATCCGAGCTCGGCCAGCCCGAGGAAGATCCCGACCACCTTGCCCGCCAGGTAGATGCCCCCGACGAACTGAGGCAGCCCGTTGGCGTAGTTGGCCCCGAACCCTGAGAACCATGAGATGAGGCCCAACAGCAGCGACACCACCCCGATCCCCAGTGCTGCCGCGACGATCGTCCGGGCATTCTTGCTGGCCTCGGAGAAGCCGACGGCCAAGGCGACGGCGACCACGAGGGAGATCACCACGACCGGGTGGCTGAAGACGTGGCCGACGGTCGCAGCTCGCGCCGTGAACGACTCACCGGAGTCCTGTTCGCTCTTGAACAACAGGGACAGCCCGCTGACGAGGTAGAGGACGGCCACGGCCAGCAGGCCGTAGGCGAACACATCACGACGTTTCTTGACGGCTTCCATGACCATGGGCGACCTTCTCGATGAGGCGTCGGAGTACTCCGTCTTAGCCTGCCACATCGCCGGCTCCTGCCATGGCTACCCTGCCTGCATGCGTATCACGGTGCTGTCAGGAGGGGTCGGTGGCGCGCGCTTCCTGACCGGACTGCGCGATGTGGTCAGCCGCGAGGACGACCGCATCACGGTCATCGGCAACACCGCCGACGACATCTGGATGTTCGGCCTTCGCATCTGCCCCGACCTCGACACCGTGATGTACACCCTGGGCGGCGGGATCGACGACGAGCGCGGCTGGGGTCGGCGCCACGAGACGTGGCACGCCAAGGACGAGCTGTCGGCGTACGGCGTCGAGCCCAGCTGGTTCGGGCTGGGCGACCGCGACCTGGCCACGCATATCGTCCGAACCCAGATGCTGAACGCCGGCTACCCGCTCTCAGCGGTGACGGCCGCGCTCTGCGAGCGCTGGCAGCCCGGCGTCGACCTCATCCCGATGACCGACGACCGCGTCGAGACCCACGTGGTGATCGACGACGCGCAGGCCGAGGGCGGCCGTCGGGCCGTCCACTTCCAGGAGTACTGGGTGCGCCTGCATGCTCCCCGCGCGCACTCCGTCGTACCGATCGGGATATCGGAGTCGGGTCCTGCGCCAGGCGTCGTCGACTCGATCGCGCAGGCGGACCTGGTTGTCATCCCGCCAAGCAACCCGGTCGTGTCGGTCGGCACCATCCTCGGCGTTCCCGGGATCACCGAGGCCCTCCACGCCACGGCCGCCACGATCGTGGGACTCTCCCCGATCATCGGAGGCTCACCGGTGCGGGGGATGGCCGACAAGCTGCTGCCGGTCATCGGGGTCGACGTCGCCGCCGGGGCGGTCGGCGCCCACTACGGCGCCCGGTCGGCGGGAGGCCTGCTCGACGGCTGGCTCGTCGACGAGGCCGATGCCGCCGACGTCGCCGGCCTGGAGGCGCTCGGCATGGCCGCCCGTGCGGTCCCGCTCTACATGCTCGACGCCACCGCGACCAGGGCGATGGCGAAGGCCACCCTCGAGCTGGCCGAGACGGCCCGAGCGGCGAGCGCCACATGACGGGTCCGGCCTCCGAACCGGCCCAGACGCCGGCCAGGATCGAGGTCGAGGCGTACGTCTGGCCGGAGGTGGCCCCCGGCTCCGACCTGGTGGCGCTGGTGGCAGGAAGCACCCGGCTCGCCGACGGTGACGTGGTCGTCCTCACCAGCAAGGCGGTGAGCAAGAGCCAGGGGCTGGTCGTCGAAGGCGACCGGGCAGTGCTGATCGCCCAGGACACGACACGTGTGGTCGCTCGACGCGGCCCGACGGTGATCGCCGAGACGCGGCACGGGCTCGTGCTGGCGGCCGCGGGTGTCGACGCCTCCAATGTGCCGCCCGGCAGCGTGGTCGCACTTCCGCCCGACTCCGACTCTTCCGCGCGGCAGCTGCGCGAGCGGCTCTACGAGGTGACCGACTGCAACGTGGCGGTACTGGTCACGGACACCGCCGGCCGTGCCTGGCGCAACGGCCAGACCGACATGGCCGTCGGCTGCGCCGGCCTGCTGCCGATGGTCGACATGGCCGGAAGCCTGGACTCCCATGCGAACCTGCTCGAGGTCACGGCTCCTGCCGTCGCCGACGAGCTCGCGGCTGCTGCGGACCTGGTCAAGGGCAAGGCGACCGGACGTCCGCTGGCGGTGGTGCGCGGGCTTGCTGCGTGGGTCCTGCCTGCCGGCGAGCATGGCGACGGAGCCAGGACGCTCGTACGCCCGGCCGACGACGACCTCTTCGGGCTCGGTTCCCGCGAGGCCGTCCGTGCTGCGGTGCTGCGCCGTGACGAGGAGGCCCTGGCGCATTTCCCCCGCCGCATCGGGTCCGACGCCGACCCGTTCGAGGGGCTGGCGTGCGACCATCCTGCGGTCCGGCTCATCTGCTCGCCCCGACCCGACGACAGCGGCTCTCCCGGCTGGCTGGTGCAGGTCGATCTGCTTGCTGGCGCCGGACCCGACGCCTGGCTCGAGGCCGGTCGGCTGCTGGAGAAGGTCGACGCCCTCGCCGCAGCGAACCGGCTCCGCAGCGAGCCGGTGTCTGCCGCCGACGACCATGACGATCCGGAAGCGTCGGCGCCGGTGTGGGTGAAGGTGGCAAGGACGCACTGGTTCGTTGCGTAGACTCGACCGTCGTTGCATGACCTCAGGTCGACCAGGTCGGCCTTGGTGAGCACCTACCGCGTCGCCCCGCCGTCCCAGGTTCGAAAGGCCGAACACCGCTGTGAGCAAGTCCAACACGAACCGCGAACGTCGCGAGCTGGTCGAACAGATGCGCCAGCAGGCGAAGTCTGCCGAGCGCCGGCGCACCACGATCGTGGTGACGATCTGTGTGGTGGTGGCTCTCATCATCGTCGGCAGTGCGGGCTTCTCCATCTATCGCAGCCATCAGCATCAGAACCAGGTCGACCAGACCCCACTTGCCGACCTGGGCGCCGCCGAGTCGGCCGCCGGATGCGAGCCGATCCAGCAGAAGGTCGCGACGGGAGCCGGCCAGCACACCACGCAGCCGGTCATCTACGCCACCGACCCTCCTTCGTTCGGCGCGCACAACCCCACCCCGGACAGCTCGGGGCTGCACTTCTACACCGCCTCCGACCGGCCGGAGATCGAGATCCTCGTCCACAACCTCGAGCACGGCTGGACGATCGTCTGGTACGACGACAGTGTCGCGGGCGACAAGACAGCGCTGCAGACGCTCATGGACACGGCGACCAAGTTCGACCAGCACGGTACCGACCCGCGCTACAACATGATCATCGCGCCGTGGACGAAGACCGATGGCAACGGGCCCATCCCGGACGGCAAGCACATCGCCTTCACCCACTGGTCGGTTCACCAGCCCACCTACAGCGCCACGTTCTTCCAGACGGCCGAGGCGTCGGTCCCGTCCTGGGGGGAGAGCGAGTACTGCACATCGTTCTCCGGGCAGGCGCTGTCGGACTTCATGAAGCAGTTCCCGTACGACGACGCGCCCGAGGGCTTCCTCTGGCACCAGTGATGGCGGCCGATGGGAGAATCGTCTCGTGACGTCGACGCCCAGCACCAGGATCGACGAGTGCGACCACCGCGAATGTGCTCATGCCGCCAACGAGCGACTGCTGACTCTCCCGACGGCCATCACGTTCGTCCGCACAGTAGGCACCCTCGTCCTCGCCCTCCTCGGCGCCCACCAGGACTCCCTGACGCTGCTGCTGTGTGCGCTCGGCGTCTACTGGGTCGGCGACATGGCCGACGGTGCGGTGGCCCGGTTGACGAACCGCGAGACCCGGATCGGCGCCACCCTCGACGTCATGTGCGACCGGATCTCGGCTGCCGTGTTCTATGTCGGCTTCGCGTGGTACGACCCCACGATGGTGGTCCCGGTCGGCATCTACCTGGCCGAGTTCATGGTGATCGACATGTTCTTGTCCCTGGCCTTCCTCGCCTGGCCGGTGGCGAGCCCGAACTACTTCTACCTCGTCGACAGGCGGATCTGGCTCTGGAACTGGTCCAAGCCGGGCAAGGCGCTCAACTCCGCCCTGTTCGCCGTCTTCATGGTGTGGACGCGTGACGCCTGGGTGGCAGGCATGATCGCCACTGCTCTGCTCGGCCTCAAGCTGATGTCCCTCGGCTGGATGATCCAGCTCGGCATCCCGGTGCCAGCCGGGTGCGTACGTGCGCCGGAGGTCGTCGCAGAGAGCCAGACCGCCAGCACATGAGATGGCTGCTGGCAACGTTCGGTGTCGCCGTCGCCTCAGCGCTCTTCCCGCTCATCAACATCGAGGCCTACATCGCGGGTATCGCCGCAGCCGGGGAGGTCTCCGGGATCTGGGGTGTCTCGATCGTGGCCGCGGCCGGGCAGGCGGTCGGCAAGGTCTTCTGGTACGAGATAGGCCGCTCGTCGATGAACTGGAAGTACATCCAGAAGAAGATGGAGTCACCCCGCTGGCAGCAGCAGTACGCCAGGGTGACGAACAGGATCGACGACCGTCCGTGGTTCGGCATGGCCCTGCTTTTCGTCTCGGCCACGGCCGGGGTGCCCCCGCTTGCCATCATGGCGGTGCTGGCAGGGCAGCTGCACTTTCACCGGCTGTGGTTCTACCTCACAACCTTCGTCGGCCGGGCATTACGGTTCGCCGCTGTGCTCGGCGGGGTCGACCTGCTCACGCGCAGCGGCATCTTCCACTGAGCAGCCTTCCGGTTTCGGCAACGCCGGCCACGTCGGTCAGACCAGGTCGAGCCGGCCACGCGCGCGCCAGGCGACGACCAGGTCCTTCACCCGTTGGGCGTCGGCCATGGTCGTGACGAGCACCGCGTCATCGGTATCGATGACGGCGATGTCCTGCACGCCCAGCACTGTGACGGTCCGGGCGCCGCTCTGGGCGACCAGGCCCGAGGAGTCGACCGCGAGGACCAGTGAGCTGTCGCCGATGACCTGCACGGCGCCCGGACCGCCGCGGATACCGGCGAGCGCCACGATGTCGCCGATGTCGTCCCAGCCGATGTCGGCGGGTATGACCGCGAAACCGCCCTCCACAGCCACCGGCTCGGCGATGGCGTAGTCGATGGAGATCCGGGTCAGGGAGGGCCACCGGGCAGCCATCACTGCGGCGTGGTCCGGCCCGTCCCACGTGTCCGCGATCTGGTTCAGGCCGTCGTACAGTTTCGGCTGGTGGCGAGCCAGATGCCCGAGCAGGATGTCGGCGCGGGTGATGAACATCCCGGCGTTCCACCGGAAGTCTCCGCTTCGCAGGTAGGCGGTGGCCCGGTCGAGGTCCGGTTTCTCCACGAACCGTTCGACGGCCAGGGCGGATGGCGCACCGTCGATGCCGAGGCCCGAGCCGCTCTGGATGTACCCGTAGGCGGTCGCCGCGAACGTCGGCCTGATCCCCAGCGTGACGACGTACCCCGAGGCCGCGGCGGCGACGGCCTCGCGGACCGCCGCCTCGAACGCGTCGGTATCGGTGATCACATGGTCGGCTGCGAAGGAGCCGATGGTCGCGTCAGGGTCACGTCGCAGCAGCACAGCGGCGGCCAGGCAGATCGCGGCCGTCGACTCCCTCGGTCTCGGCTCGAGCAGCAGGTTGGACGTCTCCAGCTCCGGGAGCTGGCTCGTGACCGCCGTGCAATGACCCTCCCCGGCCACCACCACCACGCCCCCCGACCCGACCAGCGGCACGAGCCTGGCGAAGGTGTCCTGAAGCAGAGACCGGCCAGTGCCGGCCAGGTCCAGCAGGAACTTCGGGGTGTGCGCGCGCGACAATGGCCACAGCCGAGTCCCCGATCCGCCTGCCGGTACGACGGCGTACAGCCCGGGGATGCGCCGTGGAGTCGTGCCGGACATCCGGACACCCTAGTCTGAGCGGATGACACAGGGGGCTCTCACCGTCGTATCCGCACTGGCTCGGGCGGTCGCCGCCGGCAACCCCGGGCAGCCGTTGGTCACATTCTACGACGGAGCCAGCGGCGAGCGGGTCGAGCTCAGCGCCATCACGTTCGACAACTGGGTCATCAAGATCGCTAACCTGCTCGCAGACGAGTTGATGGTGGAGCGCGGCGAGACGGTCCGGGTCGACCTCCCGACGCACTGGCAGTCCACCGTGGTGCTGCTGGGCGCCTGGACCGCCGGGCTGTGCGTGTCTCTCGGCGAGCCGGCCGAGCCCGACGCGGCGGTCAGCGTGGTGGGACCTGACGCCCTGGAGGACGCCGAAGCGGTCGCGGGACAGCCGATCGCCTGCTCGCTGCGACCTCTCGCCGGCTCGTTCACCGGCGAGCTTCCGTTGGGCTGGCTCGACTTCGCCACGGAGGTGCCCATCCAGCCGGATCTGCTGCTGGCGCCCTCATCGGTGGATCCCGGGGACGTCGCCATCGAGATCGCATCCCAGCCGTGGACACACGAGGAGCTGGTCGAGCGTGGCCTGGACGAGTCGATGGCTCTCGGTCTTGCCGATGGCGGCCGGCTCCTCACCGATGCCAACCCCGCGTCGGTGACCGGGCTGGTACCGGCTCTCGTCGCCCCGCTGGTGGCCGGCGCCTCGGTCGTCCTCACGCTGAACTGCGACGCGACCGCTCTCGCAGTCATCGCGGAGCAGGAGCGGGTCACGGCGACGCTGTGGGTCGACCGCCGACGCACCCGGCTCGCTCGGCCAGCCGGCGGGTGACCCCTAAGGTAGCGCCATGACCATTCTCGTGACCGGCGGCGCCGGATATATCGGCGCCCATGTCGTCCGGCTGCTCCGCGGTCGTGGCGACGCCGTCGTCATCGACGACCTCAGCACCGGTGTGGCCGACCGGGTCGGAGAGACCCCGCTCGTCCAGATCGACATCTCGGCCGACGATGCGACAGAGAAGCTGATCGCGATGATGCACGAGTACGCCGTCGAGGCGGTCGTGCACATCGCAGCCAAGAAGCAGGTGGGCGAGTCGGCCGCGCGGCCCGCCTGGTACTACCACCAGAACGTCGGCGGGATGGCGAACCTGCTGATGGCGATGGAGGCCGCCGACGTCGACAAGTTGATGTTCTCATCGTCGGCGGCCACCTACGGCCTGCCCGACGTGCCGCCCGACGCGTTGCTGGGCGAGGACGTCGCTTGCAACCCGATCAGCCCGTACGGCCAGACGAAGCTCGTCTGCGAGTGGATGGCGCGCGACGCGGCCGCCGCCTGGGGGCTGCGCTGGGCGGGACTCCGGTACTTCAACGTGGCGGGCTCGGGATGGCCCGAGCTCGGCGACCCCGCGGTGCTGAACCTGATCCCGATCGCCATGCGCGCGCTGACCGACGGTGAGCAGCCGGTGATCTTCGGGGGCGACTACGACACACCCGACGGCACCTGTATCCGCGACTACGTCCACATCCTCGACCTCGCGCAGGCGCACATCGACACCTTGGACTACCTGAGCCGCGACGAGCGGCCGCACGAGATCTTCAACGTCGGCACGGGCATCGGCGCCTCGGTCCGCGAGGTGCTCGACCAGATCGCCCGGTCCACCGGGTATGACGTCGACGCCCCGGTCGTGGAGCGCCGGCCGGGCGACCCACCCCTTCTCGTCGCCGACGTGACCCGGATCAAGGACACCCTCGGCTGGGACAGCAAGAAGACGCTGGCCGAGATGGTCGACTCCGCCTGGGCGGCCTGGGCCCCCATCCACGGAACCCCGTCCGTCCAGCCCCCCGCCCTCTGACTCCACGCGCGAAGGACCTGCCCCCTCGCGCCGCGACGGACGCTGTCAGTCGTCGTCGGACTCGTCATCGACGGTGTACCCGATGGCTTTGACCGCCTCTTCCGCAGTGCCCTGGAAGACCATCCGGCCCGCCTCGAGGACGAGGCCGCGCTCGCAGAGACTCAGCACCTGGGCGGGGCTGTGGCTGACGTACACCATCGTGCGACCCTCCTGCTTGAGCTCGCGGATCCGCCGCATGCACTTCTTGCGGAAGGGCTGGTCGCCCACGGCCAGCACTTCGTCGATGAGGAAGATGTCGCACTCGGTGTGCACGGCGACCGCGAAGGCGAGCCGCATGAACATCCCCGACGAGTAGTGCCTGACCTCGGTGTCGAGGAACTTCTCCAGCTCGGAGAAGGCGATGATCGAGTCGAACTTTCGGTCGATCTCGGTCTCGCTCATCCCCAGGATGGCGCCGTTGAGGTAGACGTTCTCGCGCCCCGACAGGTCGGGGTGCAGGCCCGCGCCGACCTCGATCAGGCCGGCGATCCGGCCACGTGTCAAGACGCTGCCGCCGTCGGGTGTCATCACCCCGGAGATGAGCTTGAGGAGGGTGCTCTTGCCGGACCCGTTCAGGCCCAACAGGCCGATCGAGTCCCCCTGCTCCAGCGTGAGCGAGATGTCGTCCAGCGCCGTGAAGGACTTCGACAGCGGAAGGCCCTTGATGGCGTTGATGGCGAGGCGTCGCACGGTGTTCTGGTTCGACATCGTGAAGCGCTTGGTGGCGTTCTTCACCACGACCGACGTCGTCACAGCGCGCCGGTCCTCACAGCTTCTCCGCGAAGCGGCCTTCGAGCCGCGCGAAGGTGACCTGGGCGAACCACAGGAACAGCACTCCGAGCACGATCATGATCGCACCGCGCTCGAACAGGTTCGCCGGCAGGTTCTGGTGCGCTGTCGCCTTCGGAGTCGCGGAGGCCGGCGTCCAGAATGCCCGGTTGTTGAGCAGCACCCCGATGCACAGTGGGCTCGAGAGGTAGATCTCGTAGATCGCGGTATGAGCGTGGGCCAGCTTCTGCATCACCAGGTTGAACGGGTAGATCATCGGCACGGTCCAGGTGATCACGGTCTGGATCACGTCGACGATGTTCCCCACGTCGCGGAAGTACACGTTCCATGCCGACAGCAGCAGGGCCAGCCCCAGCCCGAACAGCAGCACGATGGCCAGACCCATCACCGCGGCCACCCCGGCGAGCAGGTCCGGATGCCAGCCCGACAGGAAGCAGCCGCCCAGCAGGATGAGATACATCGGCAGCAGGTGATAGACCGTCACCATCACCGACGCGACCGGGAACATCTCCCGTGGCAGGTTGATCTTGCGGACCAGGGACTTGTTCTTCACGATCGACTTGGACCCGGACGTCATCGCGTCGGTGAAGAAGGACACGAAGATCATGCCCGAGAAGATGTGCAGGGCGCGGTCCGGCAGGTTGTTCTTGAGAAGCAGCCCGATCACCCAGAAGTACATGATGAACCGGACGGCCGGCTTGATGTAGGACCACAGCAGGCCGACCGGTGAGCCCTGGTAGCGCACCCTGAGCTCTTTCTGCACCAGCAGCTTGAGCAGGTAGCGGCGCCTGTAGACCTCGAGCAGGCCGCCGGAGCTCCCGGGGTTCACCAGCGGCGCCACCGTCTCCGGCTGTGCTACGTCAGTTGTCACTCGTCGATGCCACCGCTCTCGAGGGCCACGCCGTCGGCGAAGTGCGGGCGCAGCTTGTTGTCGTACATCGACAGCGCTGACCCGATGGCCATGTGCATGTCGAGATATTTGTAGGTGCCGAGCCGTCCACCGAACAAGACGTCGGGCTCGGCCTTGGCAAGCTCCCGGTACCGCAGCAGCTTGGCGCGGTCCTCGGAGGTGTTGATCGGGTAGTAGGGCTCGTCACCGGACTCGGCGAAGCGGGAGTACTCGTGGACGATGACGGTCTTGTCCTTGGGGTACCAGTCGCGCTCAGGATGGAAGTGCCGGAACTCGTGGATCCGGGTGAAGGGCACGTCCTCGTCGGCGTAGTTCATCACCGAGCAGCCCTGGAAGTCGCCGACGTTCTTGACCTCGACCTCGAGGTCCACGGTTCGCCATGACAGCTCACCCGCGGAGTTGGAGAAGTACGCGTCGAGGGGTCCAGTGTAGACGATCGGCACCTTGCCGACGAAATCGTCGCGGACGTCGAAGAAGTCGGTGTTGAGCCGTACCTCGATGTCGGGGTGGTCGACCATCCGCTCCAGCCAGGCGGTGTATCCGTCGACGGGCAGCCCCTCGTAGGTGTCGTTGAAGTAGCGGTTGTCGAAGTTGTAGCGGACGGGCAGACGGGAGATGATCGCCGCCTCGAGATCGCGCGGGTCGGTCTGCCACTGCTTGGCGGTGTAGCCGCGGATGAACGCCTCGTACAGTGGCCGCCCGATGAGCGAGATCCCCTTCTCCTCCAGGTTCGAGGCCGTCACGCTGTCGAACTCGGCTGCCTGCTCGGCCACCAGCGCCCGCGCCTCGTCCGGCGTCATCCAGGAGCCGAAGTACTCACAGATCGTGGCGAGGTTGATGGGCATCGGGTAGACCTTGCCCTTGTAGATCGAGAAGACCCGGTGCTGGTAGTTGGTGAACGCGGTGAACCGGTTGACGTACTCCCACACCCTCTTGTTGGAGGTGTGGAACAGGTGGGCGCCGTACTGGTGGACCTCGATGCCCGTCTCGGGCTCGGGTGCGCTGTAGGCGTTGCCGCCGACGTGGTGGCGGCGGTCGAGCATCAGCACCTTCAGGCCGAGGTCGTTGGCGCAGCGCTCGGCGATGGTGAGCCCGAACAGGCCCGACCCGACGATGACGAGGTCTGCGTTCACGTGCACTCCTGCTCGAGGACTGGCGGCTCGGAGCACCCCTCAGGTGGCCGCTCCTGCCCAGAAGGGCTGGTCAAGTCTAGTGGCTGCACGGTACGGCCTTCAGCCGCTGCGCTGACCGCTCGTCGATGGCCAGCTCAATGTCTACCGCCGCGCTCGCCTTTTCGCGCGATCAGGACGCGGTACGCCGCCTTGCGCAGCCCCTCCGGCACAAGTCGGTAACCGCCCCTGACCACCACATTGCGCCCGAACTGCCACCGGCTGGTGAACCCGAGGTCGTACAGCCGCCGCTGCAGCCGCCACTCCGACTTGAGCAACGCCACACCGCCGCGTCGTGCGTAGGCGCCGGCACCGACCCGGTAGAGGACGAGCGGCTCCTCGACGTTGGCCACTCGCGCCCCCCGCCCGATCATCTTCGCGAAGAGGAGATAGTCCTCCATCAGAGCGAGGTGGCGATAGCCCCCCGCCGCCACCACGACGCTGCGCCGGTAGACCACCGTCGGATGGTTGAACGGCTGATGGAAGCGGGCATACCTGATGATCGCCTCGGGGTCGATCGGGGGAACGCGCTTGCCTACGATGTCGCTCGCATCGGTGCCGAACTCCAGCAGCGACGACCCGACCAGGTCGACGCCCTCCTCGACGAGCGGCACCTGGACAGCGAACCGGTGCGGTAGCGCGATGTCGTCGGCATCCATCCTGGCGACGATGTCGTGGGCACACGCAGCCATCCCCTGGTCGAGGGCGATGCCGAGGCCGACGTTGGCGTCGAGGGCCAGCAATGTCGTCGGCACGGGCGAGGAGGCGATCAGCTCCTTGATCACCTGCCCCAGCGAATCGGGCACCGGGCCGTCCTGGACCAGGACGACATCGTCGGGCGGGCGGGTCTGGTCATGGACGACGGAGCGGAAGGCGGCATCCAGGAAGCCCGGGTCGTCGCCGCCCCAGACACTCATCAGGAGGCTGAACTCCTCAGCCATCGGAGCCTGCTGTCGTCGTTGCCCCGACGGCCTCGGCGACGATCTCAGCAGTCTCGCGCGGCCTCGTCATGAGGCCCGCGCGGAGGCCGGTGACCAGTGCCCGCAGCAGCGTACGGCGTCTTCTCGAGGCCCGGATGGTCCTGCCCCATCGGCGCAGGGTCGAGCCGCCGTACACCGCCTTCTCCAACGGGCTGAGTCCGGTGGAGCGCCCGAACAGCCAGACCTTGTTGCGGACCTCGTAGTAGAACCGCTCGCCGGGGTCGGCGTCGGTGGCTCCGAAGGCGGCGGTCTTGTGGACCACGACCGAGGCAGGGCAGTAGAGCCCCCGGTGTCCGCGGATGAGCCTGGTCGTGAACTCGAAGTCGTCGTTCCACAGGAAGTAGTCCGCGATCGGGAGCCCCCGCTCTCGGGCGATGTCGGCGTCGACGAGTGCTGACACGAAGGAGGCGGACCTGATCGGCACACATCCGACCGCATCCGCATCCGACAGTTCCTCGACCGATACACCCGGCTTGGCGCGCGGGGTGTTCATCGGATGGTCGCGTCCGTCGGTCCACACCACCCGCGACGCGAGCAACGCCGGGCTGGAGTGGCCGTAGTGCTGCCTCGCCGAGAGGAGCGCCGACAACGCCGTCCGGTTCGGCACGGTGTCGTCGTCCATCAGCCAGACCAGGTCGCAGTCGGCTGACAGCGCGCGGTCGAGGCCCACCGCGAAGCCGCCGGCGCCGCCGATGTTCGTCGATGTCGTCACGACGGTGACGTCCGCGAACTCCTCGCTCAGAAGCTGGTCGGTGCCGTCATCGGAGGCGTTGTCGACGACGACGACTTCCGCCGGCGGCGTGGCCTGCGCCTTTATGGCTCTGAGGGACTCGGCGAGCAAAGTCTTACGGTTCCACGTCACGACGACCGCGACGACCCGTTCCTGGTGCGCCACGCCTGTCGTCGCCTCCTCCACCCTGGGCCGGCGATGGCCGACGACTCATCGTAAGGCGTGAGTGCGCACCGTCCGGATCACCAACGCGGCACTGGCCGCGTGCGGGTGCGGCCCCAGACCTGAAGCCGCGTGCCGGCGGGCGCAGGACCCGAGCCGGTCAGCAGCTGGTCGAGAGGTTGGAGCTGTGGTTGGCATCATGGTGCTTCTTCTTGTGCCCCCCGCCCGCAGCCTTCCCGGAGTCACGGGCCTGCGAGGCGTCGATCGCCCGCGTCACCATCGAGCGGATCAGGGTCCAGTCCGGGTTACCGGTGTCGATCTTGGGTGGGACGAACGACACCGTCGAGACGGGCAGGCTCCTGGTCTTGAGGGCGAGCTTGACGAAAGTGTCGAGCTCGCTGGCGGGTATCGACGTCGAGATGATCTGCTTGCCGGCCTTGGCGATGGCGCCGAAGTTCGTGACCACCTTCGTCGGGTCGATCTGATGGAGCATGGCGTTCATCACGCACTTCTGGCGCGCCATCCGTGAGTAGTCGTCGGTCACCGCTCGGCTCCGGGCATACCACAGCGTCTGGAAGCCGTCGAGCCTCCTCGTGCCAGCCGGGATCCAGTCGGTGATGTCACCGACCTTGCCGATCGGGATCGCGTGGGACAGTGTGAGGGTGACACCTCCGAGGGCGTCGACCAGATCCTGGAAGCCCTTCAGGTCGATCAGCACGTAGTAGTTCATGTGGAGCCCGGTGATGGCCTCGACGGCCTCGGTGGTGGCTTCGATACCTGGATCCTTGACGTTCGGGAACAGGCTCGCGTGCTCGCTGCCCCAGGTGTTGACGCCGTTCAGGTAGCAGCCGTCGCAGTTGAAGCCCTTCGGGAACTGCTTGGCCATCACCGAGCCGGCGGGGAACGGTACGTCCTCCAGGTTGCGAGGTAGCCCCATCAGCACGGTCCGGCCGGTGGCCTCGTCGATGCTGGCCACCGTGATGCTGTCGGGCCGCAGACCCACGCGTCGTGGGCCGGCGTCGCCGCCGAGGAGCAGGATGTTGTAGCGCCCGTCGGCGGCGTGCGACACCGCACCGTTCCCGAACACCGACGCGATGAAGTCCCGTTGCACAGCCACCAGGTGGCTGGCGAACAGGAGCGCCCCCGTCACGGAGAAGCACATCAGGCCGTTCAGGGCCGTCATCGCCAGCCGCTGCTTGCGTGCCAGGCCGAGCGGGTCGGCGATCCGCCAGGCGTCGATGAGCAGGCACGCCCAGGCCAAGGCGTACCCGATCAGGCCGAAGCGAAGCAGGCGCAGCATCCACAGGTTGGTGAACAGCGAGATCAGGTCCGTGGGGCGCCAGAGCCCCACCAGGATCACGATCAGCGTGAGCACGAATGCGGCGAGGAACGCCCGGACGGCGATCCGTCCGACCCGCTTGTCCCCCGCGGCCAGCTGGGCGCTGCCCGGCAGCACCAGCGTCATAGCCATCAGCATCAGCGCGCGCCGGAGTCGGGCCCGGGCGTCCAGGTCAGAGGAGCTCGAGGCCCCAGTCGCGGATGCCCGACGGGGGCGCGGCGTCGGAGGAAGTGGCATGGCCCCTCAGTATCACGAGTCACACCAGCCTCAGTGGCCCCGACCCGCCGAACGGTGTGCAGACTCGTCCCCAGAGATGTTCTGCGCCTGGAACGCCACGCCGGGCCGCCGCGTGGCCGAAGGTGCAGGCCGTTCCGGCGTCGCGGACATGCCGACTCGCAGCGCCCTGCCGGTAGCGTGATGGGCATGCCCGACAAGCAGGAGCCGGACGAGCCGGAGTACGACTGGCTCTTCTCCGGTAAGCCGCGGCGCCAGCCGCCCACGCCTCAGCGCGCGGGCGCGGCCGACGGCGGCGCCGCTGCCGACAGCGGTTCGGCCGACGACAGGACCAGGGTCTCCCCTGTCCGGACGTCGTCAGCCGCACCAGGCCCGCCAACGCCCAGGACGCCTCCGCGGGACCATACCCAGATCCTCGAAGTGCAGCCCCGCGACCCTTCGGCTGAGGCTCCGGCGCCGCAGTCCTCGCCCGCCCCGCCACCCTCGCCCGCCCCGACGCCGCCGACCGCGTCGCCACCGCCGACCGCCCAGCTGGCGGCCGCCCCGCCACGGTCGTTCGGTGGCACCTTTCCAGCCCCGGTCCAGCCGGGACAGCGTTCCGCCCAGACACCCGGTGCACGTCCTCGCCAGCCCCAGACCACGACGGCATTCGGCGGCACGCCACCTGGCCGCACCCCGCCGGGCGCGACACCGCCGAGGCAGCCACCCGCGAGCCGGAAGCGCCGCCGCAACTGGTGGCTGCGCGGAGTCCTGATCGTCCTCGTGGCCTGGCTGCTCTTCCTCGTCGTAGTGCCGATCTGGGCGTGGCAGCAGATCAGCAAGGTGAACGCCGAGCCGTCCGGCAGCCGTCCGTCGGCGACCGCCGGCAAGACCTACCTTCTGGTCGGCTCCGACAGCCGCGCGGGGTTGACGAAGCAGCAGGAGGCGCAACTCGGCACCGGCGCCGCGGCCGGGGGGCGCACCGACACCATCATCTTGCTCCACGTGCCGGACAACAGCGGTCCGACGCTGCTGCTTTCAGTGCCGCGCGACTCCTATGTCGACATCCCCGGCCATGGGATGAACAAGATCAACGCCGCGTACGCGTTCGGTGGGCCGAAGCTGTTGGTGCAGACCATCGAGCAGGCCACCGGCGTCCGGGTCGACGACTACATCGAGATCGGCTTCACCGGGTTCGTCGACGCCGTCGACGCCGTCGGCGGGATCCAGGTCTGCCCGACCGAGGCGATCAACGACCCGAAGGCGGGCCATCTGAAGATGTCGAAGGGCTGTCATGACATCGACGGGCAGACCGCTCTGGACTACTCGCGGTCCCGCGCCTTCGCGCTGGGCGACATCACCCGCGCCCAGCACCAGCGCGAGGTGATCACCGCCGTGGGCAGCAAGGCCGCGTCGTGGAAGACGCTGGTCCTGCCCTGGCGCTACTTCAAGATCAACAAGGCCGCGGCCGACAGCTTGAAGATCGGACAGAACGTCGGCCCTCTCGACCTGGCTCGCTTCGCCTGGGCGATGGCTCACACGGGAGGATCGAACGCCAAGCGCTGTGTGGTCCCGTACTCGAGCCTCGGCCAGTCGACATCGGTCGGTTCGGCCCTGATCTGGGACCAGGCGAAGGCCAAGGCTCTCTTCCAGGACATCCGCGACGACGACACGGCAGCGATCACCTGCACGGCGACCGGCCAGTGACGCCGCCCGACGTCTACCTGCACATCGGACTCGCCAAGACCGGGACCTCGCACCTGCAACAGGTACTCTGGCTCAACCGGGAACGGTTGGGCGAGACCGGGGTGCTCGTGCCCGGGGACGCCCGGCAGTCCCAGACGCTCGCCGTCTGGGACCTGATGGGTCGCCGGCTGCGTGGTCCGGACCAACCCGAGGTCGCCGGATCCTGGCCGGTCCTGGTCGAAGCGGCCATGTCATGGGGCGGCTCGCGCGTCGTGATCTCCGAGGAGTTCCTGGCCAACGCCACCCCTCGGCAGGTACGGCGGGCGGTTCGCGCCTTCGCCCCCGCCGCCGTCCATGTCATCGTGACCGTGCGCGACCTCAGCCAGGTCGTCGGCTCGTCCTGGCAGCAGGAGCTCGCCAAAGGACAGACCTGGACGTGGCAGGAGTACATCGCCGCGGTCCGTGACCCCCAGAGCGGGCCCGCGTCCGCCGGGGTCGCCTTCTGGCTTCGGCACGACCTGATCCGCGTGCTGGACGCCTGGGAGCTGGCCGTGCCTCGCGAGCGCATCCACCTGGTCACGGTGCCACCCGCGGATGCGCCACGCCATCTCCTGCTCGAGAGGTTCGCCGCGGCCGCCAGGCTCGAGCCCGGCGCACTCGTCGAGGACCGATCCGTGGCGAACGTGTCCATCGGCGTCGTCGAGACCGAGGTGCTGCGCCGGCTCAACCTCGGGCTGGGGAGCCGGCTCAGTGAGCAGCAGTACATCCGCGCGGTCCAGAAAGGGGTTCAGCCGGCCATGCGGTCCAGGGCCACCGCCCAGCGGATCCGGCCCTGCGCCCAGGACCTGGAATGGGTGGCACCACATGCGACGGCGATGGTCGAGGTGCTGCGCTCACGCAGGTACGACGTCGAGGGCGACCTCGCCGACCTCATCCCCGGCTCGGATCTGCGGAGCGGGACCCGTCCAGACGGGGTCGCTAGGCCGGACCAGCTCGACCCGGCTGAGCTTGCCGACGCGGCAATCGACGGCCTCGTCACCATGACCGAGAAGTATGCGCAGCTGTGGTGGCGGACCCGACGTCGCGACCAAGGCGACGACGAGAGCGACGCAGCCCTGTCGCAGCGCGTGTCGAGCAGCGTTCGGGCCTCCGGATACCGGCTGCGGATGGCCGTCCTGGGCTTGGCCGACAGGAGTCGCCTGGTCAATCGGGCGCTCAACGCGTACCTCGACCGCTCGCCCGGATCGGGGCGGGACTAGTCAGTCCTTGAAACGGTCCCGGGCCTTGAGGCGGGCCCGGTCCCGCATCCGGAGCAGTGCACCCATCGCGCGGGCCGCCACCGGGTTGGTGTCGGCCAGCTCGCCGGCCTTGCGCTGGCCCCGGAAGACCGCGGCCCTGGCCTTGCTGGCCAGCCCGTCGCGAGCGTCGGCGGTTTCGGCGTCGGGCCGCTTCTGCACCCACCACGAGGTGGCATGTGCCTCGGCCAGCAGGGCGAGCGCGTCGGTCGAGGCGGCGAGCAGCTCGGCGTCGGTGGCGTCATCGGGGCGCCGGCGGTTCTCGCGTTGTCGTGGTCTCAGGTCGTCGAGGTCCCCGACCACCGGGTAGCCCCTGGACTGGAGGGCCGCGATCGTCTGCTCGGCGCGCTCCGTCACCCAGCCGAGCTCCTCGTCAGGCAGGCTGAAGCGCACCGGGTCTGTGCGGCGGGCCATCAGCGGGACCAGGGTCGTCTTCACGGCGCGGTCGTATTGACGCTGGTTGAGGCGGCCACCGAGGCTCTCGTTCATCCGTCGGATCACCTCGGTGGCGGCGACGCCGACGGTCTCGTTGTTCCACAGTGGCTCCTCCGACAACGAGGCCGGGTCGATGCCGGGGATCGACAAGAACCGCTCCTGCAGGAGGTCCGGCGGCGAACCGGACACGGGCACCGTGACCACGTGCAGCCGAGCGGCGGGTACGACCGACTCCCAGAGCTCACAGATCTTCTCGAGGTCCTGTCGCAGCCAGAAGTTGCGGGCCGGGTTCCGCGCCAGCATCTCGGGGTCCTTGATCGCGGTGGCGAACTCCTGCCAGGTCCACGTCGAGTCGTTCTTGACCGTCTCCTGCCACGCCGAGACCGCAACCCTGCCGAGGTCACGCGCGGTCACGATGACATGGACCTCCGACTCCGGGAACGAGTCGACGACCTTCCCGGCCTGCTTGAGGGTCGACAGGCTGAGCCGCTCCTCGGAGATCAGCGCCGTGAGCAGTCCGCTCGCGTTGATGTGGTCGACCAGCCCGGTCCACATCCCGGCGATCCGGCCGTCGTCGCTTCCTCGCGGCCGGCGCCCCTGCAGATCCCAGACCGCAAGAGCCTGCACCGGTTCGCCAGGCCCTCCGGTGAACTCGACCTGCTGCTGGCGGATCTGCTCGCGGTTCACCCGGAGCAGGTTCTGAAGGTATGTCGTCCCGGTCTTGTGCAGCCCGATGTGCAGGTACACCGTGGCCGGAGCGCTCGTCATCGTCGGCCCTTCTCGGCCGCACGGGCCTTGACGTCGGCGCCCTTCGCCCGAGCCGAGTCAGCCAGCGTCGACTGGAACTCCAGCATCGCCGCCGTGAGCCTCTCGTCGGCCGTCGCGAGGATGCGGACGGCGAGCAGGCCGGCGTTGCGGGCGCTTCCGATCGCCACCGTCGCGACGGGTACGCCCGAGGGCATCTGCACGATGGAGAGCAGCGAGTCCATCCCGTCGAGGTGCTTGAGCGGTACCGGGACGCCGATCACGGGCAGCGGGGTCGCAGCGGCCAGCATGCCGGGCAGATGTGCCGCACCACCAGCGCCCGCGATGATCACCTTGAGACCTCGCGTGTGGGCGTCGCGGCCATAGGCGAGCATGTCGCCCGGCATCCGGTGCGCCGAGACCACGTCCGCCTCGAACGCGACCCCGAACTGCGCGAGGGTGTCGGCCGCCGGCTCCATCGTCGGCCAGTCCGAGTCGGAGCCCATCACGATGCCCACAAGGGGTGTCATGGCCTCATCCTTCCGCTGCTTCTCGTCGTCGAGGATCGTGCTGCGTACCGTGGCCCCCGCTTGGGGCGGCGTGGTCGCCCTCGTCTCCGTCAGGCTCGGCTGTGGCCTCGTCGGCGCCGTCATCACCTAGCCGCCCCTCGAACCACGCAGCGGCATGGCGGGCCCGCTCCAGCAGGTCGTCGAGGTCGTCGCCGTAGGCGGTGACGTGGCCGACCTTGCGGCCGGGCTTGACCGCCTTGCCGTACAGATGCACGCGCAGCCGCGGGTCACGCGCCTGCACGTGGGGGTAGCCGTCGTACAGCGTCGGAGCCGAGCCACCCAAGATGTTGACCATCACCGTCCACGGCGCCCGCGGTGCCGGGGAGCCGAGCGGCAGGTCCAGCACGGCACGCAGGTGGTTCTCGAACTGGCTGGTCACGGCGCCGTCGATCGTCCAGTGGCCGGTGTTGTGCGGCCGCATGGCGAGCTCATTGACGAGGATGCGCCCGTCTCGTGTCTCGAAGAGCTCGACGGCGAGGATCCCGGTCACGTCGAGCTCCGCCGCGATCCGCATCGCCGTCTGCTCGGCCTCGATGGCCATGGCCGGCGCCAGGCCGGGTGCCGGCGCGACCACCTCGACGCATACCCCATCCTGCTGTCGGCTCTGCACCACCGGGTATGCCGCCTGCTGCCCGCTCGGCGCACGCGCCACCAGAGCGGACAGCTCCCGAACGAAGTCGACCCGCTCCTCGACGATCAGCTGGATCCCGGCCGGGGCCGAGGCGATCACGTCGCCGGCCTCCGCCGGGCCTGCGACGACCCAGACCCCTTTGCCGTCGTAGCCGCCCCGAGCGGTCTTGAGCACGACGGGGAAGCCGCCGTTCTCGTTGGCGAAAAGCTCGACGTCGGTGGTGGTGGCGACCGCCGCGTGACGTGGACACGGGACCCCCATCGCATCGAGTCGAACTCGCATCGCCGCCTTGTCCTGCGCGTAAACCAGGGCCGACGGGCTCGGGCGGCAGGCGACTCCCTCTTCGACGAGGGTCTGCAGGTGGCCGGTCGGGACGTGCTCGTGGTCGAACGTCACCACCGAACAGGCCGAGGCCCAGCGGCGAAGCGCCTCGAGGTCGGTGGAGTCGCCGACGGTCGTGTCCGGGATGACCTGTGCGGCGGAGCCGTCCGCCGCCTCCGCGAGCAGCTGGAGCGGGACGCCGAGCGCGATGGCCGCCTGCTGCATCATCCGGGCCAGCTGGCCGGCACCGACAACGCCGACGACGGGAGTCTCCACGGCCGCAACACTAGTGCGCCGCCGGCCCCTGACCGTGCACGGCGGCGGTCCCTAGGGCACCGCTCGTGGGGGCCGTCAACTCGTCGCTCCGGAGGCCTGGGCTACCGGACACAGGCCGCGGTCGCGCCCGCAGGCGGTCATGTCGCAGAGCCGGCACATCCACCGGACCGCGCCCGGGCCGCGCATGCGGGACACGAGCACCTTCGCCAGCAGCCCGTCGAGCTGGCCACGCTCCTGCTCGGTCAGCACCTCGAGGCTCTGCTCGAGCACCCGGCCCCGGGCCCCGGTGACCGCTCCAGCGGCGAGCCTCCCCGCGTCCGTGAGCGACACGGCGGTGGAACGAGCGTCCCCGCCCGGCCCGCGGCTGACCAGGCCGGCAACCTCGAGCCGGTCGACCAGGCGCACGGTTCCCGACGGTGTCAGGCCGAGCACCTGCCGGAGCCGGTCGATCGACGGCTGGTTCAGGAAGTGCAGCAGCGCGGACAGGGCAGCGGCGTCGGACTCGGCGTGCCCCGATACGTCGTGGATCGCCTCTGCGGTCGAGTCCACCACCATCAGCGCAAGGGCACCGAGCAGGTTGCCGGTGCGGTCGAGGGCCACGTTCGACGGCTAGGCGATGTCGTAGTCGAAGCTGTAGCTGCCCTGGCTGTCCGACCCGACCGTCGAGGAGCCCGTACCGCTGAGGCCGGCCAGGTCCCCTGTTCCCGATCCCGCGACGACAGTCCAGTGCGTGGACGCGTCGGACCCGCCGTACCCGCCTCTCGCCTCGAGCACGAAGCTGCCCTTGCGACCGTCGAGCTTCCCGACGAAATGCTGCAGCCCGGTGTAGAAGGCGGTGCCGTCTGCGGCGTAGTACATCTGGCCCTCCCACGAGCCCGTCGCCTCGAGCCCACCGGTGTAGGCCTGCACGAAGGAGACCTTCGTGAGCTTCGACTCGCCCTGGAGGTCCTCGTACGTCTGCTCGTCCCACGACGTGACGGTGAACGATCCTGTGACCTGCGTCGTCATCTCGAAGCCTCTCGATCATCGCGATCTATGTATGACTCACACATTATTTTCCCCGGCACATCATCAGTCAAGGGCTGAGCACAATCTCAGCCTGGTATCAGCCGGCGCCCGTAGGCTTGATGCTCGACGTCCGAAGAGATGAGGGGACCCGCGTGCTGCAACGCCTGCGGAACCTGTCGCACGAGGCGTTGAGGTTCGGAGTCGTCGGAGGCATCGGGTTCATCATCGACGTGGCCGTCTTCAACCTGGTGCGGTATGCCGGCAACCCCGGCTGGCTGGAGCACAAGCCGCTGACCGCGAAGGCCATCTCGGTCGGCGTCGCAACCGTGTTCACCTACCTCGGCAACAGGCACTGGACCTGGCGCGACCGGGCCAGAACGGGAGCCCGCCGCGAGGTCACACTGTTCTTCGTGCTCAACGGCATCGGGATGCTGATCGCGATCGCCTGTCTGGCGTTCTCCCACTACGTGCTCAACCTGCGGAGCCCGTTCGCCGACAACGTCTCGGCCAACGTGGTCGGGCTCTTCCTCGGCATGCTGTTCCGCTTCTGGAGCTACCGGACCTTCGTGTTCAAGCCCACGATCGTGCACAACCAGGGCAGCCATCCCCAGCCCGACCTCCCGCCGGGCGGCCCCGTCCAGGACCCGACCCTGGCGTAGCCCGACACCGCCGGTGCGGATCCTGCCGGGCCACCACCCGCACCGCGTGGCGCCCTGACGCCACGCGGTGGGCTACTCCACCCGGCGGATCGATACCGGCTGGACCTTGCCGAAGCCCCGGATCTCGCGCTCGGTCATGGAACGAGCGGCGTACTCCCTCTGGCCCGCCAGCGCCTGAGCGGTGGCGATGTCGCAGATCACCCGGTTGCGGCGGGCGATCCCCGTCAGCCTGCTCGCCATGTTGACCGGCGACCCGAACACATCCCCGAGACGCATGACGACGGGTCCGGTTGCGATCCCGACATGGACGTCGGGCATGTCGGGGTCACCGCCGATGCGATCCACGATGTCGCTCGCGATGTCGATCCCCGACTTGGGGCCGCCGGCGATGAAGAGCACCGAGTCACCCAGCGTCTTGATCACCCGGCCGCCACCGGCGGTCACCAGGTCGGCGCAGGCGGACTCGAAGTCCTCGACCAGCCCCGCGAGCCGGGCGCCGTCGATACCGTTCGCGACCTGCGTGAAGCTGACGAGGTCGGCGAACCCCACCGTCACGACCAAGGTATGCAGGTCGGAGTCCTCGGCGCCCAGCGCCTCGATCCGGCCGACCGCGGCCGCGAGGTGCCGTCGCCAGGCATACAGCAGCAGCTCCTCGAAGGACGGCTCGACGGCCCGCAGCACGGCCAGCCCGGTCTCCAGCCTCGAGCCCGTACCACGGCCGGTCTGCTCGAGGTCCTCGATGTACTCGCTCAGCGTCGCGACCTGCCAGTCGGCGAGGCGGGCCATCGTGTGCCCGACCGCTCGGGTGAGCTTGATCGCGGTGTCGGAGTCGAGCTGCTTGTCGTCCACCAGTGCGGTCAGCAGCTGGATCGCCTTCGTGTCGGCGTCGGTGAACGCCTTCGCCCCGCGAGCGTCGGGGAAGCCGAGCGCCCGCCACAGCCGCCTGGCCATGTCGAGCGACACCTGGCCGTCCGCCACGATGTCGTCGACCGTCAGGTCGGGCTTTCCGCCGAGGATCTCCCGCTCGAGATCCTGTCGGGTCGGCGCCTTGCGGTCCGGCCCGGGGGTTGGCGACGTCGGTTGGTCCAGAGGCGCCACTAGCGGTGCGGCTCGCGGGTATGGGGCGTGGTCCCGTCGTCGTCGCGGCCGTCGTCGGCGCCGAAGAGAAGCTTCGTGATCTCGAGCTGGAGGCTCTCGACGTGGGGCACGTCGGGGAGGACCGAGCGGCCCTCCTCGCTGGCGTCGGAGATGATCAGCGTGCCGCAGCCGAGCATCCGGTCGAGCACTCCCCGCTCGTACTTGACGTCGTTGATGCGGTGCAGCGGGATGTCACGGCCTCGTCTGGTGAAGACGCCGGAGCGGTTGATCAGCCGCCGGTTCGTGACCGTGTAGGAGGCGGTCAGCCAGACGAAGAACGGGCGGACGCTGAGGTAGGCGATCGCGACGAGGGCGATCACGATCACGACCCAGACCAGCACGTGGTGGGAGCTGCCGGCGGGCAGCACGGCGAGCAGGAAGCCTGCCACCGCACAGGTGACGATCAGCGCGACAACGGGGAGGACCAGGGCTTTCCAGTGGGTGCGCGTCGAGATGATGACGTGCTCGCCCTCGCCGAGGAGCTTCGGCGAGATGGCCATGGAACCTCCTGTTTGCGACGTCGCCGTGTCTCCGTGGTCCCCGGAGCGGACTGCTCGAGGTGGTGGTTACCTGAATCGTGTCACGTCATCGACCTCAGATGCAGCACATCTCCTGCTCCCAGCAGCTCGCGACCCGCGCCGGTGGTGAGCACCAGCCGGCCGGAGACATCGACGCCGACGGCATCGCCGACGATCTCCCTGTCGCCGGGCAGCAGCGCCCGGACCTTCCTCCCGATGGTGCTGCAGGCCTGCACGTATGCGGCGAGCAACCCGGTCTGAGGGTCTCCGCCGCAACGCTGCCAATCCCCCAACAGCCCCTCCAGCGTCCGAAGCACGGCTCGAGCCAGCACCGACCGGTCCGTGCTGCGGGCACCCTCGAGGGCGAGTGACGTCGCGGTGGCGACGGGCAGCTCGTCACCACGAAGCGTGACGTTCAGGCCGATGCCGATCACCGCGGCAGCGGGGTACGGGGGTGTCTCCACCCGCTCGACCAGAATCCCGGCGACCTTGCGCTCGCCGACCAGCACGTCATTGGGCCACTTGAGCTCGGCCTCCACCCCGGCCGCCTCGCGAAGTGCGGCGGCGACAGCCAGGCCGGTGAGCAGGGCGATCCACGGCCAGCGGGCCACCGGGACGTCGTACGGCCGCACCAGAACCGACATGGTCAGTCCCGACCTCGGCGGCGCGGTCCAGGTCCGGTCGAGGCGCCCGCGACCGGCACTCTGGTGCTCCGCGATGAGCACGAACCCCGACCGCGGGTCGGTACGAGCACGCTCCGCGAGAACCGCGTTCGTCGATGCTGCCTCAGCGACGATCTCCAGCTCCGACCACAGCGACCCCGGCGTCACCAGGGCCCGGCGCAACTGGTCGCCGGCCAGTGGCGGACGCTCCAGATCGTCGTACATCGAGGCCACACCTGCCACGCTACGCTGCCCAACGTGAGCGACATCGACATCCATACGACGTCCGGCAAGCTGGCCGATCTGGGTGAGCGGCTGGACGCGGCCATCCACTCCGGCTCCCGGCGCTCGATCGAGAAGCAGCACGCCAGGGGCAAGCAAACGGCGCGTGAGCGGGTCGAGCAGCTTCTCGACGACGGGTCCTTCGTCGAGCTCGACGAGCTGGCCCGGCACCGCTCCACGAACTTCGGCATGGAGAAGAACCGACCGTACGGCGATGGCGTCGTCACCGGCTACGGCACCATCGACGGTCGCCAGATGTGCGTCTTCTCCCAGGACTTCACCGTCTTCGGAGGCAGTCTCGGTCAGGTGTTCGGCGAGAAGATCGTGAAGGTGATGGACCTGGCCATGAAGACCGGGTGCCCGCTCATCGGCATCAACGACTCTGGCGGCGCTCGGATCCAGGAGGGCGTCGTCGCGCTGGGCCTCTACGCTGAGATCTTCCGCCGTAACGTGCACGCCTCCGGCGTGGTGCCGCAGGTCTCGCTGATCATGGGCCCCTGCGCGGGTGGAGCGGTCTACTCCCCTGCGGTCACCGACTTCACGATCATGGTCGACAAGACCTCGCACATGTTCATCACCGGGCCTGACGTCATCAAGACCGTCACCGGCGAGGACGTGAGCATGGAGGAGCTCGGCGGCGCGCACACCCACAACGCACGGAGCGGGAACGCCCACTACCTCGCCTCCGACGAGACAGACGCGATCGAGTACGTCCAGGCGCTCATCTCGTACCTCCCGCAGAACAACCTCGAGGACCCGCCGACCTACGACGCGCCCGCCGACCTCGAGCTGACCGACGATGACCGCGCCCTCGACCGCCTGATCCCGGACTCGCCGAACCAGCCCTACGACATGCACACCGTGATCCGCTCGGTGCTCGACGGGGAGGAGTTCCTCGAAGTTCAGGCGTTGTTCGCGCCCAACATCATCGTCGGATTCGGGCGGGTCGAGGGCCACTCGGTCGGTGTCGTCGCCAACCAGCCGATGCAGCTTGCCGGCACCCTCGACATCGACGCGTCGGAGAAGGCCGCCCGGTTCGTACGCACCTGCGATGCCTTCAACGTGCCCGTGCTCACCTTCGTCGACGTGCCCGGCTTCCTCCCCGGCATCAGTCAGGAGTGGGGTGGCATCATCCGGCGCGGCGCCAAGCTGCTCTATGCCTACGCCGAGGCGACCGTCCCGCTGATCACCGTCATCACCCGCAAGGCCTACGGCGGCGCGTACGACGTGATGGGCTCCAAGCATCTCGGCGCCGACATGAACGTGGCCTGGCCGAGCGCCCAGATCGCCGTGATGGGCGCGCAGGGAGCCGTCAACATCCTGTACCGGACCGCCCTCAATGACGCCGAAGACCCCGAAGCCATGCGCGCTGAGCTGGTCGCGGACTACGAAGACACCTTGGCCAACCCCTATCTGGCCGCCGAACGTGGCTACATCGACGCCGTCATCGCCCCGCACGAGACCCGCTCGGAGATCGTCCGCTCCCTTCGCCTGCTCCGCAACAAGCGCGAGATCCTCCCGCCGAAGAAGCACGGGAACATCCCGCTATGAGCAGCGCCGACCCCCCGCCGACACCGTTCGTGTCAGTCACCAGCGGCGACCCGACCTCCGCGGAGCTCGCCGCGCTGGTGACCGTCATCGCCGTGCGGCTGGCTGCCGCAGACGGCACGCCGCCGGTCGCTCGGCGCTCGCAGTGGGGTGCCCACACCCGCAAGCTGCGTGGGATCCACCGCCATGGTCCGGGTGCGTGGCGGGCCAGCGGCCGGCCGAGGTGAGTCCAGCCCGGCGTTGATCGGGTCGCGACAGCCTGGCAAGGTATGACTCATGCGCCTCAAAGTCCTGCTGCCTGACGGCACCCTCAAGAAGTATCCCAACGAGTCTCGCCGCAACATCACCGATGGGAAGCTGAGCATCCGCGACACGTCGGGCAAGGAGCTGGATAGCTTCGCCAAGGGTGCCTGGACCGCCGTCGGGCGGATGAGGCTCGCCACCGAGTCGTCCGACGAGGACTGAGCCGAGCTACCTTCCCGGCTGCGGGCGGCGGCTCTCGCGTCAAGCGGTGCCGAAGCCACCGTTGTCGTACAGCACTTGTCCGTTGAGCCAGGATCCCTGGTCCGACAGCAGGAAGCGCACGAGGCAGGCAGTGTCCTCAGCGGTTCCCAGTCGGCCGGCTGGGGTCTGGGCGACACCCAGCGTGCGGATCTCGTCGGTCATCCACCCGGTGTCGATCGGTCCCGGGTTGATGACGTTCGCGCGCACCCCGCGGTCGGCCAGCTCGACCGCGGCTGCCACCACGATGCGGTCCAGAGCACCCTTGCTGGCGCCGTAAGGCGTGTTGTTGGCGGTGTGGTCACTGGTGAGCGCGATGATCCGGCCGCGCACCTCACCGGCCGGCGCCGGACCATCGGGAAGCTGCTCGGCGAACGCCTTGACGAGCAGCCAGGTGGCGCGGGCGTTCACGTCGAAGTGTCGATCCCAGCTCTCGACCGATGTCGACAAGATCGTGCTGTCGACGGACTCGCAGTGCGACATCACCAAAGCGCTGAGCGGACCCAGCTGATCGGCCGCGGAGGCGATGACGCGCTCAGGTACCTCCGCGTCCGCCAGGTCGCCAGGCAGCAGCACCACCCGGCTCCCGAGTGCGCGGCACTCCTGCGCGACCGTCTCGGGATCCTGCGGCAGACGCTCGTGCCCGAGCCGGTCGTCGTACGGTGACCAGTAGCCCAGCGCCAGGTCCCAGCCGTCGGTGGCAAGGCCGACTGCCAGACCCGCACCGATCGAGCGGCGGCGGCCGACACCGGTCACCAGGGCAACGCGCGACGAGGAGGACATCACCCGACTGTCGCTCACCGGGGTCGGCGGCGCCAGTCGGCGGGCCGCAGGTGCCGGCCGGCCCGGATAGAGTCGCTGCGTGATGGATACCTCTCAGCCCGATACCCCCTCGGGCGGCGGCGCTGGTCGTGGACACCATCATCGCCCGGTCGACGCTGTCGCCGACCGATTCGTCACCGAGTACGTCACGCTCGACCCGATCGCCGCGACATACCTGGGCATCGCCGGGCACGACTCGGAGCTGCCCGACCTGTCCGTCGAGGGCTACCAGGCCCGCGAGGCGCTGATCCGTCAGGCCCTTCGGCGCATGCAGGCGGCGGAGCCGACCGACGAACGCGAGCGCACCGCGAAGGTCTCGTTCGTCGAGCGCATGGAGGTCTCCCTCGACCAGTACGCCGCGATGACCCCGCAGTCGCAGGTCAGCGTCATCACCAGTGAGCTGCACAACCTGCGGTCGGTGTTCGACCTGATGAGCACCGACGGCGAGCAGGCCTGGACGGCCGTCAACGACAGGCTCGCCCTGATACCGTCCGCGCTCGCCGCCTACGCCGACACGTTGACCCGCTGCGCCGACTCCGGACACGTGTCGGCGAAGCGTCAGCTCGCGGCCGTCGCCAAGCAGGTCCGCACATGGACCGGAGCCGAAGGTGAGAGCGGCGCCTTCTTCGAACACCTCGTCTCATCCGCCGATGCCGGCGACACGCTGAGGGCGGAGCTCAGCACCAACGCCGTCCTCGCCAGCGCGGCCTACGCAGACTTCGGCTCGTTCCTCCAGCGCGAGCTGCTGCCGCGCGGCCGGGACCGCGACGGCGTCGGCCGCGAGCAGTACCTGCCTGAGTCCCGCTCGTTCCTCGGCGCCACGATCGACCTCGACGAGACATATGCCTGGGGCTGGGCCGAGCTCGAGCGCATCGAGGACGAGATGGCTCTGGTATCCGCACGGATCGTCGACGGTGGCGGTGTCCGCGAGGCCGTCGCGGCCCTCAACGCCGACCCGACCCGCGTCATCTCCGGCAAGGAGAGCTTCCGCTCCTGGATGCAGGACCTGGCCGACGAGACGATCGAGCAGCTCTCCGGTGTCCACTTCGACATCCCGGAGCCGGTCCGGCGGATCGAGTGCTGCCTCGCGCCGACCAGTGACGGCGGCATCTACTACACCGGGCCGAGCGAGGACTGGACCAGACCAGGCCGGATGTGGTGGGCGGTGCCGGAGGGGATCGACACCTTCTCGACCTGGCAGGAGGTCACCACGGTCTATCACGAGGGCGTTCCCGGTCATCACCTGCAGGTCGGCCAGACCGCCTACCGCAGCGAGCTGCTCAACCGGTGGCAGCGGACGATGTGCTGGGTCTCCGGTCATGGCGAGGGCTGGGCCCTGTACGCCGAGCGGCTGATGGACGACCTGGGCTACCTGGAGGACCCTGGTCACAAGCTCGGGATGCTCGACGGCCAGAGCCTGCGGGCGGCCCGGGTGGTCATCGACATCGGGATGCACCTGGAGCTGGAGATCCCGCCGGACAACCCTTTCGGGTTCGCCCCCGGCCAGACCTGGACCGCCGACCTCGGCCTGGAGTTCCTGCGCCAGCACTGCCGGCTCGAGGATGCCGTCATCCGCTTCGAGCACCTGCGGTACCTGGGCTGGCCCGGTCAGGCGCCGTCGTACAAGGTCGGCGAGCGGATCTGGCTGCAGGCCCGCGACGAGGTGCGTGCCCGCAAGGGCAGCGCGTTCGACCTCAAGGCCTTCCATCGTGCGGCCCTCGACCTCGGGTCGCTTGGCCTCGATCCGCTACGAGAGGCGCTAGGAAGGCTGTGAGGGTGATCCTGGCGTCGGCGTCGCCGGCGCGGCTGGCGACGTTGCGCGCAGCCGGGCTCGCCCCGGAGGTCGTCGTCTCCGGCGTCGACGAGTCGGCAGTGACGGCGCCGACACCGGCGGCCCTGGCCGAGCGGCTGGCGACCGCCAAGGCACGTGCTGTGGCGCAGAGCGGCGTCGCGGAGGGTGCGCAGCTGGTGATCGGCTGCGACTCGGTCCTCGACCTGGACGGCGAAGCCCACGGCAAGCCCGGCAGCAAGCAGCAGGCCGCCAGTCGCTGGAGGGCGATGCGCGGCCGTCAGGGCGTCCTGGTGACCGGCCACTGCGTCATCCAGCCGTCGACGGGCCGGGAGGTCATCGCGACGGCCGCCACGACGGTCCACTTCGCCGAGGTGACCGACGCCGAGATCGACGCCTACGTCGCGACGGGCGAGCCGGAGAGCGTCGCGGGTGGCTTCACCATCGACGGCCTGGGCGGCGCGTTCGTCACCCGGATCGAGGGCGACCCGCACAATGTCGTGGGTATTTCCCTGCCTCTGCTGCGTGATCTTGTACACAGTCTCGGCACGGCGTGGACCGAGCTGTGGGTGTGAGCGCCTAACCTAAACATTTGCCGTGGACATGTGGGAACCGCCCTCGCCCGTGCGGACACTAAGCGGTGTACGACGACATCGATGAGGGGAAGATGACGACCAACAGCGACGACGGGCAGGTCCTACCGAAGCTCAGGGGATGGCGACCGTCGACCGATGACAGCACAGCGGGTCTGTCCGGGGCAACGGTGACGAGCGGGTCGGACGACACGGCCTCCACCAGACGCGCAGGCGAGGGCTGGCACCCCGACCGCGGGACAGCGCTCTTCGTCGCTGTCGCCGGGCTGCTCGCCGCCGCGGTCATGTACGTCATGCACGACGCCATCATCGACGACGGCTACATCAGCATGGTCTATGCCCGCACTCTTGCCGACCACTTCCAGTGGGGCATGCTGCCTGGAACACCCGCCAACACCGCGACATCGCCACTCAATGTGATGATCCTGGCGGCCATCACCGTGGTCGTTCGCGACCCGATGGTGGCGCTGTGGGTCGTCACCATCGTCAACGCGATGGTGCTGGCTCTGGGCCTCGCGCGACTCGGCGCCCAGTGGGGCGTGGGCCTGCGGTTCGCCTGGGTCGCCTTCTTCCTCCTCCTGCTCGACCCCGTGCTGGCGTCGAGCCTCGGCCTCGAGACGATGATGACGGTCACCTTGCTGGTCTGGCTGCTCTCGGCGGCCTGCGCCTTCAGCTGGAAGTCGTTCGGCTGGCTCGCGGGCATCGGTCTGGTGCTGCGTCCCGACATGGTCGTGATCATCGGGGTGGTCTGGCTGTTCGCCTTCGCGTTCCGCCGGGCGAACTGGCTGCGCACCACCTGGGGGATCGCCTGGCGGACGGCGCTCCTCGGCCTGCCGTGGTACGTGTTCAGCTGGTTCTACTTCGGCTCGGCCATCCCCGACACCCTCGCGATCAAGCAGCAGCAGGGCTGGGGCGACTATGCCACCGGGCTGTGGCACCGCTACGGCACGCTGTACCACACCGCGACGCTCGGGGCGCTCCTGCTCGCAGGTCTCGGCGGCGTCGCACTCCTCAGCCTCCCGGCCTTCGCGGCTTCGCGGTACAAGGTGGTGCTGCTGTCGGTGGCCAGCGCCGGTATCGCGGGTCTCGCCTACTACGGCGTCTACGCCGAGATACACGTCCCGCCCTACCCGTGGTACTACGGCATCCCGATCGCCGGCCTGTCGCTGTCGGGCGCCTGGCTCATCGCCGCGCTGGCCCAGCTGCCACTCGTCGCCGGCCGGACCCTCGCCAGCTCGGCGCTCGCCGCGGTGCTCTGTGTCGCTGTGCTCGGCGCCTCGCTCGTCGCCTGGGGGCACCATCTGTACCAGAGCACCCCGATGAAGACCGCACTGATCCACGGCAACTGGGCGAGCCCGGAGCAGTACAAGCGGATCGGGCTGGACCTGGCCAAGCGGTTCCCGAACGACCCGGTGATCCGCAGCGCCGGCGAGTTCGGCACGATCCTCTACTACTGCGACTGCAATATCATCGACCGCTTCGACAACCGGAGCCTGATCATGGACCGACTCATCAAACAGCGCAACAGCTCGTTGCCGATGCGGATCAACTACCTGTGGTTCGACCGCTCGAAGTACCCCCAGGTTCGGCAGGACTTCCACCTGCTCTACAGCCCCCACCACACGACCGTGCCTCGTGACTGGAACGTCCAGAGCCCCACCAAGGGCCCCGGCCACTACAGCGTCGTGAAGGGCCCCAAGACGTCCGACGTGACCGACGGTCTGACGCCCCCGTGATGGTCACGACTGTCGCCCGGCCAACCTCGGCCACCCCTGTGTCACTGCTTCGAGCGATGCGGCCGCGCCAGTGGGTGAAGAACGTCCTCGTCGCGACCGCCCCGCTGGCAGCGGGCCGCCTCAACGAGCCGTCCGTACTCCTCGGCACGATCGCGGCGATCGCCTGTTTCTGCGCCGCGTCGAGCGCCGTGTACCTCTTCAACGATGTCCGCGACGTCGACGCGGACCGCCTGCACCCGGTCAAGATGTACCGGCCGATCGCTGCCGGCCTGATCTCACCGCGGCTGGCGGTGGCCGCAGCCGGTGTCCTCGCGGTGGTCTCGCTGGTGGCCGCAGGGCTCATCAACCTTCGGTTCATGTCGATCATCGTCACCTACCTGGTGCTGCAGACGGCGTACCAGTTCGGGCTCAAGCACCAGCCTGTCCTCGACATCGCGGTCGTCGCCAGCGGCTTCCTGCTGCGTGCCGTCAGCGGTGGCCTGGCGACCAGCATCCCGCTGTCGGAGTGGTTCTTGATGGTCGCCGGGTTCGGCTCGCTGTTCATGATCGCCGGCAAGCGGTACTCCGAGCTGCTGCAGCTCGGCAGCGAGGTCGGCACCCGCAAGGCGCTTGAGGGCTACACCGAGACCTACCTGCGCTTCGTCTGGCACACCGCCGCGGCCGTCACGATGACGGGCTACTGCCTGTGGGCCTTCTCGCAGCCGTCCGGCGGCCACATCGCCTGGGAGGAGATCTCGATCGTCCCGTTCGTGCTCGCGATCATGCGCTACGCGATCGACGTCGACGCGGGCGAGGCGGGCGAGCCTGAGGACATCGTGCTCCGCGACCGTATCCTTCAGGTGCTGGGCCTGCTGTGGCTCGCTCTCGTCGCGCTAGGAGTGTTCAGTGGTGGCTGACCGGCAGGTGCTCAGCGGCTGGGGGGGTACGGCTCCGTCCAGTGCGCTGCTTGAGGCGGTCGACCCGACAACGGTCGCCGAGGCGATCCGAAGCTCCAACGGCCGCGGCGTGATCGCTCGAGGGCTCGGCCGCTCCTACGGGGACGCGGCCCAGAACGCAGGCGGACTGGTCGTGGAGTTCGGGCACACGTCCGACCACATCGTGCTCGACCGCGACGCGTCGACGGCGACCGTGTCGGCAGGTGTCAGCCTCGACGTGCTCATGCGCGCGCTCATTCCCCACGGGTACTTCGTCCCGGTGACACCCGGGACCCGCTTCGTGAGCATCGGGGGCGCTATCGCCGCTGACATCCACGGCAAGAACCATCACGTGGACGGCTCCTTCGGCAGCTCGGTGCTGTCGCTGGACCTCGTCGACGGGACCGGCGAGACACGCACCCTGGACCCGGTCACCACGCCGCGAGAGTTCTGGGCCACCGTCGGCGGGATGGGCCTGACCGGGGTCATCGTCGCGGCCACGATCACCATGCGCCGGGTGGAGACCTCACGTATGACGGTCGACACAGAGCGCGCGGCGAACCTCGACGAGCTGCTGACGATCATGGCTGACACCGACGACCGCTACACCTACTCGGTCGCCTGGATCGACCTGCTCACCAGGGGCCGCGCGATGGGTCGCTCGGTGCTCACCCGAGGCGAGCACGCCACAGTCGACGAGCTCAAGCCTCGACAGCGACGCCACCCGCTCGACTTCGATCCCGGCCAGCTGCTGGCAGCTCCTGACCTCATCCCGACATCGCTGATCGGGCCGCTGTCGATCCGCGCGTTCAACGAGGTGTGGTTCCGGAAGGCCCCGAAGGTGCGCCGCGGCGAGATCACGTCACTCGGCGGCTTCTTCCACCCCCTCGACGGGGTCGGGGCGTGGAACCGGCTCTACGGGCCGCGAGGATTCCTGCAGTACCAGTTCGTCGTGCCGTTCGGGGCCGAGGACGTGCTTCGAGAGGCGGTGGACCGGATCACGTCGGCTGGCCATGCGTCGTTCCTGGCGGTGCTGAAGCGCTTCGGCTCCGGCAATGCGGGACCGCTGTCTTTCCCGATCCCTGGCTGGACGCTGGCGCTCGACCTCCCCGCCGACCAGAGCCTGGCGCCAATGCTCGACCGCCTCGACGACCTGGTCGTCTCGGCCGGCGGCAGGGTGTATCTGGCCAAGGACTCCCGGGCGAGTGCCTCGACGATCGCCGCCATGTATCCCCGGCTCGACGAGTTCAAAGCGGTCCGCGACGAGATGGACCCCGGCCGGCGATTCACCTCAGACCTCGCCCGACGCCTCAACCTCACAGAAGGACCCTGATGATCGACTCCCTCGGTGTGCCTCAGTCCGTGCTGCTCCTCGGCGGGACGAGTGACATCGCCATGGCCACGGCGACCCGATGGATCGGGCTCGGCACCGGCCGGATCGTGCTGGCCGCGCGGCCGTCATCGCGGCGCGACGACGCAGTCGCGCGGCTCCAGACACAGGGCGCCAAGGTCGAGGCAGTCGACTTCGACGCGCTCCAGCCCTCGACCCATGCCGCCGTCATCGAGCAGGCGCGGTCCGGTGGTGACATCGATGTCGCCCTGCTCGCCTTCGGACTGCTTGGCGACGCCGAACAGGCATGGCACGACGTCGATGTGGCGGTCGAGCTGGCGCAGGTCAACTACGTCGGCGCGGTGAGCTGCGGCGTGGCCCTGGCGACGGCGATGCGGGAGCAGGGTCACGGTGTGATCGTGGCGCTCTCGTCGGTGGCCGGCGAGCGCGTGCGCCGATCGAACTTCGTGTACGGCTCGACCAAGGCGGGCATGGACGGGTTCTTCCTCGGTCTCGGCGAGGCGGTCCGCGGCGACGGCCTTCGCGTGGTCGTCGTACGCCCCGGGTTCGTCCACTCCAAGATGACGACCGGCATGGACACGGCTCCGCTGTCGGTCACGCCCGAGCAGGTGGCCGAGGCCACGGTCGACGCCGTCGCCAAGGGCCGCGACCTGGTGTGGGTACCCGGCCCGCTGCGCGTCGTCATGTCCGGCCTGCGGCACGTACCGCGGCCAATCTTCCGCAAGCTCCCGCTCTGAGCGTTCCGGACCACAACGCGTCAAGCGCTGACTCTCACGCGGTCCCGGCAACGCCCCCGACGAATCTGCTGGGTGGTGTAGCGACTGGTGTCACGCGGCCGCCCACCTACTCGACCGGCAGGCCCAGCCCTCGGGCGATCAGCATCCGCTGCACCTCCGACGTGCCCTCGCCGATCTCGAGCACCTTGGCGTCGCGGTAGAAGCGAGCCACCGGGTACTCCTCCATGAAGCCGTACCCGCCGAACACCTGGGTGGCGATCCTGGTGGCAGTGACCGCCGACTCGGTGGCGTACAGCTTCGCCCCCGCTGCGGCCTGCTTGAACTCTGCAACAGGGCGACCAGCGTCCTTCATCGCCGCGGCCCGGTAGACCAGGCCGCGGGCCGCCTCGGCCATCACCTGGAGGTCCGCGATCTTGAAGGCCACCCCCTGCTTGGTCCCGATCGGGACGGAGAACGTCGTACGCTCGCCCGCGTACCTCACCGACATCTCGAGACACGCCTGGATGCACCCGACTGCCAGGGCGGCGAACGCGGCCCGGCCGTCGTCGAGCGTCGCGAGGAACTGCGCGAACCCTCGACCGCGCGCCCCCAACAGGTTCGAGGACGGTACCCGCACCTCGTCGAAGCTCAGCGGATGGGTGTCGCTGGCATGCCAGCCCAGCTTGTCGTAGCCAGGCTCGGCGGTGAAGCCCGGGGTTCCCGTCGGCACGATGATGGTCGACACCTCTGCACGGCCGTCGGGCCGCAGCCCGGTGCGGGCGGTGACGGTCACGAGGGACGTGATCTCGGAGCCGGAGTTGGTGATGAACTGCTTCGAGCCGTTGACGACCCACTCACCGTCGACCAGGCTCGCCGTGGTCGCCGTCGCGCCGGCGTCGGACCCCGCGCCGGGCTCCGTCAGCCCGAACCCTGCGACCGCCTGGCCCGCGACCAGGTCGGGGAGCCACCGCTCGCGCTGGTCTTCGGTGCCGTACGTCAGGATCGGGTTGATGCCGAGGCCGACCGCGGCCTCCAGCGTGACCCCCATCGACTGGTCGACACGGCCGATCTCCTCGATGGCCACGCAGAGGCTGGTGAAGTCGCCGTCCGCGCCCGCGCCACCGTACTGCTCGGGGGCGGTGATGCCGAACAGTCCCAGTTTGCCCATGGCTCGTACCGTGTCCGCGGGGAAGTGATGTTCCTTGTCCCATCGAGCGGCATACGGCGCGATCTCGGCCTCGGCGAACTCACGGACGTTGAGCCGGAAGTCCTCCTGGTCGTCGGTCAGGGCGTAGCTCATGATCAAGCCTTTCGGATCGACAGCGTTGACGTTTACGTTAACGTCAAGGAGCAGCCTAGGCTCACCCCCTCGCACCCGGCAAACACGGCCGCTCGACCGAGCGCCAGGCAGGACGGAGACAGTGTGGACGACTCGACCTGGACCATCGCCGAGATGGCCGCGCAGTTCTCCGTCACGCCGCGAGCCGTCCGGCACTACGAGGAGCTTGGCCTGATCGCGCCCGAGCGGCGCGGCACCAGTCGCGTCTTCCACAACCGGGACCGGGTACGGCTCGCGCTCATCCTGCGCGGTCGCCGGCTGGGCTTCTCCCTCGACGAGATCGCGACCATCGTGAACATGTACGACGCCGAGCCGGGCGAATCTGGCCAGCTCGCCTACCTGATCGACCAGATCGCCGTTCGGCGGGCCGAGCTCGAGCAGCGACGCGCCGACATCGACCAGACCCTGGCCGAGCTCGACGAGCTGGAGCAGCGCTGCCGGGCCGAGCTCGCCGTTCTGGAGGGGTCACCGGCCCCGTGAGGCGGCGGTGATCGCCGCCGGGCTCGTCGCGTCGGCCTCGACCTGGGTTCGCCACCTTGTCCATGAGCCCTGCGACAGCGACACCCTGGTTGCTGCTCGTCGTTCACGCCGCGGTGGCGGGGCTGTCGTGGTCGGCAGGCCAGATCCGCACCTCTGAAGCGGATCGAGGATCATGGTGAGCATGCCCGCAGTCGACGACCTGAGCTACGCGCGCCGGATGCTCGTTCTCGCGATCTGCTGCATGAGCATCCTCATCGTCGGTCTCGACATCACCATCCTCAACGTCGCGCTGCCGTCCCTGCAGCACGATCTGCACGCCTCGATCTCGGGCGCACAGTGGACGATAGACGCCTACACCCTTGTCCTCGCGGCGCTGCTGATGCTGTCCGGTTCCACGGCCGACCGGATCGGGCGACGGCGTACCTTCCAGATCGGCCTGGTGACCTTCACCCTCGGGTCGCTGCTGTGCAGCATGGCGCCCACCCTCGGCTGGCTGGTCGGCTTCCGGATGATCCAGGCGGTCGGGGGATCGATGCTCAACCCGGTGGCCTTGTCGATCATCTCCAACGTGTTCACCGACGGCCGCGAGCGAGCCAGGGCGATCGGCGTGTGGGGCGGCGTCGTGGGCGTGAGCATCGCCCTCGGACCGGTCCTCGGCGGTGTGCTGGTGGACGGCATCGGCTGGCGGGCGATCTTCTGGCTGAACGTCCCGATCGGTGCAGCGGCGTTCGTGCTGGCCGCGCTGTTCGTCCCGGAGTCGAAGGCGGCGCACTCACGCCGACCTGATCCCGTCGGCCAGCTCCTGGTGATCGGTGCGCTCGCCCTGCTCGTCTACGGGATCATCGGGGCCCCGGAGCGCGGCTGGGACGCCCCGCTCATCCTCGGCTGCTTCGTCGGGGCGGTGGCATGCGTGGCAGGGCTGCTGGCCTACGAGCGGGTCCGCGTCGAGCCGCTGGTCGACCTGCGATTCTTCGGCTCGCCGCCCTTCAGCGGCGCGGCCGGGATCGCAGTGGCTGCCTTCGTCGCGCTGGGAGGCTTCTTGTTCCTCAACACGCTCTACCTGCAGGACGTCCGCGGGTACTCCGCGCTGCGCGCCGGCCTGTGCCTACTGCCGATGGCCGGGTCGATGACGATCTTCGGCCCGATCTCCGGGCGGTTGGTCGCGAGCCGCGGACCGCGCCCCTCGCTCATCGGTGGCACTCTCGCGGTGACCCTTGCGGCACTGATCTCCTCGGTACCGCACGGGGACCCGTCCAACGCCCGCCTGTTCACCGGCTACGTACTGATCGGCATCGGGCTCGGCTTCATCAACGCCGCCATCACCATCACCGCGGTCGCGGGTATGCCCCGGTCGCAGGCCGGCGTCGCGGCCGCCATCACCTCGACCTCGCGGCAGGTCGGCCAGTCGCTCGGGGTCGCCGTGATCGGCTCCGTGATCGCCGACCATCTGAGCCGGATCGTCGCAGGGCCCGCCTTCACCGACGCCTCGCGGATGAGCTGGTGGATCATCAGCGGGTTCGGTCTGACCGCGCTGATGCTGGCGGTCACCACCACCGGCAAGTGGGGTCGAGCGCTCGCGGAGCGCACCGCCCAGAGCATCGCCGCTGGCGACCAGCAGACTCCCGTACCCGCTGCCCGGCCTCGCTAGCCAGACGTGTCGACGGTGGTCAGTCGGCGGTGCTGTCAGTTCTCGGACACCGGCTTCTCGTCGTCCTGGTCGTAGACGCCGGTGCCCTCTGACCGCTCCTCGTGTCCCTGCCTGAAGACACCCTCGCCGCCGGGTTCCGGGTGTCCCTGCTCGAAGACGCCCTGGGTCGGCTCGTCGGCCGGCCGCTCCTTGCCCTGCTCGAACACACCCTCGGTGTAGGACGTGGTGCCACTCTCGTCGGTGACCGCGCCACTCTCGGTGGTCTCCGACGTGGCGGACTCGTCAGAGGTGCTGCTGGACTCGGGGGCCGGTGAGCTCGTCATTGGGCGCCACTCCTACAGTCTGGGGATCGGGGGTAACCTCCCACACTCTAGAGGCGCCGAGGCTCGGGCTCCAGGTCACGCCGGCACTTCGTCTCCTCGGGGCCTGCCGGCGGGCGCGCCGGATCGACGCAGCGGGCGTCGACCGCCCCTAGAATCACGACGACGGAGGTCGTCGGCAAGGGAGTCCGCATGCCCAAGGTGAGCAAGGTCCTGATCGCCAACCGTGGCGAGATCGCCGTCCGGGTCGTGCGCGCCTGCCGTGACAGCGCGATCGGCAGCGTCGCCGTGTACGCCGAGCCGGATCGCGACGCGTTGTTCGTACGGCTCGCTGACGAGGCATACTCGCTTGACGGGTCCACGCCGGCGGACACGTACCTGAGCATCGACAAGATCATCGACAGAGCCGCGCGGTCGGGCGCGGACGCCGTGCACCCTGGATACGGTTTCCTGGCCGAGAACTCCGGCTTCGCGCGGGCCGTTATCGACGCCGGCCTGGTATGGATCGGCCCGCCGCCCGAGGCGATCGACGCTCTCGGCAACAAGGTCGAGGCACGGCGCATCGCCAACAAGGTGGGCGCTCCGCTCGTCGCCGGAACGGCTGACCCGGTGGAGAGCGTCGACGAAGTGCTCTCGTTCGCTCGTGAGCACGGGCTCCCGATCGCGATCAAGGCGGCCTTCGGCGGCGGTGGACGGGGGCTCAAGGTCGCCCGCGTCGAGGAGGAGATCGCCGAGCTCTACGAGTCGGCCGTCCGCGAGGCGGTATCGGCGTTCGGCCGGGGTGAGTGCTTCGTCGAGCGCTACCTGGACCGACCGCGCCACGTCGAGACCCAGTGCCTCGCCGACCAGTACGGCAGCGTCGTGGTCGTGTCCACCCGGGACTGCTCGCTCCAGCGGCGGCACCAGAAGCTGGTCGAGGAGGCACCGGCGCCTTACCTGACCAAGGAGCAGGTCGCCGCCCTCTACGACTCCTCGAAAGCCATCCTCAAGGAGGCCGGCTACGTCGGCGCAGGCACCTGCGAGTTCCTGGTCGGGCTCGACGGCACCATCTCCTTCCTCGAGGTCAACACCCGGCTCCAGGTGGAGCACCCGGTCAGCGAGCAGGTCACGGGGATCGACCTGGTGCAGGAGATGTTCCGGATCGCGTCGGGCGAGAGGCTCGGGTACGACGACCCGGAGCCCACCGGGCACTCGATCGAGTTCCGCATCAACGCCGAGGACCCGGGCCGCAACTTCCTGCCCGCGCCCGGAACGCTCACCCGGTGGCAGGTACCGTCCGGGCCCGGCGTACGCCTCGACGGCGGGTACGACGAGGGCGAGACCGTCCCCGGCGCGTTCGACTCGCTCGTCGCCAAGCTCGTCGTCACAGGACGCGACCGTCAGCAGGCGCTCGCACGGTCGCGTCGGGCGCTCTCGGAGTTCGTGGTCGACGGTATGCCAACGGTCATCCCGTTCCACCGAAAAGTGCTCGACGACCCGGCCTTCGTCGGCGATCCCTCGGGCTTCGGCATCCACACCAGGTGGATCGAGTCCGACTTCGACAACGACATCGGGCCGTACGACGGCGGACAGGACGCCGAGCCGGCCGCCGAGCGCGAGAGCGTGACCGTCGAGGTCGGCGGGAAGCGGCTGAAGGTGTCCCTGCCGGCCGGCTTCGCCACCATGGGCCGTGCGACGATGAGCGGCGGAGGCGACACCGGCCGGCCCGGCAGGCGGAGGACCAGCCGCAAATCCGGCGCCGCAGCCAACAGTGACGCCCTCACCGCGCCGATGCAGGGCACGATCGTCAAGCTGGCCGTGAGCGAAGGCGATGTCGTCGAGGAGGGCTCGCTGGTCATGGTGCTCGAGGCGATGAAGATGGAGCAGCCGATCAACGCGCACCGTGCCGGCACGGTCAAGGGACTGACGGCCGAGGTCGGTGCGACGGTGTCCAGCGGCACGGTTCTCTGCGAGATCACCGACTGACGAGGAGCCATCCGCTTCGTTATAGCCTCTCCTGCATGTTCTCGAAGGTGCTGGTCGCCAACCGCGGCGAGATTGCGATCCGGGCTTTCCGGGCGGCGTACGAGCTGGGCGCCCGGACCGTTGCCGTGTTCCCGCACGAGGACCGCGGCTCCGAGCACCGGCTGAAGGCCGACGAGGCGTACGAGATCGGCGAGCTTGGCCACCCCGTCCGGGCGTACCTCGACGTGGACGAGATCGTCGGCGCCGCCCTGCGTTGCGGCGCCGAGGCGATCTACCCCGGCTACGGGTTCCTGTCCGAGAACCCCGCCCTCGCTCAGGCGTGCGTCGAGGCGGGCATCACCTTCGTCGGCCCCTCCAGCGAGGTCTTGCGGCTGACGGGCAACAAGGCGACCGCCGTCGCGGCGGCACGCGCGGCCGGCGTACCTGTGCTGGTGAACGTCGCCCCCTCCCGTGACGTCGACGTGATCTGCGAGTCGGCGCAGACACTGACCTTCCCGGTCTTCGTGAAGGCGGTCGCGGGTGGTGGCGGCCGTGGGATGCGCAGGGTGGACGACCCCGCGAAGATGCGCGAGTCGGTCGAGGCGGCCATGCGTGAGGCCGACGGCGCCTTCGGCGACCCGACGGTCTTCGTCGAGGAGGCAGTGACCGACCCTCGCCACATCGAGGTCCAGATCCTCGCAGACGGCGAGGGCAACGTGCTCCACCTGTTCGAACGCGACTGCTCCTTGCAGCGACGACACCAGAAGGTTGTCGAGATCGCGCCGGCGCCCCACCTCGACCCGGAGCTCCGCGCGTTGATCTGCGCCGACGCGGTGGCCTTCGCGCGGGAGATCGGATACTGCAACGCGGGTACCGTCGAGTTCCTCGTCTCACCCGAGGGACGCCACGTCTTCATCGAGATGAACCCGCGCATCCAGGTCGAGCACACAGTCACCGAGGAGGTGACCGCCGTCGACCTGGTCCAGTCGCAGTTCCGGATCGCGGCCGGCGAGACGCTCGCCGACCTGGGCCTGCGGCAGGAGGACATCAAAGTCAGCGGGGCCGCGCTCCAGTGCCGCATCACGACGGAGGACCCGGCCAACGGCTTCCGGCCCGATACCGGCCGCATCACGGCGTACCGCTCCCCCGGCGGCGCCGGCATCCGGCTCGACGGCGGCACGACCTACACCGGCGCCGAGGTCTCCGCGCACTTCGACTCGATGCTGACCAAGCTGACCTGCCGGGGCCGGACCTTCGAGATGGCCGTGGACCGGGCCAAGCGGGCGGTGGCGGAGTTCCGTATCCGCGGGGTGGCGACCAACATCCCGTTCCTCCAGGCGGTGCTCGACGACCCCGACTTCCGCGCCGGCCGCGTCACGACGTCGTTCATCGAGCAGCACCCGGGCCTGCTCACCGCACGGTCGTCGGCCGACCGGGGCACCCGGTTGCTGCACTACCTCGCCGACGTCACCGTCAACAAGCCGCACGGGGCCGCGCCCACCAGCGTCGACCCGCGCAGCAAGCTCCCGTATGTCGACCTCAGGGTCGCCCCGCCGACCGGATCCCGCCAGCGGCTTCTCGACCTCGGCCCGCAGCAGTTCGCCGCCGCCCTGAGGGACCAGACTGCGGTCGCGGTGACCGACACGACGATGCGCGATGCCCACCAGTCGCTGCTGGCCACCCGTGTACGCACGCGCGACCTGGTGGCCGTGGCCGGGCACGTGGCCCGGATGACCCCTGAGCTGCTGTCGATGGAGGCCTGGGGCGGTGCGACGTACGACGTCGCGCTGAGGTTCCTGGCCGAGGACCCCTGGGAGCGGCTGGCGGCGCTGCGGGAGGCCATCCCGAACATCGCCCTCCAGATGCTGCTGCGCGGCCGCAACACGGTGGGCTACACGCCCTACCCGACCAAGGTGACCGACGCGTTCGTCGCCGAGGCCGCCGAGACCGGTATCGACATCTTCCGGATCTTCGACGCGCTCAACGACATCGAGCAGATGCGTCCGGCCATCGACGCGGTGCTGGCGACCGACACGGCCCTGGCCGAGGTGTGCCTGTGCTACACCGGCGACCTGTCCAGCCCCTCGGAGCGGCTGTACACCCTCGACTACTACCTCGGACTGGCCGAGCGGATCGTCGACGCCGGGGCCCACGCGCTCGCGATCAAGGACATGGCCGGGCTGCTCCGCGCCCCCGCGGCGCGGACTCTGGTGTCTGCCCTTCGCGACCGGTTCGACCTGCCGATCCACCTGCATACGCACGACACGCCAGGCGGCCAGCTGGCGACGTTGTTGGCCGCCATCGACGTCGGCGTCGATGCCGTGGACGCAGCCAGCGCGGCGCTCTCGGGTACGACCAGCCAGCCGGCGCTCTCCGCCCTCGTCGCGGGCACCGACCAGACCGAGCGGGCGACCGGGCTCTCGCTGGCGGCGATCTGCGACCTCGAGCCGTACTGGGAGAGCACCCGGCGCCTGTACGCGCCGTTCGAGTCGGGCCTGCCGGCCCCGACCGGCCGGGTCTACAAGCACGAGATCCCCGGTGGCCAGCTCTCGAACCTGCGCCAGCAGGCGATCGCACTCGGGCTCGGGGAGAAGTTCGAGCAGATCGAGGACATGTATGCGGCGGCGAACACCATCTTGGGTAACATCGTCAAGGTGACACCGTCGAGCAAAGTGGTCGGCGACCTCGCCCTCCAGCTGGTGGCCGTCAACGCCGACCCGGAGGAGTTCGCGAACGACCCGGGCTCCTTCGACGTACCCGACTCGGTCATCGGCTTCCTCTCCGGTGAGCTGGGCGACCCTCCCGGCGGCTGGCCCGAGCCGTTCCGCACCAAGGCGCTGGAAGGCCGACCGGTGCGCTCGCGCGAGACCGAGCTGGACGACGCCGATACCCTCGCGCTCACGGCCGACCGGCGGTCGACGCTGAACCGGCTGCTGTTCCCGGGGCCGGCCAAGGAGTTCGCCGACTCCCGGGAGCGCTACAGCGACCTGTCCGTGATCCCGACCCACGACTTCCTCTACGGTCTCGACGGCGAGCACGAGCACGACATCTACCTCCAAGAGGGGGTTCGGCTCATCCTCGGCGTCGAGTCGATCAGCCAGCCCGACGAGCGCGGCGTCCGTACGGTCATGTGCACGATCAACGGCCAGCTGCGACCGGTGTCCGTGCGCGACAGGTCGATCCCGTCGGAGGCTCCTACGCGCGAACGCGCCGACCCGAGCAGGCCAGGGCAGATCGGGGCGCCGTTCGACGGTGTGGTCTCGCCCCTGCTGGCCGTCGGCGACACGGTTGCCGCCGGCGGGGTGGTCGCGACCATCGAGGCGATGAAGATGGAGGCGTCCATCACGAGCCCAGTGGCCGGGACGGTCGACCGGATCACCCTCGACGGACCTCGCAGCGTCGAGGGCGGCGACCTGATCGCCGTCGTGACTGCAAGCTGATGCTCCCGAACGCCAAGCTCGTCGCCTTCGTCGCCAGCACCGACCTCGACGCGTCCTACCAGTTCTATGTCGAGGTGCTCGGGCTGACGCTGCTCGACCGGTCGCCGTACGGGCTCGGGCTGGACTTCGGCGGCACCGAGCTGCGGGTCCAGGCCGTCAGCGAGCTGGTCCCCGCCACCTACACCGCGCTCGGCTGGGCCGTCGAGGACCTGGACGCGCAGGTCACCCTGCTCAAAGACAAGGGCATCGTCTTCGAGCGCTACGACGGACTCCGGCAAGACGAGTTCGACGCCTGGACGGCTCCCGACGGGACGCGCGTCGCATGGTTCCAGGACCCGGCCGCCAACATCGTGTCGCTCCACCAGCACGCCTGACCTGGACGTCACGCCGAGGGCGGGGAAGGCTCAGCGGAGCGGCCCGGTCAGAGATGGGTGATGGTATAGGCACCGGTCGACCGGTCCCAGCTGATAACGCCGTGCTCGAACCGACCACGCAGACCTCCTGAGATGGCCTTCACATCGGAGGTGGGGTAGCCGAACCATGAGGTGGCGCCACCACGTCGCCGCCACCTGGTCAGGATCGCGCCGTAGACCATGTGCGTCCCAGCGGCCCGGGAGGTGTAGATCTTGCCGCGCTGGAATCGCATCTTGTGGCCCCGTTGCGGCGCGGGCATCAACGCGCTGTCGGGCCAGCCGAGCTTGGATCCCGGACCGTCGGCGGCCCGGTAGAGGGTCAGGATCGGACCTTTGTGCAGCTCGAACGCCCCAGTCCCCGCATTCCAGAAGATCCGGCCATGTCGGAAGTTCTGCTCCGAACCACGCATGACCGCGTACTCTCCCGAGGTCGGGTCACCGAGGGGGGACCGGGGCCCACCAAGGGTCCGCCAGCGCCGGATGATCGCGGTGGGCCCGATGCTGAACCAGTCCGACCGAAGACCGTAGATCGCGCGGAAGTCGTCGCCGCTCAGCTGCGCCTTGCCGGACGTGCCGTTGAGAACGATGGCCTCGACCCGGCCGTGCCAAGCTCCGTGGCCGTCGCGCTGGGTGACGCGCAGCTTCTTCAGCCGTCCGATCTGCGGATAGGCGTGCTCCAGCGACGACGCCGACACCCCCACTGTCCAGGTGTGCATCGGGTTGGCGGTGAAGGCGTCGTACGGGTCGTGCTCGGCGGGGAGGTAAGGCACCCCGCCGGACACCGTCCACCCGCCCGACGAGGACGCGAACTGCGTGAACGCCGGCAAGCCGTGATAGGTGAGGATCTGGCCGGCCGTCGCAGTCACGGCCGCGTCGCTGGAGGCCTGTTCGGAGCCCATCCCGCCATACACCTGGCAGGACGTCGTGTCGCAGATCTGGTAGTAGCGATGCGGGTTCTGGGCGCGTTCCCAGGCGGCATACGTGCGCGCCGCGACGGCCTGCGCCCGCAGGGCCTGGGCGGGCCAACTGGTGGGCATCTCGTACGGCACGACGCCCTGCACGTAGGCATCCATGCTCAGCACGTTGACGGTGTCGCGCGTCGCCGCACCGCGAGACGGCCGGACCGACCGCAGCACACCCCGATACCGGATGGTGCCACCGCTCGGGGTGACCAGGGTCAGTCCCCTCGGCGCAGCGAACTGACCGTCGCTCGCGAAGGTCCTGCGGCCGCCGGGGATGTGCCAGCGGTGCCAGCCCTTGGGGTCGAGGTACTGCACGGCCGTCGAGCCATCAGGGGCGGGTACGAGCCGCCAGGCGGCGACCGCATGGCCGCTCCGCAGCCGCCAGTGCGCCCCGTCCCGAAGGTCCCGCACGGTGAGATGCCGCGCCGGTCGCACCTGAAGCTCCGACGTCCCGGCGGCACTGATGAGCACCCGGATCGGTCCCTTGGCCTGCGCCCATCTCGTGCCGGGATAGTAGAAGTCGACGATCCTGCGGTAGCCGACGCCCTTCAGCGCGGCTCCCTCGGCGCCGTACTGGCTCATTCCGTGACCGTGGCCGTACCCGTGACCTTTGACGAGCCACGACTTCGACACCGGCACGTAGTACGTCTGGTCGGGATGTGTCTTGGAGTGTGCGCTGGCCGCAGCCATCCCGGACAACGACACCGCCACCGCGATGAGGCAGGGTGCTGCGACGGCGCGGACAATGCGCATGCTGGGACTCCTGGCAGGGGGAAGGTGTCCGACGCCATTCGAACTGATACGGATGTGGCTGCAGTGCAAGGCGTGACTTCGATTACAGCGAGAATCCAGGAGATGCACTACTGGTAGCAATAATTCTTATATATCGACCATGTAACTACTCGCTGGTCATTTGTCCGGCCATCTGTGTCGACCGCCTCCCGACCAGCGGATTCTCGTCATCGGATAGACAGGTGGGGCTTTTTGGGAGACGCGTAATAAGTAGTTCGAGTAATTTACTGTGATTACCGTGTTTATGAGCGGATACTGGCTCCACAGACTGTCGGGCGGCCCTCCGCCGGGCTCCTGAACGGGCTGCCGACTCGGCCTGCGCAAGCACCGTCAGGTGGCGTATAGTTGTCGTATCATCACACAGAGTGACGCCCCTGAGGCCGGGTGCACACGGGCTCACCGAGAGGTACCTGACCGATGAGCCTGCTGAGGTTCAGCTGGAGCCGACCCCGGGTGGCGCGGTGGTCCGTATGCTAGGCGATGTTGCGCCCGCGCTGGCGCCGGGCTCCGGGCACCTTCCCCTCACCGTTCCGCCGCTGGTGATGGCGGAGTTCGACACCCTGCTGGAGGCCGCGCCGGATGCCATGATGGGCGTCGACCCCAGCGGCACGATCAGGCACGTGAACCGACGCGCGGAGGTGCTGTTCGGCTTCGAGCCGAACTCCCTCGTCGGGCTCTCGGTGGAGACGCTGGTCCCGGAGTCGATGCGTGCCCTGCATGCCGGCCATCGAGACGCCTACGCCGAGGACCCGGTACCCCGTGAGATGGGGGCGGGCCTCGACCTGATGGCGCGCCAACGCGACGGCACCGACTTCCCGGTGGACGTCAGCCTGTCCTCGATCCTGACCGTGGACGGAGTGCTGGTCATGGTGGCCGTCCGCGACATCAGTGACCGTACGTGGCTGAAACGGCTGGAATGGGTCGGGTCGATCATCGAGTGCTCTGACGATGCCATCATCGGCCAGTCGCTCGACGGCACCATCGTGAGCTGGAATCCGGCCGCGGAACAGCTGTATGGCTACAGTGCCGCCGAGGCCCGCGGCATGCCCGCCTCCATCCTGGTCTCGACCGAGCATGCCGACGAGATCGAGCACATCCTCGATCGCGTCCGGCACGGGGAGCCGGTCCACCACTACGAGACGACCAAGGTCAACAAGGACGGGCACGTCATCGATGTGTCGGTGTCCGCCTCGCCCACCCGCAACGCTCGCGGGAACCTGATAGGCGTCACGACGATCGCGAGGGACATCACCGAGCGCAAGCAGACCGAGGCGACCATCCGCACGCTCAACGCCGACCTCGAACGACGCGTCGAGGAGCGGACGTCTCAGCTGGCCCAGGCGGTCGAGGAGCTGGAGGCCTTCTCCTACTCCGTGGCACACGACCTCCGTGCGCCGCTACGAGCCATCGACGGCTTCTCCCGGATCGTGATGGAGGAGTATGCGGACACCCTCGATGCGGAGGGGCTGCGGCTGCTGAAGGTGATCCGGGGGGCGACCACCGACATGGCCGCCCTCATCGACGACCTGCTGGAGTTCTCGCGGGTGGGACGGCAGCCGATCCAGCTCGCTGAGATCGACATGAACGAGCTGGCCGCCGCCGTCGTCGATGACCTGGGATCGACCTACAAGGACCGAGACGTCCAGGTCGCGATCGCGACACTTCCGACCGCACGCGGGGACCGCGCCCTGATCCGCCAGGTGCTGGTCAACCTGGTGTGCAACTCCATCAAGTTCACCAAGCCGAGAGAGCATGCCCGGATCGAGATCTCCGCGCGGATGGATGACGACAGCAGCGTCTACTGCGTCAGCGACAACGGCGTCGGCTTCGACGAGGCGTACGAGGAGAAGGTCTTCCAGGTCTTCCAGCGACTCGACCCGTACGAGTTCGAGGGCACCGGTGTCGGCCTGGCCATCGTTCAGCAGGTGGTGCGTCGTCACGGTGGCCGAGTCTGGGCGGAGGGGAACGACGGGACGGGCGCCAGCTTCTCCTTCACCCTCAACGGCGTGACGCCGGTGCCGCAATGAGCGGCGACTCGATCCTGCTCGTGGAGGACAACCCGAACGATGTCGAGTTCACGATGCGGGCGTTGACCAGGCACAACCTCGCCAGCTACGTGTCCATCGCGCGAGACGGCGCGACGGCGATCGACTTCATGTTCGGGACGGGCGCGCACGCCGACCGGCTGGGCATGGACAAGCCACGCCTGGTGCTGCTCGACCTCAAGCTCCCCAAGGTGAGCGGCATCGAGGTGCTGCGACGGCTCAAGGCCGACCAGACGACCCGCAGGGTGCCCGTGGTGATGTTGACGTCGTCCGCCGAGGAGCGAGACATCGCCACGGCATACGACCTCGGGGTCAACAGCTACATCGTCAAGCCGGTCTCGTTCGAGAACTTCGCGGTGTCGATCGGTGACGTCGGGCTCTACTGGTTCTCCTTGAACAGGCAGCCGCATGAGTCCTGAGGTACGGATCCTGCTCCTCGAGGACAACCCGGTCGACGCTGAGCTGATCGAGCGGGAGCTGCGCGGAGCGGGCCTCGTGTGCTGCCTCCTTCGCGTGCGCAACAAGAAGGAGTTCATCGCCGTCGGAGGACACTTCGCTCCCGACCTGGTCCTGTCGGACAACTCGGTGCCCGCTTTCGACGCCTTGTCGGCGATGTCTGTCGCCCGGCTGCTGCATCCCGGGATCCCCTTCATCGTCGTGTCCGGCACCGTCGGGGAGGAGCGGGCCGTCGAGCTGCTCAAGTGCGGAGCGACGGACTACGTCCTCAAGGACCGACTGGGCCGACTGGGACCGGTGGTGATCCGGGCAATGGCAGAGGCCGCCCAGCGGCGCGGCGCCAGCGAAGCGGCCGAGGCCACCCGAGAGGCGAACGAACGATTCCGGACCACGTCGGAGAACGCACCCATCGGCATCTTCCAGACCGATGCCGAGAACCGGTTCGTCTTCACGAACGCGCGGTGGTCGGAGATTGCAGGCGTACCGGCAGACCGTGCCCTCGGCCTGCGCTGGGACGCCATAGCGGGCTTCGAGCATCTGGCCCGAGCACGTACGGACGACAACCAGACCCCCGAGTCTGCCGACGTGTCCCAGCGGTTCGCGATCAGCCGTCCCGGAGCGGATCCGCGCATCGTCTTGATGACGTCGCGGCCGATGCACGCGAGGGGTGGTGAGGTCACCGGCCGGGTGGGGACGCTCGCCGACATCACGGAGGTTGCGGGAGCCGAGGCAGCGATGGCCGCCGCCCGGGACAAGGCGAACGAGGCCTCCCGGCTGAAGTCGCACTTCCTGTCGAACATGTCCCACGAGATCCGTACGCCGATGATCGGGGTGATCGGCATGACGAACCTGCTGCTGGAGACCGAGCTCGACGCCGTGCAGCGCGACTATGCCCAGACCGTCCTCAACTCCAGCGACCTGATGATGAACGTCGTCAACGACGTCCTCGACTTCTCGGCGATCGAGTCAGGCACCCTCGACATGGAAGACATCGAGTTCGCGGTCGAGAAGATCGTCGACGATGTCGTGGACGTGCTGGCGCCGTCGGCCCACGCCAAGGGCCTCGGCCTGATCGCGGTCACCGCGCCGTCCGTCCCCGTGCTCGTCACCGGCGACCCCGGCCGACTGCGTCAGGTCCTGACGAACCTCGTCGGTAACGCCGTCAAGTTCACCGAGGCCGGCGAGGTGGTCGTCCGGGTCAGCGGAGGCACCCCGAAGGGCGGCGCGGCCGAGGTCAGGTTCGAGATCTCCGATACCGGTGTCGGTATGACGCCGGAGCATCTCGCCAGGATCTTCGAGCCGTTCCTGCAGGCAGACACGTCGTCGTCGAGGAAGTACGGGGGTACCGGACTCGGGCTCGCGATCAGTGGCAGGCTGACGACGCTGATGGGCGGCGAGCTCCGTGCCGAGAGTCAGCTCGGCGTGGGAAGCATCTTCCGGTTCGCGATCGCGGTGCGCGCCGAGGCCCGGGACGTCCCGGTCGCCGCGAGCCCGCCCATGCCGGAGCTTGCGGGCGTATCCGTCCTGGTCGTCGCCGGCTCGGCCACTTTGCGAGACCTGCTCTGCGACTACCTCGAGAGCTGGGGGGTCTGCGTTCAGACGGTGGACTCCGGGCCGGCCGCCCTGATCGCCCTACGCACCGCGGAGGTCGAGAACTCCCCGGTGACGGCGGTCCTCCTCGACCGGTTCCTCCCCGCCAAGGACGGCCTCGAGCTCGCCCGCACGATCTCCGCCGCACCGGGGCCGAGCCCTCGCCTCGTCCTCATGACGGCGGTCGGGCGGACTGAGGCGCGCGAGGCATTGCGGTCGGGGATCTCCGCGGTGGTGGCGAAGCCCGTCCACCGAGAGGGGCTGCACAAGGCGCTGCTCATCGCGCTGGCCGACGACATCGACCACTCCGGGACGGACCATCCTCCCGCCGAAGCGTGCACTCGGTCCGGGCCGGCCCGGCTGCTCCTTGCCGAGGACAACCTCATCAACCAGCGGGTCACGGTCGCCATGCTGTCCAGCATGGGATACCACGTGGACACGGTCACGGACGGAGCGCAGGCCGTGGTCGCGGCCGAGAGCCTGGCCTATGACGCGATCCTGATGGACTGCCAGATGCCGGAGCTGGACGGCTACCAGGCCACAGCGGCCATCCGCGCACTCGAAGGTTCCCGCCGGCACACCCCGATCATCGCCCTCACCGCCGGTGCCCGCCCCGAGGACCGCGAGCGCTGCCTCGCCGGCGGCATGGACGACTACCTCGCCAAACCCGTCCGCAAGGACGCACTCCTCGCGATCGTCGAAGGGGCGCTGACGACCACCGCGCTTGTCTCGCATGGCCCCGGCTGAGGCTTTACGAGTGTTTGTGCAGCCTCCGCGCCGCCTCCGCGATGGAGCCCGATATCGACGGGTAGACCGTGAAGGACTGGGCGACGTCGTCGACGGTCATCCGCGCCTCGACCGCGAGTGAGACGGCATGGATCAGCTCGCTGGCGCGTGGAGCCACCACCACCCCCCCGATGATGATGCCGGTGCCGGGACGGCAGAACAGCTTCACGAACCCGTCGCGCACCCCTTGCATCTTGGCGCGGGCGTTCCCCGCCAAGGGGAGCATGACGCTCCTCGCGTCGATCTCACCGGTGTCGACCGCGTGCTGGCTCCAGCCGACGGTGGCGATCTCGGGCGCGGTGAAGACGTTGGAGGAGACGGTCTTGAGATCGAGCGGCTTGACCGCGTCGCCGAGCGCATGCCACATCGCGATCCGCCCCTGCATCGCCGCCACGGACGCCAGCATGAGCACGCCGGTGCAGTCGCCGGCGGCGTAGACGCCGCGCGCCGAGGTACGAGAGACCCGGTCGACGGTGATGAACCCGCCTTCTCCGGTGATGACGTCGGCCGTCTCCAGGCCCAGGTCGGCGGTGTTGGGCAACGAGCCCACGGCGACGAGGCAGTGTGAGCCCTCCACCACGCTCCCATCGGTCAGGCTCACCCTGACCACGTCGCCGTCGCGAACCACTTCGCGCGCTCGCGACCTGGCCAGCACCGTCATTCCGCGGCGCTTCAGGACGCTCTCGAGCACCTCCGCCGCCTCGACGTCCTCACCGGGCAGGACGCGCTCGCGACTGCTGACCAGGACGACGTCGGAGCCGAGGGCGTTGTAGGCGCTCGCGAACTCGGCCCCGGTCACACCCGACCCGATCACGATCAGCCGGTCGGGAACCACGTCGAGGTCGTAGACCTGCTCCCAGGTGAAGATTCGCTCCCCGTCGGGCGGCGCTGTCGACAGCACCCGGGGGTAGGCTCCGGTGGCGATCAGCACCGCGTCGGCGGGCAGGGTCTCCTGGCCGTCGTCGCCGGTAGCCACGACCTTGTCGGTGCCCTGCAGTCGCCCAGTCCCTCGGATGACGCGCACGGACTCGACCGCCAGCTTCTCGGCGATGTCGGTGGACTGCGAGGTCGCCAGCCGGCGTACCCGGGCATTGACCTTCGCGAGGTCGACCGTCGCCACCGCGTCGACGTCGGCCACGTGGCCGAACCTGACCCCGAGCTCGCGTGACTCCTCGATCGACGTCATGAGCTCGGCAGTCGCGATCAGGGTCTTGGACGGCACGCAGTCGGTCAGGACCGCCGACCCGCCGAGACCGGCCCGCTCGACGAGAGTGACCTCGGCGCCGAGCTGCGCGCCGACCAGGGCGGCCTCGTATCCGCCGGGTCCACCCCCGATGATCACCACTCGAGCCACCCGGTCACGATAGCCTGCAGCCCGTGGTGCTCTATGCGGCGTACGGGTCCAACCTCGATCCGGCCCTGATGCTGAAGCGGTGTCCCCACTCGCCGTTCCGCGGGACCGGCTGGCTGATGGGATGGCGTCTGACCTTCGCCGGCGAGGACCACGGGTGGGACGGTGCGATGGCGACGATCGTCGAGGATCCCGGGGCCCAGGTGTTCGTCTCGGTGTACGACGTGTCGCCCGCCGACCAGGACGAGCTGGACCGATGGGAGATGTCGCTCTTCCACAAGGTCAGGCTCCGCGTGAACACCCTCGAAGGTGAGGCGCTGGCGTGGCTGTACGTCCTCGAGGCCTACGAAGGCGGCCTGCCGTCGGCCAGCTACCTCAGCGTGATCAGCGAGGCGGCGCTCGCCGCCGGTGCGCCTGACGACTACGTGCATGACCTCCGGACCCGGCCCTGTCGGTCGGTGAGCGAATAGCGACGACAGCCGCCTCCGACCCCGCCTACCGAGGACGATCCGACTCACACCTGGTCAGGGCACGCCACGGTCGAATCTTCGTGGGGAGCCGACGGGGTACGGTCGGCGGGTGGAGCTGTCCCCGTACGACCTGGCTGCCCGAGCCGCTGACGTGCTACGTGCCAGGTCGGGTGTCGAACGGCATCAGGTGGCGGTGGTGATGGGGTCCGGCTGGCTGCCGGCCGCACAGGGCCTCGGCGAGCCCACCCTCGACATGGCCACCCCTGACCTACGCGGCTTCACCCCGCCGGCGGTGGAGGGCCACCCCGGACGGGTCTGCTCCTTCGACGTCCACGGCACGACAGCCCTGGTGTTCCTCGGCCGCATCCACCTGTACGAGCAGCGGGGGGTCGCCGCGGTCGTGCACGCGGTCCGGACCGCGGCGGCCGCCGGCTGCCGCGTAATCATCCTGACCAACGGCTGCGGTGCACTGAGGCCCGATTGGGTGCCCGGAACGCCGGTGCTGATCAAGGACCACATCAACCTGACGGCAACCTCGCCCATCATGGGCGCGACGTTCATCGACCTGACCGAGGTGTACGCGAGGCGACTCCGCGCCCTCTGCCGCGAGGTGGACCCGTCCCTCGACGAAGGTGTCTACGTGCAGTTTCCCGGCCCCCACTACGAGACTCCGGCAGAGATCCAGATGGTGCGGGCCGTCGGGGGCGACCTGGTCGGGATGTCGACGACGCTGGAGGCGATCGCCGCCCGCGAGGCGCGGATGGAGGTGCTCGGGATATCTCTGGTGACGAACCAGGCCGCCGGTGCGACGGGAGAGCCGCTCGACCACGACGAGGTGCTGGCCACCGGTAACAGGGCGGCGAGCCGGATGGGAGATCTGCTCGCCAAGGTCATCCCCCGAACCGTGCGGTGAAGGTCCTGCTCGGCTACGCCGCCGACGTCTTCGCGAGGAGGCCGTTCGACAGGCCCGGCGAGGACGCCTGACGTGCCTGTCTCCGAACAGCTGAGCGCGGCCGTCGACGCTTGGCGGAGGGCGGATCCCGACCCGGAGACCCGCTCGGAGCTTGCCGAGCTGCTCGTCGCGGCAGCCGACGACCTGGCCGCGGCGGACGAGCTCGCCGACAGGTTCGACGGCCCGCTCGCGTTCGGCACCGCTGGGCTGCGGGGAGAGATGGCCGCCGGACCGAACCGGATGAACCGCGCCGTCGTCATCCGGGCGGCGGCCGGACTCGCCGCCTATCTCCACGACACCGGAGCCGCGGGTCCCGTCGTGATCGGGTACGACGCCCGACACCGGTCCGACGTCTTCGCCGACGACACCGCCCAGGTCCTCCGCGCCGCCGGACACCGGGCGCTGCTGCTCCCACGAGCCCTGCCCACGCCGGTACTCGCCTTCGCGATCCTGCACCTGGGCTCGGCCGCCGGCGTGATGGTGACGGCGTCGCACAACCCCGCTCGTGACAACGGTTACAAGGTCTACCTCGGTGACGGCAGCCAGATCGTCCCACCAGCCGATGCCAGGATCGCCGAGCGGATCGAGGCGGTCGGCCCCGCAGCGGACGTGCCTCGCTCCGCCGGCTCGACCGTCCTGGGCGAGACCGTCGTCGACGCGTACGTCCGGGCAGTGGCGGCACTGCCCGAGCCAGGGTCGCCGCGTCGGCTGACGATGGTCTACACGCCGCTGCACGGGGTAGGCGCCTCGTTGGCCGAGGCGGCATTGCGGCGGGCCGGTTTCGGTGCCCCTGTGGTCGTACCCGAGCAGGCTCGGCCCGACCCGGACTTTCCCACCGTCGCCTTCCCGAACCCGGAGGAGCCGGGGGCGATGGACCTGGCGATGGCCCTCGCGGAGCGCCATAGCGCCGATCTGGTCGTGGCCAACGACCCGGACGCCGACAGGTGCGCAGTCGCGGTTCCGACCGAACAGGGCTGGCGGATGCTCAGCGGCGACGATATCGGTGCCCTGCTGGCCGACCACCTGCTGCGCCGAGGCGTGCGAGGGGTGTACGCCACCACCATCGTCTCGTCGTCGCTGCTCGGCCGGATGGCGCAGGCGCGAGGGGTCACGTACCAGGAGACGCTGACCGGCTTCAAGTGGATCGGGCGGGTCCCTGGCCTCGCCTTCGGCTACGAGGAGGCCCTCGGGTACTGCGTCGCCCCAGATCTTGTCCGCGACAAGGACGGGATCTCGGCCCTCCTGCTCATCGCGGAGCTGGCCGCTGAGCTCAAGGCCGAGGGAAAGTCGCTGCTCGACCGGTTGGACGACATCAGCGGGGAGTTCGGTGTGTTCGCCACCGACCAGCTGGCGTTCAGGGTCGCTGACCTCCCGCTGATCGACGCCGCCATGAGCCGACTACGGTCGTCGCCGCCGACGCGGCTGGGCGGTCTTGCCGTCGATCGCACCGACGACCTCAGCAGCGGGTCCCCCGACCTCCCGCCCACGGAAGGGCTTCGATACCACCTCGCCCAGGGCGGCCGGGTCGTCATCCGGCCATCGGGTACCGAACCGAAGCTCAAGTGCTACCTCGAGGTCGCCGTCGCCGTTGCCGCCGGCGACGTCGCCGCCGCGCGCATCTACGCGGCCGCGCGGCTGGACGCGATCCGCTCGGACCTGGCAGCGGCCACCGGGCTCTGAGCTCTCCGCCCATCGCGTCCCGCCAGACAATCGTCGCGCCAGAGCACGAGCAGCCGAGCGGGTCAGGCGAGCAGGACGAAGGCCAGCACGGGGATCGCTACCAGCATGGCCACAGACGGCCAGGCCCACGCCACAGTGGGTTCGCGTTGGTCGGGGCGGGACTCGCGCGCCATTCGCTCGATGGTGAGCTCGATGTAGTCCTGGTATGCCACGCCCTCCCGTAGCCCGCCCTTGGCGTTCGGGTCGAGCCGCGGTCCATCGGTTCGTGAGCCGAGACCCCGCGAGAAGACGCCCGACAGCATCGAGGAACGACCGTAGGTGCCCCTGGCGATCTGGCGGGTCGTCCGGCTCACCCCGACACCGTGGAATTTCTGGCTCTCATGGGTCACGACCTGAAGGGTGTGGAAGACCCGCGCCCGCGCGATCGCCGACCACGGCACGAAGACGTCGCGCACCATGTTGCGCATCAGGACGCCATGGGTGTTGGCCGACACGACGGGTCGGACGAGCACGACCCAGACGGCCAGCAACAGCATCAGCCAGAAGGCGACGTCCTTGTAGTCCTGGCTGGGATTGCCGACGAGCAGGTCCACGATGATGATGGCCGCCACCACCACCATGACGATACCGAGCCATCGCGCGGGGGGTGACGCGAACCTCTCCACCGGCTCACCGGCAGCCTCCACAGCCGCATTCCTCACGACGCCACTCTAGCCACGTCGCGGTCGGCCCCGGCATGGGCTCAGGGTGGTTGACGCCTGACGCGCCGAGCGCCCCAGCCCGTAGACTGCCCGGGTGCTCGTGCCCGTCTCCGACGCTGTTTCGATGCTCGATGAGGCGGCCACCACGGGTTCGGTCACGCAGGCTGCGCTGCCTGAGGATGCCCGCGCGAAAGGCCAGACGTGACACCCACCACGGCGCCCGGTGACCAGCCGCCCGCGCCCGCGGAAGCAGACCCGTTCGCCCACCTGGCCGACCGGACGCCCCTCCATGACGAGCACGGTCAGCTCGTCCTCGTCTTCTCGCTGGCGTCGGGCACCCGCGACGGCCGGCCATGGGCGGATGTCGCGTGGCGGCCGCCGTCGGTGCGGGTTGACCTCGCGTCAGATCTGGCACTCCACGCCCTCGCCGGTCACGCCATCTCCACGTCCGACAAGCACCTCGTCGACGCGCTGACGAGTGCCGGCGCCACCGAGCTGCGACATGCCCACACCATGAGCCACCCGTTGCTCGTCGTGCCCGAGGCACATCCCGGCTCCGGTGTCGCGGTGGAACCGCTCAGCGCCAGCCAGCTGCAGCGCCACGGCCAACGGCTCGCCGAGCTGAGCTACGCCGCCTATCGCGTCGGACACCCCGACCATGCCCACGACACGGTGGCGGCCGTGGTGGAGGAGCTGCGGGCGATCGGCCGCGGCGAGCTTCTCGGTGGCTACCTCGACCGGCTCTCGCGGGTCGCGTTCGTCGACGGAGACATCGTCGGCGCCTGCCTCCTGGTCGACCGAGACGAGGCGCCACCACCGGATGGCGGCCCCTGGGTCATCGACATCTTCCGCGACCCGGCGAGCCAGGTCCGGGGGATCGGCACGGCGTTGCTCACCGACGTCGTCGCGGCCGCTCGCCTCGAGGCCGCCCCGGGTGTCTCACTCGTCGTCAGCCACGCCAACGACCACGCTCGGCGGCTCTACCGGGCGCTGGGCTTCGAGGACGCCGACGCGAGCTGGACGCTGGCGCTGTGACGTACACCCGGCAGTGATCGGGACGGACGAAGATTCGCGCGGAGTACGCAAAGATCCGACTCTCACGTCCGGCGGAGCCGTGAGAGTCGGATCTTCGCAGCGGGGTTGCGGGTGGAGCTGATCAGGGCTCGATGGTCACCTTGATCGCGTCGCCGGCGGCGACGATCTTGAAGGCGTCGAGCACCTGGTCCAGCGGCAGGCGGTGCGTGATCAGGTCGCTGACCGGAACCGCGCCGGTCGAGATCAGCTCCAGCGCATCCTTGTTGTGCTGCGGGCTCGAGCCGTTGGCACCAACGATCGTGAGCTCGCGATAGTGCACCAGGTTGGAGTCGCAGGCGATCACCGAGTTGGTCTTGGGCAGGCCGCCGAAGAAGCTGATCCGCCCCTGCCGGGCGGCATACTGCAGCGCCTGCTCCTGGGTGACACCGGCCGCTGCCGCGGTGATGGCGACGTCGACCCCTCGCCCATCGGTGAGGTCCATGACCGCCTCGATGATGTCGACCTCGCCAGAGCAGATGGTCGCGTCCGGCTTGACCAGGTCGGCCGCCACGTGGAGACGGTCCCGGTTGAGGTCGGCGAGGAACACCCGACGGGCGCCGCGGGAGCGGGCCAGCCGAACGTGCAGACAACCGATCGGGCCGGAGCCGACGACGATCACGTCGTCACCGTCTCCCACTCGCGCGAGCTCCTGCCCGTTGAGGACACAGGCCAGCGGCTCGGCGACCGACGCCTCGTCGAAGCCGAGGTTCTCCGGGATCCGGTTGAGGCCGTCGACCGCCAACACGAGGCGCGGCACGACCATGTACTCCGCGAACCCGCCGGGGTACTGATACCCCATCGACGTCTGGTTCGGGCAGACCGTCATCCGGCCGCGCTTGCACTCGTCGCACTGACCACATGGCACCGCTGCGATCACCTGGACGCGGTCACCGACCTCCCACCCGGTGACCCCGTCGCCGATCTCGACGATCTCGCCGGCGATCTCGTGGCCCATCACCTGCGGCGGGTCCATGTTCTGGTGTCCGTTGTTGAAGATCTTCACGTCCGTCCCGCAGGTGGAGCAGTTGCGGATCCGGAGCTTGACCTCACCCTGACCGGCTGTGGGCTCAGGTACGTCCTCAAACCGGACGTCGAGGGGCGCGTGGAACACGGCTCCCTTCATTCGTCCTCACCTTCCTCATCTGGTGTCAGCAGGTCCAGGACCTGCTGCGGGTCGTCAGCGTTCCTCAGCTGCGCCGCACTCTCGCCGTCGACGAGAATCGTGGCCAGCTTGCTCAGAATGCCGACATGGTCGTTGCCTTGCGCGGCAATGCCGATCGCGATGCTCACCTGCTTGCCGTTCCAGTCGACGCCGGCCGGGAAGCGGGTGAATGTCAGCGCGTTGCGGAGCACCGCTCCCTTGCTCTCGTTGGTGCCGTGCGGGATCGCTACTCCTTCGCCCATGACGGTGGAGACCGACCGCTCGCGCGCCAGCATCGCATCGACGTACGACGGCTCGACGGCGCCGATGTCGACGAGACGCTGGCCGGCGATCCGGATGGCCTCTTCGGCTCCGCTGGCCGCTGCGTCGAGCTGGATGCCTCTCAGCTCGAGCAGCGCACCCGCGGCTGGGGCGTCAGCCACTGATCTCCCCGCCGTTCTTGATCGCATTCACGATCTTGGTCACCGCCGGGTCGCCGAGGAACACCTTGAAGGGGACGATGAGCTTGCCCGGTGCGATCCCCCGAGCCCGTTCGGCGAGCCCTTCGTGGCAGACGATGACATCAGCATCCGAAGGAATGGAGTTCACCGGAGTGTGCTCGACAGTCACGTTCTGCTTCTTCAGCTGACTCCGCAATGTACTGGCGAGCATGACACTGCTTCCCATGCCTGCATCACACGCGACGACGAGTTTGTGGACGTCTGATCCGTTGATAGTTGTCATGCCGTCAGCCTACTTTTCCCTGGGCTTTGTTGGCAGCCACCTGTTCCTGGGCTTTCGTCAGATCGACGTCGGTGACCACGTCCTCGTCGTTACTGTTGCGGCCGAAACCGAACAATGCCGAGGCCACGGTGAACGAGACGGCTGCCGCGACCGCGATCCCGAGGATCACCCCGACGTAGTCTCCCTTGGCCGTGACCCCCATGAAGGCGATGAAGCTGCCCGGTGCTGCGGGGCCGGTCAGTCCGACGCCGAAGAGCTGGAAGATGGCGATGCCGGACGCGCCGCCACAGATCGTGGCCAGCACCATCTTCGGCCGCATGAGGACGTACGGGAAGTACACCTCATGGATGCCGCCGAAGAACTGGATGATCAGCGCGGCGGGAACGGTCGGGCGCAGCGAGCGCGGGCCGAACACCAGGTAGGCCAACAGGAGGCCGGCTCCAGGTCCGGGGTTCGCCTCCAGCATGAAGAGGATCGACTTGCCCTTGGTCGTGACATCCGCGGCGCCGAGAGGGGTCAGGACGCCGTGGTTGATCGCGTTGTTGAGGAACAGGACCTTGGCGGGCTCGATGATGATCGATGCCACCGGGAGCAGGTTGTGGTTGACCAGCTTCTCGACACCGTTGCCGAGCCAGGTGGTGAGGTGCGAGACGATCGGCTCGATGACCTTGAAGCCGAAGATCGCCAGCGCCCCGCCGAGGATGCCGATGCTGAAGTTGTCGATCAGCATCTCGAAACCGGGCTTGACCTTGCCGGCGACCCCGTCATCGAACAGCTTCAGGATGTAGGCGGAACCGGGACCGAGGATGAACGCGGCCAGGATCATCACCTGACCGCCGAAGGGCACCACGTCGGTCCCCGAAGCTATGGCCGCGCCTGCTGCGGTGCCGCTTTTGACGACGTCGTAGCCGCTCGCGGCGACGATGGCGCCGAACGTCGCGATGGCGCCGATGACGGCACCTCGCTGCCCGTGCACCATCCGGCCGCCGGTGTAGGCGATCAGGGTCGGGATGAGCACGGTGATCAAGGGCCCGACCATGCGAGCCAGCTCGACATTGGGAGTCCAGCCGACGTCGATGAACAAAGCCGTGATGAGACCGAACGCGACGAACGCGCCGATGTTCGGCATCACCATTCCGGAGAGGAAGCTACCGAACCGCTGGACCCGGGCGCGAGCGCTCGTTCCAGTCGGGGCAGGCGTGAAATCAGACATTGAATCTTCTTTCTTCAGCGCTTGTGCGGGTTCGCGCGGATGACGTCGAGCCCGGCCTTGATGAGATGCATGGTGGTGGTGTCGCTGAGCCCGGAGTCGGTGACCAGTAGGTCGATATCGGATAGCTCGCCGAAACGGGCAAAATAGTCCTCCTGAATCTTGGTGTGGTCGGCCAGGAGGACCACGCGACGGGCGCTGGCGATCATGGCTCGCTTGATTGTGGCCTCAGCCGGGTCCGGGGTGGTGAGACCACGCGGTACGGAGAGACCGTTTGTCGCGATGAAGGCGACATCGACGTGGATCTGGGCGATAGCAGCCAGCGCCCAGTCGTCGACCGCCGCCAGCGTTCGCTTGCGGATCCGCCCACCGAGGAGCATCACGGTGATCTCGTCGCGAGGAGCGAGCGAGAGTCCGATGGCGGGCGAGTTGGTGACCACGGTGAGCTGCCGATCCTCGGGAAGGATCTGCGCAAACCGCCGGGTGGTGCTTCCGGCGTCGATGAGAATGGCACCCTCCTCGGGTACCTCCTCGAGGGCACGCTCGGCGATCGCCATCTTCTCGGCGACCATGATCTGGTCGCGCTGAGCCATCGCGGGCTCGAACGTGAGCCGCTCGGTCGGGATGGCCCCACCGTGGACGCGCCGGACGTGGCCGGCCCTTTCCAGCGACTTGAGATCGCGACGGATCGTCTCCGGGGAGACGTCGAAACCGGTCGAGAGCGCGTCGACATCGACACTGCCCAGGCTACGAGCCTGGGTCAGGATCGCTTGTTGGCGCTCCTCGGCGTACATCCGGCCTCCGGGTGTGATGTTGCGCACATGTATATGCCCGATTGCGAGGATATGTCAAGGGCCTGGTGCCTGTATCTGTTGATTTAGACTGCCGAGCGGTCGAAATCAACAATGAATGGGCATTCCCCGGGCAGTTTGATACGTATGTCCGACCAGGTCGGCCGCGCAGGCCACCCCGCGCCCCGGGGCTCACGCGAAGGCGTCGTATCCGGGCTTGATGACGGTCTCGATCAGCTCGAGACGCTGGTCGAAGGGCAGGAACGCACTCTTGGCGGCATTGATCGTGAGCCAGCGCGCGTCGGCGAGGTCGTAGCCGAAGGCGTCGGAGACCAACTCCAGCTCGCGGCTCATCGTCGTGCCGCTCATCAGCCGGTTGTCGGTGTTGACCGTGACCCGGAACCGGAGCCTGGCGAGCAACCCCAGCGGATGCTCGGCGATTGACCCGGCCGCGCCGGTCTGCAGGTTGGACGACGGGCACAGCTCAAGTGGCACCCGTCGGTCGCGGACGTACGCCGCGAGTCGGCCGAGCCCCAGCCTCCCGTCGACCGTCTCGATGTCGTCGACGATGCGGACGCCGTGGCCGAGGCGCTCCGCGCCGCACCACTGGAGGGCCTGCCAGATCGACGGGAGGCCGAACGCCTCGCCGGCATGGATGGTGAAGTGGAAGTTCTCGCGCTGCAGGTACTCGAACGCCGTCAGGTGGCGGGTCGGAGGGTATCCGGCCTCGGCGCCGGCGATGTCGAACCCGGCGACTCCTCGGTCGCGGTGGCGGACGGCGAGCTCGGCGATCTCCCGCGAGTTCGCGGCATGCCGCAGCGCGGTGAGGATCTGGCGCACGACGACAGTGCGGCCGCGATGCGCGGCGGCGGCCATCGCCTCGTCGAGGCCCTGCTGTACCGCCTCGACCACCTCGTCGAGCTCCAGGCCCGCCGACAGGTGCTGCTCGGGGGCGTAGCGCACCTCGGCGTAGACGACGCCGTCGCCGGAGAGGTCCTCGACGCACTCGGCGGCGACCCGCCGAAGGTCACCGGGCCGCTGCATGACCGCGACCGTGTGCTCGAAGGTCTCCAGGTACCGAACGAGGCTGCCCGAGCTGGCGGACTCCACGAACCAGCGGTCCAGTGCCGCGGGGTCGGTCGTGGGCAGCCGGTGTCCCACCGCGTCGGCGATCTCGACGATGGTGGCAGGCCTGAGGCCTCCGTCGAGATGATCGTGGAGCAGTGCTTTGGGGACGTCGACAAACCGCGGGTCGTGCGCCTGGTGCATGGGGCTATCCTCCCAGAGAGCATCACCAGACGGCCCGGACCAGCGGGCAGGGAGCAGAGGCGACGCCGCCCAGCGCCGTCGGGAAAGGTGGCGGAGATGGCCTCGAAGGACCAGCGTGTCGCAGTCGTGACCGGCGCGGCTCGCGGTATCGGCGCCGCTGTCGCGGCCCGGCTCAGTTCCGACGGGTTCGCCGTCGCCGTGCTCGATCTCGACGAGGCCGCGTGCGCCGGCACCGTGGATCGGATCATCGCCTCCGGCGGGCGCGCCCTGGCAGTCGCCGTCGACGTGGCGGAGTCGGCTGCGGTCACGGGGGCGGTGGCCAAGGTCGTCGAGGAGCTGGGCGAGCCCACAGTGCTCGTCAACAACGCCGGGATCACCCGGGACAACCTGCTGTTCAAGATGAGCGAGGACGACTGGGACATGGTGCTCGCAGTGCATCTTCGCGGCGCCTTCCTGATGACGAGGGCGATCCAGTCGTCCATGACCCGGGCCGGCTGGGGGAGGATCGTGAACCTGTCGAGCACCTCCGCGCTCGGTAACCGCGGACAGGTCAACTACGCCGCGGCCAAGGCCGGGATGCAGGGTTTCACCAAGACCCTGGCGCTCGAGCTAGGCAAGTTCGGGGTGACCGCCAATGCGATCGCCCCTGGTTTCATCGCCACCGACATGACCGCGATGACGGCGAAGCGCCTCGGTATCACCTTCGAGGACTTCCAGGCAGCCCGTGCCGCCGAGACCCCCGTGCAGCGGGTCGGCGTACCTGACGACATCGCCCACGCCGTCTCGTTCTTCGTCAGTGACGGTGCCTCATTCGTGTCGGGACAGGTGTTGTATGTCGCCGGCGGACCCCAGGCCTGATTCCGGTGGTGCGCGTATTCGGCAGCCTCGACGAGCTGACAGCCGCCATCGGTGCCGACCTCGGCCACGGCGAGTGGCTCCGGATCGACCAGGACCGGATCGACGCTTTCGCCGATGCCACCGGCGACCACCAGTGGATCCACGTCGACACCGACCGTGCGGCGAAGGGTCCCTTCGGGTCGACGATCGCGCACGGATACCTCACCCTGTCGTTGCTGCCACTGCTCGCCGGTGACCTGGTGGACTACGCAGGCTGGGCGGTGAAGGTCAACTACGGTTCAGACAAGGTCAGGTTCCCGGTGCCGGTCCGCGTCGGCAGCCGGGTCAGGGCCGGCGGCATGGTGGCGGGAGTCCGCGAGACACCTACGGGGGTCCAGGTCACGCTGCAGGTGAGCGTCGAGGTCGAAGACCCTGACGGCAACCCGGTCAGCAAGCCGGCTCTGGTCGCGGAGACGCTGACGCTGCTCGCTGCTCCCATCGCCTGAGCCGGGCTCCGCCCTCGGACGAAGAACGTCGACCCCTCGGCCGCAGAACGTGACAGGCCCTCGGCAGCAAAGTGCGGTTGGGCTACCCGATGCGGCCGAGGACGAGGTCCGGGCGGCTGCCGAGCGCCGCCTGTCCGGCAGACTCCTGCCCGGCGGCCACGATGTCGACGGCATCGGCCAGCGACTCCTCAGCACGCCGGAACCGGGACGGGTCATCGCTCAGCAGGGTCATCAGCGGCTGCCCGGCCGTCACCGTGTCGCCGGGTTTGGCATGCAGGATGACCCCCGCCCCCGCCTGGACCGGCTGCTCCTTGCGACTGCGCCCGGCACCGCAACGCCAGGCGGCTACGCCGACCGCCAATGCGTCCAGCCGGGTGAGCACCCCGGACGACGGAGCCGGTAGGTGATGGCGCTCGCGAGCCTGCGGCAGGTCGGCCTCGGGGTCGCCGCCCTGCGCGGACACCATCGCCCGCCAGACGTCCATGGCGGAACCGTCGGCGAGCCGGTCGGCGGGGTCGACTCGCCGTGGCCGGCCGCCGACAGCATCTCCCGGGCCAGCGCCAGCGTCAGCTCGACCACGTCGGCGGGACCACCGCCTGCCAGGACCTCGAGCGACTCCCGGACCTCGATCGCGTTCCCGGCGGTGAAGCCGAGCGGTGTCGACATGTCGGTGAGCAGCGCCACGGTGTTCAGGCCCGCATCCTGACCGAGCTCGACCATCGTGCTTGCGAGCTCACGGGCCTGCTCGAACGTCTTCATGAGGGCACCGGAGCCGACCTTGACGTCGAGCACGAGTGCGCCCGTGCCCTCCGCGATCTTCTTGCTCATGATCGACGAGGCGATCAGCGGGATCGACTCCACCGTGCCCGTGACGTCGCGCAGCGCATACAGCTTGCGGTCGGCGGGTGCCAGCGAGGCGCCGGCGGCGCAGATCACCGCCCCGACGGACTCCAGCTGCTCGAGCATCGCGTGGTACGAGAGGTCACTCCTCCAGCCGGAGATCGACTCGAGCTTGTCCAGCGTGCCGCCGGTATGGCCGAGACCCCGGCCCGACAGCTGCGGCACGGCTACGCCGCACGCCGCCACCAGTGGGGCGAGCGGCAGCGTGATCTTGTCTCCGACACCGCCGGTCGAGTGCTTGTCGGTGATGTCTCGCGTCAGAGTCGAGAAGTCCATCCGCTTCCCGGTGGCGATCATCGCCGCCGTCCAGCGCGCGATCTCCCGCCGGTCCATCCCGTTCAGCACGACCGCCATCGCCAGCGCCGACATCTGCTCGTCGGCGACCGCCCCGCGGGTGTAGGCATCAACCACCCAGTCGGTCTGCTCGTTCGTCAGGGCGCCGTTGTCGCGTTTGGTGACGATCACGTCGACCACGTCGAATGCCTCAGCCATCCGCTGACACTCTCACCTCGAGGAGCGGCCGCCTCAGGGAGGTGTCAGCCAGCGGCGCGCCCAGGCAGTGATGGATGGCGACGCCGAGGGCCAGGGTTCGGGTCGCGCCCGACAAAGGACCGGCCTGCACCGGCGGTCTCGAAGGCCCGCGCCCCAGGGCTCGTGCGACGTCTTCATCGGGTCAGGAGGTCGTCAGGGCCGAACGCGTCCGGAAGCACCTCCGTCATCGGCCGGATCCCGCTGACGGTGTCGAGCAGCATCGTCGGGCCGCCGTTCTCCCAGAGCAGCTGACGGCAGCGCCCGCACGGCATCAACGGCGTACCGGCCCGGTCTACGCACGCGACAGCCACCAGCCTGCCACCGCCTGTGCTGTGCAGCTGCGAGACCATGCCGCACTCGGCGCAGAGCCCGACCCCGTACGACGCGTTCTCGACATTGCACCCGACGACCACCCGGCCGTCGTCGACGAGGCCTGCGACCCCGACCGGGAAGTTCGAGTACGGCGCGTAGGCATGTCCCATGGCGTCGGTGGCGGCTTCACGCAGGGCGGGCCAGTCGATCTCCGTGCTCATCAGAGCCACAGCGCGCCGATGACGATCACCGCGATGTCCTTGTATCCGTACGCGTTGACGCCGGGGAAGCGCTTCTCGATCCCCGCCAGCAGCACCTCGTTGCCCGTCGCTGTGGAAGCCATCGGTCTCCTCGATCTCGGAGGGTGGTCGCCGAGCCGGGTGACTCCTCAGCGTCTCCCGGTGGACACGGCGAAGTTGCTGAACAGGCGGACCCCGACGCCGATCGCCGCCTCGTCGAGGTCGAAGCTGCCTCGGTGCAGGTCACCGCCGTCTGCCAGCTCGTGCTTGCGGACGCCGAGCCGGACCAGCGCGCCCGGGGCCCGCTCCAGGATCCAGGCGAAGTCCTCACCGCCGAGGCTCTGGGCGATGGTGGTGACCTGGTCGGTCCCGAAGACGTCGCGGGCAACGGCCCGCATCAGGTCCGTCGACACCTCGTCGTTGACGCACGGGGGCACGCTGCGGTGCATGTCGACGTCGACGTCGACCCCGAACGGGGAGACCAGCGACCGCACCAGGTCCGGCACCATGGCGTGGGCGGAGTCCGACACTCGTGCGTCGAGGCATCGGATCGTTCCCTCGGCGAAGCCGTCCTGCGGGATCGCGTTGGCGACACCTCCGGCGTGCACCTGACCCCAGACGACGCTCAAGCCCGCTCTCGGGTCAGCCAGCCGTGACAGCAGTCCCGGCAGCTCGGTGATGACCGCCCCCAGGGCATACACGAGGTCAGCGGTCAGGTGGGGACGCGCGGTATGGCCGCCCGGCCCGCGCATCATCACCTTGATCCGGTCGGCACCGGCGGTGATCGCCCCGGACCTGAACCCCAGCTTGCCTACCTCGATCCTGGGTTCGCAGTGGAGCGCGAAGACGCGCTGGAGACCGTCGATCTCGCCGTCGGCGAGAACCGCGAGGGCGCCGCCCGGCGTCAACTCCTCGGCGGGCTGGAAGATGAGCCGGACCGAGCGGTGCAGGAGCTCTTGACGCTGGAGCTCCGCGAGGACCAGACCGGTACCGAGGACGACCGCCGCGTGGGCGTCGTGTCCGCAGGCGTGGCAGACGCCGTCGCGTCGGGAGCGGTAGGGGACGAGCTTGCTGTCCTGCAGCGGCAACGCGTCGATGTCGGCGCGGAACCCCAGCACCGCCGGCTCCTCAGCGGAGCCGATGACGTCACAGACGACACCGGTCCCGCTGGTGAGCACACGGGGCTGCAGGCCGGCCTGGGTGAGCCGCTCGACGATGGCCGCCGTGGTCCGGAACTCCTCGTGCCCGAGCTCGGGCTGGCTGTGCAGCGAACGCCTGAACTCGATCAGCTCGGCCTCGAAGGTCTTGGTCAGTCGGTCGACCTCGTCGCGGGCGGCTGGAGTGAGCATGGTTCAAGTGTCCCATCCGCCCCTCGCCCCGTCTCGCTGACCATGCATGGCGAGGGAGGAAGTTGTACTGGCGAAGCGATTGGTAACAGATCCGACATCTCGAGGCCGGTCTATGCGGGCTCAGAAGGCGTCCGGCGGGCGATACACGCCCCACACCTCGCGTAGCGCGTCGCATACCTCGCCGACCGTTCCGTGGGCAGCCAGCGCGGCCTTCATGGGAGCGAGGACGTTGTCGCTTCCCTGAGCCGCCGACCGCAGCCGGTCGAGATGGCGGTCGACAACACCGGAGTCGCGGGTGGATCGCAGCGCGGCCAGTCGCTCGGCTTGCTGAGCCTCGATCGCGGGGTCGACCCTCAGCGGCTCGTAGGGGTCGTCGACGTCGACGGTGAACCGGTTGACGCCGACGACCGTGCGCTCCTCGTCGTCGATCTCCAGGGCGATCCGGTAGGCCGACTTCTCGATCTCCTCCTTCTGGAAGCCCGTCTCGATGGCGCAGACCGCGCCCCCGCGGTCCTCGACGGCCGTCATCAGGTCGCGAGCCGCCCGCTCGACGTCATCGGTCAGGGACTCCATTGCGTACGACCCCGCCCAGGGGTCGACGGTCTTGGTCACGTCGGTCTCATAGGCGATCACCTGCTGGGTCCGCAGAGCGAGCCGGGCGGCCTTCTCCGTCGGCAGCCCGATCGCCTCGTCGAAGGAGTTGGTGTGCAGCGACTGGGTCCCGCCGAAGACCGCCGCCAGCGCCTGCACCGTCACTCGGACCAGGTTCACCTCGGGCTGCTGGGCGGTCAGCTGGACCCCGGCGGTCTGGGTATGGAACCGCAACATCAGGGACTTCGGGTTCTTGGCCCCGAACTCGTCCCGCATCACCTCGGCCCAGATCCGGCGGGCGGCCCGGAACTTGGCGACCTCCTCCAGGATCGACGTGCGGGAGACGAAGAAGAAGGCCAGCCGGGGGGCGAACTCGTCGACGTCCTGCCCGGACTCGATGGCCGCCCGGACGTACTCGATCCCGTTCGCCAGCGTGAAGGCGATCTCCTGTGCGGGGGTCGCTCCGGCCTCGGCCATGTGGTAGCCGGAGATCGAGATCGTGTTCCAACGCGGCATCTCGTCGCGGCAGTAGGTGAACAGGTCGGTGACCAGTCGCAGCGAGTGCTTGGGCGGGTAGATGTAGGTCCCGCGAGCGATGTACTCCTTGAGCACGTCGTTCTGCGTGGTTCCGGTCAGCTTGGCGCCCGGGACGCCCTGGTCCTCGCCGACGAGCTGGTACAGGAGCAGCAACAGGGCCGCGGGGGCGTTGATCGTCATCGACGTCGACACGGTGTCGAGAGGGATCCCGTCGAGCAACAGACGCATGTCGTCGAGGGAGTCGATGGCCACGCCGACCTTGCCGACCTCGCCGTGCGAGATCTCCGCGTCGGAGTCGTATCCCATCTGGGTCGGCAGGTCGAAGGCGACGGAGAGGCCGGTGGTGCCCGCCGCCGTGAGCTGGTGGTAGCGCCGGTTGCTCTCGACGGCGGTGCCGAAGCCGGCGTACTGGCGCATCGTCCAGGGGCGTCCGGTGTACATCGACTCGTAGACGCCGCGGGTGTAGGGGTACGAGCCGGGTCGGCCAAGCTGGGAGTCCGCGTCCCAGCCGTCGAGTGAGGTCGGTCCGTACACCGGCTCGAACGGCTGGCCCGACTCCGTGATTCGGCTCACCTCAGCAGCCTATGTCCGTTCGGTCCCGCCCGGCCACGACGCTCCGCTGGCAACGTCACAGCCGGACTTTCGGGATTGGGAGGGGAACGACGCGGGAAGGGGAAGGGCCGGCTCAGCTCGGCAGCGACTCGTTGTTGCCGCCGGAGACCACGACGGTCACGGTCTGGCCGGGGTGTACCTCGACCTGGCCGCCAAGCACGGCTGCGAGGGCGACACAGGCACCGGGCTCGGCGAGCACCCGCAGGCTGCCCCAGAGAAAGCGCCGCGCGTCGGCGATGGCGGCCTCCTCGACCACTACGGGCGCCACAAGATGCCGGACCGCGACCTCGTACGCGATGTCGCCGACCGTTTGCGCCCCGAGCGAGTCCACGGCGATGCCGCCGACCGTCGTGGCGACGGGGCGCCCGGCCGCGAGAGCCACGGCGAGGCTGGGGCACAGTCGGGGCTCGACCGGCTGCACCTGGGCAACACCGTCGAGGGCGGCGGCAAGGCCGGCGTAGAGGCCGCCGCCACCGCAGCCCACGACCACGACGGAGGACTCGGGCACCTGATCCTCGATCTCGAGCCCGAGCGTCCCGGCTCCGCTCACGGTCTCGAAGGTGTCGTAGGGGTGGATCAGCGGCACCCCCACGCGTTCGGAGAAGAGGCGACACTCGACCAGGGCGTCCCCGACGAAGCCGTCGACAAGATGCGTCCGGCCGCCGTACTCCGCGATCCTGGCGATCTTGGCCGGTGGGGCGGTGGAGGGCACGAAGACGTCGGCAGTGAGGCCTGCTCGCGCTGCCGCCCAGGAGACGGCCCCGGCGTGGTTGCCGCCGGACGCGGCACAGATACCTGTGCCTGGCTGCAGCGACAGCACGCTGTTCAGGGCTCCGCGTGCCTTGAAGGAGCCGCTGTGCTGCACCAGCTCGAGCTTGAGCACGACTTCGCCGGCGAGCCCCGTCTCGCCCGGGGCCAGCGTGAGCACAGGCGTCCGCCGCACCGCACGCCCGAGCCGGTACGCGGCCGCCTCGATGTCAGGCCGCGCAGGGACCCGTACGGACATCAGTACGGTTCTCTGTGGCCCACCGGATCAGTCTGCCGTACCCGCCAGGCGTCAGGTGGGCTCGACGTTCAGCGCGACCGGCCGAAGATGAGCGCGGCCACGAACCCTGCGATCGCGCCGAACACCGCGCTGCCGGCGTCGAAGCCGGTACGCCCCTCCTGGCCGCCCTCCGGACCGCCCACGGTGACGGGGAGGCGGGCCCGGGCGTCGGCCCGGTCGGCCACCGCCACGGCGGCCTCCGACAGGTCGGCGCGCCGGGTGGTCGTGTCCCCGGCCACGCTGGCGGTCATCGCCCAGCACGCCCCGTACAGCACCAGGCGAGAGAAGTAGTTGATCCAGACCACCAAGGTGATGGCGATCGCCAGCGGCGCGAAGGCGGACCCGCCCACGCCACCGAGGACATTGACCACCAGCAGTTTGAGGATCTCGAAACCGAACGCCCCGAGGAACGCGCCCTGCACGAGCGCCTTCGTCGTCAGGTGCGGCGGCTTGCCGAGCAGCTTGAACATCACGTAGAACAGGAATGTGCTGGCGGCGAGCCCCAGCACGATCCCGACAGCCCAGATCAGCGGCTCACCGATGGCCGTGCCGTCGAGGCCGACCCAGCCGAGGATTGTCCCGGCCCAGCCCTTGACGGCGCCGGAGATGCCGACCGAGACGACCATGACGAGACCGAGGATCGCCAGCACGACCAGGTCGGTGAGCTTGCCGACGATGAAGTTCCCCTGGCGGTACTTCGGCACCTGGAAGGCGTCCTGCAGCGCGGTCCGCAGGCCGGACAGCCAGCCCAGGCCGGAGTAGAGCACGCCGAGGAAGCCGATGATGCCTGCCGCCGCCTTGGCGTTCTCGATGTCGCTGAGGCTGATCGTCCCGGGCTTGCCGGTCGTGCTCACGATGCCGGGCAGCACCTGCTCGATCGCCGTCGTGAGGGAGTCCTTGGCGCCGGGGTAGGCGACGCTCACGTAGCCGACGACGGCGAAGGCGAGCGCCAGGATCGGGAAGAAGGACAGGAACCCGAAGTACGTCACTGCCCCGGCCAACACGCTGCCCTGCACCTTGCCGTAATGGTCGTTCATCAACATCACGTGGTCGACGAAGGGATAACGGTCGCGCAACGCCTGGATCCGCGCCTTGATCTTGCCGCCGATACCCGATGATTCCTCAGCCATGTGCGTCCAGTACCCCGCCGGGCGCCGAGATACCGACACCACCGCCGCTTCTGACTGCCTTGTGCAACGGGTAGGCCGCCACCCGGCGCCATACCCCTTGGTGGACGTAGAGTCCGAACGAGTCGATCTCGAAGGCCCGGTCGTAGTCGGCGAGCACCTCGTAGGCGCGATCGAGAGCCCCCTCGTCGACGTCGTGGGCGATGGTCACATGGGGATGGTAGGGAAAGGCGAGCTGCTGAGCCAACGGCCCCTGCCGGGCGTCGTCGGCAAGCAGCTCACAGGCCGAGATCCCCTCGGTGACGTTGATGAAGACGACGGGCGAGACCGGCCGGAAGGTCGCTGTGCCGCGGATCCTGAGACGGAACGCGCTGTGCCGCTTGGCGACGTCGGCAAGGTGGGCACCGATCAGGTCGACCGTGCCGCCTACCTCGGTCGGCGGCACCAGCGTGATATGCGTGGGTATCGACGTGGCCTGAGGGTCACCGAAGGAGGCACGGTACCGCTGCAGCTCGTCTGCATACGGCTGGGGGATCGCTATCGCCACGCCGATCGTCGACACGGGCTCGACGATAGCCCGTCGGCGACTTTGGTCGCTCGTCGAGACCTTCCCCCCAAGGGTCGTGTCAGCGCGCCCTGACGAAGCCGACCTTGTCGAACACCGTGCTGAGCGTCTCGACGGCGACCGAGCCGGCCCGTTCGGCGCCGTCGGCGAGGATGGCGTCGATCTCCGTCCGGTCCTCGAGCAGCTCGATGGTCCGGTCGCGGATCGGGGTCACGAAGTCCTCGACGATCACGCCGAGGTCCTTCTTGAGGTCACCGTAGCCACGGCCTTCGTACTCCGTCACGATGTCGTCGACCGTGCGGCCGCTGAGCGCGGAGTAGATCGTGAGGAGGTTGGAGATGCCGGGCTTCTCGACCGGGTCGAAGGCGACCTCGCGGCCTGAGTCGGTCACCGCGGACCGGATCTTCTTCGCCGACCTCCTCGGCTCGTCGAGGATCTCCACGATGCCGGCAGGCGACGACGCGGACTTGCTCATCTTCGCCGTCGGGTCCTGCAGGTCCAGGACCTTCGCGGTCGCCTTGATGATATGGGCCTCGGGCAGGACGAACGTCTCGCCGTACCGGTGGTTGAAGCGGCCACCGAGGTCTCGGGTGAGCTCCAGGTGCTGGCGCTGGTCCTCTCCGACGGGGACCCGGTGTGCCTGGTAGAGCAGGATGTCTGCCGCCTGGAGCACGGGATACGTGAAGAGCCCGACCGAGGTCCGGTCCTGACCGCTCTTGGCTGACTTGTCCTTGAACTGGGTCATCCGTGCCGCCTCGCCGAAGCCGGTGATACAGCTGAGGACCCAGGCGAGCTGGGCATGCTCGGGGACCTGTGACTGGACGAAGATCGTGCAGTGGGCCGGGTCGAGCCCCATCGCCACGAGCTGGGCGACCGCCGCCCTGGTCCGCTGGTGCAGCACTCTCGGGTCCTGCTCGACCGTGATCGCGTGCAGGTCGACGATGCAGTAGAAGGCGTCGTGGTCGAACTGCAGTGCCACCCACTGGCGCAGCGCGCCGAGATAGTTGCCCAGGTGGAACGAGTCAGCGGTCGGCTGGATCCCTGACAGCACACGCGGACGGTCCGGACTCGGCGTGGGCGATGACATAACCGCCATTGTGCCAAACCACGTCGACTCAGGAGACGACGTCCGCCGACGCGTCCTGGGCGGTGGCCGAGGCGCCGTTGGAGGCTCGCAGCGGCTGATCCACGGGTGAGGACGACCCCGGGCCCGAGTCCGGGGCGATCTTTACCCTGGCGATCCGTCGACCGTCGAGCTCGACGACGGTGAGAACGTGGCGGTCGATGGCGGCGGTCTCGCCGATCAGCGGGACGTGGCCGAGCTGCTGGACGATGTATCCGGCCACCGTCTCGTACGGCCCCTCGGGCAGCTCGAGCCCGGTCTCGTCCTCGAAGTCGTCGAGGTTGAGCAGACCGTCGACCTCGACCTCGCCGGTCAGAGACTGTGTCGTCTCCGGCTCGTCGACGTCGTACTCGTCGCGGATGTCCCCGACGAGCTCCTCGACCAGGTCCTCGAGCGTCACGATTCCGGCGGTGCCGCCGTACTCGTCGACGACGATCGCCAGATGCGCGCCCTCGCGTCGCATGTCGGTCAGCGCCGACAGCAGCGCCCGGGTCGCGGGGAGCATGAGCACGTCACGCGCGATGTCCTCGACGCGGACCGAGCGCCCGGCCATCCGCGGGTCGAAGAGGTCGCGGACGTGCACGAACCCCAGCACGTCGTCGGACGACTCGCCGATGACCGGATAACGCGAGTGGGGGCGCTCGAGCGCGAGCTGCGCCGCCTTGTAGGCCGGCGTCTCGGCGGCGATGAAGTCCACCTCGGTACGCGGCACCATCACCTCGCGGATCTGGCGGCCGCCCGCCTCGAAGACCTCCTCGACGATCTGCCGCTCCTCCGCACCCAACGTCTCCGAGCCGGACACCAGCTCACGCAGCTCCGCGTCGGTGATCTGCTCGCGCTGGGCTCCCGGGTCGCCACCGAGAAGGCGTACCACCAGGTTCGTCGAGATCGACAGCAGCCAGATCACCGGCCGGGCCAGCTTGGCGATCCGGTCGACGGTCGGTGCCACCGCCAGCGAGATCCGCTCGGCCCGCTGCAGCGCGAGCCGCTTCGGGGTCAGCTCGCCGACGACGAGGGAGACGTACGAGATCGCCAACGTGATGACGATGAGGGCGGCGGTCTCCGAAGCGCCCTTCGACCAGCCCCACGCCTCGAACGACGGAGCCAGCCTGCCGGCCAGCGTGGCGCCCCCGAAGGCAGCGGACATGAAGCCCGACAAGGTGACGCCGACCTGGACTGCGGCGAGGAAGCGGTTGGGATCGCTGTTGAGCTTCGCGACGATGTCGCCACGGCGTCCGGTGCCTTCGAGACCCTTGGCCTGACTGTCGCGCAGCGACACCAGGGCCATCTCCGCGAGGACGAACAGGCCGCTCGTCAGGATGAAGACGAGGACGAGTGCAATACCTCGCAACGTGCCACTCACAGGGCGCGCTCGCGATGTCGGCGCGACTGCGGGCGGCACTGACTAGAGCACGGGTCGTCCACCTGACAAGGGTAACGATCGGCAGCCACGAACCGGCAATTGTGTTGAGCCGAGTGGCTCGCACCCTGCACTGTGGGGGTATGAGATTCCCGGACGGCGTCCCGACTCTGACCAATGGCGACCTGACGCTTCGGGCCCATCGTCTTGTCGACGCCGCCGGGATCGTCGAGCAGTGTCGCGACCCCGTGTCGCGGCAATGGACCACGGTGCCCCTCGACTACGACGACGCCATGGCGGTCGACTGGGTGACGGCGTCGATCCCGGCCAGATGGGAGTCGGGGGCCGAGCTCCTGTTCGCCATCGAGACCACGCATCCGGACGGGAGCCGGCGTTTCGGTGGCTCGATCTCGCTGCGCAACGAGGGTGAGCGGCGCGCGGAGATCGCGTATGGGGCCCATCCGGCGGTGAGAGGACGAGGCGTGATGACGCAGGCGGTGAACCTGCTGCTCGACTACGGCTTCGGCACGTGTGACCTGGAGACGGTGCTCTGGTGGGCCAACGTCGGCAACGTCGCCTCGCGCAGGGTCGCCTGGAAGGCGGGGTTCGCGTTCGGCGGCACGGTCAGGCGTTGGCTGCCCCAGCGGGGAGAGTACCTCGACGGCTGGGTGGGCAGCCTGCACCACTCGGACCCGCGCGAGCCGAGGAGCCAGTGGCTCGAGACACCGGTGATCGACGGGGAGCGGGTGCGGCTGCGTGCGTTCCGGGACACCGACGTGTCACGGCTCGTCGAAGCAGCCGGCGACCAGCGGAGCCAGTACTGGCTGCCGGAGATGCCCAGCCCCTACACCGAGCAGGACGCTCGCGACTTCGTGCTCCGGTGCGTCGTCGCTGCCGCCGACGGGGTCGGCCTGACCTGGGCCATCGTCGATCCGAGCTCCGACATCCTGGTCGGCAACATCGGCCTGCGCGCCGTCGGCCACGGCGGGTGGGAGATCGGGTACCTCGCGCACCCCGACGCCCGCGGACGAGGCGTGATGCGGGCGGCCTGTCGGCTGGCCACCCGCCACCTCCTCACAGGCATCGGGGACGGCGGCATCGGCGCGTCGCGAGTGTCCATCAAGGCGGCGGTGGGCAACACGGCCTCCAGACACGTCGCAGTCACCAACAGCTACACCGAATGCGGTCGCGAGCGCAGTTCTCAGCGCCTCCGTGACGGGTCGCTCGCCGACATGGTCCTCTACGACCTGCTCGCACCGGAGTGGGAGGCGATGACGGCGTGATCAGGCTGTCCGTCGCCCGCGACCAGATGCGCGCGACGGTGGCCTTCGAGGTGGGAGACCACCCGAGGGAGCACCTGGTGGCGGAGGCGACCACACGCATCGACGAGGCGTTCGCGCGCGGAGTCCGTCAGATCCTGTGGCGCTGCGAGGTCGGCGACGTGCCGTCTCGCCGGGTGGCATGGGCGTGCGGGTTCACCTTCGAGGGGGGCCTTCGCCGCGACTGGCAGACCGACGGCCGGCTGACCGACACCTGGATGGCCACGCTGCTCGCCGACGACTCCCGTGAGCCCAAGACCCGGTGGCTCGATGCGGCCACGTTGACGGCGCCAGGTGTCGTCCTGCGGGAAGAGACGGCCGCCGACGAGGTCCGCTATCTGGAGACGATGAACGACCCGGAGTCGCTCACCTGGCTCGGCACGTTGTCGCTTGCGCGGACGCCGGAGGGGTTCGACTCGATGATGGCGCGGCGGTGGGTCGGCCAGTCGATGGGGTCGTCCGTGGCCTGGACGGTCGCAGAGCCGGAGTCCGGCCGCTACCTCGCCAGCATCAATGTGTTCGGGATCGGGGGTAGGGACTACAAGTCCGCCGAGGTCAGCTACCGGACCCACCCGGACGCTCGCGGACGAGGGGTGCTGTCCTCGGCACTGCGCCGACTGGTCACCCACGCGTTCACTGCGCCCAGCGACGGGGGACTGGGGCTCGAGCGGCTGAGTCTCGGCGCCGGGGCCGGGAACATCGGGTCGCAGGCAGTCGCCCGAGCCGGCGGCTTCACCGAGACCGGGCGGGATCGGCTGTGCTACCACCGGTTCGACGGGTCCATCGTCGATCTCATCCGGTTCGACGTGCTTTCGATCGAGGGGGACGTGACCTGACAGGCGCCGTTGACAACGTTGGCTAATATTATCAGCCTTATGGCTATGACAATGAGCCACGGCTTCCACGCCCCTCCCACCTTTCTTCACCGGCCCGAAGGCCGGCTCGCCTACGACGTGAGCGGCGAAGGGCCTCTGGTCATCTGCCTGCCGGGCATGGGCGATATCCGCTCGACCTACCGGTTCCTCACACCCGCCCTCGTCGACGCCGGCTTCCGGGTCGCCACGATGGACCTGCGTGGCCATGGCGACAGCGACGCCACCTTCTCCTCGTACGACGACGAGGCTGCCGCCGGCGACCTGGTCGCCCTCGCCCAGGAGCTCGGTGGTCAGGCCATCGTGGCCGGCAGCTCGATGGGCGCCGGCGCGGCCGTCATCGCGGCCGCCCAGCGCCCGGACCTCGTCACCGGGTTGGTGCTGTTCGGCCCGTTCGTGCGCAACCCATCGCTGAACCCGGTCCTCCGGCTGCTGTTCCGCGTCATGATGGTCCCCCTGTGGGCCAGGCCGGTGTGGAAGGCGTACCTGCCGACCCTGTACGCAGGCCGTCGCCCCGACGACTTCATGGCGCAACGCGACGCGATGATCAGCGCGCTGAAGCGGCCCGGACACACCCGCGCCTTTGCGCGCACGACCCGGACGACTCACGCGCCCGCCGAGGCGCTGCTGGGAGACGTCACGGCACCCTCGCTGGTCGTGATGGGGACCCTCGACCCCGACTTCCCGGATCAGCAGGGCGAAGCCGCGTGGATCGCCGCCCGGCTGGACAGCGAGGTCGTGATGGTCGACGACGCGGGCCACTACCCGCAGTCGCAGCGCCCCGACGTCGTGGTCCCCGCCGTGGTGGCGTTCGCCGAGCGAGTCACGTCGCGTGCCTAGGGCCGGCCTCTCGACGACACGAGTCGTCGAGGAGGCGGCAGCGCTCGCCGACGAGGCCGGCCTGGAGAACCTCACACTGGCGGAAGTCGCACAGCGGCTCCGACGTGCGGCTGCCGAGCCTCTACAAGCACATCGACGGCATGGCGGCCCTGCAGCGGCTGCTCTCGCTGCGGGCCAAGTCGGAGCTGGTCGGGGTGCTCGCGCGCGCGACTGCGGGCAGGTCCGGCGGGGACGCCCTTCGAGCTCTCGGCCTCGCGTACCGCGCCTGGGCGGGTGAGCATCGTGGTGCCTATGCAGCCTCAGTGCGCGCCCCGGCGGCTGGTGACAGTGAGGACGAGGAGCTCAGCGCCGCGAATGTCGACATCATCTTCGACGTGCTGCGTGGGTACGACCTCGATGACGAGACTCTCGTCGACGCGACCCGGAGTCTGCGGGCCGGCCTGCACGGATTCGTGCTGCTGGAGCGGTCCGGGGGGTTCGCGCTCGACCGGTCGGTCGAGGACAGCTTCACCTGGATGATCGCCAGCCTCGACACGGCGATGAGGTCCACGGCAGGCTGAGCTCATGACTGACACCGTCGCCGACGCCTGCTCCGGTCCCAGCCGCCCCTCGACCCCGAACGGGGACGCCCGGTGAGCGTCACCTGGGTCGCACCCGGGCGGGTGAACCTGATCGGGGAGCACGTCGACTACAACGACGGTCTGGTGCTTCCGTTCGCCCTTCCGTTCACCACGACCGCGTGGGTGAGCGCGCGAGACGACGACCGGATCAGCGTGGTTTCGGAGGGGGTCGGCTCGGAGCAGTTCGGCGTGGACACCGTCCCTGGCGACGTGGAGGGATGGGCGGCCTACGTCGCGGGGGTCGTCTGGGCGCTGCGCGGTCGCGGCGTCGAGGTCGGCGGCCTGGACATCCAGATCTCGAGCGACGTACCGATCGGTGCCGGACTCTCGTCGTCGGCATCGTTGACCTGCTCCGTTGCGGCCGCGATCGACGACGAGGTCGGCGGGGAGCTCGACCGGCTGGCGATCGCCGACGTGGCCAGGACCTGCGAGAACGACTACGTGGGCGCCCCGACCGGCGTGATGGACCAGATCGCGTCGATGCTCTGCGAGGCTGACCGGGCGCTCTACCTGGACTGCCGGGACCTGTCCACCAGCTCGATCCCCTTCGATCTCGCCTCCGCCTCGCTGACTCTGCTGCTCATCGACACCCAGGTACACCACGCCCTCGTGGACGGGCAGTATGGCGACCGCAGAGCCCAATGCCAGGCGGCGGTCAAAGCGCTGGGGGTGCCCTCCCTGCGCGACGCGACAATGGAGCAGGTCCTCGGCCTCTCCGACGAGACGCTACGACGCCGGGCCCACCACGTGGTCAGCGAGATCGCCCGGGTTGAGCACGTCGTCGCCATCCTCGAAGCCGGCCGGCCGGCTGATATCGGGGCATTCCTGACCGCATCCCACGAGTCGCTGCGCGACGACTTCGACGTGTCGTGCACCGAGCTCGACACGACAGTCGACGCCGCGCTGTCGGCAGGCGCACTCGGTGCCCGGATGGTGGGTGGCGGTTTCGGCGGCTGCGCCATCGCCCTGTGCCGAGACGCCGACGTCGACGCTGTCCGGGCGCGGGTGGGGTCGGCCTACGAGTCCAACGACTGGAAGGCGCCGACCATCTGGACCCCGCTGCCCTCAGCCGGCGCGCACCCGGTCCTCTAGACCCCTCCGACGAGTCACCCTCTTGAGCCGAGGGTCGCGTTCATCGGCCGAGGAGCTCAGGCCATCTTCTGGTCGAGGTTGTCGTCGAGGGCGCCGAGGAACTCCTCGGTCGTCAACCAGCCCTGGTCCGGCCCGACCAGGAGCGCGAGGTCCTTGGTCATCTTGCCCTCCTCGACCGTCGCCACACAGACCTGCTCCAGAGCCTCGGCGAAGGCCGTCACCTCCGGGGACTCGTCGAGCTTGCCCCGATGCTTCAGACCGCCCGTCCAGGCGAAGATCGAGGCGATCGGGTTCGTCGATGTCGGCTTGCCCTGTTGGTGCTGGCGGAAGTGCCGGGTGACGGTCCCGTGGGCCGCCTCGGCCTCCACCGTCTTCCCGTCGGGCGTCATCAGCACCGATGTCATCAGGCCGAGCGACCCGAAACCCTGGGCCACGGTGTCGGACTGGACGTCACCGTCGTAGTTCTTGCATGCCCAGACATACCCGCCCTCCCACTTCATCGCGGCGGCAACCATGTCGTCGATCAGGCGATGCTCGTAGGTCAGGCCGGCGGCGTCGAAGTCGGCCTTGAACTCGGACTCGAAGATGTCGGCGAAGATATCCTTGAAGGCCCCGTCGTACGCCTTGAGGATGGTGTTCTTCGTCGACAGGTAGACCGGGTAGTTCCGCTGCAGGCCGTAGGACAGCGACGCACGGGCGAAGTCGGCGATGGACTTGTTGAAGTTGTACATCCCCATCACCACGCCGCCGTCGGCCGGCATCTGGACGACCTCGTGCTCGATCGGCTCCGAGCCGTCGTCGGGGGTGTAGGTGATCGTCACGGTGCCGGGGCCAGGCACCTTGAAGTTCGTGGCCTTGTACTGGTCGCCGTGGGCGTGTCGGCCGATCACGATCGGCTTGGTCCAGCCCGGTACGAGCCGGGGGACGTTGCTGATGATGATCGGCTCACGGAAGACGACGCCGCCCAGGATGTTGCGGATGGTCCCGTTGGGTGAGACCCACATCTTCTTGAGGCCGAACTCGACCACCCGCGCCTCGTCGGGCGTGATCGTCGCGCACTTGACTCCCACCCCGTGCCGCTTGATGGCGTTGGCGGCGTCGATGGTGACCTGGTCGTCGGTCTTGTCGCGGCTCTCGATCCCGAGGTCGTAGTAGTCCAGCTCGACGTCGAGGTACGGGTGGATCAGGCGCTCCTTGATGAACTGCCAGATGATCCGCGTCATCTCGTCGCCGTCGAGCTCGACGACGGGGTTCTTCACCGTGATCTTGGACATCAGCGTGGGCTCCCAGGGTCTTCGTGGGTCGATCAGTCGCATCGGCCCAAACGCTCAGCCGAAGATATCCCAGCATCGCCCAGCGGCTGCTCGCGGCCTCACCCCGAGGCGACGTGGAACCGCTTTCGTTGCTAGCGTCGCTGGCAACGGCCGTATCTCGTCAACGACGTCGTAGACCGTCAACGTGAGGAGCCAACAGTGAGCGCAACGCCTGTCAAGGTGGCCGTCACCGGCGCAGCCGGCCAGATCGGCTACAGCCTGCTCTTCCGGATCGCCAGCGGGTCGCTGCTGGGTCCCGACACCCCGATCGAGCTGCGGCTGCTCGAGATCACGCCCGCCCTGGGCGCCCTGGCGGGTGTGGTGATGGAGCTGGACGACTGCGCCTTCCCGGCGCTCACGGGGGTCGAGATCGGCGATGACCCCGACGTCATCTTCGACGGGGCCAACCTGGCATTGCTTGTCGGCGCCCGCCCCCGCAGCAAGGGGATGGAGCGCGGTGACCTGCTTGAGGCCAACGGAGCCATCTTCACCGGTCAGGGCAGAGCGCTGAACGACCATGCCGCCGACGACATCCGGGTGGCGGTCACCGGCAACCCGGCCAACACCAACGCCCTCATCGCGATGAGCAATGCTCCCGACATCCCGCGCGAGCGTTTCACCGCCCTCACCCGGCTGGACCACAACCGCGCAGTCGCCCAGCTCGCCAAGAAGGCGGGCGTCACGGTCAACGACATAGCGAAGATGACGATCTGGGGGAACCACTCGGCGACGCAGTACCCGGACATCTTCCATGCCGAGGTCAACGGCGCGAACGCCGCGCAGACCGTCGACGACCAGCACTGGCTCGAGGGTGACTTCATCCCGACGGTGCAGAAGCGCGGAGCCGCGATCATCGAGGCCCGAGGCGCATCGAGCGCGGCCAGCGCAGCCAGTGCGACGGTCGACTCGGCCCGTGACTGGCTGCTGGGGACGGCGCCGGACAACTGGACCTCGATGGCCGTGGTGTCCGACGGCTCGTACGGGGTCGACGAGGGGCTGATCAGCTCGTTCCCGGTGACCACCAGCAAGGGCGACTGGCAGATCGTGCAGGACCTGGAGATCGACGCCTTCTCACGCGAGCGGATCGACGCCACCGTCGCCGAGCTCGCGGACGAACGCGACGCCGTGCGTCGTCTCGACCTGATCGGCTGAGCCGCTCGGCCTGATCGCGAACCGGCGCATCGACGCCTTGATACGACTACTTGTAATAGTCTCGTCACTCAGCGTATGAAGAAATGGCATCCGCCTGACCGTGACCTTGTCAACGACTAATCTGGCGCTTACCTACACGATCTAGTATAAACAGGAGTTAACGTGCGACTCACTCGCGCCCTCGCCATCGCCGCGACCTCGGTCGCTCTGCTGACGCCGATGTCCGCCGTTACGGGAACGTCGGCGGACGCCGCAACGAAGCCACATCGCCAGATCACTGCCAAGGTCACCAAGCCGCACTCCGTGCTTCAACTGCACGTTCATGTGCCGCACTTCTTCGGCCGCAAGACGTTCCTGGAGAAGCGAGACTGCGCCAAGTGCAGCTGGCACGTCGTCGACCGGCGCAGGACGGACAACATGGGGAGGGTCGTCTACCCGCTCGGCGCACCCGCCACCGGTCGTTGGTACTACCGCGCCGGCACTGCTCCCACCCCCAAGTTCGCGCGTTCGTACAGCCCGAAGTTCTACACGTACCGCGCCTGATCGCCCACCAGGCACCGGGTCCTGACCAGAACTCGACGCCCTCGCAGCGCACGCCTCACCGGGGCCTGCTGCGAGGGCGTTCGGTTGCCCGGGGCAGGGTTGACAACTGTGTCGGCCGACATGCGATGATACGAAGACCTGTTTCAGACTGCGCTCCTGTGTTGCGTGGTGCGCAACGCATCGGCCCCACCCGCCCTGCCGCCAGTGCCCATAGCAGCATTGCTCGGAGCGCACCGGAAAGGCTCTCGCATGGCAACCGTCCCCAGCAGTGCACGCGTCGTCGTCATCGGCGCCGGAATCGTGGGCAACAGCCTGGTCTACCACTTGGCCCGTCTCGGCTGGACCGACATCGTGCAGATCGACCAGGGCCCCCTCCCCAACCCCGGCGGGTCTACCGGGCACGCGTCGAACTTCATCTTCCCCGTCGACCACTCTCGCGAGATCACCGATCTCACGCTCGACAGCATGCGTCAGTACAAGGAGATGGGGGTCTTCACCGAGTCGGGCGGCTTCGAGGTGGCCCGGACCGAGGAGCGGATGGAGGAGCTGCGACGCAGGATGTCCTCGGCGCGGATCTGGGGCATCGAGTCCGAGCTGGTCTCGCCCGAGCAGGTCGCCGAGAAGGTGCCCTTCCTTGACAAGTCCCAGATCGTCGGGGCCTTCTGGACGCCGTCCGTCGGTGTGGTCGACTCGCTGCGGGCCGGCACGATCATGCGTGAGCGTGCGCTCGACCTGGGCGTGCTCACGTTGGTGCCCACCGTCGAGGTGACCGGTATCGACGTGGCCGACGGGGTGGTTCGCCGGGTGCGGACCTCAGACGGCGACATCGACGCCGAGGTGGTCGTCATCGCCTGCGGCGTCTGGAGCCCCAAAGTCGCTGCGATGGCCGGTACGCACATCCCGCTGACGCCCGCCGTGCACCAGATGATCTCGGTGGGACCCGTCCCGGTCCTGGCGGCGAAGGAGGGCGAGATCGCCTTCCCGATCGTCCGCGACATGGACACCTTCTGCTACGAGCGCCAGCACGGCGCCGACATGGAGGTGGGGTCGTACGCGCACCGGCCGATCCTCCACGACCCCGAGGACATCCCCACGATCGAGCAGGCCAAGCTCTCCCCGACGGAGATGCCGTTCACCGCTGAGGACTTCGACGAGCAGCTCGAGGGAGCGCTCGAGCTGATGCCGGACATCCTCGGCGACGAGAAGGCCGAGATCCGCTACGCCATCAACGGTCTGCTGTCGCTCACCCCCGACGGAGCACCCGTCCTCGGCGAGACTCCCGAGGTCAAGAACCTGTGGACGGCCGCGGCCGTATGGATCAAGGAGGGGCCAGGCGTAGGGCGCGCGGTGGCCGAGTGGATGACGGACGGGCTGCCCGAGATCGACCTGTCCCACTCCGACGTCGCCAGGTTCTACCCGCACCAGGCCACCCGGTCGCACATCAGGGCCCGTACCAGCGAGGCGTTCAACAAGACGTACGGCATCGTGCATCCGGGCGAGCAGTACGAAAGCGACCGGGACCAGCGGCTGCCCCCGATGCACGGCTCCGAAAAGCAGCTGGGGGCCGTCTTCTTCGAGGCGGCCGGCTGGGAGCGTCCGTTCTGGTACGCGTCCAACTCCGGTCTGCTCGAGGAGTACGGCGACCGGGTGCTTACGCGCGAACACGAGTGGGATGCCCGGTGGTGGTCCCCCATCATCAACGCGGAGCATCTTGCGATGCGCGAGCGCGCCGGCATCGTCGACCTGTCCGCGTTCGCGATCTTCGACGTCGTCGGCGCCGGCGCCCTCGACGCTGTGCAGTCGATCGTCGTGGCACAGTCCGACGTCGCCGTCGGCCGCGTGATCTACACCCCGGTCCTCGACGAGCGTGGTGGCTTCCGGTCCGACCTGACCGTGATGAGGCTCGCCCACGACAGGTTCCGTGTGGTCACCGGCGGAGCCCACGGCATGGTCGACCGGAAGTGGTTCGCCGACCGGATGCCCAAGGACGCCTCGGCGTCGGTGGTCGACCTGACGTCGTCCTACACCACCATAGGGCTGTGGGGGCCACGCGCCCGCGACGTCCTCAGCGAGCTGACCCGCGACGACATCAGCAACGACAGTTTCGGGTTCGGCACCTGCAAGCAGATCGAGGTCGACTCGGTGTCGGTGCTCGCGTCGCGGATCTCGTACGTCGGCGAGCTCGGCTGGGAGCTCCACGCCCCCATCGAGCAGGGCGCCCGGCTGTGGAACCTGCTCCACGAGAGCGGCGCTCCCCATGGCGCCGTGCCGGTCGGCATCGGCGTCTACGCCACGACCGGACGCATCGAGAAGGGCTACCGGGCCTTCGGGTACGAGCTCGACTCGGAGCGCACCATCATCGAGGCGGGGATGGCGCGACCAAAAGTGAAGGCGGCCACCTTCGTCGGGAGGGACGCCTACATCGAGCAGCGCGAGCAGGACCCGAAGTCGGTGCTCTGCACGCTGGCCGTGGACGACCACACCTCGCGCTCGGGAGTGAAGCGCTACATGCTTGGCGGCGAGCCGATCCTCACCGCCGGCGGCGGCGAGCTCGTCGACGGCAACGGCCACCGGCCGTACGTCACGACGGCCGGCTCGGCGCCGTCGCTCGGCAAGCACCTGCTGATGGCCTACCTCCCGCCTGAGCAGGCGGTTGTAGGCCAAGGATTGTCGGTCTCCTACATGGAGGAGCGCTACCCGGTGACGGTCGCGGCCGCCGATGCGACCCCGGTGTTCGACCCGGCCAACGAGCGGATCAGGGGGTAGACGCGGTGACGAACGTGCTGGTCTGTATCAAGCGGGTACCCGAAACGTCGGGCGAGGTGATGCTGTCCGGTGACGCGATGTCCATCGACGCCAGGCACGTGGGCTACACGCTGAGCGCGCACGAAGCCTGCGCTGTCGAGCTGGCCGTCCAGATCTCCAAGGAGTCCGGCGGCGAGGCCACGGTCTTGACCCTCGGCTCACCGGACGCGGTCGAGCAGCTTCGCGACGCTCTCGCCGTGGGCTGCAGCGGCGCGGTCCTCATCGAGGCCGACGCGAGCGCCTTCGGACCGGCAGATGTCGCAGCGGCGATCACCGAGGTGATCCGCGCACGTGGGGCCGGCGGGTCGAGTGTCGACCTCGTCCTGGTCGGCAACGACGCCGCCGACACCGGCGACTTCCAGGTCGGGGTGCGGCTCGCGTACGCGCTCGGCCTGCCCGTTCTCACCGGCATCAACACCGTCGAGGTCCGAGACGGCCTCATCGTGGCCCGCGGTGCGGGCGCCGAGGGCACGGAGGTCTTCGAGGTCGGAGTCCCCGCGGTGGTGGCGGTGGCCGAAGGCGGGATCGAACCCCGATACCCGTCCATCCCGGGCCGGATGAAGGCCAAGCGGACCACGATAGACACGGTGACCTCCACCGTCGAGCCGCGGGGACCAAGTCGGGTACGGCTCGAGCTGCCACCCGCGCAGCCGAGCGTCGTCGAGATGCTGGGCGAGGGCCCAGAGGCGGCCCAGGCCGTCGTCGACCTGCTGACCAGGATCGGAGTGGTGGCGAAATGACAGCCCCTGTCATCGTCCATGTCGAGACGGACTCTCGCGGAGCCACCGAGACGTCGTTGGAGACGCTGACACTGGCGCGCGAGCTGGCGGCGCGCTTGGACGACGCGCCCCTGAACGCCGTCGTCGTCGGCCCTGTCGAGACCGGCCAGCTCGATCTCCTGGTGACCCAGCTGGGGGACCAGGGAGTCACGGTCCTTTATGCCGTGGCCCACGAGGAGCTCTCGGCGTACGGCGCGGCCGGCTGGGCGACCGGCGTCATCTCGGCGGTGGAAGACGCGTCGGCCTGTGTGGTCCTCGCTGCCGGCACTCCTCGCGGCAGCGAGATCATGGCTCACGTCGCGACGAGGCTCGACGCGACGATGGCCGCCAACATCGTCGAGGTCCGGGAGATCGCTCCACTGGTCGTCTCGCGCCAGGTGATGGGCGGGGCGGTCCTGGAGCTGATGCGGGTGGAGAGCACCCCGGCTGTCCTTACCGTGGCCGGACATGCCGTTGAGCCGACGCCAGCCGACCAGCCGACGCTCCCCGAGGTACGACACCTGCGCCCCGAGCTGAGCCAAGCCGACCTTGTCGGCCGCGTCGTCCGGGTCGAGGCCGGCGAGGCCGACGACACGTCGGCCCTCACCGGCGCTCGGGTTGTCGTCGGAGCGGGTCGTGGCGCCGGCGGCGCCGACGGGTTCGGCGACCTGCTCGAGCTGGCCGGATTGCTGCACGGCGCCCTCGGCGTCTCGCGGGTGGTGACCAGCCTCGGCTGGCGCCCGCACCACGAGCAGGTGGGTCAGACGGGCAGCAGGATCGCCCCCGACGTCTACATCGCCTGCGGTATCAGCGGTGCGATCCAGCACTGGGCCGGCATGTCGAGCGCGAAGACGATCGTGGCCATCAACATCGACCCCGACGCCCCGATGGTGACGAAGGCGCACTACGCCGTCATCGGTGACCTGCACGAGATCGTGCCGGCGATCAATGAGGAGCTGCGCCGCCGCCCCCCCCGCGGCCCCCCCCGCGCGGCGGGCGGGGCCGGCCGCGGGGGCCCGGACCACCCCCCCGGTGGCCACCCTGCCGGTGGGGGGCGGCCCCCATGTGGCGGGCGCC
>JBBSET010000002.1:0-102998 GCA_038239485.1 Propionibacteriales bacterium
AGGCATCTTCATGACCGGCGGTAACCAGCTGAAGCTGTCGGCGGTGATCAACGGCACCGCGTTCAGCCGAGCGATCGTGGCCGCGCACGAACGCGGGGTCACCATCGGCGGCACCTCCGCCGGGGCCAGCATCCAGTCCTCGCACATGGTCGCCTTCGGCCATGGCGGCTCGACGCCGAAGCAGCGGATGACGCAGCTCGCCTCCGGGCTGGGCCTCGTCAAGAACTGCGTCATCGACCAGCACTTCGCCCAGCGAAACCGCTACGGCAGGCTCTTGATGCTGGTCGCCCAGTCACCCGACCTGCTCGGGATGGGTGTGGATGAGGACACCGCCGCAGTCGTGACGGACGATCATCTGGTGGAGGTCGTCGGACGCGGCGCGGTCACGATCATCGACGGCCTCCACATGACGTCCAACGCCCACGAGGCCAGGCGGACGGCGCCGCTGCTGGTCTCGGGCGCCAGCCTGCACGTGCTGCCGGCGGGGTCGATCTTCGACCTGACCAGCCGAAGGCTGGTCAGGACCGCCGCCGAGCTCGACCCTGCCGAAGCCGCTGAGCTTGCGCTGGCCGCGACCGACCTGCGGCGGCTGGCGCACGACATCGCCGCCGAGGGGGCGGCGCCTTCGAACGTGACACGACGGCGCGCCCGCACCCAGACCGATCGCGAGGATGACGACCGATGACCGAGACCGAGCCTGCAGCGAGTACCCCGCAGAGCCCCGCACCAGAGCTCGCCATCGTCGAGACCCGGGTCTACCGCGGAGCCAACATCTGGTCGTATCAGCGGGCCATCCACCTCGTCGTGGATCTCGGGGAGCTGGAGAGCTGGCCGACGGACCGTCTCCCCGGGTTCACCGAGCGGCTGCTCGATCAGCTACCAGGGCTGAGGGCGCACAGCTGCTCGCGCGGGCGCCGGGGCGGCTTCGTCGAGCGGCTCACCGAAGGCACCTGGCTCGGCCACGTCAGTGAGCATGTCGCCCTGCAGCTGCAGCAGGAGGTCGGACACGACCTGCGCCGTGGCAAGACCAGGCAGATCCCCGGCGAGCCCGGACGCTACAACGTGATCTACGGCTATGTCGATGAGAACGTCGGCATCTCTGCGGGCAGGCTGGCCGTCCGGCTGATCAACAACCTCGTCCGGGCCGACCCGGACTTCGACCTGGACTCCGAGCTCGAGCGTTTCATCGTCGGCGCCGAGCGAACCGCTTTCGGACCGTCCACGCAGGCGATCATCGACGAGGCCGTCTCCCGGGACATCCCGTGGATCCGGCTGAACCAGGCCTCCCTCGTGCAGCTCGGACAGGGCATCCACCAGAAGCGGATCCGGGCGACGATGACGTCCAATACCTCGTCTATCGCGGTCGACATCGCCAGTGACAAGGACCTGACCGGCCGCCTGCTCAGCGCCGCCGGCCTGCCGGTGCCCCGCGCGGAGTCGGTCCGCACCGCCTCGCAGGCCGTCGCGGCGGCCAACCGGATCGGCTACCCCGTGGTGTGCAAGCCGCTCGACGGGAACCACGGCCGGGGTGTCTGCCTGGATCTGCGAGACGCCGAAGCGGTCCGGTCGGCCTTCGTCGTCGCCGAGGAGCAGTCGCGACGCGGCTCGGTGATCGTCGAGACATTCGTGACCGGGCGCGACTACCGGTGCCTGGTCATCGACGGCCGGATCGCCGCCATCGCCGAGCGGATGCCCGCCCACGTCATCGGCGACGGCGAGCACAGCGTTCGCGAGCTCGTCGACCTGACGAACGCCGACCCGCGCCGCGGCGTGGGGCACGAGAAGGTGCTGACCCGGATCAAGGTCGACGAGGCCGCCGTCGAGGTGGTCCGCGCCCAGGGCTTCGAGCTGGACGACGTACCCCCGGCTGCCGAGATGGTGAAGCTGACGCTGACGGGCAACATGTCCACCGGCGGCATCTCCATCGACCGGACGTTCGAGGCGCATCCGGAGAACGTCGAGATCGCCGAGGAGGCCGCGCAGGTCATCGGGCTCGACATCGCCGGGATCGACTTCATCTGTCCCGACATCACCGAGCCCGTGCGGGAGGCGGGCGGCGCGATCTGCGAGGTCAACGCCGCACCCGGGTTCCGGATGCACACGCATCCGACGATCGGCGACCCGCAGTTCATCTCCAAGTCCGTCGTCGACATGCTGTTCCCGCCGGGCGCGCCGAGCCGGATCCCGATCGTCGCCGTCACCGGTACCAACGGCAAGACGACGACGTCGCGGATGATCGCCCACATCTTCAAGGGGATGGGCAAGAAGGTCGGGATGACGTCGACCGACGGCGTCGTCATCGACGAGCGGCTGGTGATCCGTGCGGATGCCTCCGGACCCAAGTCGGCCCGGATGGTCCTGCAGAACCCGCGCGTCGACTTCGCGGTCTTCGAGGTCGCCCGCGGCGGCATCCTGCGCGAAGGGCTCGGGTACGAACGCAACGACGTGGCGGTGGTGCTCAACGTGCAGCCCGACCACCTCGGACTGCGCGGCATCAACACCATCGAGCAGCTCGCCGAGGTGAAGGCGGTCCCGGTCGAGGCTGTGCCGCGCGACGGTCATGCCGTCCTCAACGCCGACGACCCGCTGGTACGGGCGATGCGGCGCAGGTCGTCCGGCGAGGTCGTCTGGTTCAGCATGGAGCCGAAGGGAACGGAGATACGCGACTTCATCGACACGCACTGCCGACGCGGTGGCAAGGCGGTCGTCCTCGAGAAGAGCGACCGGGGCGAGATGATCGTCGTCCGTCACGGGGCCCGCGAGATGCAGCTCGCCTGGACGCATCTGCTGCCCGCCACGTTCGGCGGCCGGGCGCTGATGAACGTCCAGAACTCCCTGGCGGCCGCGGCCGCCGCCTTCGCGGCCGGGGCGCCGCTGCACGACATCCGCCAGGGGCTGCGCACCTTCTCGACGAGCTACTACCTGTCGCCCGGCCGTCTCAACGAGATCGAGGTCGACGGCGTGCAGGTGATCATCGACTACTGCCACAACGCCCCCGGGATGCGAGCGCTGGGCGACTTCGTGGACAAGGTCGGCGAGTCCCTGATGAACACCAGCGACCTCGCCAAGCCGTCGCGGCTCGGTGTCATCGCCACGGCCGGCGACCGTCGCGACGAGGACATGCTCGAGCTGGGTACGGTTGCGGCCGACCACTTCGATGTCATCGTCGTCCGGGAGGACATCGCCCTGCGTGGCCGAGCGCCCGGGGAGACAGCCGACCTGGTCGCGCAGGGGGTCCGGCGGCGCATCGGCGAGGGAGCCCGATGCAAGCAGGTCGAGATCGTGCTCGACGAGATCGACGCCACCAAGCACGCGATGTCCAGGGCCAATCGTGGCGATCTGGTCGTCATCTGCGTGGACAAGCACGCCGCGGTGGTTGCCGAGCTCGAGTCGTGGTCGCATCGTGCCCAGGCGGGCGCGCATACCACCGACGAGGAGCCCGTCGGCGACCCGGACATGTCGCCCAGCGCGAGCGCTACACCGGCAGCGGCGCCCGTCGCCTGAACGGTGCTCGGGGCCCGCTGGCTAGTGTGACCAGTGGCGGATACTGGCCCGATGGGCAGGCGGGATCACCGCCCAGAAGGCCTGCCGCAGTGACACCAGCGCAGCCGGGTCGACCTCTCCGTGGCAGCGCAGCCGGCTGAGCCCGCCGTCGGGGTAGACGTCGAGGCGGACGTTCGTGGCCGTGGCCCGGTTCTCGACCAGGAAGCGATGTCGCGTATCGGGCTGGACCCGGCTGCGTGGGAGGATCTCCCACCACGAGGACGGGTCCTCGATCGGCCCGGCGGTGGAGTCGGCCGCGGTCAGGCGGACCTCTCCGGGTGCGTTTCCGACGAAGTGGGTCGTGTCGATCTCGAGCTCGCGGATCGACCCGGCGATGGCGAGCCGGAAGGTCGCGTAGTCGTTGCCACCGCCCCGCCGGCGGGCGTTCTCCCAGCCGTCTCCCATCGTCCGGGCCGGGCCGGGCGCGATGATGTTGGCCGCCGACGAGTAGAACGCGTCGGAGGTCTCGACCAGGCACCCGCCGTTCCGCGCCGCGACCAGGTCGACGGTCCCGCCGAGGAACCGCGGGTCGAGCACGACCTCGCCGTGCACCCGGAACCGGGCCACTCCCCCGTCCGGATAGATCGACAGCCGCAGATGGGTCCAACGGCCCGAGTCGTCGACGGCGTAGGCGTTCGCGCTGTCGCCACGGCAGCCGGTCCGGCCCACCAGGCTCACCCAGTCGGCGCGGGACAGGTCGTCCGGCCCGGGGTACCCCTCGACGGACGTTGCCTCGACCGAGATCTCCGGCGGGTAGTTGCCGGTGAACCAGGCGGTGTCGACGACGACACCTCGGACCACACCCGCGACGCCGAGCCGGACCACTGCCCAGTCGTGGCCCACGTCGCGTCGCCGTCTGGTCTCCCAGCCGTCGTACACCTGGCCCCGCGGACCGAAGACCCCGGCTGCGTGGGTGGCCGGCTCCGGCGTCAGCAGGTTCTCCCGCGGTGCGAAGAGCTCGTCGTTCGCGTCGACGACGCTGCCTCCGAGCGCCCGCGACGCCAGGTCGGGCAGGTCCGTGAAGTCGGTCATCTCAGGCCCTCCCGGCCCTGAGCAGCATCCCTTCGGCGGCTGTCGCGGAGACTGGCCGGCCGCGAAGGTACGTCGCTCGAACGACCCCCGACAGCTCCTGGCCGGCGTACGGCGTCACAGCGTGCCGGTGGTACAGCGCCTCGGGGTCGACGGTGAAGTTCTCCTCGGGCGCGAAGACCACGAGGTCGGCGTCGTTTCCCACCATGATCCCTCCCTTGCGCCTGACCCCGACGAGGTCGGCCGGCTGCGCCGACATCCACCCGACCACAGTAGCCAGGTCGACGCCGCGGCGACGCGCCTCCGTCCAGACCAGAGGCAGGCCGAGCTGGAGCGACGAGACACCGCCCCAGGCGGCGCCGAAGTCGCCCTCGTCGAACAGCTTGAGGCTGGGGGGCGACGGCGAGTGGTCCGATACCACCATGTCGATCACACCGTCGGCGAGGGCTGCCCAAAGCAGGTCCTGGTTCGCCGCGTCGCGAATCGGCGGGCAGCACTTGTACTGCGTCTGCCCGTCCCCGATGGTGTCCGACACCAGCGTCAGGTAGTGCGGGCAGGTCTCCACCGTGATCGGCAGCCCGTCGGCGCGAGCAGCGGCGAGAGCAGGCAGCGCGGCGGCGCTCGACAGATGCACGATGTGCGCCCGGCAGCCTGGTCGCCGAGCCGCCTCGATCACTGTGTCGACCGCCCTCGTCTCGGCCGCCGGGGGCCGCGATGCCAGGAAATCGGCGTAGTGGATGGTATGCGGCACCGCCGACGCGCCGATCACGGCTGCGTCCTCGGCGTGCGCGATGAGCAGACCGTCGAACGCGGCGATCTCGCGCATCGCCACCTCCAGCAGCTCGGCCGTCAGCGGCGGGAACTCCGGGACGCCCGAGTCGAGCAGGAAGCACTTGAAGCCGAAGACCCCGGCGTCGTGGAGCTCGCGGAGCCGGCCGAGGCTCGAGGGGACGGCGCCGCCCCAGAACCCGACGTCGACCGAGCACCGCCCGGTCGCGGCCGCTTGCTTGACCTCCAGCGCCTCCACGTCGACCGTGGCTGGTATCGAGTTCAGTGGCATGTCCAGCACCGTGGTCACGCCGCCGGCCGCAGCCGCGCGGGTGGCCGTGGCGAACCCTTCCCACGCGGTCCGCCCGGGCTCGTTGACGTGCACATGGGTGTCGACGAGGCCACCGATGACCACCTGGCCGACTCCGACCTCGACCACCTCGGCAGCATCGAGGAGGGCATCGGCCGGCCCGACGGCCGCCACGACCCCGCCCTTGACGGCCACGGCGGCTGGGCCGAAGGCCCCCTGGTGCAGCACGCCCGGCCCGCGGACCACCAGGTCGTACCTGGTCATCCCAACCGGTCCGCGGCGATCCGCTCGCCGGTCCGGGTAAGCAGCTCGGCGGCGTGGGCGATGCTGCGAGCGGGATCGGGCTCGAGGTCTGAGAGCGGATAGGCCGCGGAGATTCCCACCGAGGCGAGCTGTGAGGTGCTGAGCGTGCAGCGGCCTGCTACCGCCACCACCGGTATCCCACGCGCCCTGGCCGCACGCGCCACGCCGACCGGGGCCTTCCCCGCCAGCGACTGCTCGTCCAGGGACCCCTCCCCGGTGACGACGAGGTCCGCGCCGTCGTCCAGGGCGGACTCGAAGCCGAGCAGCTGCAGGACCAGGTCGATGCCGGGCTCGATCTCGGCGCCGAACAGCGCCACGGCTCCGAAGGCCGTGCCCCCCGCGGCGCCGCTGCCCGGCATGCCCGCGACGTCGCGGTGGACCTCGGCCGCGACCACCTCGGCCCATGCCGTCAGGCCGGCTTCCAGGTCGGCGACCTCGTCCTCGGTCGCCCCCTTCTGCGGCCCGAACACCGCGGCGGCACCCGCCGGCCCGAGGAGCGGGCTGTCGACGTCGGTGGCGACATGGAAAACGGTCCGGCCCAGCAGTTCCGGCAGCGCGGACGTGTCGATCGACGCTGCCTGGCGCAGCGCACCGCCGCCGAGCGGCAGCTCGGCTCCGTGCTCGTCGTAGAGCCCCACACCCATCGCCTGCGCCATGCCGGCTCCGCCGTCGGTGGAGGCGCTGCCGCCGACGCCGATCACGAGCCGGTCGACGCCTCGACTCCGCAGCGCGTCGGTGATGACCAGCCCGAGGCCGTACGTCGATGCGCCCAGCGGGTCGGGCGTGCCCGCCGGGAGGAGGTCGAGCCCGACGACGCCGGCCAGCTCGACGACGGCCACCCCCCGGCCGGCGTCGAGGGCGTACGTCGCAACGACCGGCTCGCCGGTCGGGCCGACAGCAGGCACGTGCATCGGCTGGTAGCCGGCGGACAGGGCGGCCTGCACGGTTCCGTCGCCACCGTCGGCGACCGGCATGACCGTCACCTCGATATCGTCACGGGCCCGCACCAGCCCGTCGGCCACCGCGCCCGCAACATCGATCGCATTGAGGCAGCCCTTGAACTTGTCGGTGGCGACGAGGACACGCAGCGGTCGCCGTCCGTCACTGGAGCGGGTCATTCAGCCGGCGCCTCGGCCGGAGAGCTGCTCGACGATCGTCAGCAGCGCGGTGTGGTCCAGGTCGCCGTGCCCCTGCGACCGCAACGACGCCATCAGCTGGGCGACGACGGCTCCGAGCGGGATGACAACTCCGGCGTCCCTGGCGGCCGAGGTCACGATGCCCATGTCCTTGTGGTGGAGGTCCACGCGGAACCCCGGCGCGAAGTCACGCCTCAGCATGCCGCCGGCTTTGCGGTCGAGTATCCGGTTGCCGGCCAGACCGCCCGCGAGCACGGCCGCGTCGGTGTCGACGCCAGACGCCTCGAGGAAGACGATCGCCTCGGCAACGAGCTCGATGGTGCCCGCGACGATGAGCTGGTTCGCCGCCTTGACCGTCTGCCCGGACCCGGGCGGACCGCAGTGCACCACCGTGGTACCGAGCGCGGTGAGGATCGGCCGCGCCGCCTCGAAGTCGCCCGAGTCGCCGCCCACCATGATGGACAGGCTGGCTTCGACGGCACCCGCCTCACCCCCGCTGACCGGTGCGTCCAACACCCGGATCCCGTGCTCGCGGCCCGCCTCGGCGAGTCGCCGGGCGACGTCCGGGCGGATGGAGCTCATGTCGACGTGCAGAACGCCGCCCGGTGCGTGCTCGTACACCCCGTTCGCTCCCAGACAGACAGCCTCGACGTCGGGCGAGTCCGGGAGCATGGTGATGACGACGTCGGCCCCCGACACCGCCTCGGCGACGCTGTCCGCACCGCTTCCGCCGGCTCCGACCAGAGCCTGGACGGGACCAAGGCTGCGGTTGTACCCGGTGACGTGATGGCCGGCTTCGACCAGGTTGGCCGCCATCGGCGCGCCCATGATGCCGAGCCCGATGAAGGCGATCGATGTCATCGGCACCGTCCTATCGTGCACCCGTCGGGGGGTCCGCCGCTCGCCGCCCTCGGGGCAGCCAGCCGAGGCTGTCGAGGGTGGTACCGGTCGGGTTGTACTCCAGCGCCACCCAGCCGTCGTATCCCAGCCGCTGGAGCGACGCCAGATGCGCGGCCAGGTCGAGGGTGCCGGTGCCCGGCTGCCCTCGGCCCGGCGAGTCGGCGATCTGCACGTGCGCGATCCGGTCGACGCAGGTCTCGATGACGCGGGCCACGTCGTCACCGTTGGTGGCCAGGTGGTACAGGTCGGCGAGGAGACCGGTGTTGCCCCGGCCGGTGGCGGTGACCCGGTCCAGGACCGTGAGCACGTCGGCGGCGGTCCGGAGCGGGTAGGGCTTCGGGCCGCTGACCGGCTCGAGGAGCACGGTCGCCCCGATCGCCGAGACCGCCTCGGCGGCCGTCGCGAGGGTCTCGACCGCCAGCTCGTCCTGCCGGTCGGTGGTCACCGTGTCGACCCGGTTCCCGTACAGCGCGTTGAAGGCGCCGACCCCGAGCTCGGCTCCGATCGCGACGGCCACGTCGAGACTGTCGAGGGGCTGCGACGAGCGGCCCGGTATCGACGCGACGCCGCAGTCCGGCCCGGCGAGGTCTCCCCCGAAGAGGTTCAGCGCGATCAGCCGGACCCCCGCATCGCGAACCGAGCCGACGAAGGCGTCGACGTCGTGGTCGGCGGGCACCGGCCGGTCGGGCCAGGGCCACCAGAACTCCACCGCGGTGAAGCCGGCAGCTCGTGCCGCGGCAGCCCGCTGGAGCAGCGGGAGCTCGGTGAAGAGCAAGGTGCAGTTCGCTGCGAAGCGCACCCCCGCAGCCATCGACTCCACGCCGGCTCCCTCCGTGAGGATCGCATCGCGCTGACGAGACCTCTTGGCGGTAGTTTCGTCTACGGTGGCCTTGCCCACCAGCGCGGGACCCCGGTCCCGCCACAGCCCACGGCGTCGAGCTCCCAGGAGGACTGATGGCAACACCGAGCCCCGGACACTCCATCACGGTCCGGGTCGAGGCCCCGGCAGACGCCGGCGCGACCGCACGGCTGACGGCGGCGGTCGGCGAGGCCGGTGGCGCACTGACGGCGCTCGACGTCGTCGAGTCCCACCACGACCGGCTGGTCATCGACGTCACCTGCAACGCGAGCGACCCTGACCACGCCGACCGGATCAGCGTCGCACTCGGGGACCTCGACGGCTTCACGCTGCGCAAGGTCAGCGACCGGACCTTCCTCATCCACCTCGGCGGCAAGATCGAGGTCCAGCCCAAGGTGTCTCTCAAGACCCGCGACGACCTCTCCAGGGCTTACACACCTGGGGTCGCGCGGGTCTGCCTGGCGATCGCGAAGAGTCCCGAGGACGCCCGCCGGCTGACCATCAAGCGCAACACGGTCGCCGTCGTCACCGACGGGTCCGCCGTGCTGGGGTTGGGCAACATCGGCCCGGCGGCAGCGCTGCCGGTGATGGAGGGCAAGGCCGCGCTGTTCAAGCGCTTCGCGGGAGTCGACGCCTGGCCGGTGTGCCTGGACACCCAGGACACCGATGCCATCGTCGACACCGTGAGGTATCTCGCGCCCGTCTACGGCGGGATCAACCTCGAGGACATCGCCGCGCCGAGGTGTTTCGAGATCGAGGCGAGGCTCCGGGAGCTGCTCGACATCCCTGTCTTCCACGATGACCAGCACGGGACTGCCATCGTCGTGCTCGCCGCGCTGCGGAACGCCCTCCGCGTGGTCGGCAAGGAGCTCGAGGACGTCCGCATCGTGGTGTCGGGGGTGGGAGCGGCCGGGTCCGCGATCATCCGGCTGCTGCACGCGCAGGGCGCCGGTTACCTGATCGGCTGCGGCCGCGACGGCGCCCTCCATCACGGCCAGGACCTGACCGAGCCGGCGCGGGTGTGGATCACCGAGAACACCAACTCCGACGGCGTTTCGGGCTCGCTCAAGTCGGTCCTCGCCGACGCGGACGTCTTCATCGGAGTCTCGGCGCCCAACCTGCTCGACGGGTCCGACATCGCGACGATGGCCAAGGACGCGATCGTCTTCGCGCTGTCCAATCCCGATCCCGAGGTCGACCCGATGGAGGCCCAGCAGCACGCGGCGGTCGTGGCCACCGGCCGCAGCGACTACCCCAACCAGATCAACAACGTGCTGGCCTTCCCTGGGTTCTTCCGCGGCCTGCTGGACGCCGGTGCCCGCGACGTCACCGACGACATGATGATCGTGGCGGCGAAGGCCATCGCCGACGTGGTGTCGCCGGACGAGCTCAACCCGAGCTTCATCGTGCCCAGCGTGTTCGACCCGGCCGTCGCGCCGGCTGTCGCCGCCGCCGTCCGCAAGGTGGCCGTGGACAACAGCCACGCGACCCCGCCGGCCCTCGACGGCATCGGCCTGCCCGGCTGACGTCCGCAGGCTCAGCCCCGCCGCGCCATCAGCCGGCGGCGCGCCGCCAGGACGTCGCCGGCCACAGCGTCTTCGTCGACGCTGACCAGCCGGTCCTTCTCGATGACCGGACGTCCGTTGACGAGCAGCAGCTCCAACGGTGGCTGCGCGCCGAGCACGAGCGCCGCGACCGGGTCGGCGATGTCGATGTGGCCCAGCGTGTCGAGCCTCCACAGCGCAACGTCGGCGAGCTTGCCGACCTCCAGCGAGCCGATCTCGTCCTGGCGTCCGAGCACGTGCGCGCCACCCATCGTGGCCAGGCCCAGCGCGTCGCGGACGGTCAGATCGCCCGGTCCGCCGCGGGCGCGGGCGAACAGCACCGCGTGGCGTACCTCGTCGAGCAGCGACGACGCCTCATTGGAGGCGGCGCCGTCGACGCCCAGCCCGACGGCGACACCGGCGGCACGCATGTCGCGCACCCGGGCGATCCCGGAGCCCAGCCTGGCGTTCGACGTAGGGCAGTGAGCGGCACCGGTACCGCTCGCCGCCATCGCGGCCATCCCCGCGTCGTCGAGGTGCACGACGTGGGCGAACCAGACGTCGGAGCCGAGCCAGCCGACGGAGTCCATGTACTCGACCGGGGTGCAGCCGAAGTGCTCGCGGCAGTACTCCTCCTCGTCGAGTGTCTCGCACAGATGCGTGTGCAGCCGTGCGCCCTTGTCGCGAGCCAGCTCGGCGGCCTGCAGGAGCAGGTCGCGGGTCACCGAGACGGGCGAGCACGGCGCCACCCCGATCCGCAGCATGGAGTCGAACGACGTGTCGTGGTGCATGTCGATCGCCAGCTCGGTGGCGGCCAGGATCGCATCGATGTCCTCGACGACGCTGTCGGGCGGGTGCCCGCCCGAGCTCTGGCCGAGGTCCATCGACCCGCGGGTGGGGTGGAAGCGAAGGCCGACCGAGGCGGCCGCCTCGATCTCGGCGGCCAGCATGTCGCCGCCGTCGTGGGGGAACACGTACTGGTGGTCCGTCGTGGTCGTACACCCGGACTTCGCGAGCCAGCCGAGCGCCCCGGTGGCGGCGCTACGGACGATCTCCGCATCGAGCCGGCCCCAGATCGGGTACAGCGTCGTCAGCCACTCGAACAGGGTCCCGTTGAGGGCGAGCCCTCGCGTCACCCACTGGTAGAGGTGGTGGTGGGTGTTGACCAGTCCCGGCGTCGCAAGGCAGCCGGTGGCGTCGACGTATCGGGCTTCCGGCAGGCCGGTTGGAGCGGGACCGGCCCCCACGGCAGTGACCAGCTTGCCCTCGACCACGATATGGCCGGGTGCGTACTCCGCTGCCGAGGAGTCCATCGTGGCGACGTGGCAGCCCTGCAGGACGACGGTGCTCACGCGGGCTAGCTTCCGCGATAGGTCGAGTAGGCGAACGGGCTCAGCAGGACCGGTACGTGGTAGTGGTCCCTGGCGTCCTCGACGACGAACATGATCTCGACGGCGGGAAAGAACACCGGCTGCTCCCAGGCCTCGAAGTACGGAGCGGTCTCGAACACGAGCCGGTAGGTGCCGGCGGGCCGGCTGTCCGAGCCGAAGTCAGCCACCCTACCGTCGTCGTCGGTGATCGCTGTCGCCGGCGAAACGTCGGGGTCACCCACGCGGTGGAGCCGGACGGTGATACCGGCGCCGGGACAACCCCTCGAGGCGTCGAGGACATGGGTCGAGATCCGCGTCACTCTGCGCCCCCCAGGTCCCTGACGTCCGCCTGACGGTGGCTGCCGTCGACCAACGACCCGAGCCTGACGATGGCGATCTCCGTGAGCTCGTTGGCTACCTCCCCCGCCTCGGCCTCTGGTGGGTTGGCCAGCCGGCGTCGCAGCTCGCCCAGGATCCAGCCGGCCGACCGGCCGGCGGCGCGGACCAGGAAGATCCGGCCGAACCGGGCTTCGTACTCCCGGTTGCCCTCGGCCAAAGCCTCGCTCACGGCGGAGTCGGTGGCGTCGACCCCGGACTGCTCGCGTCGGGAGTGCCCGGCCTGGTGCCCTGGACCGGCCGGCTCCCCGATCCGGGGGTGGCCGGCCAGGGCCAGGTCGGCCTCGGTGGCAGAGAGGCTCGCGGCACTGGATCGGCCGACACTCAGAAGGTCGTCGGTACTCGCATACGGCCGTCTGGCCGCGACCTCCTCGGACCACCGCGGTACCGCGAGACAGGAGGCGAGCAGGTTCTCCGCCTCCTCCGAGGGGAGACGGTTGAACCACCCCAGCCTGTCGCCCGAGGCTGGGCCGGGCGCCTCGTGGGCCTGCTCCCCGGCTGCCACCAGGACCTTGTGGCGCACGACCTCAGGGGAGTCCAAGGTCGCGCCACGAACGCGCAGCCAGTCCTCGAGGATCGGCCGGTCCTGGTGGCACATCACCGCCACGACGTCGCGGTCGGAGGCCAGGTCGAGCAGCGCCTCCAGCCCCGCGAGCTCGGTGCCGAAGGACGGGACGACGGTGACGCCTACCTGCTCGGCGCCTTCGCGGTAGAGCGCGCTGAGCTCGTTCTCGTCGCGACCGCGGAGGCACCTCTGCTTGTGGACGATCACGACGGCGTCGCTGCCGCGTGCGGCCATCTCGCCGATGCTGCGCACGACCTCGTCGGTGCGGTCGCCGGCCGTCCCGACAGCCAGCAGGGTGCGCGACCCACGCGGGCACAGTCCGTGCATCACCTCGAGCAGGGCGTCGAGCCCTGCCTCGTTGTGGGCCAGGTCGATGACGACGGTGATGTCGTCGAGGCTGTAGACATTCATCCGGCCGGGGTTGAGCTCGGGACCGGGCGCGAAGCTCGTCAGGCCGAGGACGACCGCCTCGCGGGGAAGGCCGACGCCGAGCGCGGCGCTGCAGGCGGCGAGCGCGTTCTCGACGTTGAAGCGGCTCAACCCGGCCAGGGTCATCGGCACGTCGACCACACGGACGACCGGGTCCGGGTCGGATCTGGGCGCGACAACGCAGATCCACCCGTCGATGACGGTCGTCGCGCGGCCGCCGTGGCCGACAACCTCACGGATCGCGGGTGAGTCGGGGTCGCGGGAGAACACCCACGTCGGCGCCGTGAGGTGGCTGCGCATGCCGAAGACACGCGGGTCGTCACCGTTGAGAACCGCCCATCCGGTGGCTCTGGTGATCTTGGTAACCACCGACTTGACCTCCGCGAGCTGGTCGAGCGTGTCGATGCCCTGCAGCCCGAGATGGTCGGCGGACACGTTCGTCACGACGGAGATGTCGTTGTGGCGAACCCCGATGCCCTTCAGCAGGATGCCGCCGCGGGCGGTCTCCGTCACCGCGAGCTGGACGCCGGGCTGGTCGAGCACCCGGCCCGCCCCGCTCGGACCGGAGTAGTCGCCGGCCTCGACCAGCCGGCCGTCCAGATAGATCCCGTCGGTGGACGACCAGCCGACGCTGAGGCCGGCCATCCGGGCGATGTGGGCGATCATCCGCGACGTGGTGGTCTTCCCATTGGTTCCGGTCACCGCGATCACCGGGATGGTCGGGCGGATCGTGGTGGGGCGCCCGCCCGGCTCGGCCCGGCGTACCTCCGCCGCACCCTCGCCGACCAGGCTCTCCACATCGGTGGCCGGCAGCTGGTCCAACACCGCCGCGACGGCCCGCCCCAGCGCCTCGGCGCGGCCGCGGTGGCTCCATGGGTATGCCACCACGACCTGATGGACGTCGGCGGTCGGGCGTACCCTTACCGCCAACCGGGAGGTGCCGGCCTCGGCGGCCACCTGACGTACCAGCTTGGCCACTGCGCGGGCGGCGAACCGCTGCCGGAACCCGGACCCGGCCTGGCCCGGTCGGGCGTTGGCCAGCCCGATCCGCCGGGCGAACCTCAGCGCGACCTCGTCGGATACCGCGTCGAGCCCGGCCAGGTCGAGCGTCAGCTTGACCGCGGCTCTGGGGAAGTACAGGTTCGGCCCCTCGAGCACCCGCAGCTCGACCAGAGACGCCACCATCGGCGCCTAGGCGCCCATCGCGTGGTATCCGCCGTCGACATGCACGATCTCCCCGGTCGTGGCCGGCATGAAGTCGCTGAGCAGCGCCACGATGGTGCGGGCCGTCGGCTCGAGGTCGTTCATGTCCCACCCGAGGGGCGCCCGCTTCTCCCATTCGGACTCGAACAGCTCGAAGCCGGGGATCGCCTTGGCCGCCAAGGTCTTCAGCGCACCGGCGGAGATCAGGTTCGAGCGGATGCCCTTGGGTCCGAGGTCGCGGGCGAGGTAGCGGTTGCAGGACTCCAGCGCGCCCTTGGCGAATCCCATCCAGTCGTACCCGGGCCAGGCGACGCTGGCATCGAACGTGCAGCCGACGATGCTGCCCCCCGGCCCCATCAGCGGCAGGCAGGCCATCGCCAGCGACTGGTAGGAGTACGCCGACACGCGAACCGCGCGCGCGACGTCCTCCCACGGGCCGGTCAGGAACTTGCCGCCCAGGATCGTCTCCGGGTTCCCGTATGCGATCGCGTGCACGACCCCGTCGAGGCCGTCGACATGCTGGCGCACGGCGTCCTCGAGGCCGGCCAGATGCTCGTCGTTGCTCACGTCGAGCTCGAGGACAGGCGGCTCGGTCGGCAGCCGTTTCGCGATCCGCCGGGTGATGGACAGCGCCCGGCCGAAGTTCGAGATCAGCACCGTCGCACCTTGCTCCTGCGCGACCTTCGCCGTCGCGAAGCCGATCGAGGAGTCCAGCGTGACCCCCGCGACCAGGATCCGCTTGCCTTCGAGAATGCCCATGGTGTCAACCCTCTCATCCAGGGCTAGTGCCCCATCCCAAGACCGCCGTCGACCGGGATGACGGCGCCGGTGATGTAGGCGGCCTCGTCGGAGGCCAGCCACCTCACCACCTTGGCGATCTCCTCGCTGGTCGCGAAGCGGCTGAGCGGGATGGCCTTGACGTACTCGGCCTTCATCTCCGCCGCAAGCTCCGCGGTCATGTCGGTGTCGACGAAGCCGGGGGCGACCACGTTCGCCGTGATCGACCGGCTCCCGAGCTCCCGGGCGATCGACCGGGCCATACCGACGAGGCCGGACTTGCTCGCGGCGTAGTTCACCTGACCGGCCGACCCGAGCAGGCCGACGACCGACGAGATCAAGATGATCCTGCCGCGCCTCAGCCGGAGCATCCCCTTGGCGGCGCGTTTGCTGACACGGAACGACCCGGTCAGGTTCGTCTCGATCACCGACGACCAGTCGTCGTCCGACATCCGCAGCAGCAGGGTGTCGCGGGTGATGCCGGCGTTGGCGACGAGGACCTCGACCGGGCCGTTGGCCGCCTCGACCTCGGTGAAGGCGACCTCCACCGACGCGGCGTCGGTGACGTCGCACTTCACGGCCAAGAACCCGGCCGGCGGCTCGCCGGACCGGTAGGTCACCGCGACGAGGTCACCAGCCTCGGCGAAGGCCTCGGCGATGGCCCTGCCGATCCCTCGGTTACCCCCGGTGACCAGCACGGATCTGCTCACATCGTCTCCCTCGTCGGCCGTCGGCCCTCGTCGGCCGTCGGCGCCCGACGCTACCGGCTCCCCCGGCTTCCGGCTACCCGGGTGAGTCGCGCTTGGCCGCAGGCGTACGGTGTACATGAAGGAGCCAAGTGAACTCGCACGCTGAAAACCCTGTCGTCATCACCTCCGCACGGGTGTCGCACAGTGCCGACATCCGCCGCCGCGAGGTCCGATACCTCTTGTCCATGGGCATCAGGACGCTCTGCTTCGTCCTCGCCATCGTCACCGACGGTGCCGTCCGCTGGGTGCTCGTCGCCGCCGCGGTCTTCCTGCCGTATGTCGCGGTGGTCCTGGCCAACGCCACCGACCGCCGCGAGTTCAGCGGCCCGGCCCCGTTCCAGCCCGACGGGCTGCCCCAGATCGGTCAGCGACAGGTGACCGAGAGCGAAGAGGGCCCCCGGGGCTAGACCTGGACGGCGCGCCGTGCGAGACTTGGTATCGGCATTCCGTTTCCCCCGTCGGAACGCCTTGAGTGGTGTCGGGCAGCCTCCCCCCGTGGCTGCCCGGCACCACTTATTTCATTTCACGGTTGTGGGCACTGGTTCGAGGTGACAGTCGGTGGAATGTCCTGAGGCCCTGACGTGCTCGGCTCGGGACTGCCGCAGCGTCGCCGTCGTCGCGCTGCGTTGGAACAACCCCAAGATCCACCCGCCCGAGCGGCGCAAGACCTGGCTCGCCTGCGCCGAGCACACGCAGTCGCTGACGGACTTCCTCGCTGCTCGCGGCCTCATGCGCGAGACCGAGCCGGTCTAGCTTTCGCCCCTCGGCGTTCCGGTCAGCCGCCGATGGCGCTCATGGATCGCGCCGGCTGCAGGAAGGACGCGTCGTCGATCCCGTGGCCAGGGCGTTTCGTCCACATCGCGGTGCGCCACCTGTCGGCGATCTCATCGTCGCCGGCGCCGGCCCTCAGCGCCGAGCGCAGGTCGGACTCGTCTCGCGCGAACAGGCAGTTGCGGACCTGGCCGTCAGCGGTGAGCCGGACCCGGTCGCAGTCGCCGCAGAACGGGCGGGTGACCGAGGCGATCACGCCGACCGTCGCCGGGCCGCCATCCACCAGGAAGAGCTCGGCGGGAGCGCTGCCTCGTGTATCCGGATGGGCCGTCAGGCGGAAGGACGTCGCGAGTGACGCGAATATCTCGTCGGCAGTCACCATCGACTCTCGGGTCCAGCCGTGCTGGGCGTCAAGCGGCATCTGCTCGATGAACCTGAGCTCGTACCCGCGGTCGATGCACCAGCGCAGCAGCTCCGGCGCCTGCTCGTCGTTGGTCCCGCGCAGCAGGACGGCGTTGACCTTCACCGGCGTCAGCCCTGCCTCGGCGGCGGCCCGCAGACCGCGGACGACGTCGCTGAAGCGGTTGCGGCGGGTGATCGCGAGGAAGGTGTCGGCGCGGGCCGTGTCCAGGCTGACGTTCACCCGGTCGAGCCCGGCAGCGGCGAGCGGAGCGGCGAGCTTGTCGAGGCCGAGCCCATTGGTTGTCACCGCGATCGTCGGTCGGGGCTCGAGGGCCGCGGTACGCGCGACGATATCGGTCAGGCCACGCCGGATGAGCGGCTCTCCGCCGGTGAAGCGCACCTCGTCGACGCCCAGCCGATGCACGGCCACGGTGATGAGGCGGATGACCTCGTCGTCGGTGAGCAGCTCCGGTTTGGGCAGCCAGTCCAGCCCCTCGGCGGGCATGCAGTAGGAGCAACGTAAGTTGCAACGGTCGGTGAGCGACACGCGTAGGTCGGTGCCGGTGCGGCCATACTGGTCGAGCAATGGCAAGGGTCGTACCTGCTGGATCGTCACCCGCACAGCCTACGTGGACGTGGTGAGAAGGGAGCGCGGATGAGAGTCGCTGTTTTCGTGACCTGCTTTAACGACGCGCTCTACCCCCAGACCGGCCAAGCCGTGGTCCACCTGCTCGAGCGGCTCGGACACGAGGTGGAGTTTCCCGAGGGGCAGACCTGCTGCGGTCAGATGCACATCAACACCGGCTACTACCGCGAGGCGGTGCCGCTGGCCCATCGCTTCGTCGACGTCTTCGAGCCCTACGACGCCGTCGTCGCGCCGTCGCCGTCCTGTGTCGGTGCCGTTCGCGAGCAGTACCAGCGCATCGCCGAGCGGACCGAGGACCGGGCACTGGCCACGTCTGCGGCGCGGATCGTCCCGCGCGTCCACGAGCTGTCGGAGTTTCTTGTCGACGTGCTCGGGGTCGAGGACGTCGGCGCGTACTTCCCCCATACCGTCACCTACCACCCGACCTGTCACTCCTTACGCGGCCTTCAGGTCGGCGACCGCCCGTACCGGCTGCTGGCGGCTGTCAGGGGCCTGACCCTGCTCGACCTGCCCGCGTCGGAGGAGTGCTGCGGCTTCGGCGGCACCTTCGCGATGAAGAACGCCGAGCTCTCGGTCGCCATCGGCGCCGACAAGGCGCGGCACGCCCACGACACGGGCGCCGAGGTGCTCTGCGCGCTCGACAACTCCTGCCTGACCCACGTAGGAGGAATGCTGTCGAGGCAGCGCTCGGGTATGCGAGTGCTCCATCTCGCGGAGATCCTCGCCTCGACCGAGTCCAACACGACGAAGGCGGGCAGATGAGCAAAGTATGGCTCGACTCACCCGCCTTTCCCGACGCCGCCAAGGTGGCGGTGCGTGACAGCCAGCTGCGCCACAACCTCGAGCGGGCAACCGCAACGATCCGCGCCAAGCGTGACGGTGTGGTCGGCGAGCTGCCCGACTGGGAGCAGCTGCGTCTCGCCGGTGCGGCGCTGAAGGACGAGGTGCTCAACCATCTCGACAGCTACCTGGTCCAGGTCGAGGAGCAGGTGACGGCAGCCGGCGGGCACGTGCACTGGGCCCGCGACGCCGACGAGGCCAACCGGATCGTCGTCGAGCTGGTCAAGGCGACCGGGGCCGACGAGGTGGTCAAGGTCAAGTCGATGGCCACGATGGAGATCGAGCTCAACGAGGCCCTGGCAGAGGCCGGGATCGCGGCGCTGGAGACCGACCTGGCCGAGCTGATCGTGCAGCTCGGGGACGACCGGCCCTCGCACATCCTGGTCCCCGCGATCCACCGCAACCGCTCCGAGATCCGTGAGCTGTTCCTGCGCGAGATGTCGGACTCGCCGAGCGACCTCAGCGATGAACCCAGCGAGCTGGCCGCCGCCGCCCGGGTGCACCTGCGGCGGAAGTTCCTGTCTGCCAAGGTGGCCATCTCGGGCGGGAACTTCATCGTGGCGGAGACCGGCACGGTCGTGGTGGTGGAGTCGGAGGGAAACGGCCGGATGTGCCTGACGCTGCCCGAGACACTGATCTCGGTGGTCGGGATCGAGAAGGTGATACCGACCTTCGCCGACCTGGAGGTGTTCATGCAGCTGCTCCCCCGCTCGTCGACCGGGGAGCGGATGAACCCCTACACCTCGACGTGGACGGGCGTCACGCCAGGCGACGGCCCACAGACCTTCCATCTGGTGCTGCTCGACAACGGCAGGACGAGAGTTCTCGCCGACGAGATCGGCCGGCAGGCGCTGCGCTGTATCCGCTGCTCCGCCTGCCTCAATGTCTGCCCCGTCTACGAGCGCACCGGCGGGCACGCGTACGGGTCGGTCTACCCCGGGCCGATCGGCGCGATCCTCAACCCACTGCAGAACGGCACCGACAGCGCCCGCGACGCCAGCCTGCCGTTCGCCTCGACGCTCTGCGGGCGGTGTTTCGAGGTCTGTCCGGTGCGCATCGACATCCCGGAGGTCCTGGTCCACCTCCGTGGCACCGTGGTCGACGGCAAACGCGGCAAGCGGGTCCCGAGCCCGGAGATGGCCGCGATGAAGGCCGCGGGGCTGGTCTTCTCCGACCCACGATGGCTGGCCGCGGCCGAACGCGTGGCGTCCCTGAGCGGCCGGGTGATCGGGCGCAAGGGGCAGATCTCGGCGCTGCCGCCCCCGATGAACGTGTGGACCGATGCTCGCGACGCCCCACCCCCACCGGCTGAGTCGTTCCGCGCCTGGTGGAAGCGCAGCCGGGCCGGCGGTAAGGGTGGCTCGGGTGACTCGCTGTGAGCGACGCGCGAGACGAGATCCTGGGCCGGATCAGGGCAGCGCTCGCGGATGCGCCTGCACGAGACGGCGACCGAGGGGTGCCGAGGGACTATGCAAGGTCGCGACCACGGCCGGACCTGGTCGGGCACTTCGTCGAGCGGGTCGCGGACTACAAGGCTGAGGTCGTGCGGATCCCGCCGGCGGAGCTGGCTGACGCTGTCGCGGTCGCCTGCGAGCGGTACGGCATCCGGAGGCTGGTAGCGCCCGGCGATGTACCCCCGGAGTGGGTTGCGGGGCTGGCGGGTCTCGACGTTGTGCTCGATGGTGACCCCGTGATGCTGACGACGGCGGAGCTCGACGACGTCGACGGCGTGCTGACGGGGGCGGCCGTCGGTGTGGCGGAGACCGGGACCATCATCCTCGACACCGGCGCGCACCAGGGGCGGCGGGCGCTGAGCCTCGTCCCCGACGTGCTGGTCTGTGTCATCAGCGCCGACCAGGTGGTCGACGACGTGCCGGCCGCCGTCGCCCTGCTGAACCCAGAGCGCCCGCTGACCTGGATCAGCGGTCCGTCGGCGACCAGTGACATCGAACTGGACCGGGTCGAGGGTGTCCACGGCCCGCGCGCGCTGCACGTCATCGTGCTCGACAGCCTCTCGTAGCCCTCGCTCGCCGGCTCCCACATAGCAGGCCGGGGCACGTGGCGCGGAAGGGCGGGAGATATCGTGGCGAGGTTGTGCTTCGCTTCCTGCTGACCCGACGCTGGCTGGGACTCCTGATTGCCGTGATCGTGGTCGGGATCGGCTGTGTCGAGCTCGGCCGCTGGCAGTTCTGGCGGTACTCGACCCGACAGGACGCCAACGCGCAGATCAGGGCGAACCTTGCCAAACCGGCCGTGCCGGTTCAGCAGCTGATGTCGACGGCCCAGGAGGTCCCCGAGTCGGCGGAGTGGACGCAGGTGACGGTCACCGGCAACTACGACCCGTCGCACCAGGTGCTGGTGATCTACCGCTCGCGCGACAGCACTCCCGGTGTCGACATCGTCGACCCGTTGGTCACCTCGTCGGGGACGGCGCTGCTTGTCGACAGGGGGTGGGTCCAGACCAATGTCAGCGTCAACGAGGCTCCGAAGGTGCCCGCACCGCCCACCGGCAGCGTCACGGTGACCGGCTGGGTACGCCGGAACTCCGACGGGGGCTCCGACCAGGTCGACCCCTCGGGAGGGTCGGTACGAGCGATCTCCTCCGACGCCCTGAAGGCGGGGCTGCCGTACCCGGTCTACGACGGCTTCCTGGACCGGACGAAGGAGGACCCGAACGGCTCGCCTTCGCCGGCCCCGGCTCTGTCGCCGGACCTGAGCCGCGGCCCGTCGTTCTTCTATGGGATGCAGTGGTGGTTCTTCGGCGTTCTCGCCTTCGGGTTCTGGCTGTACTTCGCCTGGTCGGAGTACCAGCACCAGCTCTCACAGAGCGCGGGTGAGCCCACCGTCCACCGCGAGCATCGCACCAGTGATGTATCCCGCGGCGGGTGAGAGAAGGAACGCCGCGGCGTGACCGAACTCGGCCGGCTCACCGTAGCGCCGCAGCGGGATCGACGCCATCGTCGACGCCCGGGCCGCTGCGGGGTCGGGGCTCAGCGACTCCAGCTCCTTGATCCGCTCCGTGTCGACGCGCCCGGGCAGCAGCCCGTTGACGCGGATCGCGCGCGGCCCGAGCTCGTCGGCCAGGTTCTTGGCGACCATGGCGAGGCCCGGTCGCAGCCCGTTGGAGATGGCCAACCCGCCGATCGACTGCTTCACCGACGTGGACAGCACGAAGACGATGGATCCGGCGTGGTCCAGCGCGTTCCCGACGGCCGTCGCCAGCCGGACCGCGCCGAGGAAGACCGAGTTGAACGAGGTGGTCCAGGCGTCGTCACCGGTCGCCATCACTGCGCTCGCAGGCGGCCCGCCGACGCTGATCAGCGCGCCGTCGAGGCGACCGAACCGGTCCTGGGCAGCAGCGATCAGCCGCCCGGGCGTGGCCCGGTCGGAGTTGTCGGCCACTACTCCAACGGCCGACGAAGCACCCAGAGCCTCGACCGCGGCGTCGACGCTGTCGGCCGACCTCGAGGACACCACGACGCGGGCACCTTCGCCGACGAGGACATCAGCCGTCGCTCGCCCGAGGCCCCGAGCGGCTCCGGTCAGGATGTACACCTTGCCCCGCAGTCCAAGATCCATGGCTCCATTGTGCCGCAGCACATCGGCCGACGGCATCGACGCGGGACGCGCCGCGGCCGTCACGCCGACGGGACAGGCTCCTGGTCGGCGAACTGGGTGCGATACAGGTCGCGGTAGAGGCCGCCGGCCGCGAGCAGCTGGTGGTGGGTGCCCTGCTCCACGACGCGGCCGTGGTCCAGGACGACGATCTTGTCGGCATGCCGGACCGTCGAAAGCCGGTGTGCGATGACCAGCGAGGTCCGGCCCTCGAGAGCGACGTCGAGCGCGCGCTGGACGGCGACCTCGGACTCGCTGTCGAGGTGCGCGGTCGCCTCGTCGAGGACGATGATCTTCGGTGCCTTGAGGAGCAGCCGGGCGATGGCGAGGCGCTGCCGCTCTCCCCCGCTCAGCCGGTAGCCGCGGTCGCCGACCACCGTGTCGAGGCCGTCGGGAAGCGACCCGACCAGCTGCCATACCTGCGCGGCGTGCAGCGCCGCGACGAGATGGTCGTCGGTGGCGTCTGGCTTGGCATAGAGCAGGTTCGCGCGGATCGTGTCGTGGAACATGTGGGCGTCCTGCGTCACGTACCCCACGATGTCGTGCAGCGACTCCTGGGTCACCTCGCGGACGTCCCTGGACGCGATGCGGACCGAGCCGCCGGTGACGTCGTACAGGCGGGTCACCAAGTGGGTCACGGTGGTCTTGCCGGCTCCGGACGGTCCCACCAGGGCGACCATCTGGCCGGCTTCGAGCGTGAAGCTGACGTCGTGAAGCACCTGCTGGCTGACGCCACCGTCGGGCCCGGCGACGACCTCGAGGCTGGCGAGTGAGACCTGCTCGGCCGTCGGGTACCCGAAGTCCACGTGGCTGAACTCCACCGTCGCAGGGCCCGCGTCGACGGAGACGGCGTCCGGGCTGTCGGTGATCATCGGCTCGAGGTCGAGCACCTCGAAGACCCGCTCGAACGACACCAGTGCGGTCAGGATGTCGACGCGGACGTTGGACAGCGACGTGAGCGGTCCATAGAGCCGGCCGAGCAGCGCGGTGAGAGCCAACAAGGTGCCGATCGAGACGGTGCCCGTGATCACGAGGTGCCCGCCGATGCCGTAGACCAACGCCGTCGCCAACGCCGCGACCAGGGTCAGGGCGCTGTAGAAGATCCGTCCGGTCATGGCGATCTGGATGCCGAGATCACGCACCACCGCAGAGCTGCCCTCGAACTCTGTCTGCTCCTGGACCGGCCGGCCGAAGAGCTTGACCAGCAGCGCGCCGCCCACGTTGAACCGCTCGGTCATCATGGCCGACATGATGGCGTTGGTCTGCATCTGCTCCCGGGTGAGGCCGGAGAGCTTGCGACCGGCCCACTTGGCCGGGAAGAGGAAGAGCGGGCCCATCACCAGCGCCAGCACGGTGATCTGCCACGACAGCACGACCATCGTGCCCACGACCAGGAGCAGGCTCATCACGTTGCTGACGACCCCGGACATGACCGAGGTGAACGCGCGCTGCGCACCGATGACGTCGTTGTTGAGCCGCGACACCAGCGAGCCGGTGTTGGTCCGGGAGAAGAACGCGAGCGGCATCCGCTGCACGTGCCCGAAGACCTTGGTGCGAAGGTCGTAGATCAGCCCTTCGCCGATCCGGGCGGAGTACCAGCGCTGAGCCAGGGTGAGGACGGCCTCGGCGAACGCGAGGCCCGCGATGATCAGGGCGAGGATCGTCACGATCCGCCGGTCGGACTTGAGGATGCCGTCATCGACGATGGACTTGAACAGCAGCGGCGAGGCGACGACGAGCATCGCGTCGACGATCACCAGGCCGAGGAACCACATCAGCTGTCTGGTGTAGGGGCGGGAGAAGGCCAGCACGCGGCGGGTCGTCCCAGGCTTCAGTCCACCGCGACCCTTGGTCGGGTCCTGGCGCTGCATCTGGTGCATGATCCGCATCGGGCTGACAGGACTACTCATCGTGTCTGCCTCATCGGGCTGGCCTCGTCATCGGACACTCCAACACTCGCTGCCGGCTGCTTGTTCCCGGCGGCCGGCCCGAGCAGGTTGCGAATCAGGACCATCTGGGCCGTCCGCTCCGCCGCAAGCTGCTCTCTGTAGCCGCGTCCGGACGCGTCGCGCAACAGGGCTTTGGTGGCCTCCAGGGCCGGCCGGGGGGATGATGCCACGGCTAGGACAAGGTCGGCGACGGTGGCGTCCAAGACACCGCCGGGTACGACGATGGTCGCCAGCCCGAGCTGCCTCGCCTCCTCGGCATCCACCTCACGGCCGGTCACGCAGATCTCCAGCGCCCGGGAGTAGCCGACGGCCTCGACCAGTGGCTGCGTCCCGCCCAGGTCCGGCACCAGCCCCAGCGACGTCTCACGCATCGTCAGCCGGGCGTCGCTGGCGAGCACCCGCAGGTCGCAGGCGAGGGCGAGCTGGAAGCCGGCACCGATCGCATGCCCCTGGACCGCGGCGATACTGATCACAGGCGACGTGCGCAGCCAGGAGAAGGCCTGCTGGTAGCTCGTCAGGAGCGCGTCGAGCCCGTCGGCGTCCAGCCCGCTCGTCAGGTCGAGCAAGGACGCCTCGCCCGGTATCCCTGCCGGCGTCAGGAACCGACGGTCAAGGCCGGAGCTGAACGACGGGCCGTCGCCGCGCACGACGACGACGGCGACGCCGGCCGGCAGGGCAGAGCCGAGCTCTCGCAGCGCCGCCCACATCAGCGGCGACTGGGCGTTGCGGGTGTTCGGTCGGCACAGGCTGATGGTGGCGACGGCCCCGTCGACGTCGTACCGCAGTCCCGCCTCGGCAAGGTCGGGCGTCAACGGCCCCGGTCCTGCCTCACGCGAGCGCCACCAGCTCGCCGTACTCCTCGTTCCACAGGTCCTCCACACCGTCGGGCAGGATCAGCACCCGGTCGGGGTGCAGTGCGCGGACGGCGCCCTCGTCGTGCGTGACCAGCACGATCGCCCCCTCGTAGGTGCGGATCGCGGCAAGGACCTCCTGTCGGCTGGCCGGGTCGAGGTTGTTGGTGGGCTCGTCCAACAGCAGCACGTTGGCGGCCGACACGACCAGGGTGGCGAGCGCGAGCCGGGTCTTCTCCCCACCGGACAGCACCCGGGCCGGCTTCTGGGCGTCGTCCCCGGAGAACAGGAACGACCCCAGCACACTGCGCGCCTGGGTCTCGGTCAGCTGCGGCGCAGCTGACTGGAGGTTCTCGAAGACCGTCCGGTTGAGGTCCAGTGTCTCGTGCTCCTGGGCGTAGTAGCCGAGCTTGAGGCCGAAGCCGGGCAGCACCTTGCCGGTATCGGAGCCGTCGAGGCCACCGAGGATACGGAGCAGTGTGGTCTTGCCGGCACCGTTGAGCCCCAAGATGACCACCCTGCTGCCCTTGTCAACGGCCAGGTCGACGTCGGTGAAGACCTCGAGCGACCCGTAGGACTTGGACAGCTCCTCGGCCATCAGCGGTGTCTTGCCGCAGGGCGCGGGCTTCGGGAAGGCGATCTTTGCCACCTTGTCGCTGCGGCGGTTGGCCTCGAGACCGGACAGCAGCCGCTCGGCGCGCTTGGCCATGTTCTGCGCTGCGGTCGCCTTGGTGGCCTTGGCGCGCATCTTGTCGGCCTGGGCCATCAGGGTGGTGGCCTTCTTCTCGGCGTTCGCGCGCTCGCGCTTGCGACGCCGCTCGTCGGTCTCGCGCTGGAGCAGGTACGTCGACCAGCCCATGTTGTAGATGTCGACCTCGGCGCGGTTGGCATCAAGGTGGAACACCCTGGTCACGGTGTCCTCGAGCAGGGCCACGTCGTGGCTGATCACGACCAGGCCACCCTTGTGGGCCATCAGGAACTGCCGGAGCCAGCTGATCGAGTCCGCGTCGAGGTGGTTCGTCGGCTCGTCGAGCAGCAGCGTCTCGGCTCCCGAGAAGAGGATCCGCGCCAGCTCGACACGGCGGCGCTGGCCGCCCGACAGGGTACGGAGCGGCTGGGACAGGACCCGGTCCGGCAAGCCGAGGCTGGCCGAGATCTGGGCCGCCTCCGCCTCGGCCGAGAAGCCACCCGCGGCGTGCAGCTCGGCGTCGGCGCGGGCATAACGGCGCATCGCCCTCTCGCTGACGTCGGGGTCGGCGCTCCCCATCTGCACCTCGGACTCCCGCAGCCGACGGACCACGTCGTCGAGGCCGCGCGCAGAGAGGATCCGGTCGCGAGCCAGCACGTCCAGGTCGCCCGTCCGAGGGTCCTGCGGGAGGTACCCGACCGCGCCGGAGCGGGTCACCTCGCCCCCCGTGGCCTGCGCCTCGCCGGCGAGGATGCGGGTCAGGGTGGTCTTGCCGGCGCCGTTGCGGCCGACCAGGCCGACCTTGTCGCCGGGTCCGATCCGGAAGGAGACGTCGTCGACGAGGATGCGTGCGCCCGCGCGGACGTGCAGGTGGCGGGCGGTGATCATGGCTGAGCGGTGCGAACTTTCCAGGGGAAGACGTCGGGCCGCCCTGGTCGCCAGCAGCGGGAGCGGGATACGCCTAGGCTACAGCCGCCGGCGACGCGTCGGTGTCACGACAACTGGCGCGCCCCGTGCTTGCGCGCCTCGGAGGCCACTCGATGAGGTACAACCGCAAAGCCCGGCTCGACCGCAGCCAGGTTCAGGACCGGCGTGGCCAGCGATCCGCGGCCGGGGGCACGTCGGGGTTTGGTGGTGGTCTCGGTGGCGGCGGCCTCGGTGGCGTTCGGGTCGGCGGCGGGATCGGCGGGCTCATCGTGGTGATCATCATCGGGATCATCGCGGCCAAAGTCGGCGCCATCCCCGGCGTCGGGGGCAGCGACAGCCCGACCGGCTCCTCGAGCCTCGACAGCTGCCAGAGCGGTGCCAACGTCGACCAGCAGCAGTGCCGGATCCTCGATGACGTGAACTCCATCCAGGCCTTCTGGGACGCCAACCTGCCGTCGCTCTCGAAGGGCACGACGTACAACGAAGCCGACATCGTCTACTTCACCGGGTCGACCAGCACGGCCTGCGGCCAAGCGACGACCCAGACCGGACCGTTCTACTGTCCTGGCGACAAGCTGGTGTACCTGGAGCTCGGCTTCTTCGACGACATGCTCAAGGGTCAGCTCGGCGCCAAGGGCGGCGACTTCTCCGACGCATACGTGCTGGCCCACGAGTACGGCCACCATATCCAGGACCTGCTCGGTACGTTGGCCAAGAACCAGAGCCAGCAGACCGGACCCACCAGCCCGTCGGTGCGGATCGAGCTGCAGGCCGACTGCTACGCGGGGATCTGGGCGCACTTCGCCACCACCGCCAAGGACGCGGACGGCAACGTGTTCATCGAGGGCCTGACGCAGGACGACATCAAGCAGGCCATCGACGCCGCCACCGCCGTCGGCGACGACCACATCCAGCATCTGGGCGGCGGCAAGGTCAACGAGGAGCAGTGGACACACGGCTCGTCCGCCGAGCGGATCCGGTGGTTCACGACCGGGTACCAGTCCGGCACACTCGGCGCCTGCGACACGTTCTCGACCAACACCCTCTGACCGCCCGTCCGAGGGACCTCGGCGACGTGAGCTAGGTGCGGGGCGCCGTGTCCACGATCTCGACGCGGACCGAGCAGATCTCCTCGACCGCATGGTCCAGCACGCCTCGCTTCGGGTCCGGCAGCCCGGCCAGCCACTGTCGTGGGACGCGGGCCAGCGGCGCCAGCTCGGCGATGGCGAGGACCGCGTCGGCGGCCTGCCTGTCGCCGCCGAGGGCAAGCAGGTCGAGCGAGGACGCGACGCCGAGAAGCAGGGCGCTCGCGTGGCTGCCCGCGGCGTCGTAGGCGGCTCGCGCCTGGTTGTCGCGCCGGCGGGCGAATCGCTGCTGCGACCAGCCGCCGGCCTTGGTACGACCTTGCACGTGCCGTTGGCCGACCTTTGACGCCACCACCTCAGCACCGGTCAACCTGGCCACGGCGAAGCCCCCGCGACGCACGAGCAGGACGCCGATCTGCCACGGCCTACCGAGATGTGCGACCAACCCGTCCATCGACAGGTCATCCAGCGGTGCCACCGGGACCGCGAACGACACGGTCGAGCGGTCCTCGCTCCGCCCGCGCACGAGTGTCGGGGAGACGTCCCAGACCGTATCCCGATGCCGGGCCTCGTAGCGCTCGACCCAGCCGGCCATCCGGCGCCAGGCGACCAGCACTGTCCGTGCCCGCGCGGGATCGTCTTCAGGGGCTTGCTCAGGCACCGGAAGGCCTCGAGCTGGAGGCATCAGCTCTCCTGATCCTCGGCCAACACCCCATCAGACTGGCACACGGTGATGGCAGAGATCGTTCCACGCCGACCTGACGGCCGCCTCAGCCGTACATCAGCGAGCCCGGCGTCGTGAGGAGCTCCCCGCTCTCGAGCCAGGTCTTGAGGCCGGACAAGACCATCGGCCAGCCGCCGAAGAGCTGCTCGTTGGCGTCCTCGCGCAGCTGGTCGTGGGTCACGGTCAACCGGCACGAGTCACCGACCGGCTGGATCTCCCAGGTCACCCTTGACGTGCCCTCGGCCGTGACCTCGTCGCTCCACAGTGCGCGGTACGACTGCACGAGCCGGCGGGGTGGGTCGACCTCGAGGTTCTCTCCAGCGGCCAGTACGGTCGGCGCACTCGGATGACGCTGCTCGTATCGCGAGCCCTCGGACCAGTCGGACTCGATCCCGACCCCGAACTGGTACTTGCTCCTGGCCCCGGAGTCGGTGACAGCCTCCCACAGGCGCTCCGGGGTGGTACGGATGTAGATCTCGAAAACCTTCTCCATCGACGTCTCCAGTCTGGTCTTGAGGCCGCTGAGCGTGGCGGCCCAGGGCTCGGCGTACTTGCTCACCCATCGGTCGTGGACGAGCCGGATCGGGACGGGGTTCAGGAAGTGCAGCTTCTCTCGGCCGTGTCGCCTGGTGATGACCAGACCGGCGGCCTCGAGTTGCTTCAGGTGTTTCATGACCCCGAACCGAGTCATCTCGAAGCGTTCCCCGAGCTCCCCCAACGTCTGCCCGTCCCGGTCGAAGAGCTCGTCGAGCAGGCTGCGCCTGGTCGGGTCGGCGAGCGCCTTGAACACGTCGTCCATGGCCCCACAATAGGTGACTGATTGGTCACCTGTCAACGAGGGACACTGGCTCAGGTCGCGACATCCGGCGTGGGCAGGAGGTACATGACCGCCAACGCGAGCATCAGCCCCATGAACAGCGGTGCGTTGATCAGGCCCAGCAGGGTTGCGACCGGGTAGACCGCAGGACCGATGTTGTAACGGCGGTTGCGGACCGCGAGCAGCGACGTGGACACGCCCTGCTTGTGGAGCTCGACATGGCGGAGCAGGTAGCGCCACAAGATGTTGAACGTCACCGCCATGGCGGTACTCGTCACGCCGTACAGCACGACGGCGACGCGCTGGTCGCCGGGCGTGCCTTCCGTGGCGTAGTCCGCGAGGACGGCAGTCGGCCAGGGCAAGATGCTGACCGGCAGGAGCAGGAGCAGGTTGAGCACCTGGAAGCCATGAGTCGTCCGAGCCAGCAGGTTGATCGTGGCGTGGTGGTTCAGCCAGATGACGCCGACGATCAGGAACGACAGCAGGTAGGCGACGTACTGAGGCCACTGCTCGGCCAGAGCCCGGCCCAGGTGCCCCTCTGCGTCGGTCGGCACTTTGATGTCGAGGATGAGCAGGGTGATCACGATGGCGAAGACACCGTCGCTGAAGGCCTCCAGCCGGCCGGCGCTCATCCCGAGCCCTGCCGTCGATGGTGCGTCGTCCGGTCCGCTGCCTGGGGATCGGATGTCTGGTGTCACGAACGGCTCCCCGGATGTCGGCAGTCGGGCTGCTAGTTTCCTTCGTATGGCCAGTATGTCGGGCTCACCGGCTCGGCCGGTCCCGGGCACCTCAGCCGCAGCGGCCGCCTTCGTGGTGGGAATGCTGTTCGCAGTGGTCAGCGCCTACTGGGTCGTCGGGGGCACCTGGCTGCTGGACACCGTCGGCGGTTCCCTCGCGCGCGCCGGCCGCGCTCGCGATGGCGTGCTCATCGCGGGGTTGGCGTTGGTGGTCCTGCTCAAGGTGGCGGCGGCACTGCTCGGGCTGCTGGCGATCAGGCCCTGGCGACCTCGGGTATGGCGCCTGGTCCGGTTGGCCGCGTGGATCGGGGCGTTCGTCATGGCCGTCTACGGCGCCGTCCTGACCTCGGTCGGGTTGCTGGTTCAGGCTGACGTGATCCATGCCTCGGCGAGCGCCGACCAGCTGGCTCTCAGGTGGCACGCGTACCTGTGGGACCCATGGTTCCTTGTGTGGGGAGTCCTCCTGGTCGTCGCGCTGCTGCAGTCCCGACGTTCGGTGGATCGAGCCGCGCAGTCGCCCGGCTGAGACGGCTCACAACGCCCTTACCAAGCCTCCCTCTCCACCTGATCGTCCAGCGACGACCGGGCGCCCGGCGCCGAGCCCCCGAGCAGAACGCGTGTCATCGCGTTTCGTGTGTGGAGCAGCTCGGCCAGAGCGGCGTCGAGGTCGTCCGCCGTCACGTGGAGCTCGCCACCGTCGTCGTCGCTCCTGGTCGCCGCGACCAGTGCTGCCCTGCGGGTCAGCTCCTTGAGGAACGACGCGGTGACTCCCTCGGCGCGGGCGAGGACCTCGTCGAGGCGGCTGCGGTCGATATCGAGCCCACCTCGGTAGAGGTCGAACAGCCGTCGGCGGCTCTCGAGGTCGGGCATCGTCAGCTCGACCGCCTGGTCGACCCGACCCGGCCTCGCTGCCAGCGCGGGCTCGAGGAGGTCGGCGCGGTTGGTGGTCAGCACGAAGACGACGTCGGCGTCCTCCGCCAGCCCGTCCATCTCGTTGAGCAGCTGGAAGAGCATCGGGTGCTGACCCGGGTACATTCCGCGGTCCTCGGCGATCAGGTCGACGTCCTCGACGACGATCATCGCCGGGGCGAGCGTTCGAGCCACCGAACAAGCCTCCGAGATCAGGTGGAGCGCACCTCCCGTGAGTTGGACGACCGTGGTGTCTGTCAGGCTCCCGATCAGGTAGCGCAAGGTATGGGTCTTGCCGGTACCGGGTGGGCCGTACAGCAGCACGCCGCGCTTGAGGTGCTGTCCGGCCGCCAGCAGGCGCTGCTTGTGCCGGGCGACCTCGACGACCTGCTGCTGGATGGCGCGCAACGTCTCCGCAGGCATGATCAGCTGGCTGGAGTCCAACGCCTGACGCCGGTGGAACGTGAGGAGCGTCTCGCCGTGGCCGAAGACGTCGCCACCGCCGAAGGACAGCACCTGCCGTCGGAAAACGTTGTGCACGAGCGCCTGCTGCCTGATCTCGGCGGCGATCCAGGTCGCGTTCGCGTCATCGGTACTGACGACCTCGAGCGTCACCGAGTCATGATGGTCTCCGCCACCGAGCAGCAGAGCGGAGTGCTGATCCCCGTCACCGACCAGGTAGAGACCGCAGCGAACGCACGGCATCACCTGGCCGTCCGGACCGCACGGAACGTTCGACAGGGCCACGTTCCCGGGTCGCGGGCCGTGGCTGTGGCGGCTCGACCCGAGCAGGTCGGCCAGCCCGATGTCCTCATGATGGAAGTCGATGATCCCGATCAGCTCGTGGGTGACACCGGAGTCGCGCAGCCAAGCGTTGAGCCCGGCCTGCAGGTTGACCTGCTCGTATCGCCTCCAGCTCTCCTCCACGATCGAGCGGCCCGCGGTGTCGGCGCCGAGATGGTCACGAAGCAGCGACGACAGCGTCACCCGCCGGGCCTCGCGTTCGTCCGCCCGTGCCGCCCCGACCACGCGACGCATGGTGCGCCTCGCCAGCCGGCCCACGTCCGCGAGCTCAGGTGGTCCGTCGGTCTCGTCGGGCGTCGGCGCCGAGCGCGCATTCAGGCCGATGTAGGGGTTCTCGAACGTCGTCGGCACGGTGACCTCCCGAAGCAGCCGATCGCCTGGGCGCGATGGGCCTGCTACTACTCGTACCACTCCATCGCTGCCACCCGAAGACACGCGGGACGGGACGCCGGATCGGCGGTCCTCGGAACGCCGCAGGGAGGCCCTCCGCTGGTCCCTACGCGAGCCGTGGCGGGAAGCCACCTGTCGCGATCGGCCCCCAGCGGTCCACCGTGACGCGGATCAGGCACTTGCCCTGGCGGATCATGGCCTGGGCGTACTCCTCCCAGTCGGGGTGCTCGCCCGAGATCGAGCGGAAGTAGGTGACGAAGTCGTCGGCGGCCGCTGGGAGCTCGAGGACCTCCGCGGTACCGTCGACGTGGACATACGGCCCGTTCCAGTCGTCGGAAAGGACGCAGGCGCTGACCGACGGGTCCTGTCTGACGTTCGCGACCTTGGCCCGCTCGGGATAAGTGGAGATGAGCAGCCGACCCTCGGCATCGATACCGCAGCTCACAGGGGACGACTGGGGCGATCCATCAGCCCGACGGGTGATCAACACCACCTTGTGGCGCTCGGCCACGAACTCCGTGAGGCCGGCGCGGTCGGGCTTGCTGGTCGTGGCGATGGTCGGCGTCATCGTCATAACGTAGCCGCACATGGTGAGCCTCAGCTCTGCCCTTCGTGTCTCGAGTCGAGGCAGGACCTGCTCTGGTGGCAGGAGCGCGGGTCGTGGCCGCCCCATCGTGGCGGCCGGATTCGGCGACGTGGACGCGCTGGCCGGCGAGGTCGACGGAGCGCTCAGACGTCGAAGCGCTCAGACATCGAAGCGCTCAGACGTTGAAACCCAGTGCCCGCAGCATCTCGCGGCCGTCGTCGGTGATCTTGTCCGGACCCCACGGCGGCATCCACACCCAGTTGATCCGGAAGTCGTTGACCAGCCCTTCGAGGGCCGTGCGGGTCTGATCCTCGATCACGTCGGTGAGCGGGCAGGCGGCCGATGTGAGGGTCATGTCGATCACCGCATCGTTGGCTTCGTCGACTGCGACGTCGTAGATCAGGCCGAGGTCGACGACGTTGATCCCGAGCTCGGGGTCGACGACGTCCTTGAGGGCCTCCATCACGTCCGCTACGGCAGCGCCGGCAGTGCCGGTCGCAGGTGTGAGGTCCACCTCGGGCAGGTCTGTCGTGTCCTGGGTCATCGTCATACCTCCACTTGGGCGACGGCACGTGCCGTCGCGTCTTTCCACGCCATCCAGCCGAGCAGCGCGCACTTGATCCGGGCCGGGAACCTGGCGACGCCGGTGAAGGCGACCGCGTCCTCGAGGACCTCTTCGTCGGGTTCGACGAGCCCCTTGCCCTGCATCAGCGCGACGAAGGACTCGTGCACGGTCATCGCGTCCTCAACGGGCAGGCCGATGAGCAGGTCCGTGAGCATCGACGTCGAGGCCTGCGAGATCGAGCATCCCTCGGCGTCGTAGGAGACATCCTCGACGACGCCGTCGACCACGTGCACCCGAAGCGTCACCTCGTCACCGCAGGTCGGGTTGACGTGGTGAACCTCCGACTCGTACGGCTCGCGGAGACCCGCGTGGTGAGGCGCGCGGTAGTGGTCGAGGATGATCTCCTGGTACAGGTTCTGGAGATCCATCACGCCACCTTGAAGAAGTGCTTGGTGTGTTCTATTCCCTCGACCAGGGCGTCCACCTCTGCCGGGGTGGTGTAGAGGTAGAACGATGCGCGCGTCGACGACTGGACGCCGAACCGGGCGTGCGCCGGTTTCGCGCAGTGGTGACCGGCGCGAACCGCGATACCGAGCGAGTCCAGCACCTGGCTGACGTCATGGGGATGGATGCCGTCGATCTCGAAGCTGATCGCCCCGCCGCGATCGACCGCCTCGGTCGGCCCGAGGATGGTCAGGCCACGGATCTCGCGAAGCTGCTCGAGTGCGTATGCCGTGATCGCATGCTCGTGGGCGGCGAGGTTGTGCATCCCGACCGAGCCCAGGTAGTCCAGCGCCACGCCCAGTCCGATCGCCTGGACGATCGGCGGGGTGCCGGCCTCGAACTTGTGCGGAGCCGGGGCGTAGGTCGACCGCTCCATGGTGACGGTCTCGATCATCTCACCACCGCCGAGGAAGGGCGGCAGGGCAGCGAGCACCTCGCCGCGGCCCCAGAGCACGCCGATCCCGGTGGGGCCGACGGTCTTGTGCCCGGTGAAGGCCACCAGGTCTGCTCCGCTCGCGACGACGTCGACCGGCAGCTGCGGAACGGCCTGGGAAGCATCCAGGACGACCAGGGCGCCGACCTCGTGCGCCCGGCGCGCGATCTCGGCGACGGGGTTGACAGTGCCGAGCATGTTGGAGACCCACGCCACGGAGACGACCTTGGTGCGCTCGTTGATGAGGGAGTCGATGTCGGACAGGTCGAGGCGGCCTTCGTCGGTCAGACCGAACCAGCGCAGCGTCGCGCCGGTCCGCTCCGTGAGCAGCTGCCACGGCACGATGTTGGAGTGGTGCTCCATCTCAGTGATGACGACCTCGTCGCCCGGGCCTACCGCAAGGTCGCCGCGAGCCCAGGCGAGGGTGTTCGCCACCAGGTTCAGCGCCTCCGTCGAGTTCTTCGTGAAGATGACCTCGTCGCGAGAGGGTGCCCCGATGAAGGCTGCGACGGTATCCCGGGCGGCCTCGAAGGCGGCCGTCGACTCGGCGCCCAGCTGATGGACCGCGCGCGCAACGTTGGCATTGTGCCGGGCGTAGTGGTCTGCCATCGCGTCGATGACCTGCTGCGGCTTCTGCGACGTGTTGGCACTGTCGAGGTACACCAGCGACCGGTCGCCGTCGAGGCGACGGGTCAGGATCGGGAAGTCGGCACGGATCCGGTCCGTGTCGAGCAGTCCTGGCAGAGCGGTCTGCTGGACGGTCATCAGGCAGCCGGGTTGACGTACTTGTCGTAGCCCTCGGCCTCGAGCTGCTCGGCGAGCTCCGCACCACCCTGCTCGGCGATGCGCCCGTTGACGAAGACGTGGACGAAGTCGGGCACGATGTAGCGCAGGATCCGGGTGTAGTGGGTGATGAGCAGCACGCCGCGGTCACCCTGGCTGCGGAAGCGGTTGACGCCTTCGGAGACCACCTTGAGAGCGTCGATGTCGAGCCCGGAGTCGGTCTCGTCCAGGATCGCGAACTTCGGGTTCAGCAGCTCCAGCTGCATGATCTCGTGGCGCTTCTTCTCGCCGCCGGAGAAACCTTCGTTGACGTTGCGCTGGGCGAAGTCACGGTCCATGGCGACCTTGTCCATGGCAGCGTTGACGTCCTTGACCCAGGTGCGCAGCTTCGGGGCCTCGCCGTCGAGAGCGGTCTTCGCGGTCCGGAGGAAGTTGGATACGGACACACCGGGTACCTCGACCGGATACTGCATCGCAAGGAACAGTCCTGCGCGGGCCCGCTGGTCGACCGTCAGGCTGAGCACGTCGAGCCCGTCGAGGGTGACCGTTCCGCTGGTGATCGTGTACTTGGGGTGGCCGGCGATCGAGTATGCGAGCGTGGACTTGCCCGACCCGTTGGGGCCCATGATCGCGTGCGTCTCGCCCGACCGGACGGTGAGGTCGACCCCGCGAAGGATCGGCTTGTCTCCTTCGTCGAGCTTGACCGCGACGTGCAGGTCTTTGATCTCCAGGGTTGCCATGTGTCTGTGTTCTCTCCGTATCAGATCAGCGGGTTGGCAATGTCGACGACGACCGAGTCATCGGCGACCTTGCAGGGATAGACGGGTACCGGCTCGTAGGCGGGCAGGCCGGTGGGCTGTCCGGTACGCAGGTCGAACCGCGACCCGTGGAGCCAGCATTCGATCTGGCGTGCCTCGACGTCGACGTCTCCCTCGCTCAAGGCGATGGAGGCGTGCGAGCACTCGTCGCGGATGGCGTAGACCTCGTCGCCGGCTCGGACGATGGCGACATCGAGTCCCTCGACGTCGACGGCCACCACCCCTCCGTCGGGTATGTCGGCCAGCGCGCACGCCTCGACGAACGGCGTCATGCCCCGACCGCCGATGCGGGTGGCGCACCAACATATGCGGCGAGCTCGGTCTCGACGGCAGTCATCAGGTGCTCCTCGACCTCGGGAACGCCGATGCGGCGGATGATGTCGGCGAAGAAGCCGTGAACGACGAGCCGGCGGGCATCTTCCTTCGTGACGCCGCGGGACTGCAGGTAGAACAGCTGCTCGTCGTCGAACCGGCCGGTGGCCGATGCATGGCCGGCGCCGAGGATCTCCCCGGTCTCGATCTCGAGGTTGGGCACGGAGTCCGCGCGGCAGCCATCGGTCAGGACCAGGTTGCGGTTGGTCTCATAGGTCTCGATGCCCTCGGCGACCTGGCGGATCAAGACGTTGCCGATCCAGACGGCGTGGGCGCCTTCGCCCTGCAGGCCGCCCTTGTAGACGACGTTGCTCTTGGTGTGTGGCTGGTTGTGGTCGACGAACAGCCGGTGCTCGATGTGCTGGCCCGCGTCGACGAAGTACAGGCCGTACATCCGCAGATCGCCGCCGGGGCCGGCGTACTCCGTGTTCTCGACGATGCGGACGACGTCACCGCCGAGGCTGGCCTGGAACGTGCGCACGGACGCGTCGCGCCCGATCCGCAGCCCGATCTGCCCGAGGTGGACAGCGTCGTCGTCCCAGAGCTGCAGACAGACCAAGTCGAGCTGGGCGTTGTCGCCGACGAGGACCGAGGTCGACGCTGCGTAGACAGCGCTGCCGGTGTGCTCGAACACGACGGTGGCCTTGGCGTGCATCCCGACGCGGACCACGATGTGGCCCCAGACCAGGTCGTCGGCCGACATCCCGGTGAGCCGGACGACGAGAGGCCGGGTCAGCTCCGCCTCGGCTGCCACCTCGATGAGGACCGCTGCTCCACCGTTGGCCACCGCCAGCGCCGAGGGCCGGTCCGCAGGCAGGGTCTCGCCGAGCGCGACGGCCTGCTCGGCCGTGATCTCACTGACGGTGACGCCGTCGGGGACCTCGGCGTCCCACTTCAGATGCCCGTCGGACGGCGTACCGTCCAGAAGGCCGCGCAGCCGCTTGATCGGAGTGAACCGCCAGACCTCCTCACGCCCGGTCGGAACCGGGTGGTCGGCGAGGTCGTACGACGGGACCGGATGGAGATGGCTCTCGACCGTCTCCACGGCGTCCTTCACATTGTTGATGCTCAACGAACCACTTTCTCTGGTGAAACCGTCTCCCGAGGACGAACGAACCGCATGACGTCAGCGTCGGCGCTAGCCGACCGCGCCTTCCATCTGCAGCTCGATCAGCCGGTTCAGCTCGAGGGCGTACTCCATCGGGAGCTCGCGGGCGATCGGCTCGATGAACCCGCGCACGATCATGGCCATCGCCTCGTCCTCAGCCATACCCCGGCTCATCAGGTAGAACAGCTGGTCGTCGCTGACCTTCGACACCGTGGCCTCGTGACCCATCGACACGTCGTCCTCACGGACATCTACGTACGGGTAGGTGTCGCTTCGGCTGATCTGGTCGACCAGCAGCGCGTCACATCGCACCGTGCTGGCGCTGTGGTGGGCGCCGTCGGCGACCTGGACCAGGCCGCGGTACGACGTGCGGCCGCCACCGCGGGCGACCGACTTGGAGATGATCGAGCTCGACGTGTACGGCGCCGCGTGAACCATCTTGGCGCCGGCGTCTTGGTGCTGGCCCTCGCCCGCGAACGCGATCGAGAGCGTCTCACCCTTGGAGTGCTCGCCCAGCAGGTAGATGGCCGGGTACTTCATCGTGACCTTCGAGCCGATGTTGCCGTCGACCCACTCCATGGTGGCCCCGGCCTCACAGGTGGCTCGCTTCGTGACCAGGTTGTAGACATTGTTGGACCAGTTCTGGATCGTGGTGTAGCGGCACCGGCCGCCCTTCTTCACGATGATCTCGACGACCGCCGAGTGCAGCGAGTCCGAGGAGTAGATCGGCGCGGTGCAGCCCTCGACGTAATGCACATAGGCGTCCTCGTCCACGATGATCAATGTGCGCTCGAACTGGCCCATGTTCTCGGTGTTGATCCGGAAGTAGGCCTGCAGCGGGATGTCGACCTTGACACCCTTGGGCACGTAGATGAACGAGCCACCGGACCAGACCGACGTGTTCAGGGCCGCGAACTTGTTGTCGCCGACCGGGATGACCGAGCCGAAGTACTCCCTGAAGACGTCCTCGTGCTCGCGCAGAGCGGTGTCGGTGTCGAGGAAGAGCACGCCCTGGGCCTCGAGGTCCTCGCGGATCGAGTGGTAGACCACCTCGGACTCGTACTGGGCCGCGACACCGGCCACCAGCCGCTGCTTCTCAGCCTCGGGGATGCCGAGCTTGTCGTAGGTGTTCTTGATGTCCTCGGGCAGCTCCTCCCAGGACGTCGCCTGCTTCTCCGTCGAGCGCACGAAGTACTTGATGTTCTCGAAGTCGATCGCGCTGAGGTCCGATCCCCAGGTGGGCAGCGGCTTGCGGCGGAACAGCTTCAGGCCCTTGAGGCGCAGCTCCAGCATCCAGGTGGGCTCGTTCTTACGGTTGGAGATGTCGCGCACGACGTCCTCGTTGAGGCCGCGGGTCGCCGTCGACCCGACCACGTCGGAGTCGGCCCAGCCGTAGTTGTACCGACCGATGCCCTCGAGCTCGGGGTTGAGCTGCTCGATGGATGTCATGAAAGGGTCCTCTCGGTCGAGGTGGCGTCGTGCGGTGCAGGATGCGGCGGTGCGGGATACGGAACGTTGGTCGTACACACTCCATCGCCGTGGGCGATGGTCGCCAGCCGCTGGACATGTCGTCCGAGGAGGCGGGCGAAGACTTCGGTCTCTGCTTCGCAGAGCTGGGGGAACTCGGCCGCGACGTGCGCGACCGGGCAGTGGTGCTGGCAGATCTGATCGCCGGTCGCCGTCGTACGGACAGAGGCAGCGTAGCCGTCGCCGGTGAGCGCCTGAGCCAGCGCCTTCACCCGGTCCCGTGGGTCGGCGCCGGTGACGACGGTGCTGAAGCGCTCCTCGATCTCAGCGGTACGCCGACGGGCGAACGCCGTCACAGCGTCGGGGCCGGCGGACTCGCGCAGGAAGCGCAGGGCGCTGGCCGCGAGATCGTCGTAGGCCTGCAGGAACGTGTCGCGGCCGGAGTCGGTGAGGGTGAAGACCTTGGCCGGCCGACCGCGTCCCCGAGCGCCGTAGGAGCGCGGCTCGCGCGCCTCCAGGGCGCCCGCTGCCACCAGTTGGTCCAGGTGGCGCCGGACCGCGGCGGGGGTGAGTGTCAGCCGTTCAGCCAAGGTCGCTGCGGTGGAGGGACCGTTCTCGAGAATCGACCGCGCCACCCGCTCGCGTGTAGGTGAATCGTCGAGAACGCCGGTCGCCTCAGACTCATCCACAGGTTCGGCCGGCGGGACGGACGACGTCAGCACCGCCGCTGCTGAGCCCCGCACGCTTTTCACAACACTATTGTGGCGTAATTAGTTCGGCGGCTCAAATAAGGCTGCCCTAATCAGGTTCGGCGGCCTTACGGCGCCGGATCGCACGACTCGGGCTCGTGCGTCCAAAGTGGACGCGGCTCAGTCATGGGCCTGCCGAAGACAACCAGATCTGGCCCACGTCCGGAGGATGCGTCGTACAGCTCGGCGCTCGCCACCCCCCGACCGCTGTCCCCGGCCAAGTGCGCCCGCCCGAAACAGCAGACAGCCGTCGGGCCAGCAGAGTCCAGCTGTGGAGATGCAGGCCTGCCGAGTGCGGCGCCGACGCAACCTAGACTCCTCTGGTGAGCGTGCCCGCCGTCGAGGTCTCGAACCTCGTGATGAGGTACGGCACGACTCTCGCGGTCGACGGCCTGTCACTGGTCGTGGAGCGCGGCAGCGTGACGGCGATCCTGGGGCCCAACGGGGCCGGCAAGACCACGACCCTGGAGACCTGCGAGGGCTACCGCTCGCCCCAGTCCGGCACGGTTCGCGTGCTCGGCCTGGACCCGGTCCGCGAACGCGCCCAGCTGGCACCACGTCTCGGCGTGATGCTGCAGCAGGGCGGCGCCTGGTCCGGCGTCCGCGCCGGCGAGATGCTCACCTACATGGCCTCGTTGTACGCCCACCCCCTTCCCGTCGACGACCTGGTCGAACGGCTCGGGCTCGGGACCTGTGGCCGGACGTCCTACCGGCGGCTCAGCGGCGGTCAGCAGCAGCGCCTCGGGCTGGCGATGGCGCTCGTGGGCAGGCCTGAGATCGTCTTCCTCGACGAGCCCACTGCGGGACTCGACCCGCAGTCGCGCCGCAGCACCTGGGAGCTGGTGGAGGAGCTCGTGGTCGACGGGGTGACCGTCGTCCTGACGACGCACTACATGGAGGAGGCCGAACGGCTCGCCGCCCACGTCTTCGTCGTGGACCACGGCCAGGTGCTCACATCGGGCTCGCCGAGCGAGCTCACCTCGGCTGGGGCCCAGAACACCATCAGGTTCCGCGCCAAGCCCGGCCTGCACGTCGATGATCTCGTGAGAGCTCTTCCAGCAGGCTGCTCGGTCACCGAGTCCCCGCTGGGCCGATACCGGGTCGACGGGGAGGTCACACCCCACACGGTCGCGGCCGTCACCGCCTGGTGCGCGTCGCTCGATGTGATGCCCGACGACCTGGTGATCGAGAGACACACCTTGGAGGACGTCTTCCTGGAGCTCACGGGGAAGCGGCTCCGGACATGACTGCGCTGAGCTTCACCCCGGCGCCTGGTGCCAACAGCCGGTCAACGATGATCCTCACCCACGCGCGGATGGAGGTGCGGCTGCTCTTCCGCAACGGGGAACAGCTCCTCCTCGCCCTGGTCATCCCGCTGCTACTGCTCTCAGGCGGAGCGGAGGCGGGCACGGTCATCGACCTCGGCTCGGGGCGGCGGATCGACATCTTGACGCCTGGCGTCATCGCGCTCGCGGTGATGTCCACGTCGTTCACCTCGATCGCCATCGCCACCGCCTTCGAGCGCCGGTACAACGTCCTCAAGCGGCTCGGGGCGTCACCGCTGTCTCGCGCCAACCTCCTCGCCGGAAAGGTGCTGTCGCTGCTCGTCGTCGAGGTCGTGCAGCTTGCCGTGCTCTGCGCGGCCGGGTTGCTTCTCGGCTGGCATCCTCACGGTGGCATCCTCGCGGCCCTATCGGGCCTGCTGCTCGTGGTGGCAGGCACCGCCGCGTTCGCCTCGCTCGGTCTGCTGATGGCGGGAACTCTGCGGGCAGAGGCAACGCTGGCAGCCGCCAACCTGGTCTACGTCGTGCTCCTGGTCGCCGGAGCCATCGTCGTCCCGCTGTCGTCGTATCCCCACGCCATGCATGCCGTCGTCTCGGCACTCCCGTCCGGTGCACTGGCGGAGGGCCTGCGAGAAGTCTGCTCGGGTGCCCCCCTCGACTGGTGGCGGGTCGTGGTCCTGGTCGCATGGGCAGGCGTCGCAGGCGCCCTCACCGTCAGGACGTTCCGCTGGGAATGAGTAACCAGCGTCTGACCTGCAGTTTTACCGATCGAGTCCATCCCGAACGCACATCTCAGCCAGTGAAATATCCCAGGAGTCCGACGGTGGAGACGCCCGCGTCGTACATCCGGCGAGCCACTCGATCTTCTTCGAAGTGAGGCTCGGCTTGCGCCCACCTACGTCAGAACCTCGCTGCCCTTTCCCCGAACGCCGGACCATATCGGCAACTTGTACGGAAGGTGACGGGTTGATGACTGAATGTCATAGATTGGGAACGACTGCGTAAACCGGCTGAAAAATGGACGATTAGCGGGTGTAGGAACGGGAGAGGGTGCGCTCGGGAGTTCCACGCGCAGGTCCGCCAGTCCCTGTGCCTGGACAGCGGGATGGCCCTGGCCACACCACCTTGACCACTCATCACTGTCACTTCGAGAAAGCACGCACAAGTTGAAACGCCCCACCCACTTCACCCCCGCCATCAGATCTTCGGGGAAGGAACTCCTCTCATGACCACCAAGACCAAGCTCAGCGTCCTCTCGCTCACCGCGAGTGTGCTGATGGCCCTCGGGGCCAACGGCGCCTATGCCAGCACCCCACCGTCGACGCCGACTATCGTGTCCAGTTGGCAGATGAACGAGCCCACCGGCACCGCTGTCATGGTGGACTCGGGTCCTAACCACCTCAACGGTTCGGTGGTACCCGGTGACCAGCCGGGCACCAACGGCGTGAACGCAACCGGCACGTACTACAACTGGGTGCACCGCTGCCCGACGTGCACGCCGGTCGATGACACCCGGGTGATCGAGGTGCAGGACCCGCTCAGCCTCACCGAGCCGGTGGACCCGAACGTGACGTACGCGCTGGAGTTCCAGATCCGCACCACCTACTTGGCGGGCAACGTGATGCAGAAGGGTCACTCCAGCGCCAAGGGCGGCCAGATCAAGGTCCAGAACGTCGGCGGCGACGTCCAGTGCCTGTTCAAGGGTGCCAACGGCGTCCGGGTAGGCACCGGGTCATCCAAAGTAGCTCCGCTCAACGACGGGGTGTGGCACGACGTCCGTTGCGTGCACACCGCTACCAAGGTCCAGGAGTACGTGGACGGCGTGCTGGTTGCCGCCAAGATCGGCAGCACCGGGCCGATCACCAACACCGCCCCGTTCAGCATGGGCGGCAAGACCAACTGCAACCAGACCACCGTCACCTGCGACTACTACTCCGGCGACCTCGACGCGGTCACGATCTCCACCGGGTAACACACAACCATGCCATTGATTCAGTTGGGGCATCCACCCCTTTTCAGCTTGAAGAGGTCTCTGTGATCCGATCCTTTCGCGTGGTCCTGATCCTCGTGACAGGCGTTGCCATCGTCACGCTGGCTCTGTCGTTCGGTCCGTTCGCTGGAGTGACGCCTCAAGCTCACGCCGACATCGGTGACCCGGTGATCGGGGCAGTGGGCGACATGGCCTGCGGCTCCTCCGACCGCTCCTTCAACAACAACCAGGGCAAGCCGCTGGCCTGTGCTGAGCAGCGCACTTCAGACGCGATGCTGGCCGACCCGACCATCACCTCGGTGCTCGGGCTCGGGGACTACCAGTACGACTGTGGGGACACCGCCGACTACGCGGTCTCCTACGACCCTTCCTGGGGTCGGATGGACTCCCGGATGAATCCGGTCGCCGGGAATCACGAGTACAAGACCGGTAACGACGTCTTCGGCCACCCGTGCCCGACGACGAACAAGACCGCCACCAACTTCTTCACCCACTTCGGTGCCTCATCCCACCCAGAGACCGGCGGGCACTTCTCGTTCGACCTCGGCACCTGGCACCTGATCGGGCTGAACGGCAACTGCACCGCTTCCGGAGTGGGCGGCTGCACCGACACCTCGGCCCAGACCACCTGGCTCAAGGCCGACCTGGCTTCGACCCTCCAGCCGTGCATCCTGGCGTTCTGGCACCAGCCGCTGTACACCGGGTTAGCTAACAACGCTGGCTGGAACCGGGTCTACCGGCCGTGGTGGAACGCCTTGCAGGCAGCCGGTGCCGATGTGGTGCTCAACGGCCACATCCACAACTACCAGCGCTACCCGGCTCTGGACGACAACGGTGTCCAGACTCCCGCTGGGATCACTGAGTACGTCGCCGGTACCGGAGGGGAAAAGCAGGTGCTGACCTCCGCAGCAGCCGCCGTGGCCCCACTCGCCTGGGCCAAGTCGTTCGGCTACCTGCGGATGACACTGCTACCCGCCGGCTGGACCGCCGACTTCGTTGACACCACCGGTACCGTGCTCGACTCAAGCTCAGGAGTGTGTCATGTCTAAGTGTCAGCGTATGTCTCAGCGCCTCGCAGTGGCGGCGGTGGCTCTTGGGCTGATGGTGGCCCCAGTAGCGGCCCAGGGGGCCTCAGTGACCTCCCCGATGGCCTTCGGGGTCTTCCCGACCACGGCCACCAAGACGGCTACCCAGGCTTTCGAGACCACGGCAGGACGCCAAATGGCGTTCATCCGGGTCTACGACCGGTGGGACGACACCTTCCCTGATGCCAACACCACCTGGATGCAGTCCACCGGGCACAGCCTGTTCCTCAGCATCAAGACCCGGACCAAAGCCGGTGTCAACCTGAGTTGGCAGGCCATCGCCGACGCCCAGCCGGGCGACCCGCTGTACGTCGACATGCAACGGTGGGCAGCTCAGATAAAGAGCTACGGGACCGAGATCTACGTGACCTTCAACCACGAGCCCGACACCACCCACTCTCAGGCCAGTGGCACCCCGGCTGCCTACATCGCGGCCTACCAGAAGTTCGTCACGGTGATGAGAGCAGAGGGCGTCACCAATGCCAAGTGGGCGTGGACCACGGCGGCCCGCAACTACGGCTTGGGCAAGCCCGCCCAATACGCCCCGAACTACTACCCCGGCGACGCCTACATCGACGTGATGGCCATCGATGCCTACAACATCTACTGCAAGACCAAGACCGGCACCTGGGCCAACCCCTGGCGGTCACTGGAGACGATCATCACCCCCTTCATGCAGTTCGCGGCCCTGCACCCCGGCCCTGCACTCATGGTGGCTGAGTTCGGTACCAGCGAGGACCCGGCCAACCCCACCGCCAAGGCCGACTGGATCACCGCTGCTGACCAACTGTTCAAGCAGCCCGGCTACGAGCGCTTCGAGGCCGTCGCCTACTGGAACACCACCAGCCATACCTACGCCAACTGCGACTTCAAGATCGGCTCCAGCCCAGCTTCCCAGGCCGCATTCAACGCGATGGCCGCCGACCCCTTCTACTCCGGCACCGTGTCATGAAAGAACCCAGATGATCCGTACAGTCTTCGTGGCCTCTCGCTGCCGCCGTGACGCTGCCCGACGCTGTGAGCCGGGTCGGTCGCTACTGACGCCACCAACCGATCATCGCGGCCAACTCCAACGCGGGTCTCGTCGTCGGCAGCACGATGAGCCTCGGGCAAGGCGGCCGACTCAACCCGATAGCAATCAGGCCGTCTGACGATTGTCGGCTACGGTCCCAGCGCATGACGATTGGCCCACTATAAGGAAGTTTGAGAGGACTCTCCGCTGGGAATGAGCGGCGCTGAGAGTGACCGCTCAGGTGGTGTGGTCGCCGCTGAGCACGTGCATCCGGTCGCCGGGTGCACCATCCTCGAGAATCGACCAGGCCGACGGAGAGAATGTCAGCTCGTGACCGTCCCCCGTGTGAACGACGAGGAGGCCGTGGTCGTTGAACCGGTAGTGGGCCTCGTCGCCGTATAGCTGCGAGTCCTTCGGGCCGTGCAAGGTGAAAGCCATCTGCAGAGTCTCCCACGACTGACTGAGAAGTCGCACTCCCAGGCACGACGCGCAGACATGAGCACCCGGGCGGGCAGGGATACTGACGTCATGGGAGTGACAAAGCTGATGACGCCGTCATCGTCGACGGAGCGGTCGGGGCCGTCCAGCCGGCGCCTCCTCAAGCGTCTCACGGTCGCGACCCTCGTGGCCAACATCGTCATCGTCTTCACCGGCGCCACCGTCAGGCTGACCGGCTCGGGACTGGGCTGCCCGAGCTGGCCCCGCTGCTCGGGCGGGTCGTTCGTCGTGCATGACGCCCTCGGTGTGCACGGCTTCGTCGAGTTCAGCAACCGGATGCTGACCTTCGTCCTCACGGCCGTGGTGCTGACCACATGGGTGGCGGCGATGCGCTTCCAGCCGCGGCGCAGGTCGATCAGGCGGCTGGCGACGGCCCTGCTCGTCGGCATCCCCGCTCAGGCGCTGCTCGGCGGCGTGACCGTGCTCAGCGACCTGAACCCGTGGGTGGTGGCCCTGCACCTGCTGCTGTCGCTGGCACTCATCGCCACTGCCGTCGTCCTGGTCCGGCGCGTCGACGAGGAGGACCGACCTCCACAGCCCACGGTCCCGAGGCCGGTCCTGGTCCTCGCCAGGGCCACGTTCGTCGCGGCGTGGGCGGTGCTCTACGTCGGCACGGTAGTCACCGGCTCCGGCCCGCACGCCGGCGACGCGAGCTCGCCCCGCACCGGCCTTCGCCCCGCCGCCGTGGCGCAGTTCCACGCAGACCTGGTGTTCCTGCTGGTCGGTCTCACCATCGGCACCCTGGTCGCCTTCAAGGTCACCAAGGCTCCCGAACGGGCGCAGCGGGCGGCGACATGGCTGTTGGGGATCGAGCTGACTCAGGGTGTCGTCGGGTTCACCCAGTACTTCACCAACCTCCCGGTCGCGCTGGTGGCGATCCACGTCCTCGGGGCCGCGCTCATCAGCGCCGCGGTGACCTGGGTCCTGCTCGGCACGCGCGACCGAGGACTGCTCCGGCTGTAACGGCGTGCGCCGCCGGGTCACCTGGAGGCGGCATGCGCCGCCGGGTCGTTGGGCGTCAGCGCATCAGCAGCGGGTCGATCGCCACCGCCAGGAAGAGCAACGCCAAGTAGGCATTCGAGAAGTGGAACAGCCGCATCGGCTTCAGCTCGACGGCGTCCTCCGTCGTTCGCGCGCGATGCAGCAGCGCGTAGGACTCCACGATGAGGACGCCCCCGAGTGCGGCGGCGACGACCGGGTAGAACCAGCCGGTCGAGGCGACGGGCCACAGCAGCAGTGACGTGGCGACCGTTGCCCAGCTGTAGGCGACGATCTGCCGACCGACCTCGAACGACGTCGCCACCACCGGCAGCATCGGCACGGAGGCGGCGGCGTAGTCCGACCGGTAGCGGATCGCCAGCGACCAGAAGTGCGGCGGCGTCCAGAAGAAGACCACCAGGAACAGCACGACCGGGGGCCAGGCCAGCGACCCGGTGACGGCGGTCCAGCCGATCAGGGCGGGAAAGCAGCCGGCCGCACCGCCCCACACGATGTTCTGCGAGGTACGCCGCTTGAGCAGCATCGTGTACCCCAGCACGTAGAAGACATTCGCCGTCAGGGCGAGCAGCGCCGACAGCCAGTTGACCGCAACGCCGAGCAACAGGGTCGCCAGCAGTCCCAGCGAGAGGCCGAAGGCGAGCGCCGACCGGGCAGACACCTGGTGGCGTGGCAACGGCCGGCGCCGGGTGCGCATCATCTGCTCGTCGATGTCTCGGTCGAGCACGCAGTTGAGCGAGTTGGCGCTGCCGGCTGCGAGCGTTCCGCCGACGACCGTGGCGAGCACCAGCCACGGCGACGGCACTCCGCCGTCGGCCAGGAACATCACCGGCACCGTGGTCAGGAGCAGTAGCTCGACGATGCGGGGCTTGGTGAGCGCGACGTAGGAGCCGAGCACGTCCAGCCAGCGCCTGACGTCCGGCGCGGGTGACGCCCTGCCTCCGGGATCGGCGGCCACCGGCTCCTGGGAAAACACAGGAGCGGGCTGGTTGACGGCCGTCACTGACACCTCGGGATCGCTGGGTCCTGCACTGGGTCATGCTCCAGCCACGCGCCCGCAGACACGTGGTCGAGCCTGGTACGTCGAGCAGTGTAATCCTGGCCGGGGCAGCCTGCCGTGGCGGGCACATCAGGGCCTCGGTCACCAGCCGACCGCGAGAGGCGGCGCTTCGCCAGATGGCAGTAGGCTCGTCACTCGTGGTTGCGCGCGGCCGTCAGAGTCGGCCGCGACCCCGGAGACGACCTCGAGGAAGGACCTACCGCTGTGGCCAGCGAACGCCCCCAGACGTACCCGAAGCTCGAATGGTCGGTGATCGACGATCGTGCCGTCGATACGGTCAGGGTTCTGGCGATGGACGCCGTGCAGAAGGTCGGGAACGGCCATCCCGGCACGGCGATGAGCCTGGCGCCGGCGGCATACCTGATCTGGCAGAAGCTGATGCGTCACAACCCGGCGGACCCGAGCTGGCCGGGCCGGGACCGTTTCGTCCTGTCCTGCGGGCACTCGAGCCTGACCCTCTACATCCAGCTCTACCTCGCCGGCTACGGCCTCGAGCTCGCCGACCTGGAGGCGCTGCGAGTCTGGGGCGGCCTCACCCCGGGTCACCCCGAGCACGGGCACACGACGGGGGTCGAGACGACGACCGGCCCGCTCGGTCAGGGGGTCGGCAACGCGGTAGGCATGGCGATGGCGGCGCGGCGCGAACGTGGCCTCTTCGACCCCGAGCCGGCGCTCGGACAGAGCCTGTTCGACCATGACGTGTTCGTGATCGCCAGCGACGGCGACCTCGAGGAGGGCGTCAGCGCCGAGGCCAGCTCGCTCGCCGGCCACCAGCAGCTCGGCAACCTGGTGTTGCTCTACGACAACAACAAGATCTCCATCGAGGACAACACGGCCGTCGCGTTCAGCGAGGACGTCACCAAGCGCTACGAAGCCTACGGCTGGCACGTCCAGGAGGTCGACTGGACGAACGGTGGCAAGGGGTACACCGAGGACGTCCCGGCGCTGTTCGAGGCCTTCGCCAAGGCCAAGGCCGAGACCGGCCGACCCAGCTTCATCTCGCTGCGCACCATCATCGCGTGGCCTGCGCCGGACGCCCAGAACACAGGCAAGGCGCACGGCTCCGCGCTCGGTGACAAGGAGGTTGCCGCGACCAAGAAGGTGCTCGGCTTCAACCCCGAGCGGACCTTCGACGTCGACGCGGCCGTCATCGAGCACACCCGCTCGGCGATCGAGCGAGGCAAGCTGCTCCAGTCGGCCTGGCAGGAGAAGTACGACGCCTGGGCGGCCAGGGCCGGGTCCCGCAAGGAGCTCTTCGAGCGGATGCGCACCCGCACCCTGCCGGAGGGCTGGGCCGACGCGCTGCCGGCCTTCGACGCCGACCCCAAGGGCGTCGCCACGCGAGTGGCGTCCGGCGACGTGCTCACGGCCATCGCCCCGGAGCTCCCCGAGCTGTGGGGCGGGTCGGCCGACCTGGCCGGCTCCAACAACACCACCCCCAAGGGCCAGCCGAGCTTCATCCCGCCCGAGCACTCCACCAAGGAGTGGAGCGGCGACTGGTACGGGCGGGTGCTGCACTTCGGCATCCGCGAGCACGCTATGGGGGCGATCCTCAACGGCATCGCGCTGCACGGCGGCACCAGGCCGTACGGCGGCACCTTCCTCGTCTTCTCCGACTACATGCGCGGGTCCGTGCGGCTGGCCGCGCTGATGCAGCTCCCCGTCACATACGTCTGGACCCACGACTCGATCGGGCTCGGCGAGGACGGCCCGACCCACCAGCCGATCGAGCATCTCACCGCGCTGCGTGCGATCCCCGGCCTCGACGTCGTCCGGCCCGCCGACGCGAACGAGACGGTCGCCGCTTGGAAGGCGATCCTCGAGCATCCCGACCGCCCGACCGGCCTCGCCCTGACCAGGCAGAACGTGCCGACCTTCCCGCGCGGCACCGACGGGTACGCCGACACCTCCGGCGTCATCCGCGGCGGATACACCCTTCTGGACGTCGACGGCGGCGCCCCCGACGTCATCCTCGTCGGGACCGGGTCGGAGGTCCAGATCGCGGTGGCCGCCCGCAAGCAGCTTGCCGCCGACGGCATCCGTGCCCGGGTCGTGTCGATGCCGTGCCAGGAGTGGTTCGAGGCGCAGGACAAGGCCTATCGCGACCAGGTCCTTCCTCCCATCGTCAAGGCGCGGGTCTCCGTCGAGGCCGGCATCGCGATGAGCTGGCGCGGCATCGTCGGCGACGCCGGCAGAAGCGTGTCGATCGAGCACTTCGGCGCCTCCGCCGACTACCAGCGGCTCTACACCGAGTTCGGGATGACCGCGGAGGCCGTCACCCAAGCCGCAAAAGACAGCATCCTCGCCGCGTCCGCGGCGCACTGATCCCGCAGGCAGCACGGATCCCCCAGGCAATACTGATCCCCCCAGGCAAAGGACCCCCTCATGAACGACCGACTCCAAGATCTCTCAGACCGTGACGTCTCGATCTGGCTGGACGACATCTCTCGAGGTCGGCTCAAGAGCGGCAACCTTGCCGCGCTGATCAAAGACCAGCACGTGGTCGGGGTCACCTCGAACCCGACCATCTTCGCCAAGGCGGTCGCCGAGGCCGACGACTACGCCGGCCAGGTAGGCGACCTCGCCGAGCGCGGCGTCTCCCTCGAGGAGGCGGTCCGCGCCATCACCACCTACGACGTCAGGTGGGCGTGCGACGTCATGCATGACGTGTACGACCGCACGGACGGCAAGGACGGTCGGGTCAGCATCGAGGTCGACCCCCGCCTCGCCCACAACACCCACGCCACCATCGCCGAGGCGCGGGCGCTGTGGTGGCTGGTCGACCGGCCCAACGCGATGATCAAGATCCCCGCGACCTCCGAGGGGCTGGCTGCCATCTCCGACGCGATCGCCGAAGGCATCAGCGTCAACGTCACCCTCATCTTCAGCCTCGACCGCTACAAGGCCGTGATGGACGCCTACCTGGATGGCCTCGAGCGGGCCAGGGACAACGACGTGGACCTGTCGTCGATCCGCTCGGTCGCGTCGTTCTTCGTCAGCAGGGTGGACACCGAGGTCGACAAGCGGCTCGACAAGATCGGCACCGACGAGGCCAAGGCGCTGCGGAGCAAGGCCGCGGTCGCCAACGCACGGCTGGCGTACGAGGCGTTCGAGGAGGTCGTCGCCACCGAACGCTGGCAGTCGCTGGAGTCCGACGGCGCCCACAAGCAGCGCCCGCTCTGGGCCTCCACCTCCGTCAAGGACCCCGACCTCCCCGACACGATGTACGTCTCGGAGCTGGTCGCGCCGGAGACCGTCAACACCATGCCCGAGGCCACGATCAAGGCCAGCGGCGACCACGGCGAGTTCCCGGCGGGCGCGATCACCGACAACTACGACGACGCGCGGGCGGTCCTCGCCGGGCTCGAGAGGCTGGGCATCTCCTACGACGACGTCGTGCAGGTCATCGAGGACGAGGGCGTCGACAAGTTCCAGAAGTCCTGGCAGGAGCTGCTGGACACCGTCAGCGTGGCGCTGGAGAAGGCGGCCAAGTGAAGCGGCCTCTCCTCGTCAACACCTCACAGAGACAGGACGACCTGCTCGCCACGCTGGTGAGCGATCGGGTTGCGAGCCGGTTAGCCGCCAAGGACCCCACGCTCTGGGGACCTGACGCGGAGTCCGAGGCCTCGGTCCGGCTCGGCTGGGTCGACCTACCGCGCACGTCGCGGTCGCTGCTCGCCGAAGTCGACGCTCTACGGGCACAGCTGTGGTCCGAGGGCATCGACCGGGTGGTGCTGTGCGGCATGGGCGGCTCGTCGCTCGCGCCCGAGCTCATCTCCCGCACCTACGACGTTCCGCTGGAGATCCTCGACTCGACCAACCCGCACGCGGTCACCCGAGCTTTGGACGGTGATCTCGCCCGTACCGTCGTGGTCGTGTCCAGCAAGTCGGGCGGCACTCTCGAGACCGACAGCCAGCGCCGGGTGCTGATGGCAGCCCTCGAAGCTGCCGGCCTTGACCCCGCGTCCCGCGTAGTCGTCGTGACCGACCCGGGGTCGGACCTCGAGAAGCTGGCCACCGAAGGCGGCTACCGCCACGTGTTCACCGCCGACCCAGACGTGGGCGGCCGCTACAGCGCCCTGACGGCCTTCGGCCTCGTACCGAGCGGCCTCGCCGGCGTCGACATCTCCGAGCTGCTCGACGAGGCGGAGGAGGTGATGGACGCGCTGGCCCGCGACTCCGCCGACAACCCGGCTCTCGTCCTGGCCGCGGCCATTGCGGGCACACCGGGACACGACAAGGTCGTGCTCGCCGACGTCGACTCAGCAATCGTCGGCTTCCCCGAGTGGGCCGAGCAGCTGGTCGCCGAGTCGACGGGCAAGCACGGCTTGGGCGTGCTCCCCATCCCGCTCGAGGGCATCTCCGCTCCGGAGATCACAATGGACGCCGACGACGTGACCGTCGCCATCCTCTCCGGGCCGGACCAGGTGCCCCTCGACACCGAAGGTCAGCCGGTGGTCACCGTCTCTGGCACCCTCGGCGCCCAGCTGCTCGTGTGGGAGACCGCCACCGCTGTCGCCGGACGGATCATCGGCATCAACCCGTTCGACCAGCCTGACGTCGAGAGCGCCAAGGTGGCGGCCCGTGGCCTGCTCGATGCCCAGCCACAGGTCGAGCCGGCCACGATCACCGAGAACGGCATCGAGGCGCGCGGCTCCAAGGGCCTGCTGGAGGGCGTGGAGACGCTCGCGGACGCGCTCGACACGCTGATCGGGCGGATCGACGCCGACGGCTACCTCGCCGTGATGGCGTACCTCGACCCCGAACGCGACCAGGCGCTGCACGGGATCCGGGCGACGCTGGCGGAGCGGACAGGTCGGCCCGTGACCTTCGGCTGGGGACCGCGCTTCCTGCACTCGACCGGTCAGTACCACAAAGGCGGACCGCCCCAGGGAGTGTTCCTCCAGATCACCTGCGACGAGGCCGACGACGTCGACATCCCCGGTCGGCCGTTCTCGTTCGGAACCCTGATCGCGGCTCAGGCCGCCGGGGACGCGACTGTGCTGGCCGAGCATGACCGGCCGGTTCTGAGGCTGCATCTGACCGACCCGGCGAGCGGCGTCGGACTCATGGAGGGCGTGCTGCGATGACGATCACCCCGGTCGACCCGAGCGACAACCCGCTACGGGACCCACAGGACCGCCGACTGCCGCGCATCGCCGGACCTTGCGGGGTCGTCATCTTCGGGGTGACCGGCGATCTGTCCCGCAAGAAGCTGATGCCCGCCATCTACGACCTTGCGAACCGCGGCCTGCTGCCCCCGGGCTTCTCACTCGTCGGGTTCGCCCGCCGCGACTGGGCCGACCAGGACTTCGCCGAGGTCGTCCACGAGGCGGTCCGGCAGTACTCGCGGACACCGTTCCGCGAGGAGGTCTGGCAGCAGCTGGCCGAGGGCTTCCGTTTCGTGCCCGGAGACTTCTCCGACGACGTCGCGTTCGACCAGCTTCGCGACACCATCGAGCTGCTCGACCGCGAGCGTGGGACCGCGGGTAACCACGCCTTCTACCTGTCGATCCCCCCGAAGTTCTTCCCCGACGTGATCCACCAGCTGAAGGGGCACCAGCTGGCCGAGAACCATCCGGGGTCGTGGCGACGGGTGGTCATCGAGAAGCCGTTCGGCCACGACCTGGAGAGCGCCCGCGAGCTCAACGCGATCGTGTCCGAGGTCTTCCCGCCGGAGTCCGTCTTCCGGATCGACCACTACCTCGGCAAGGAGACGGTGCAGAACATCCTCGCGCTGCGCTTCGCCAACCAGCTGTACGAGCCGGTGTGGAACGCCAACTACGTCGACCACGTCCAGATCACGATGGCCGAAGATATCGGTATCGGTGGCCGGGCCGGATACTACGACGGGATCGGCGCCGCCCGCGACGTGATCCAGAACCACCTGCTCCAGCTGATGGCGCTGGTGGCGATGGAGGAGCCGACGTCCTTCGACGCTGCGAGCCTGCGACTGGAGAAGCAGAAGATCCTCCGGTCGGTGCGCCTCCCCGAGCGGATGGACCTCCACACGGCCCGCGGGCAGTACGCCGCCGGCTGGGCCGGAGGCGAGAAGGTGATCGGTTTCCTGCAGGAGCAGGACATCCCGCGCACATCGAAGACCGAGACGTTCGCCGCCATCAAGCTCGAGATCGACACCCGTCGTTGGGCCGGCGTCCCGTTCTACCTCCGACACGGCAAGCGGCTCGGCCGGCGCGTGACCGAGGTGGCCGTGGTCTTCAAGCGAGCACCGCACCTGCCGTTCACCCGCACCGCGACCGAGGAGCTCGGCCAGAACGCCCTCGTCATCCGCGTCCAGCCCGACGAGGGGGTGACCCTGCGGTTCGGGTCCAAGGTGCCCGGTACGGCGATGGAGATCCGTGACGTCAACATGGACTTCGCCTACGGCGGCGCCTTCGTCGAGTCGAGTCCTGAGGCGTACGAACGGCTCATCCTCGACGTCCTGCTGGGTGATCCTCCCCTCTTCCCGCGGCACGAGGAGGTCGAGCTGTCCTGGATGATCCTGGACCCCATCCTCGACTACTGGGCCGAGCAGGGTCAGCCCGAGCAGTACCCGTCAGGCGCTTGGGGCCCTCAGTCGGGAGTCGACATGCTGGCCCGAGACGGCCGCGTCTGGCGCAGGCCGTAAAGGAGAACGATGAGCATCGAGCTGAGCGGCACCAATGCGAGCAAGATCGCCAGCGCCTTGATCCGGGCCCGCCGCGAAGCGGGCTCACCCACGATGGGCATGGTGTTGACCTTCGTCGTCGTCGCCGACGAGAGCGCCCGCTACGACGCGCTGAAGGCTGCCCGCGAGGTCTCACGCGAGCACCCGTCACGCGTCATCGGGGTGATTCGCCGGTCCCACCGCGGCCAGCCGAACCTGGACGCCGAGATCCGGATCGGCGACGGGACGTCCGGGGAGCAGGTGCTGCTGCGGATGTCGGGCGAGCTCGCCAACTATCCCGAGAGCGTCGTGCTGCCGCTGCTACTGCCAGACTCCCCCGTGGTGGTCTGGTGGCCCACCAAGGCTCCTGACAACCCCGCGACCGACCCGCTCGGTGCACTGGCCCAGCGCAGGATCACCGACTCCGCGGCGGTGTCACGTGGACGAGCGGCGGCCATGCTGATGCAGGCCACCAACTACCAGCCGGGCAACACCGATCTCTCCTGGACACGGATCACCGGTTGGCGTGCGCTGCTGGCCGCGGCGCTCGATCAGTACCCGTCGAACATCACCGGCGGGACGGTCGCAGCCGAGCGGCTCAACCCCAGCGCCGACCTGCTCGCGGCCTGGCTCTGCAACTGCCTCAAGGTGCCGATCGACCGGGAGACGTCCAAGGGCCCCGGCATCACCAGTGTCAGCCTGATGACCGGCGGCGGTGCCATCCAGATCGCCCGGCCCGACGGTCGGCTGGCACACTTCTCGATCCCGAACGCCCCGGAGCGACCGGTCGCGCTCAACCGGCGCGGTGTCGCGGAGCTGCTGGCCGAGGAGCTCAGAAGGCTCGACCCGGATGACGTCTACGCGGACACCGTGACGAAGCTGTGCGAGCTCGACAAGGGGAGTGCGCCCACTGCCCGTCAGCGCGCGGCTCAGAAGAAGGCCGCCGAGCAGGCCGCCGCGCTGGTCGGCACCCCGCCGAGCGAGCCAGGCCCGCGCGACAAGACCGATCCCGACGACTATGTCGAGGAGCCGGAGGTCGCCGAGCAGCAGGTCGCCGAGCGGGCCCCCGCCAAGAAGACCGTCAAGAAAACCGCCGCGAAGAAGACCGCGGCCAAGAAGACCGCTCGCAAGAAGAAGGCCGCGACGTCGTGAGCTCGCAGCCGACCGTCCTCGTCCACCAGACACCTGACGAGCTCGCCGAGGCGGTGTGTGCTCGGCTGATCACCACCCTCGTCGACGCCCAGGCGTCCGGGCAGGTTCCGCACTGGGTGCTGACCGGCGGCGGCATCGCCGATCGGATCCATGCCGCCGTGGCGAAGTCTCCTGCTCGCGACGGGGTCGACTGGTCCCGTGTCGAGCTCTGGTGGGGAGACGAGAGATTCCTGCCGGCAGGGGACGCCGACCGCAACGAGACCCAGGCACGGGAAGCGCTGCTCGACCAGCTCGGGCTCGACCCCTCACACGTGCACCCGATGCTGCCGAGCGACGCCGTCGGCGGGGACCCCGACCGGGCCGCCGAGCTGTATGTCGACGAGCTGGCGGCCGCGGCGCGTCCGGAGGACCACGGCAACGTGCCGACGTTCGACGTCACCATGCTCGGCATGGGGCCGGACGGCCACATCGCGTCGCTGTTCCCCGAGCGCCCGGCGGTGTACGACCAGCGAGCCGCCGTGGCCGTCCGCAACTCGCCGAAGCCCCCGCCCACGAGGGTCACGCTGACACTCCCGACCCTGGGACACTCGCGCGAGATCTGGTTCGTCGTCGCAGGTGAGGACAAGGCGAAGGCCGTGCACCTGGCTCTCGGCGGCGCCGGCGTCGTCCAGGTCCCGGCTGCAGGCCCGCGTGGGCTCCGGCGCACGATGTGGCTGCTCGACCGGGCCGCGGCCTCCGAGCTGCCGGCCGGGATGACCCGGCTCGCCTCCCCTTAGGACTGAGCGTCGCTCCTGCCGGCCAACGCGGCTCCGACGGCGTCAGCGAGCGTGGTCGCCACCAGGATCTGGGTCGAGGACGGGCGCGACTGCGGGCCGGCGGTGAGCAGGAACCGGCCTCGGAACGAGCCACCGCTCTGGACGAGCAGCTCGGTCTCCTTGTCCATCGGCAGGCCGCGCTGGGCGACGTCCCAGGGACGCCGCTCCCACTTCACCGTCCCGTCACGGGTGAGCCGGGGGTACCCGAGCCCGGTCCCGTAGTCGAACCGGCAGCTCTCCAGCCCGAGCAGGTCGACCAGCTGACGGCAGGTTCCCTCGACCAGGGCGGAGACCGACGACACTCCCCGTGCGCTCGTTGCCGACGCCGTGAACATCCCCGCGAGGTAGCCCTCGTCCCGGCTGGCCCTGACTTGCTCCCGGCGGCCCCAGACCGCGAGCTGGGTGACACTCAGGCCCACCACCAGCAGCAGGGCGGCCGTGACGAGATCTGAGGTCTTCGCGATGGTGAAGCGTTGGTAGGGCCGGGTCAGGAAGAAATCGAACCACACTCCTGACGACAGCGCTGCCACCGCGCCGGCGATCCGGTTGCCCAACGCCGCGACCGCGACCACCACGACGACGAGGAGGAGGGCGGCGTTAGTCGACTCGAACCCGGAGCTCGAGCGCAGCGGGACGAGGACCAAGCAGACGACCGGCGGCAGGATCACGGCTGTCGCCAGAGCCAGCCGGGCAGAGCGCCACCAGTTCTCGGTCATCGGTCAGTCCTTCCTCTGTCTCCCGGGCGGCTCCCGGGTCGTGGTGCGTAGCCGAGTGGGCCCCGGCTACGGCACAAGGCGGTACCCCATCCCGGGCTCGGTCAGCAGATGCCGCGGCCGGGCGGGGTCGGGCTCGAGCTTGCGGCGCAGTCGTGCCAGATACTGACGAAGGTAGCCCACCTCATCGGTGTACGCCGGGCCCCAGACCTCCGTCAGCAGATGCCGCTGGGTGATCAGCTTGCCGGGATGGCGAACCATGATCTCGAGGATGTGCCACTCCGTGGGCGTGAGGCGCACATCGGCACCGACCGTCATGTCATCGTCGTCGTCGTCGTCGCCAGGCGTCACAGATCGGTTCGTGACCCTGGCGCGAACCACCCGCCTGGCCGTCACGTCGATGGAGAAGTCTCCGATCTCGACAGTCGGCGGGTCACTGTCTCCGGCGGTCCGGCGAGTCAGCGCGCGGAGCCTGGCCAGCAGCTCGTCGACACCGAACGGCTTGGTGACGTAGTCGTCGGCGCCGGCGTCGAGTGCCTCCACCTTGTCCGCGCTGCTCGTTCGTCCGGAGAGCACGATGATGGGAGCGCTGGTCCAGCCGCGCAGGCCGCGGATGACGTCGACCCCGTCCATGTCCGGGAGCCCCAGGTCCAAGATGACGACCTCGGGGGGGTGCGAGGCGGCGTCCGCGAGGGCATGGCGACCGTCGACGGCCGTGCGTACCTGGTACCCACGAGCGGTCAGGGTGATGCGCAGGGCACGGATCAGCTGCGGCTCGTCGTCGACGACAAGGAGTCGGGTCACCGCGCCTGCCTGCTAACCACGAGAGGACATCGCGTCCAGTGCGAGGTTGAGCTCGACCACGTTAACGACGGGCTCACCGAGGAAGCCGAGCTCTCGCCCACTGACATGCTGGTCGACAAGGTCGAGGACCGCACTCGCGCTGAGGTGACGTGCAGCCGCCACCCTGTTGACCTGGATGCGGGCGTACGCGGGAGAGATGTCAGGGTCCAGCCCGCTGCCGCTGGCCGTGACGGCGTCAGCGGGGACGGCCGGGTCTGCGGGGGCGCTGCCCCGGATCACCACTTGCTGCCCGTCAGCCACATCGGTGCCGTAGGTGTTGCACCGCACCCGCACACCCTGGTAGGTGGCAAGGAACGGCGTGCTGGGGCACTCCTGGTTGACGCTGACCACGCGGGTGATCGTCCCACGGTATCCGGGGCCCGCGTAGAAGACGGCCAAGACAGCGCCGACACCGTTCGCGGTGCAGTACGGCCGGCTGCCGTCGACGCCGTCCAGCTTGGCAATGGCCAGGCTCCGGGTGCACACCTGGGTGAGCAGGCTCGGGCTGCTCTCGTCGACGTGCCCGGTCGCCGGGTCGTCGAGGGTGTCGGTGACGTCCTCCGGTCCCAGGTTGCTGGCGCTGGTCGCGGTCGGGTCGTACCCGGTCGTGACATTCCCGGTCGCGGCGGACGGCCGGCTCTGGAAATAGCCGGCGAGCGGCTTGCCGCCAGCGGTCGTGAACGCCTGGCCGAGGAGCTTCGACCCCACGACCTTGCCGTGCGAAGTGATGAGCGAGCCGTCCGCCTTCGACTTGAGTCCGGGTATCTGCGCCACCGCCGTGATCAGCAGCGGGTAGGCGATCCCGAGCGTGAGCGTGAACAGGAGCAGGGCGCGCAGCGCGACGAGATGCTGCCTGAGCCAGGTCGGGGTTCGAGTGGGCATGGCCATGGGTCACCGGGCTCCAGGGATGAATTGGATGATGAGGTCGATCGCCTTGATCCCGATGAACGGGATGATGAGCCCGCCGAGACCGTAGACGAGGAGGTTGCGTCGTAGCATCTGCGCGGCGCTGCTCGGCCGGTACTGGACGCCGCGCAGCGCCAACGGGATCAAGGCGATGATGATGAGGGCGTTGAAGATGACCGCCGACAGGATCGCCGACTGAGGGCTGTGCAGATGCATGATGTTCAGCGTTCCCAGCCCGGGGTAGACGGCGGCGAACATCGCCGGGATGATCGCGAAGTACTTGGCGACGTCGTTGGCGATCGAGAACGTCGTCAACGCTCCACGCGTGATGAGCAGCTGTTTGCCGATCTCGACGATCTCGATCAGCTTGGTCGGGTTGCTGTCCAGGTCGACCATGTTGCCGGCCTCCTTGGCAGCCGACGTGCCGCTGTTCATCGCCACCCCCACATCGGCCTGGGCCAGCGCCGGCGCGTCGTTCGTGCCGTCGCCGGTCATCGCGACCAGCTTGCCGCCCTCCTGCTCTTTGCGGATGAGCGCCATCTTGTCCTCGGGCGTCGCCTCGGCGAGGAAGTCGTCCACGCCCGCCTCCGCTGCGATCGACCGTGCCGTCAGCGGGTTGTCCCCCGTGATCATCACGGTGCGGATACCCATGGCTCGGAGCTCGTCGAAGCGCTCGCGCATCCCTTGCTTGACCACGTCGCGCAGCGCGATGATCCCCAGCACCCGGCTGGTGCCGTCGTGGGTCTCGGCGACGAGCAGCGGGGTGCCGCCCGAGGCGGAAATCCCGTCGACGAGCTGACCGGTCTCGCCGGGCACATTGCCGCCCTGATCCCGTACCCATCGGATGACGGAGTTGGCGGCGCCCTTGCGCACCTCGTGGGCCAGGGTGGCGTCGCTGAGGTCGACCCCCGACATCCGGGTCTGCGCCGTGAACGGCACGAAGGTGACGTGGGTGAGCTCGCCCGCGGCGCGCTCGCGCAGGCCGTAGTGCTCCTTGGCGTGGATGACGATCGAGCGACCCTCCGGTGTCTCGTCGGCCAGCGAGGACAGCTGAGCTGCGCTGGCGAGCTCCTCCTCCCCGACGCCGCCGACGGCGATGAACTCGCGAGCCTCGCGGTTGCCGATCGTGATCGTGCCCGTCTTGTCGAGCAGCAGCGTGTTCACGTCCCCTGCGGCCTCGACAGCACGACCGCTCATCGCCAGCACGTTGCGCTGGACCAGCCGGTCCATCCCGGCGATCCCGATCGCGGACAACAACGCCCCGATCGTGGTCGGGATGAGACAGACGAGCAGCGACACCAACACGATGCCGGAGACGCCGTTCGTGCCGAGTGCGCTCGTCGCGGGCAGCCCCGGCTGCTGCGCCTTCGAGAAGATCGCGAGCGGCTGAAGGGTCGCGACGGCCAGCAGGAAGACCAGGGTCAGACTGGCCAAGAGGATGTTGAGGGCGATCTCGTTGGGTGTCTTCTGCCGGTTCGCACCCTCGACGAGGGCGATCATCCGGTCGATGAAGCTCTCCCCCGGCTTCTGGGTGATCCGGACGACGATCCGGTCCGAGAGCACCCGGGTGCCACCGGTGACCGAGGACCGGTCGCCGCCCGCCTCACGGATCACCGGTGCGGACTCCCCTGTGATCGCGGACTCGTCGACGCTGGCGATGCCCTGGATCACGTCGCCGTCGCCGGGCACGTACTCCCCGGCCTCGACCACCACGTGGTCGCCCTGCCCGAGCTCCGGAGCCGCGACCGGTTCCTCGCTACCGTCCGCCATGAGTCGCCGAGCCATCGTCTCGGTTCGGGCTCGGCGCAGCGTCTCTGCCTGAGCCTTGCCGCGGCCCTCGGCGACCGCCTCGGCGAGGTTGGCGAACACCACGGTCAGCCAGAGCCAGACGACGATCAGCCAGGCGAACACCGTCTCGTCCCGGACCGCGAGCACGGTGGTGAAGGCGGCGCCGATCTCGACGATGAACATGACCGGGCTGTGGTAGAGCGTGCGAGGGTCGAGCTTGCGCAGCGCGTCAGGGATGGACCGCCACAGCTGCTTGGGGTCGAGCAGGCCCTGTGAAACCCGCCGCGACGAGGTCGCGGGGTTCGTCGCCTGGGCGGGCGCAGGGGGATCGACATGGGTCGTGGACATCAGTGCAGCCCCTCCGCAAGAGGACCGAGCGCAAGCGCCGGGAAGTAGGTGAGAGCGACGACGATCAGCACGACACCGGCGAGCATGCCCGAGAACAGCGCGCGGTGCGTGGGCAGCGTTCCGGCCGACACGGGTACCGGCTGCTGCCGGCCCAGGCTCCCCGCCAGGCCCAGCACCCAGACGATGGGCAGGAACCGCCCGACCAGCATCGCCAGACCCAGCGCCGTGTTGTACCAGGTGGTGTTGACCGAGATGCCGGCGAAGGCCGAGCCGTTGTTGTTGCCGGCCGAGGTGAAGGCGTACAGCACCTCCGAGAAGCCGTGTGCGCCGGAATTCAACATCGACACCCGCTCCGCCGCGAAGGCCATCGCGAGCCCCGTCCCGACCAGCACCACGGTCGGAGTGGTGAGGATGTAGAGGGAGGCGAACTTCATCTCCCTTGCGGCGATCTTCTTGCCGAGGTACTCCGGTGTTCGGCCGATCATCAGCCCCGCGACGAAGACGGTGATCACCGCCAGCACCAACATGCCGTAGAGCCCGGATCCGGTGCCACCCGGCGCGATCTCGCCGAGCATCATGTTGAGCAGCAGCGTGCCGCCCGCGATGCTCGTGTAGGAGTCGTGGAACGAGTCGACGGCTCCCGTCGAGGTGACCGTGGTCGCGCTGGCGAAGGCGGCCGAGTCCGGGACGCCGAAGCGGGCCTCGGTACCCTCGGTAGCCGCACCGACCGACGTCGGCACGGTGCCTTGATGGGCCACCTGGAACCCGACGTTGACCGCGAAGCTCGCCAGCAGCAGCCCCGCCATCACCACGACGATGGCACGCCCCTGCTTGGGGTTGTCGACCATCCGGCCGAAGGTGCGCGGCAGGCTGAACGAGATCAGGAGCAGCAGGAAGATCTCCAGCCAGTTGGTCCAAGCGGTCGGGTTCTCGAACGGGTGCGCGGAGTTGGCGTTGTAGAAGCCGCCCCCGTTGGTGCCGATCTCCTTGATCGCCTCCTGGCTCGCGACCGGACCCCCGGGGATGCTCTGCTTGAGACCGGCCAGGGTGCTGAACGTGTGGGTGTCGTGGAGGTTCTGGATGACGCCCCCGGCGATGAGCACGATCGCCACCATGATCGACAGCGGAAGCAGGATCCGGAAGCAGGTCCGGGTCACGTCGACCCAGAAGTTGCCCAGGTTCGCGGTTCCCTTGCGGGCGAAGCCGCGCACCAGGGCGATCGCCACCGACATCCCCACCGCGGCCGAGACGAAGTTCTGGACGGCCAGGCCGGCCATCTGCACCAAATGGCCCAGCGTCGACTCACCGGAGTAGGACTGCCAGTTGGTGTTCGTGACGAAGCTGGCGGCCGTGTTGAAGGCCTGGCTCTGCTCCATCGCAGGGAAGCCGAGGCTCAGGAAGAGGTGGTTCTGCAGTCGCAGGAACGCGTACAGGAAGAGCACGCCCACCAGCGAGAACGCCAAGACGGCCCGCAGGTAGCTGCTCCATCGCTGGTCGACCGTCGGGTCCACGCCGATCAGCCGGTAGAAGCCGCGCTCGACCGGATGGTCGCGGTCGCTCGTGTAGACCCGGTACATGTAGTCGCCCATCGGCCGGTATGCCAGCACTAGGGCGACGACCAGCGTCGTGACGAAGACGACAGCGGAGGCGGAGGCGCTCATCTAGAACCTCTCCGGGAACAGCAGCGCGACCACCAGGAAGACCGCGATGACGACGACCAGAACGAGACCGACGGCATTCTCCGCATTCACAGCCGCTCCGCCCCATGGACGACCAGGGCGAGCAGTGCGAACACCACGAGCGTCAACACGACGAACAGCACGTCTTCCATAGCGAGCCTCCCGCAGGAATCTGACCGGCCGCCCCGCTGGCGGCGTGTCCATCATGGGTGGACGGAGCCGGTCCACTGCAGGCACTAACGCGCTGTTCATGCCAGCCGGCGTTTCTTTGACGCAGCGTTGACGGCCGCGACCCGGACCGGCGGCCGGAACCCTGACACAGTAGGAATGACGAGAGGTGACAGATGAGGTTGGCGGCTGGCGGCGAGGGACTAGGCCGGGCATGACGCGTGGCAGGTTGAGGGTCTACTTGGGGGCTGCTCCGGGGGTCGGTAAGACGTACGCCATGCTCGGGGAGGCCGAACGGCGCGTCGACCGGGGCACCGACGTGGTCGTGGGGTATGCCGAGACGCACGGCCGACCGCACACGTCCGCGCTGCTCGAGGGGCTCGAGATCATCCCGCGCCGCCGGATCGAGTACCGCGGTGCGACCTTCGAGGAGATGGACCTCGACGCGATCCTCGCCCGTCGGCCCGCTGTCGCGCTGGTCGACGAGCTGGCCCACACCAACATTCCCGGGTCACGCAACGAGAAGCGCTGGCAGGACATCGAGGAGCTCCTCGCGGCCGGCATCGACGTCGTCTCGACCGTCAACATCCAGCATCTGGAGTCCCTCAACGATGTCGTCGAGAAGATCACCGGGGTGCCACAGCGCGAGCGCGTGCCTGACTCGGTCGTCCGTAGCGCCGACCAGGTCGAGCTGGTCGACATGACGCCCGAGGCGGTGCGTCGGCGGATGGCCCACGGCAACATCTACGGCCCCGAGAAGGTCGACGCCGCCCTCGGTAACTACTTCCGCGTCGGCAACCTGACGGCTCTGCGCGAGCTGGCTCTGCTCTGGACGGCGGACAAGGTCGACGAGGCCCTGCAGCGCTACCGGACCGACCACGAGATCGAAGGCACCTGGGAAGCGCGCGAGCGTGTCGTCGTCGCGCTGACAGGTGGTCTCGAGGGCGAGGCACTGATCCGACGGGCGGCCAGGGTCGCGTCCCGGTCTGCCGGTGGCGACCTGCTGGCCGTGCATGTCTCCCCTTCGGACGGGCTGACAGTGCCGCATCCCGGCAGGCTCGCGGCACAGCGACGCCTCACCGAGACCCTCGGCGGCACGTACCACCAGATCATCGGCGACAACGTGCCGGAGGCGCTGATCACGTTCGCGCGGGCGGAGAACGCCACCCAGCTGGTGCTGGGCAGCAGCCGCCGGTCCCGCTGGGCGGCTCTGCTCTCAGGCCCCGGCATCGGTACCAACACGGTTCGCGAGTCCGGCGACATCGACGTCCACATCGTCACCCACTCCGAGATCGGCATGGGACGTGGGCTGCCCCGGCTCAGGGGCAGCATCACCCGCCGCCGCCGACTCGAAGGCCTCGTGCTGGCGGTCCTCCTGCCCTCCCTGCTGAGCCCTATCCTGGTGAACACCCACGGCACCCTGAACCTGGTGAGCGACGTCCTGCTCTTCCTGCTGGCCGTCATCGTGGTCGCTCTCGTCGGGGGCCTCTGGCCGGCGGTCGTGGCCGCGGTCGGGGGGGCCTTGCTGCTGAACTACTACTTCACGCCTCCGCTGCACTCCCTGACCATCTCGCACACCAACGACAGTCTCGCGCTGGCGGTGTTCATCGCGGTGGCGGTCCTGGTGAGCTCGGTGGTCGACCTGGCCGCCCGACGGACGAAGCAGGCAGCCCTGTCGGCTGCGGAGTCCGAGACGCTCGGCACGCTTGCAGGAAGCGTGCTCCGCGGTGAGACCGCCCTGCCGGCGCTGCTCGAACGCATCCGTGAGGCCTTCGCGGTCACGTCCGTGACCCTGCTCGAGCGCACGCCCCTGGAGGTGGCCGGCCGCGGTGCCGCCGGCCGCGGGCCGAGCGACGCCTGGGCCGTCGTCGCCTGTGCCGGCCCGGACCCGTGCGCGCGACCCACGGATGCGGATACGGAGATCCCGGCCGGCGACACGCTCATCCTCGCGCTGCGGGGTCGTCCACTGAAGGCCGAGGACCAGCGACTGATCGCCGCCTTCGCGGCACAGGCTGCGGTCATCCTCGAGCGGTCCAGGCTGAGTGAGGCGGTCGCTGCAGCCGCGCCGATCGCCGCCGCGGACAAGATGCGGACAGCTCTGCTCGCCGCCGTCGGGCATGACCTGCGTACCCCCCTCGCCGGCGCCAAGGCGGCCGTGACCAGCCTGCGGAGCAAGGACGTGGCCTGGTCCCCGACCGATGTCGACGAGCTCCTCGTCACCGCGGACGAGTCGCTGGACCGGCTCGCGCAGCTGATCGACAACCTGCTCGACCTGAGCCGGCTGCAGGCCGGAGCGCTCGCGGTCGTACGCCGGCCTGTCTCGCTCGCGGAGGTGTTGTCAAGGGCGCTCGATGACCTGGGCCCCGCTGGTCGCACGATTCACACGGCCGTGCCCGACGGCCTGCCCCAGCTGCTCGCGGATCCCGGACTGCTGGAGCGGGTGATCGCCAACCTCGCGTCCAACGCCGTCCGGTACGCGCCGGACGAAAAACCGCCGCTGATCACGGGCAGCAGTCTGGGGTCGACCGTCGAGCTCCGCGTCGTCGACCGTGGACCGGGTATCGCCACCGAGGACGTCGAGCGCGTCTTCGCACCGTTCCAGCGGCTCGGTGACACCGACAACACCACAGGTCTCGGCCTGGGCCTCGCCCTCGCCCGCGGTCTGACCGAGGCGATGGGCGGCTCGCTCACCCCTGAGGAGACGCCTGGCGGCGGCCTGACGATGGTCGTCTCCCTGGCCGCCGCGTCGTCACCCGACCCGGACGAGGTCGCCGAACCCGGTCGCCGCGAGCGTGAGGCCGACCACCTGCTCGACGGACTCTATGACGGCTAGGGTGCGAGTCCTCGTGGTCGATGACGAGCCTCAGATCCTCCGCGCCCTCGGCATCACCTTGCGGGCACGCGGCTATGACGTGGGGACGGCGGCGACCGGAGCCGACGCCCTGGGCGACGCCGCGGCGCATCCGCCCGACCTCGTCGTCCTCGATCTCGGCCTGCCTGATATCAGCGGCCTGGACGTCATCCGCGGGCTTCGAGGGTGGACGACCGTCCCGATCCTGGTGCTGTCCGGTCGCGCCGAGGGCGTCGACAAGGTCGAGGCGCTGGACACCGGGGCCGACGACTACCTCACCAAGCCCTTCGGCGTCGACGAGCTGCTCGCGCGGATGCGCGCTCTGGCCAGACGCGCCACGTCGGTCGACGCCGTTCCGGTGGTGTCCCTGGGCGCCGTCTCCGTCAACCTGGCGGAGAAGCGGGTCACGATCACGCGTGACACGGGCGTCGACGAAGTGCGACTGACGCCGACGGAGTGGCACCTCATCGAGGTTCTGACCCGCAACCCCGGGAGACTGATGAGCCAGCGCCGGCTTCTCGCGGAGGTATGGGGGCCGGGGTACGAGACGGCACACGGCAGCCTGCGCCTTTACATGGCCCAGCTCCGGCACAAGCTCGAGGCGGACCCCGCCCGGCCGCGGTTCCTGCTGACCGAACCAGGCATGGGCTACCGCTTCGATCCTGCCGACCCGGACGCGATCACGTAGGCCCGGTGGCTCAGCGCCCGCGATCCCCGGAGTCCGGAGTCCGGAGTCCGGAGTCAGAACAGGATCTCGCCGGACTTGCGCTTGGAGCGCAGCGACTGCAAGGCCTCGTCGAGGATCTCCTTAGCCTCCGCGTCGGAGCGCCGCTCCTTCACGTAGGCGAGGTGCGTCTTGTACGGCTCGATCTTCGGAGGCGGCGGAGGGTTGTCGGAGTCCCGGTTGGCCGGCAGTCCGCAGCGCGGGCAGTCCCAGGTTTCGGGGATCTGTGCCTCGACGGCGAACATCGGCGCCGTCTCGTGCCCGTGAGCGCAGAAGTACGCGACCCGCTGGCGTGGAGCAGTGTCCCCCCGCTCAGCCTCGCCCATCGGCCCGGCCCCGACCCGGCTCCCTCGAATGGCACTGCCACCAGCCACTACGTCACTCCTCGATGTCGTGTGCCGCGGCTCGTGGGAGGCGCGTTCACCGGATTGTACGTCGCGGGTCAGCCGGTCTTGAGCAAAAGGCCGAGGGCCACGATGCAGGCGAACCAGATGACGGCGACACCGATCGTGATCCGGTCCAGGTTCTTTTCGGCCACCGAGGAGCCGCCGAGACCACTCGACACGCCGCCGCCGAACATGTCTGACAACCCACCCCCGCGACCCTTGTGCAGAAGAATCATCACAATGAGTAGCGTGCTGGTCAGAACGAGCAGCAGGCTGAAGACGAGGACCACGGCAAAACCTTACCTGCTCGAGCTCCCTCAGAGCGACGGCATGTCGTAGAAGCGGCAGATCCCGGCGAACTCCTCCACCTGAAGACTCGCGCCGCCCACCAGGCAGCCGTCGACGTCGTCCTTGGCCATGATCCCCGCGACGTTGGCAGCCTTGACCGACCCGCCGTAGAGGATCCGGACGGCGCCGGCGGCCTCATCCCCGTGGCTCTCGGCGATCCGGCCGCGGATGGCCGAGCAGACCTCCTGCGCGTCGTCAGGGGTGGCGACCTCGCCGGTACCGATCGCCCAGACCGGCTCGTAGGCGATGACGAGGCCGGCCACCTCGTCAGCGCTGAAGCCGGCGGTCGAGCCGTCGAGCTGCCTGAGGGTGTACGGCACCTGCTCGCCCGCTTGGCGGACATCCAGACCTTCACCGACGCAGATGATCGGGGTCAGCTGGCTCGCATGCGCCTTGTGTGCCTTGGCGTTGACCAGCGCGTCGTCCTCCCGGTGGTACTCGCGTCGCTCGGAGTGCCCGACGACGACATACGAACACCCGAGCTTGGACAGCATCCCCGCACTGATCTCACCGGTGTAGGCGCCGGAGTCCTCGGTCGAGACGTCCTGGGCGCCGTACTTGATGTCGAGGTGGTCCCCGTCGACGAGCGTCTGCACGCTGCGCAGGTTCGTGAAGGACGGGACCACCACGACCTCCGACCTGGACATGTCGTGCTTCTTGTCCTTGAGGACCCACGAGAGCTTCTGCACCATCACCACCGCCTCGGCGTGGTTCAGGTTCATCTTCCAGTTGCCCGCCATGAGCGGGAGCCGCTTGCTGCTTGCCATCTGCGTCAGTCCTCGAGGATGTCGATGCCGGGCAGCGTCTTACCCTCGAGGAACTCGAGGCTGGCCCCACCGCCCGTGGAGATGTGGCCGAACTGGTCGTCGGTGAAGCCCAGCGTGCGTACCGCGGCCGCGGAGTCGCCCCCACCGACGACCGACAGCCCGTCGATCTCGGTGAGCGCCTGGGCGATGGCCTTCGTGCCGGACGCGAACGCCTCCATCTCGAAGACCCCCATCGGGCCGTTCCAGAAGACCGTCTTCGCGTCCGACAACGCGGCTGCGAAAGCCTTGCTGGACTCGGGGCCGATGTCCAGACCGATCTGGTTCCCCGGCATCTCGTCGGCAGCGACGACCGTCGCCGGCGAGTCCGCGGCGAACTCGGGTGCCACCACCACGTCGGTCGGCAGCAGGATCTGGACACCGGACTGCTTCGCCTGGTCCAGATAGCGCCGGACCACATCGAGCTGGTCCACCTCGAGCAGGCTCTTGCCCACCTCGTGGCCCTGCGCCTTGATGAAGGTGAACACCATGCCCCCGCCGATCAGGAGCTTGTCGGCCTTGGACAGCAGGTTGTCGATGACGCCGAGCTTGTCCGACACCTTCGAGCCGCCGAGCACGACGACGTAGGGGCGCTCCGGGTTCTCGGTGAGCCGCCGCAACACCTCGACCTCGGCCAGCACCAACCCACCTGCCGCATGCGGCAGCAGCTTCGCCACGTCGTACACGCTGGCCTGCTTGCGGTGCACGACGCCGAAGCCGTCACTCACGAAGGCATCGGCCAGCGCAGCGAGCTCGGCCGCGAACGCGGCTCTCTCCGCGTCGTCCTTGCTGGTCTCCCCGGCGTTGAACCGGACGTTCTCCAGGACCACGACATCCCCGTCGCCCATCGACTCGACGGCCGCCGTGGCTGACTCGCCCACCGTGTCGGTGGCGAAGCCGACCGGGCAGTCCAGCAGCTCACCGAGCCGCTCCGCGACGGGCGCGAGCGAGTACTTTGCCTCCGGTGCACCCTTGGGGCGGCCGAGGTGCGCGACCACGACCACCTTCGCCCGCTGGGAGACCAGGTCGGCAATCGTCGGGACGCTCGCCTTCACCCGGCCGTCGTCGGTGATCGTCGAGCCGTCGAGCGGCACGTTCAGGTCGGAGCGGACCAGGACGCGCTTGCCAGCGAGACCACCCAGCTCGTCGGCCAGCTGCTTCACCGTCTGCACCACGAAGCGACTCCTTGTCCCGTCAGCTGAGTCTCAGAGTGACGCGCCGACGTAGGTGACGAGGTCGACGAGGCGGTTCGAGTAGCCCCACTCGTTGTCGTACCAGCCGATGACCTTGACCTGGTTGTCGATCACCTTGGTCATGCCGGAGTCGAAGATGCAGGAGTGCGGGTCGGTGACGATGTCGGTGGAGACGATGGGGTCCTCGGTGTACATCAGGTACCCCTTGAGCTCGCCTTCGGCAGCCGCCTTCACCACGGCATTGACCTCGGCGACCGTGGTCGAACGGCCGGCCTCGAAGGTCAGGTCCGTCGCAGAGCCGGTCGGGACCGGGACGCGGAGCGCGAACCCGTCAAGCTTGCCCTTCAGCTCCGGCAGCACCAGGCCGATCGCCTTGGCGGCACCGGTCGAGGTCGGGACGATGTTGATCGCGGCCGCTCGCGCGCGACGAAGGTCGTTGTGCGGCGCGTCCTGCAGGTTCTGGTCCTGCGTATAGGCGTGGATCGTGGTCATCAGTCCCTTGACGATCCCGAACTCGTCGTTGAGCGCCTTCGCCATCGGCGCGAGGCAGTTGGTGGTGCACGACGCGTTCGAGATGATGTGGTGGTTGATCGGGTCGTAGTCCTTGTGGTTGACGCCCATCACCACGGTGAAGTCCTCGTTCTTGGCGGGCGCCGAGATGATGACCTTCTTCGCGCCGCCCTCGATATGCGCGCGCGCCTTCGTGGCGTCGGTGAAGAAGCCCGTCGACTCGATGACGACATCGGCGCCGAGCTCCTTCCACGGCAGCTTGGCGGGGTCGCGCTCCTCCAGAGCCGCGAAGCTGCGCCCGCCCACGCTGATCGCGTCGGCCGTGACCTCGACGTCACCGTCGAGCCGCCCGAGGATGGAGTCGTACTTCAGCAGGTGGGCCAGGCTCTTGTTGTCGGTCAGATCATTGACGCCGACGATCTCGATGTCGGCCCCCGACGCCGCAACGGCGCGGAAGAAGTTGCGGCCGATACGGCCGAATCCATTGATTCCTACGCGGACGGTCATGCGACGATCTCCCTCAGGCTGTCGAGCTGTGCACTAGCAATTTCGACCCTATCAACTCGGCCTGGGTACGGCTTGTCACGCTCAGCGCTTGGGCAGACTCACGGAGCGTCGCTGAGCATCTCCGGGGTCAGCGTCGACTCCGTGTCGGGTACGCCGAGCTCGACGGCCCGCTTGTCCGCCATCGCGAGCAGCCGCCGGATCCGGCCGGCGATCGCGTCCTTGGTCAGGACAGGTTCGTGCAGCTGGCCCAGCTCCTCGAGGCTGGCCTGCTTGTGCTCCACCCGCAGCGACCCGGCCAGCTTGAGGTGCTCGGGTACCTCGTCGCCGAGGATCTCCAGGGCCCGCTCGACCCGTGCGCCGGCCGCCACCGCGGCGCGAGCCGACCGCCGCAGGTTCGCGTCGTCGAAGTTTGCCAGCCGGTTTGCGGTCGCGCGCACCTCGCGGCGCAGCCGGCGCTCTTCCCACGCGAGCAGCGACTCATGGGCGCCCAGCCTGGTCAACAGCGCGCTGATCGCATCGCCGTCGCGGATCACGACCCGGTCGACCCCGCGCACCTCGCGAGCCTTCGCGGAGATCCCGAGGCGACGTGCCGCACCGACCAACGCCAGAGCGGCCTCCGGTCCCGGGCAGGTCACCTCGAGGGCCGACGAACGACCGGGCTCGGTCAGGGAGCCGTGGGCGAGGAACGCGCCTCGCCACGCGGCCACGGAGTCGCAGCCGGAACCGCTCACGACTTGCGGCGGCAGGCCGCGTACGGGCCTGCCGCGGTTGTCGAGCAGCCCGGTCTGGCGGGCCAGCGCCTCGCCGTCCTTGATCACCCGGACGACGTAACGGCTGCTCTTGCGCAGGCCTCCCCCACTCACGACGACGACGTCGCTGGGATGCCCGTACACCTCGAGGATGTCCTTGCGCAGCCGGCGCGCCGCCGCTCCGGTGTCGAGCTCGGCCTCCACCACGATGCGCCCACCCTGGATGTGCAGCCCGCCCGCGAAACGCAGCATCGACGAGACCTCGGCCTTGCGGCAGCATGACTTCGTGACCACCGTGCTCGACAGCTCGGCCTTCACCTGTGCCGTCATCGCCATGAGGCCGATCCTGCCACGCCTCAGACCCGGGTTCTCACCACGTGCACCCGGGGGCGGAGAGACCGGGGCCCGCCGTTGCTGCAACGTCATAACATGATCTCGGCGTAGGCGGCGGCGAGCTTGGCCTCGTCGTGGCGAGGTGAGCCGTCGGCGGCGGCCAGGTCGGCCAGCACGAGCTCAGCACCAAGACCCTCGATGGTCTCCTCGAGCATGGCCATGTCGACGACGCCCGCCCTGTCGGCGAGAACGACGTCGATCTGCACGTCCGGAGCATGTACGGCCAAGACCTCAAGATACGTGCTGGACGAGAAACCATCGGTCTCGCCCCGCTGAGGAGCCAGGTTGAGGGTCACGCAGCGTCGCGCCATAGCACCACTGAGTGCTGTGCGAATGGCAGGGACGAGAAGATGGGGCAAGACACTGGTGTACCACGATCCGGGCCCCAAGATCACATAATCGGCCCCACCAATTGCATCGAGGGCCTCCTTGCAGGCTGGTGGATCCGGCGGAACCAGCTCGACGGACTCGACCAGACCGTCCGTCGTGGCAACCTCCACCTGCCCCCGGACGAGGGAGACGACATCGGGATGGGCGCTGTCGGCACCACGGACGTGCGCCGCGATATCGAGCGGTACGTCGACCATCGGCAGCACCCGCCCCTCGGCGCCCAGCAGCCGCGCGACCCAGTCGAGCCCCTCTACGTGGCCACCGAGCAGCTCCCAGAGCGCCACGATGAGCAGGTTGCCCACCGCGTGGTTGTGCAGCTCTCCGGCGCTCTCGAACCGGTGCTGCAGCACCTTGGCCCAGGTTCGGCCCCACTCGTCGTCGCGGCACAGCGCGGCGAGCGCCTGGCGGAGGTCCCCCGGGGCGAGGACTCCCAGCTCGCGACGGAGCCGGCCCGACGACCCACCGTTGTCAGCGACGGTGACGACCGCGGTGATGTCGTCGCAGAAGGTCCTGAGGGCCCGCAGGTTCGCCGCGAGCCCGTGTCCGCCGCCCAGCGCGACGACCCGGAGTGTCGGCGAGCGCGTGTCGCCCAGGACCGGAGACCGGCCGGTCCGAGCGTCGTCGATCACGTGGCCGTCACTCCCGGCCCAGGTCTCGGTGCACGACGACCGCCTCGACGTTCTGGTCCTGCATCCGCGCCGCCAGCTGCTCGGACATCGCGACGCTGCGGTGCTTCCCGCCGGTACAGCCGACGGCGATGGTCAGGTGCTGCTTGCGCTCGTGCAGGAACCCGCTGTAGAGGGTCTCCAGGAGAACGAGGAGGCGGTCCAGGAACACGCCTGCCGCGGGCTGTCCCAGCACGTACGCGCTCACGTCAGGGTCGAGCCCGGTCCTCGCGCGGAGCTCGGGAACCCAGTGCGGGTTGGGCAGGAAGCGCATGTCGAGGACCATGTCGGCGTCGACCGGGATCCCGTACTTGAATCCGAACGAGACGATGGCGGCGCGCACGACCGGCCTCTCGACATCGCGGAACGCGGCCTCGACGGTGCGGGCCAGGTCGTGGACGTTCAGCCGGGAGGTGTCGATGAGCATGTCGGCGTCGCCACGGAGGTCGCGCAGGCCGATCCGCTCGCTCGTGATGCCGTCCAGCAGCCGTGCCCCGTGCTGCAAGGGGTGCGGGCGCCGGGCCGCCTCCTGACGTCGCACCAGGACGTCGTTGGAGGCCTCCAGGAAGAGGATGCGGGGCCTGGGGCCGGCAACCGCCAGCGAGTCGAGCGTCTCACGAAGATGGGCGAAGAAGCCTCGCGACCTGACGTCGACCACGACCGCTATCCGGGTGCGGGTGCCGTCGGCGTCATCGTCGTTGATCAGGTCGACGGCGCGCGCGATCAGCTGCGGCGGCAGATTGTCGATCACGAACCAGCCCAGGTCTTCGAGGGCCTTCGCTGCCGTACTGCGGCCGGCGCCCGTCATCCCTGTCACGATCAGCACCTCGCCGGGTCGCGCGGTCATGCGGGCTCCTCGACGGTCTCGACCGGCTTCGCGGCCAGCAAGTCGTCGACGATCTCGCCGGTCGCGGTGTTGACGGCCGGAGCACGTTGGGTGGTGGCGGCTGCCAGCGCGGCAGCGATCGACTCGGCGCTGCGCGGGCCGAAGCCGGGGAGCGCGGCGATGTCCTCGATCGACGCGGCGCGCAGCTTCTTGAGCGACCCGAAATGCCGGAGCAGGACCTTGCGTCGTACCTCCCCCAGCCCAGGGACGTCGTCGAGGATGCTTTCGACCATGCTCTTGGACCTGCGCTCGCGGTGGTGCGTGATCGCGAACCGGTGTGCCTCGTCACGCACCCGCTGCAGCAGGTAGAGCGCTTCGCTGCTCCTGGCCAAGATCACGGGATCGTCCTGGCTGGGCTTCCACACCTCCTCCAGCCGCTTCGCGAGTCCCACCACCGGGACGTCGTCGATCCCCAGCTCGTCGAGGGCGCGTTGAGCGGCGGCGACCTGAGGGGGGCCGCCGTCGACGACGACCAGTCCCGGGATGTAGGAGAACTTGCGCGGCTTACCGGTGTCAGGATCGATCAGCGACGGCCCGCGCTCCTCTTCGGACTCGCCGAGGTCGACCTGGGTTGACTCCGCGCGCTCGTCGAGCAGCCGCCTGAAGCGTCGAGTGATCGTCTCGTGCATGGCGGCGACGTCGTTCTGCCCCTCGACGCCACGGATCACGAACCGGCGGTAGTCGCTCTTGCGCGCAAGACCGTCCTCGAAGACCACCATCGAGGCCACGACCTGCGTGCCCTGGAGGTTGGACACGTCGTAGCACTCGATCCGCAGCGGGGCCTCATCCAGCCCGAGGGACTGCTGGAGCTCCTCGAGGGCCTTGCTGCGGCTGATGAAGTCGCTCGCCCGCTTGGTCTTGTGGATCGCCAGGGACTGCTTCGCGTTGCGGGCGACCGTCTCCATCAGGCTGCGCTTGTCGCCGCGCTGGGGAACCCGGAGCGAGACCTTGCTGCCGCGCTTGTCGCCGAGCCAGGTCGTGAGAGCGTCGCAGTCGTCGTGTGTGACCGGGACCAGGACCTCGCGCGGTATCCCGTCGGCACCCTCGGGGTCGTACACCTGGATGAGGAACCGGCGCAGCAGCTCGGGCAGCTCGGCATCGTCGACCCGGTCGGCGACCCAGCCCCGCTGGCCCCTGACCCGGCCACCCCGGACGTAGAAGACCTGCACCGCCAGCTCGAGCGGGTCCGCCGCGACAGCGATCACATCCGCGTCGGTGCCGTCTGACAGCACGACCGCGTTCTTCTCCATCGCGCGCCGCAGCGCCCCGATGTCGTCGCGGATCCGTGCGGCCCGCTCGTAGTCCTGCTCGTCGGACGCGGCCATCATCTGGCGCTCCAGCCGCTTGACGTGGGTGTTCGTCTGGCCCGCGATGAACGTGCAGAAGTCGTCGACGATCTCGCGGTGCTCCTCGGCTGTCACCCTCCCGACGCAGGGCGCGGAGCACTTCCCGATATAGCCCAGCAGGCAGGGCCGGCCGATCTGCGCGCTGCGCTTGAACACCCCGCCCGAGCAGGAGCGCATCGGGAACACCCTCAGCAGCAGGTCGACCGTCTCCCTGATCGCCCACGCGTGAGAGTATGGACCGAAGTAGCGCACGCCCTTCTTCTTCGGGCCGCGGCCCACCATCACCCGTGGGAACTCCTCACTCAGGGTGACGGCGAGCCAGGGGTACGACTTGTCGTCGCGGTACTTCACGTTGAAACGGGGGTCGAACTCCTTGATCCAGGAGTACTCCAGCTGCAGCGCCTCGACCTCGGTCTGGACCACCGTCCACTCCACCGAGGCGGCCGTCGTGACCATCGAGGCGGTGCGCTGATGCAGGTTCGCGATGTCCTGGAAGTACGACGACACACGCGAGCGCAGCGACTTGGCCTTGCCCACGTAGATCACCCGGCCCCGGGGGTCACGGAAGCGGTAGACGCCCGGTGCGTCCGGGATCGCCCCGGGAGCGGGGCGGTACGTGGTCGGATCAGGCACGACACAACACTACGAGTGGACGCAAGCATCCTCCGCCCCAGTAGTCGAGCGAATCCGTAGACTTCGGACATGGCGTCGCGCATCCACCGACCCGCTGCGATCCCGCACGACTTGTACAGCCTGCCGCTGACCACGTCGCGGGAGGCGAGCCAGGCCTATAACGACGGTGTTGCCGCTCTGCTCAAGGTCCAGTCGGGCGGACTGGTGTCGGTGGCCGCCGCCATCGCGATCGACCCGACCTTCGCCCTCGGCCACGCCGCGATGGCCCTGCTCGGTCACGAGTACTGCGCGTCGGTGGATGTCGAGGCCAGGGTCGCGTCCGCGGAGATGCTGTCAGGCCGGGCATCGGAGCGCGAGCGGAGCCACGTGCACGCCATCGCCTCGCACATCCACGGCGACTCTGCGCCGCTGATCGTGCACCTGCGCGACCACCCCCTCGACGCGCTGCTGCTCTCGGTGGCGGTCCCGACGATCGCGTTCGCCGGCGTCACGACCGTGCCGCAGGACTCGTGGGCCATCGTCGAGCGGGCCCGGGCGGCATACGGCACCGACTGGTGGTACTCCGGCCTGCTCGCCTTCGTCCGCCAGGAACAGCGCGACTGGGACGAGGCGATGCGGCTGTCGTGCGCGTCGCTGGCCGTCGAGCCGGCCGCCGGGCACTCGGTCCACGCACGCACCCATGTGCACTACGAGACCGGCGACCACGCCGCCGGCCGTGACTGGCTCGACGGCTGGATCCATGGGCCCGGCCGGTCCTCGGACAACCTCGCGCACTACTCCTGGCATGCCGCGCTGCACGAGCTGTCGATGGGCGACTACGACGCCGTCCGGACGAGGTACACCGCCGAGCTGGCGCCGCCCACGGTCGTAGGCTGCCGCGCTCTGGTCGACTCCTGCTCGCTGCTCTGGCGCTGGGCGATCTCCCCCGGTGCAACGGCCGTACCGGTCCTCGACGCGGTGGTCGAGGTCATCGACGACGAGTTCTTGGACCGTCCCTCGACGCCGTTCATGGCATTGCACGCAGCGGTGACGCTCTGCGCGGTCGGCGAGGTCGAGCGGCTGGACCGGCTGGAGGCGTGGTCGCGCAAGCGGCCCGATCCCACTTACGGTGAGGTGGTGTCTCCGCTGTGTGCGGCGCTGCGGGCGCTTTGCGACGGCGACCCTGGTACGTCCGCGGACCGGCTGCGCGACCTGCTCGGAGCGCTGTGGCAGCTGGGCGGGAGTGACGCGCAGCGCGAGGTGGTCGAGGACACCCTGATCGCAGCGCTGTTGGCCGCCGGCCGCTACGACGAGGCACGGCCGATCATCGACGCGCGGCTCGACCGCCGGGTCTGCCGCCGCGACGAGGCCTTCCTCGCGGCGGCCACCCCCACGCCCTAGCCCTCCCCCCAGGTACCGCCGAGGGACAGGGTCAGCCGAGGGCGATGTCCTTGCCCTTCACGACGATGGGCTTGGCGGCGAGCGCCTGGGTGGCAGGGCCTGTAACGACGCTGCCGTCACTGATGGAGTACTGGCTGCCGTGGCAGTTGCAGTTGATCGTGCTTGTCACGTTGAACACGGGGCAGCCCATATGGGTGCAGATGTTCGTGAACCCCTTGAACTCGCCCGCCGTCGGCTGGGTGATGACGATTCCCTCGGTGGCGAAGATCTTGCCGCTGGCTTCCGGGATCGCGCTGGCAGTGGTCAGAGACGCCGACGTGCTCCCGCCGCCGGTCGAGGTCCCCCCGCCGGTCGAGGTCCCCCCGCCGGTCGAGGTCCCGCCGCCAGAGGAGGTGCCGCCGCCGGTGCCTCCGGCGGACGACGCCGGGGCGGCGCTGTGGGTCGGGCTGTTCGAGCCGCAGGCGGCCAGCAACGGCACTGCGACGCCGGCGAGCAGCGCTCCCCGAAGGACCGTTCGCCGGTTGGCGGCGCTGACGGTTTCCACTGCGTCGTTCTCGGTCATGTCGTCCACTCTCTGGGGGGTTGGCCTTGGCGGGGTCACATCACCCAGCGTAAAAGACGCCAGCACTCGTTCAATTGGCCGTTAGTGCTAGCACCAGCGGCCGCGCGTACCGCACCCTCTGACGCTGGGGACAGATCAGGATCTTCTACGCGGATGCCCGCTTCTTCGGCGGCATGCCGGAGACCGATTTCTTAGCCGAGGTCGTGGTCACCGCGCGTTCGGTCACAGCACGCTTGCCTGCGGCGCGCTTGCGGGCGGGCAGCCCGGCCCGCCCGGCCAGGATGGGCTTCAGGTACTGACCGGTGTAGCTCGCCTCGACCTGCGCAACCTCCTCCGGCGTTCCCTCGGCCACGATCAGGCCACCCTTGTTGCCTCCGTCGGGGCCGAGGTCGATCAGCCAGTCGGCGGTCTTGATCACGTCGAGGTTGTGCTCGATCACGATGACGGTGTTGCCCTGGTCCACCAGCCGCGACAGCACACCCAGCAGCTTGCGGATGTCCTCGAAGTGGAGCCCGGTGGTCGGCTCGTCGAGGACGTACACGGTCTCGCCGGTCGAGCGCTTCTGAAGCTCCGACGCCAGCTTGACCCGCTGCGCCTCGCCGCCCGACAGCGTCGGCGCGGGCTGGCCGAGGCGGACGTACCCGAGACCGACGTCGACCAACGTCCGCAGATGCCTGGCGATCGCCGGGATCGCCTCGAAGAAGTCGACCGCCTCCTCGATCGGCATGTCGAGCACCTCGGCGATCGTCTTGCCCTTGAAGTGCACCTCGAGCGTCTCGCGGTTGTAGCGGGCGCCGTGACACACCTCGCACGGGACATACACGTCCGGCAGGAAGTTCATCTCGATCTTGATCGTGCCGTCACCGGAGCACGCCTCGCATCGACCGCCCTTGACGTTGAAGGAGAAGCGGCCCTGCTGGTATCCCCGCATCTTCGCCTCGGGCGTCTGGGCGAACAGCTTGCGCACGTGGTCGAAGACCCCGGTATAGGTCGCCGGGTTCGACCGTGGCGTGCGGCCGATCGGGGACTGGTCCACATGGATGACCTTGTCGACCTTGTCCGCGCCGGTGATGCTGCGGTGACGCCCCGGCACCTCGCGTGAGTTGTAGATGCGCTTGGCCAGCGCGGCGTACAGGATCGAGTTCACCAGCGTCGACTTCCCCGATCCCGAAACCCCCGTGACGGCCACGAAGCAGCCGAGCGGGAAGCCCACGGTGACGTCTTGGAGGTTGTGCTCGCGGGCGTTCTGGATGACGAGCTCACGTCCGGGTGTCCTCGGTCGGCGCACGGCCGGCAGCGGGATCTCGAGCCGGCCCGACAGGTAGGCACCGGTGATCGAGTCGGGATGGTTCAGCAGGTCCTCGACGGGGCCGGACACGACCACCTGGCCGCCGTGCTCGCCAGCGCCCGGTCCGATGTCGACGGCCCAGTCGGCCTGGCGGATCGTGTCCTCGTCGTGCTCGACCACGATCAGGGTGTTACCGAGGTCGCGCAGCCGGATCAGGGTCTCGATCAGCCGATGGTTGTCGCGCTGGTGGAGCCCGATCGACGGCTCGTCGAGCACGTACAGGACGCCGACCAGCCCAGCGCCGATCTGGGTCGCCAGCCGGATCCGCTGCGCCTCGCCACCGGACAGCGAGCCCGAGGGGCGGTTGAGGCTGAGGTAGTCCAGGCCGACGTCGAGGAGGAACCGCAGCCGCTCGCTGATCTCCTTGAGCACCCGCTCGGCGATCTGGATCTCCCTGGCCGTCAGGTCGAGGTCGCTACCGAGGAACGCCGACGCCTCGTCGACGGGCATCGCGCTGATCTCGGCGATGTTCTTGCCGGCGATCGTGACCGCGAGAGAGATCGGCTTCAGCCTTGCGCCGTCGCAGGCCAGGCACGGCACCTCGCGCATGAAGCCCTCGAACCGCTCCCGGCTGGTGTCGCTCTCGGCCTCGGTGTGGCGCCGGTCGATGTAGGGCAGGACACCCTCGAAGTGGGCGAAGTACGACCGCTCGCGCCCGTAGCGGTTCTTGTACCGCACGTGCAGCTTGTCCGCGTAGCCACCGAGGACCGCCTCCTGGGCCTGCCGGGACAGCTCCCGCCACGGCGTGTCCATCGTGAAGCCCAGCTCGTCGGCGAGTGCCTCGAGCAGCCTGGCGAAGTAGTCGGCCACGTGGGCCGCTGCCCAAGGTGCGATGGCGCCCTCGTTGAGCGACTTCGTGTCGTCGGGGACGATGAGGTCTGGATCGACGATCATCCTGGTCCCCAGGCCGTGGCACTCCGTGCAGGCGCCGAACGGCGAGTTGAAGGAGAACGAGCGTGGCTCCAGCTCCTCGAAGCTCAGGTCGTCGTACAGACAGGCCAGGTGCTCGGAGAACACCCGCTCGCGATGCGGGTCGGTGGCGGGCAGGTCGACGAAGTCCAGCGTGACGAGTCCGCCCGACAGTCCGAGGGCGGTCTCGACGGAGTCGGTGAGACGACGCTTGGCGGACTCCTTGACCGCGAGCCGGTCCACCACGACCTCGATGGTGTGCTTCTTCTGCTTGTCGAGCTTCGGCGGATCCGTCAGCGGGTACGTCTCGCCGTTGACCCGCACCCGTGAGAAGCCCTGCGTCTGGAGCTGCGTGAAGAGGTCGACGTACTCCCCTTTGCGGCCGCGGATCATCGGGGCGAGCACCTGGAACCTGGAGCCCTGGTCCAGCTCCAGCACCCGGTCGACGATCTGCTGTGGAGTCTGGCGGGCGATCGCGCGGCCGCACACCGGGCAGTGCGGGCGGCCCGCACGCGCGAACAGCAGGCGGAGGTAGTCGTAGACCTCCGTGATGGTGCCGACGGTCGAGCGCGGGTTGCGCGAGGTGGACTTCTGGTCGATCGAGACCGCCGGGGACAGTCCCTCGATGAAGTCGACGTCGGGCTTGTCCATCTGCCCGAGGAACTGGCGCGCGTAGGCCGACAGCGACTCGACGTACCGGCGCTGGCCCTCCGCGAAGATCGTGTCGAACGCCAGGCTCGACTTGCCGGAACCCGACAGGCCGGTGAAGACGATCATGGCGTCCCGAGGGAGGTCGAGGGAGATGTCCTTGAGATTGTGTTCGCGTGCCCCGCGAATGATGAGCTGATCGATCACCGGTCACCTTTCGCGGGGCGGCGCACCCCGTCGTTCGAACAGACGTTCGCAAGTCTACTCATGCGGACAAGCCGGCGGTGACCCCTCGCGTACCAGCGACGGCGCGTCCTCACAGACCATGATCGCGCATCGGGCTGGGGCACTGAAAGGCGGTAGGTTCATCCCATGGCGGCCGAAACCCCTACCCAGATCGAGGGCCTGCGGAGCTCGACGCAGGCGCTCGAGCACAGTATCGCCGACCTGTCCGACGACCAGGTCCGCGGGCCCTCACTCCTGCCGGGCTGGAGCCGCGGGCACGTCCTGACCCACATCGCCCGCAACGCTGACGCGATGGTGAACCTCACCACCTGGGCGCGTACCGGGATCCCCACGCCGATGTATCCCAGTCGAGAGGCTCGCAACGCTGTCATCGAGGCGCAGGCGGGACGGTCTGCCGACGTCCTCCGGGCCGACGTGCACGAGTCGCACATCCGGTTCATGGCGGCACTGGCAGAGCTGGACGCCGGGGGCTGGGAGCGGCCGCTGACCTACGGAGGCCACAACAGGCAGGGCACCGGCGCGGACATCCCCTTCCTCCGCCGGACCGAGGTCGAGGTCCACCACCTCGACCTGGGCCTCGACTACACGCTCGCACACTGGCCCGAGGACTTCGTGGAGGCCCTGCTCGCCGACATCGCCGCGAGCTCCGCCACGCGAGACGACCTGCCGGCCTGCGTCCTCGTCGGTAACGACGACGAGGGGCGCTGGGTGATCGGGGGCGGCGGCGAGGAGATCTCCGGCCCACCGCCGGCACTGCTGGGCTGGTTGATCGGACGGACGGACGGGGTCGGCCTCAACGCGGACTCGGGTGTCCTGCCGGAGCGGGGGGTGTGGCTGTGACCTATCACGGCAAGGTCCGGCCCGGCGAGGCGGCGGTCCAGGAGCTCAAGGACCTGATGATCACCAAGGTGTCGGTCGGTCCGATGGACAACAACGCTTACCTGCTGCGGTCTCGCAACACCGACGAGTCCCTGCTCATCGACGCCGCCGCGGACGCGGATCTGCTGCTGGAGGTGATCGCCGGCCAGCCACTCGCCACCGTCGTCACGACCCATCAGCACCCCGACCACTGGGGTGCGCTGAGTGCGGTGGTCCGGGCCACCGGGGCGCTCACCGTCGCAGGGGCCGATGACGCGGAGGGTATCCCCGTTCCGATACAGCGGACCGTCGAAGGGGGGGACGTGGTCTCGGTCGGCGACGTCGACCTGGAGGTGATCCACCTGGTGGGCCACACCCCCGGGTCGATCGCGCTGCTGTACGACGACCCCGCCGGAGCGCCGCATCTCTGGACGGGTGACAGCCTGTTTCCCGGCGGCGTCGGGAAGACCTGGTCGCAGGCCGACTTCGAGACGCTCATCGACGATGTCGAGTCCAAGCTCTACGACCGGCTCCCCGACGAGACCTGGGTGTACCCGGGCCACGGTGAGGACACCACGCTGGGCGCTGAGCGCCCGCACCTGGGCGAGTGGCGCGCTCGCGGCTGGTGAGTGCGCCCGCCGGTCCTGACGGCGGGACTCAGCGCGTCGACATGCCTTCGTCGACGACGAGCGTCGTTCCGGTGACGTACGAGGACGCGTCGCTGACGAGGAACAGCAGCGCTGCGTCGAGCTCCTCCTGCTCACCGACTCGGCCCAGCAGTGCGGTGTCGCCGACGAACGATTCAAGCAGCGCGGACGGGATGGCGTCGGTCATCTCCGAGCGGAAGTAGCCGGGCGCAAGGGCGTTCACCCGGATGCCGTACCGCGCGCTCCACTGCTGGGCCAGGTCACGGGTGAGCCCGATCAGGCCCGCCTTGCTCGCCGCGTAGGCCGCCTGGGGAGCGTACGACCTGATCAGGGCGAGCACGCTGGAGATGTTCACGATGCTGGAACCCGGTCCCATCACGCGCCCGCAGGCCTGGGCCATCCAATACGCCCCCTCGAGGTTGACCTCGATGACCGCACGGAACTGCTCGGGGGTCTCCCGCCGCGCCGGGATGGCGGTACCGAGGCCGGCGTTGTTGACGAGGGCGTGCACATCGCCGAACTCCCCCAGCGCGAGCGCGACCAGCGCGTCGCAGTCGGCCGGCACGGTCACGTCGACGACGCGGGTCGCCACCCGACGTCCGGACGACCGCCGGACCGACTCGGCGACCGCGTCGAGGCGACTGCCGCGGCGTGCTCCCAGCACCAGGTCCGCGCCACACTCGGCCAGGCTGTGGGCGAAGCCGGCGCCAAGACCGGAGCTCGCTCCCGTCACGACCACGACCTTGCCTGCGAGGGAGAACCGGTCGAGCAGGGTCACGGCGCACACTGTATCGGCGCCGACACCGCAAGGACGCCGCCCGGCGTACTAGCATCGCCCGGTGCCGGCTCCTTCGCTCGACCTCTTCGTCGCCTCGCTGCCGAGCACCGGCTCCTACTCGCTCTGGGTGGGGTCTGTGGAGGGGCCCCAGATGGTCGCCCACCGCGAGCACGCCCCCCACCTCGCGGCGAGCACGATGAAGACGGCCCTCGTGATCGCGGCCTTCCGGGAGGCTGAGGCGGGCCGGGTCGACCTCGACGCCCCGGTTGTGGTGCACAACCTCTTCGCATCGGTTGTCAGATCGGGATGCTTCGGGCTGAACGAGAGCTACGACAGCGACCCGCTGCCCTGGCGCCGACAGGGCGAGCTGGCCTCACTGCGCTGGCTGGCCTACCGTGCCCTCGTACGGTCGAGCAACCTCGCGACCAACCTGCTTCTCGAGGCGGTGGGGTTCGAGCCTGTCGCCGCGGCACTCGGCGCCGTCGGCGCGCGCGAGAGCATGGTGGTTCGAGGCATCGAGGACGGTGCCGCCCGAGCCGCCGGTCGGGAGAACATCGTCACCGCCCATGACCTGGCGCTGACCCTGCAGGCGCTGGTAGGCGGTACAGCGGCCGCCCGCGAGTCGTGTGACGAGATCCTGGCCGTGCTCGCGGCCCAGCAGATCAACGACGGCATCCCCGCCGGGCTGCCCGCCGGCACCCGGGTGGCCCACAAGTCCGGCTGGGTCGAGGGGGTCTCCCACGACGCGGGCATCGTCTATCCCGATGACGCTCCGGCTTTCGTCGTCGTCGTCTGCACGTCGTCGGGGCTGAGCGCGCAGGCCGGTCTCGACCACGTCGCCAACGGTGCCCGCGCCGCCTGGATGGACCGGCACCGGATCGGGTCGAGGTGATCTGTGCCTGGGTCCACCAGATCATCGCCTTAGCGATCCCATACCGCCGCAGAGGCGCGCGGACAGCAGACCCGATGACAACGGCGAGAGGTTGACGCGTCAGCGGCTGTCCGCGTCGCGGACGTCGCCGTCCGGCAAGCCGCGGTCGCGACGGGACTGGACGAGCAGGCTGGCGACAGTCGTGATGGAGAGCGTCCCCAAGATGACCAGCAGTGACACCCAGATCGGGATGTCGGGGGCCCACCCGACAGAGTGTCCCCCGTTGACGAACCCCAGCGCGTTCTCGTGCATCGCATGCAGGATCAGCTTGACGCCGATGAACCCGAGCAGGACCGCAAGCCCGTACGACAGGTAGATCAGCCGCTCGAGCAGCCCGCCGATCAGGAAGTACAGCTGCCGCAGCCCCATCAGGGCGAAGACGTTGGCGGTGAAGACGATGTAGGGCTGGTCGGTCAGCCCGTAGATGGCCGGGATGGAGTCCAGCGCGAAGAGGAGGTCGGTGGTCCCCAGCGTGACCATGACGAGCAACATAGGGGTGACCAGCCGCTTGCCGTCGTCCCGGACGACCAGCTTGGTGCCGTCGAACGACGTGCTCGACGGGAACTTTCGCCGCATCCATCCGATCAGCCGGTTCTCCTGGTAGTCGTCTGCCTGCTCCTGGCCCTCCTTCGCCAGTCGCACCGCCGTGTAGACGAGGAACGCGCCGAAGAGGTAGAACACCCAGCTGAACTGGTTGATCGCGGCGGCGCCGATGCCGATGAAGATCCCCCGCATCACCAGCGCCAGCACGACGCCGACGAGTAGTGCCGTCTGCTGAAGCTCCCTCGGCACAGCGAACCGGTTCAAGATGATGATGAAGATGAAGAGGTTGTCGACGGACAGCGAGTACTCCGTCAGCCACCCAGCGAAGAATTCGCCTCCCGACTGCGTCCCGGCGAACCAGACGACGCCGATCCCGAAGAGGACGGCTGCGCCGACGTAGAAGGCCAGGTCTCGGCCGACCTCGCGCATCGGCGGCTCGTGCGGGCGCCGGCCGACGATCAGGACATCGAAGATCAAGAACGCACTGGTCAAGGCGATGGTGATCCCCCACACCCACGGCGTGACGTGCATGTCAGGGACCTCTCCGGAACGCTCGTGGCTACAGCCCGCAGGCTGCATCGACCACACTGAACTCCGGAGGTCTCTCCCGCTCGGACGAACGTACGTCCGGGCCAGCGGCACCGGGCGCCTGGTCGGTCACAACCAGATTGCGCGCCGTGATGACGGCACCGCTGCCAAAGGGATACTCCCCTCCAACACCACCGTCAGTGTGGCAGAGGCGAGCGGCACGGCCAAGTCAGCCCGCGGGAGTCAGTCCGGGGCGGCGCGACTTCGGCAACTTGGACACCACGGTGTCGTACGACTCGCCGACGGCCTCGATGATCTCCTCGTCGGGGATCGCACCGGAGTAGGCCAAGCTGTTCCAGCCCGACCGGCCGATGTAGGGCATCACCGAGGCGTCGTCCGGATACCGCAGCAGCCATTCGTCGGCCTCGTCCCGGTTCGCCCCGCACTTGACTCCGACCGTGGCACTCTCGGCTGAGCCCAGGAAGGCGAAGATCTTCTCCGCGACCTTGACCACGACGTCACCATCCCACGGGTCGTCCTGCCAGGCTCCGGGCTAGTCCAGGCAGTAGGCGAGCAGTTCGGACCGGGTCACCGGGCACCCGCCTCGACCATCTGCCGGAGCTCCTTCTTGAGCTCGGAGATCTCGTCGCGCAGCCTGGCCGCCACCTCGAAGTGGAGCTCGGCCGCGGCGGCGTGCATCTGGTCGGTGAGCTGCTGGACCAGGTCGGCGAGATCGCGCGACGGCAGGCCCGCGAGGCCGTGGGCGAACGCTCCCGCGGCTTTGCTCGACAACCCGGGCACCGGCGACTTGCCCCGGGACTGCTGCCTCCCGCCGCCACCCAGGAGCTCGGCGGTGTCGGCATCCTCGCGAGCCAGCATGTCGGTGATGTCGGCGATGCGCTTGCGCAGCGGCTGCGGGTCGACCCCGCGCTCGGTGTTGTACTCGACCTGCTTGGCGCGTCTGCGGTTCGTCTCGTCGATGGCGCGCTCCATCGAGTCGGTGATCCGGTCGGCATACATGATCACCTGCCCGGACACGTTTCTGGCGGCCCGGCCGATCGTCTGGATGAGCGACGTGCCGGACCTCAGGAAGCCCTCCTTGTCGGCGTCCAGGATCGCGACCAGGGACACCTCCGGCAGGTCGAGGCCCTCGCGCAGCAGGTTGATGCCGACCAGGACGTCGTACAGCCCGAGGCGGAGCTCTCTCAGCAGCTCGATCCGACGCAGTGTGTCGACCTCGCTGTGGAGGTAACGGGTGCGGACGCCGCTCTCGAGCAGATAGTCGGTGAGGTCCTCCGACATCTTCTTGGTCAGCGTCGTCACGAGCACTCGCTCGCCTCGCTCGGACCGGACCTGGATCTCGGCGATCAGGTCGTCGATCTGGCCCTTGGTGGGCTTGACGATCACCTCGGGATCGACCAGCCCGGTCGGGCGGATGATCTGCTCGACCGTGTCCTCGACGCGCGACATCTCGTAGGGTCCTGGCGTGGCCGACAAGTAGATCGTCTGACCGACCCGGTCAAGGAACTCCTCCCACCGCAGCGGGCGGTTGTCCATCGCGCTGGGCAGGCGGAACCCGTGCTCCACCAAGGTGCGCTTGCGGGACATGTCTCCTTCGTACATGCCGCCGATCTGCGGCACGGTCACGTGCGACTCGTCGAGCACGAGCAGGAAGTCCTCGGGGAAGTAGTCCAGCAAACAGCTGGGGGCGCTGCCGGCAGCCCTGCCGTCGGTGTGGCGAGAGTAGTTCTCGATGCCCGAGCAGGTGCCGATCTGGCGCATCATCTCGATGTCGTAGTTGGTGCGCATGCGTAGCCGCTGGGACTCGAGCAGCTGCCCATTGCGATCCAGCTCGGCAAGGCGATGCTCGAGCTCCTCCTCGATGCCGCTGATGGCCCGCTCCATCCGCTCCGGCGCCGTGACGTAGTGCGTGGCGGCCCCGATGTAGATCTCCTTCTCTTCGCTGAGCACCTCCCCCGTGAGCGGGTGCAGTGTCATCAGCCGCTCGATCTCGTCACCGAAGAACTCCACGCGGATGGCGAGCTCCTGGTAGACCGGGAACACCTCGAGGGTGTCGCCTCGCACCCGGAAGGTGCCGCGGGTGGCCGCAAGGTCGTTGCGCGCGTACTGGACCTGGACGAGCTTGCGGAGCAGTCCGTCCCGGTCGGTCTCGGCGCCGACCTCGACGTGGATCATCCGGTTCATGTACTCCTCGGCCGAGCCCAGACCATAGATGCAGGAGACCGTGGACACGACGATCACGTCGCGGCGGGTGAGCAGCGACCAGGTCGCCGAGTGGCGCAACCGCTCCACCTCCTCGTTGATCGAGGAGTCCTTCTCGATGTAGGTGTCGGTCTGCGGGACATACGCCTCGGGTTGGTAGTAGTCGTAGTACGACACGAAGTACTCGATGGCGTTGTTGGGGAAGAGCTCCCTCAGCTCGTTGGCGAACTGGGCTGCCAGCGTCTTGTTGGGCAGCATCACCAGGGTCGGTCGCTGGACCCGCTCGACCAGCCAGGCCACGGTGGCGGTCTTGCCCGTACCCGTCGCACCGAGCAGCACGGTGTTGGTGTCGCCGGCGTTGATCCGGCGCTCCAGCTGGTCGATCGCGGCCGGCTGGTCCCCCGACGGGACATAGTCGGAGACCACCTCGAAGGGGTGCACGGTGCGCGCGAGATCGTTGACTGGCCTCATGACAAAAGAGCCTACGGGCAGGCTCCGACACTTCTTGAACGTGGACTTCTGAGCTGCCCTGCAGAAGAGCAGCTACGGCTTTGCGGGCCGGCACCGCGAGAACTGTCACCGCGCGGAGAGCCGATCCGCTCTCTGCAGCGACGCTCACCTGAGACAGGAACTCGTCGCACTCCCCACAGGTGACCCGATCGCCGCCTTCCAAGGCCGTCGACCCACCGTCCGGCCCGCGGTGGCTGGAGACAACCAAGCAGGATAGTCCTCGCGACCCGTGAGCGGTGCAGTTTCGCACCGGGTTCGCCGAGCCTCAAGCCGCGAACATCCTCACGTCGGGAGGTGCCGCCGCGGTGCCATCCGCGGACCGTGCCGCGGAGCGCCCTCGAGCCGGGTGGTGATCACGTGCTGGACCCGGTAGCGGTGCGGACGTTCGGACTCGAGCAGGTCGCGAAGCTCGTCGTCGCTGATCACCTGGCCGGTGATGGCCCAGCCGATGTGCCTGGCCACGTGGTAGTCGCCGAAGCTCACAGCGTCGGCATCGCCGTGAGCGCGTTGCCGTACTTCAGCCGACGTCCAGACGCCTACCCCCGGCACCGATCTCAGCGCCCGATCCGCCTCGGCCATCGGTTGGTCGAGGGTGCGCTCCAGGGCGCCCGCAAGCTGGCTCGCCCGCACGATCGTCCGCGACCTTGCTCCGTCGACCGAGCACTGCAGCCACTGCCACGACGCGATCCTGGCGATGCCTGCCGCTGTCGGCAGGCACCGCATCCCTCGCTCGCCGGCCGGACCGGGGGCGAGCTCGCCGAACCGGCTGAGCAGCCGACGCCAGCCGAACCAGGCCTCCTTGCCGGTGACCTTCTGCTCGATGGCGGCGGCGACCAGCGATTCGAGCACCAGTCCCGAGCGCGGTACGCGCCAGTGCGGGTTGAGCGCCCAGGCCCTGCGGACCCTCGGGTAGGACGACTCGAAGCCGGTGATGTCGTCGGATGCTCCGAGCAGGTCGGGGGCCTGCTCGAGCATCCAGTCGGCACCGGGCCCCCAGGCCTCCAGCTCGATCTCCCCGCTGTGGCGCCGCGGGACGATCCGCAGGGTGACCGGCCCGGCCGGCGTCATCGAGGCCCGCCAGACCGTGCCGTCGCGGTCGCTGCGAAAGGTGGGGTCGGCGCCGCCACGCCGGAGCGGGCGCAGGATGTCGAGCGGCTCGCATGGCCAGCCCGGCCGCCAGACCCGGTGCCTGGCCAGGAGCGTCGACGTCATCGCCACAGGCTAACCGGCGGCCGGGACAGTTCCGGTCCCACGCGGCTGTCGGTGCCAGGCGGCACAATCTCCTCCATGCTCCTGGACACCCTGGTCGCGACCTCCTCGGAGGTGGCGGCGACCCCCTCGCGGCTTGCCAAACGCGAGGCGCTTGCGGCGCTGCTCACGCAGGCGGGGCCGGCCGACGTCGAGATCGCCGTCGCGTACCTCGCCGGTGAGGTCCGGCAGCGCAGGACGGGCATCGGCTGGGCACTGCTGAGGTCCCTTCCCGAGCCTGCCGCCGAGCCGACCCTGTCGCTGCTCGACGTGGACGCCGAGCTCGGCCGCGTGAGCGACCTGGCCGGGGCAGGTTCGGCGGCGGCCCGGTCGCAGGCTGTGGCCGGGCTGTTCGCCAAGGCCACCGTCTCCGAGCAGTCCTTCCTCCGTGCCCTGATCTCCGGCGAGATCAGGCAAGGGGCGCTGGACTCGACGATGCTCGATGCGTTGTCGGTGGCCTCGTCGGTTCCGTTGCCGGTGATCAGGCGTGCGGTGATGCTCCGCGGAGCGACGGGTCCGGTTGCCTCCGCGGCGCTCACGGGAGGCGTGCGGGCGGTGGAGGCCTTCGGCCTGGAGGTCGGCCAGCCGGTACGCCCGATGCTGGCGTCGACGGCGCCGGACATCGACGCGGCGCTGGAGAAGGTCGGCGCCGGCGTCCAGGTGTCCATCGACATCAAGCTCGACGGGATCCGCATCCAGGCACATAAGGACGGCGAGGTCGTCCGCCTCTACACCCGCAGCCTCGACGACATCACCGACCGGCTGCCCGAGGTCGTCGACACCGTCCGCGGCTGTCGGGCCGACCGGTTGATCCTCGACGGGGAGGCCATCGCCCTGACTCCGGACGGGCGTCCCAGGCCGTTCCAGGAGACCGCCTCCCGCACAGCCAGCCGACTCGACATCTCCGCCCCACTGACCACCAGCGTCACGGCGTTCTTCTTCGACTGCATCCTTGTCGACGACGAGGATCTGCTGGACCTCCCGTTGGCGGACCGGCTGCGACGGCTCGACGGGGTGGCACCGTCGCCGTCGGTGGTGCCCCGGCTGGTCACCTCCGACGTCGAGGCCGCCCGCGCCTTCTTCGCGGCAGCTGTCGACTCGGGTCAGGAGGGGGTGGTGGTGAAGGCGCTCGACGCGGTGTACGACGCTGGCCGCCGGGGCGCCGGCTGGGTCAAGGTCAAGCCCCGGCACACCCTCGACCTGGTCGTGCTGGCGGTCGAGTGGGGCAGCGGTAGACGCCGGGGCACGCTCTCCAACATCCACCTCGGTGCGCGAGACCCGGACACCGGCGGTTTCGTCATGCTCGGCAAGACGTTCAAGGGCATGACCGACGAGATGCTCGCGTGGCAGACCCGACGTTTCCTTGAGCTGGAGACTTCCCGCGAGGGACATGTCGTCCACGTGCGGGCCGAGCAGGTCGTGGAGATCGCGTTCGACGGGCTGCAGGCGTCGAGACGCTACGCCGGCGGGCTGGCGCTGCGCTTCGCGCGGGTGCTGCGCTACCGCGACGACAAGACCGCGGAGGAGGCCGACACGATCGGCGCGGTGCGCCAGCTCGCGAAGGGCTAGGAGGTGAGACTTGGGGGGACCCAATCGGGCCAATGACTGGCCCTGGTCGCTCTCGGGGCGGGGCGGGAAGTGCGGTCCAGGCGTTGGCCCTCCGGGCCCGGTCCTCCGACCGAACGTGTGCGGTGAGATGCACACTGTGCAGCAGGGCGCACATCGGCCCTCGGGAGAGGCCCCCTCCGTCAAGGCGGCCCGCTGTGAGATCAACGTCGTGCCGTGTGACATCGGATGAGCCATCTGGCCGGGAGCTGACTAGGAGCGGCCTCCGGAGACGGGATCGTCGCGAAGCCACGCGACCGGGGCCAGCTGGGGGTACTTCGCGGTCAGGGAGTCACCGGACGACACACCGCGTAGCCGTCTGCCCACCCATGGCCCCAAGTACATCCGGCCCCAGCGGGCATCCGCGCGGAGCCGCTGGCGGCGGGTGCCGAGGGCATATGCGCCGAAGTCGTCGGCCCAGGCATGGTCACCGAAGCCCAATGCCTCGAGGACGGCACCAGCGACGCGGGCATGACCGTCCGATGACAGGTGCAGACGGTCGTCGCTCCAGGCGCGCGGATGGGCGAACGCCGGTGCTCCCCACAGGCGGACGAGCACGCACTGGTGGTCTTCGCTGATCTCCTCGACCATCGTCGTCAGCGCCTTGACCCGGCCGAGTGTGCGGCCGATCAGCTGAGAACGGGAGCTCGGGTCCACCGACTGGAAGAGGACCACCTGCGAGCCGTTCTGGCGGAGCCGGCGGACCGCGTCGTCGAACGTGCGACCGACCGCGTCCAGGTCGACCCTCGGGCGCAGCACGTCGTTGGTACCGCCGGCCAGGCTTACCAGCTCCGGACCCTGCTCGATCGCGCGTGCAACCTGCTCGGCCACGATCGCGTCGATCTTGCGCCCGCGTATCGCCAGGTTGGCGTACCGGAAGCCGGGGTCGCGAGTGGCGAACTCCTCGGCGACGCGGTCGGCCCAGCCTCGATACCGTCCATACGTGCCCGGCGCCGGGTCGTTCAGACCCTCTGTGAAGCTGTCGCCGAGCGCGACATAGCTCGACGGGACGGGCGCAGATGTCACGACGACGCCGACAGCGGGTTCACCCCGCCATTTTCGCATGCCCCCTCCCGCGTGCGGCCGCACATCTGTACGAGGTCAGCGTTCGACCATCGCCGTGATCCCCTGGCCCCCGGCGGCGCAGACGGATATCACGCCCCTCACTGACTGTCGGTGGTCCGCCGACCGGCCGGTCGCCGCCCGTTCGGAGACGAGCTTGGCGAGGGTGGCGACGATCCGCCCTCCCGTCGCCGCGAACGGATGGCCCGCCGCGAGCGACGAGCCCACGACGTTCAGCCGGTCGCGGTCGATCGCGCCCAGCGGTTCGTCCAGTCCGAGCCGCGCCCGACAGAAGATGGGGTCTTCCCACGCCTTCAATGTGGCCAGCACCTGCGACGCGAACGCCTCGTGGATCTCGTAGAAGTCGACCTCTTGGAGCGTGATCCCGGCCCGGGCGAGCATCCGCGGCATGGCGTAGGCAGGAGCCATCAGGAGGCCCTCGCGCCCACCCACGTAGTCGACGGCCGCCGTCTCGTGCGCGGTCAGGAACCCGAGCACCGCCAATCCCCGCTCTGCCGCCCACGCCTCCGAGGCCAGTAGCACCACGGACGCCCCGTCGGTCAGGGGGCTCGAGTTCCCCGCCGTCATGGTGGCTGTGGCCCCCCGGCCGAAGACGGGGCGGAGCCGCGACAGCCTTTCCAGCGACGTATCCGGTCGCATGTTCTCGTCGCGGGTCAGCCCGCGGTAGGGCGTGACCAGGTCGTCGAAGAAGCCCGCGTCGTAGGCAGCCGCCAGCCGGTGATGCGAGCTGAGCGCGACCTCGTCCTGCTCGACGCGTCCCACCTCCCACTCGACGGCGGCGAGCGCCGCATGCTCGCCCATCGACAGCCGGGTCCGCGGCTCGGCGTTGCGCGGGAGCTCCGGCCTCAGCTGGCTGGGCCGGAGCCGACCCACGGCTCGCAGCCGGGCTGCCAGCGACCGAGCGCGGGCGAGCTCGATCAACACCCGCCGCAGCCCCTCGTTGACGGCGATCGGGACGTCGGAGGCGCTGTCGACGCCACCGGCGACACCGACGTCGATGACGCCCAGGGCGATCTTGTCCGCGACGGCGATCACGGCCTGCAGGCCGGTCCCGCACGCCTGCTGGAGGTCGTACGCCGGCGTGTCGGAGGACAGCTGTGAGCCGAGCACCGACTCGCGGGTGAGGTTGAAGTCGCGGCTGTGCTTGAGCACCGCTCCGGCGACCACCTCGCCGAGCCGCTGGCCGCCGAGGTCGAAACGGTCCGCCAGCCCGTCCAGCGCTGCCGTGAGCATGTCCTGGTTCGAGGCCGTCGCGTAGGCCGAACCCGCCCTGGCGAACGGGATCCTGTTGCCTCCGACGATCGCGACCCGCCGAACCACGCCAGCCGTCACAGACACTGCCACCATCGGCTGCTCCTGACCTCGTGCGCTGTGCCACGCGGCGTGGACTGCGTCTGAACCGACAAGTTACCTTTGCCGAACCGTCCACTCGCCGAGGGTGGGTGGCCAGCCGCGCCCTAGGAGGACGTCACCGATGGCCGACCGATACCAGGCCCTGAGCCGGACAGCACCCGGCGCCTTCCTCGTCAAGCGGCTGGGCCTGCCGGACCCGGTGCCGCTGCGGAGGTTCTCGCCCGGCGACCCGCTCGTCAGGGGTCCGGTCGTCGTCGGCGGCGAGGGCTCGGCGAAGTGCGGGGCGGTGGCCGCCATCGCCGCTACTGGGGTCGAGCCGTTGACCGCCCCGCCCGCGGATGGGACCATCGCGGGACTGGTCTACGACGCCACCTCGATCTCCTCGCCGGCTGAGCTGGTCGGCCTTCAAGGGTTCTTCTCCCCACTGGTTCGCCGGCTGAGGCGCTGCGGACGCGTCGTGGTCATCGGCGCCGGGCCGGGCATCGCCGGATCCGCCGCAGCCGAGATCGCGCAGCGCGCGCTGGAGGGGTTCACGCGCTCCCTGGGCAAGGAGGTCGGTCGCGGGTCCACCGTGCAGCTCGTGTACGTCGAGCCGGACGCAACCGACGTGATGGCCTCGACGCTGCACTTCCTGCTCTCGGCCAAGTCGGCATACGTCTCGGGTCAGGTCGTCCGGATCTCGAACCCCACGGCGGACCGTGGCATCGGCGCCGACCTCGAGACGCCACTCAACGGCAAGGTCGCCCTGGTGACGGGCGCCTCACGCGGGATCGGCGCCGCCATCGCCAGGACGCTCCATCGCGACGGTGCCCGGGTCATCTGCGTCGACATACCGCAGGCGGCGGCCGGGCTCGAGGAGCTGGCCACCGAGATCGACGACCGGATCAGCCTGGACATCACCGCGGTCGACGCCCCGCAGCGGATCGCCCGCAGGGTGGCCGAGCTGGCCGGCGGCGTCGACGTCGTCGTTCACAATGCGGGCATCACTCGGGATCGGCGCCTCGCCAACATGTCGGCGGAGCGCTGGAACCAGGTCGTCGACGTCAATCTGCTGGCACCCCTGCTGATCACGGAGGAGATGCTCGAGCAGCGTCTCGTCCGGGCCAACGGGAGAGTCGTCGGCGTGTCCTCGATGGCCGGCATCGCCGGCAACCTCGGCCAGACCAACTATGCCGCCAGCAAGGCGGGCATCATCGGGCTCGTCGACGCCCTCACAACAAGCCTGCCGGACGGCATCACTGCCAACGCCGTCGCACCGGGCTTCATCGAGACCCAGATGACGGCATCGCTGCCCCTGGTCATCCGCCAGGCGGGGCGACGGATGAACTCCATGAGCCAGGGCGGCCAGCCCGTCGACGTCGCCGAGACGGTGGCCTGGCTGGCCCACCCTGGTTCGAGCGGAGTCCGAGGCAATACCGTTCGCGTCTGCGGCCAGAGCCTGCTCGGAGCCTGAGGGTGGCCGGCCAGTCCCGCGGAGTACCCGGCCTGCCTGCCCTCTACGGCCGCGCCGTCGTCCAGGGCCTTCGGGCGGCCGTGCCCCTGCCGCAGCTTCCGCTTCGAGGGCAGCGGCGACCGCCGCCGACCGACGACCTCACGGCGGCGGGGGTGTCGGTCTCGGGTGTGTCGTTGTCCAGCGGCCACCTGGCCGAGTACCGGGCGGTCTGCGGGTATGCCGCCTCGGACCAGGCGGTACCACCCGCCTATCCGCACGTCCTGGTCTTCCCGCTCCATCTCCTCGTGATGACCGCACCGACCTTCCCCTTCCCGGCACTCGGCATGATCCACATCGCGAACTCGATCCGCCGCGAGCGGGCCCTGTCGCCGATGGACAGCGTCGACCTGTCCGTGCACGCCACCGATCTGCGCGCGCATCGTCGTGGCCGCCAGGTCACCCTGGCCAGCGAGGCACGGATGGCGGGCGAGCTCGTCTGGCGCGAGGAGAGCGTCTTCCTCAGCCGCGGAGACAGCGGCGGCACCCCGGTGCAGCCCCAGGCCGAACAGCCCGAGCCGGGGGCGCCTTCCGAGGATATCCAGGTGGTCGAGCCGGAACCGTGGCGGCTCCCGGGCGGGCTGGGGCGCACGTATGCCGCCGCGTCAGGCGACCGCAACCCGATCCACCTCTTCGACCTGACGGCCCGGCCTTTCGGGTTCCGCCGCCACATCGCGCACGGCATGTGGACCCAGGCCAGAGCGCTGGCGGAGCTGGCGACCCGGCTGCCCGAACGGTTCCGCGTCGACGTGGAGTTCAAGGCGCCGCTGGCGCTTCCGTCGACCGTCCGGTTCAGAGCACGCGACGAGGCGAAGCGGATCGGGTTCGACGTGCGAGCGACGACAACCAGCGCGTCGGCCCCCCGCAGACCTCCCGCCACCTACCTGGTCGGATCCGTCACCCGGCTGTGACCGCTTGGGCGCCGATCGCCGCGGACATGGCTACCGGCGGTGGCCGAACCGGATCGTCAGAGTCTTGTGAGCTCCGAGCCGCTTCGAGAACAACCCGGTCGCCGGGTCCCAGACACCGATATCGCTGCGGTCGTCCTTGTTCCACGAGCCGACCACGGGCAGCGAGAAGGGCGCCCCGAAGGTGATCGTCCTGGTAGCGCCGGCTGGCATCCACAGGCTGAAGGTGCTGGTCACCGGGTCGTAGACTCCGACCTGCGAGCGGCCGTCGCCGTCCCAGTCGCCGGCAATCGGGATGCTCGAGGTCGTCCCGAACCGCTGGCGCGTGACATGGCCGCTCCCATCCCGCAGCCGGAAGGTCGCCGTGGCGGGATCGAAGACCCCGACGTCACTGATGCCGTCACCGTTCCAGTCCCCGACCACGGCGATGTCGCCGCGCCTGCCGAAGTGGAACGACTGCCTTCCGTGGGTGGCGTCCTCGAGCACGAACAGGCGTTTGGTCGTTCGCCAGACACCCGGATCGGTCGTCCCGTTACCGTCCCAGTCGCCGACGGCGGGCTGGTCGGTCGGCATGCCGAAGGGAACTTTCGTGACCTGTCCGGACCGGGACCGCTCGCGCAACACAGCCGTTGACGCATGTCGGCCGAAGGCGCCGACCGCACTGCGCCCGGTGCCGTGCCAGTCTCCGACGACCGGTGCGTCGGGGCAGTTCCTGGAGCCCAGCCAGGAGTTGTAGTGGAAGCGTGTCTCGTCGAAGACACCGTGCCGGTCGTCGGTGTTGAGACGCTGCTCGTAATGCAGGTGCGGTCCGGTGGTGTTGCCCGAGCTGCCCAACAGTGCGATCGGCTGACCCTCGTCGACGCGCTGGCCGGGCACGACGAACGCCGCCTCGAGATGGGCATAGAGGGTCGACCAGGCGGCGTCGTGGTCGATGACGACGTAGAGCCCGTAGCTGGCGGTCCGCAGGTTGACGACCGAGGACACGGTCCCGGACTGCGACGCGACCACCACATGGCCGAGATCGTTCTGGTCCCTGGTCCAGTCGATCGCGAGCGGGCTCGGGCTGTGCGACGCGCGGGTGGAGCCGTCCCAGGTATCACCGCACGTGAACGGCATCTGGAAGTCCGGCCGGGCGGACGCGACCGGGGCTCTGATGGCGACCGCCTGCGGAGCCTGGAGCAGGGCAGCCGCGATTGCCACCGGCACGAGGCCGAGCACGTACCGCGATCGGAACCATGCTGACGGCATCCGGCTCCTCCTGCTCGATTCTGGTTGCGCGCTCCCCCTAGGAGTCACACCAGGCACTCGACGCACTCGACGCGCTGGAGCCCCAACACGTTTCACTGTAAACCCCGATCGCGCTGCTGTCCGGTGGCAGCGGTTTCCCGATCCGGCCCGAGAGGCACGCCGGGCGGACGCTCGTTACAGTCGAGCCATGCGCATTCTGTTCATCGGTGGAACCAGGTTCGTCGGCCGGGCCATGACGCTGGCGGCTATCGAGCACGGGCACGACGTCACCCTCCTCCATCGCGGGACGACGGTCGAGCCGGGGTTCGAGGAGGTCGAGCAGCTGCACGCGGACCGCGACGGCGACCTGTCCGTCCTGTCCGACCGTGAGTTCGACGCTACGATCGACGTCTGCGCCTACGTCCCTCGACAGGTCCACGCGCTGGCCGACGCCCTCGGAGAGCGCGGCGGGCACCACGTGCTGGTCTCGACGGTCTCGGTGTACGCCGACTCGGTCGAAGCGGGCTACACCGAGGACGCCGCCCTCCAGCAGCTCGACGATCCGGGCACCGAGGACGTCACCGGCGACACGTACGGCGGCCTCAAGGTGCTCTGCGAGCGCGAGGCGGAGGACGCCTACGGCGAGGACAAGCTGACGGTGATCCGCCCCACCTATGTGGTGGGTCCCCATGACCACACTGGGCGCTTCACCTGGTGGGTACGCCGGATCGCCAGAGGTGGCGAGGTGCTGGCGCCCGGGCCGCGCGACAGCCCCATCCAGTTGATCGACGCGCGTGACCAGGCCGACTGGACGATCTCGCTCGCGGAGAAACAGCAGGCAGGTATCTATATCAGTGCGTCGCCGACACCGCCATTCGGGCTCGGCGACCTCCTGGACGCCACCGTACGAGCGGTCGGTCCGAGCGGTACGACCCTCACCTGGGGGGACCCGGACTGGCTGACCGCCCAGGGCCAGAACCATCAGTCCCTCCCACTGTGGTCGGAGGGCAGGGCCGAGGGCGTGCTGGCGGCCGATCCGACCAAGGCGATCGCCAGCGGACTCTCTCCGCGGCCGCTCTCGCAGACGGTCGCCGACACCTGGCAGTGGATCCAGGACGAGCAACCCCCCGTCGTACCCGGGTGGGGAATCAGCGAAGACCAGGAGAGCGCCCTCCTCGGGGCCTGGAGGGCCAGCGCCCGATAGCCGCCGGGGTGGGGCGCCCGTTGGTCAGCCCTCCGCGACCAGCCCGTGCCTGTCGTCGACAGCCCCGGTCAGCCTGCTGCGCAGCGACCCGACCGGTCGGATCAGACCCTCCTGGGCGACCGACGCGATCAGGGTGCCGTCCCGGCTGAAGACCCTGCCGATAGCGAACCCACGACCCCCTGACGCCGACGGTGAGTGCTGGTCGTACAGCATCCACTCGTCGGCCCGGAAGGGCCGGTGGAACCACATGCTGTGGTCGAGGGACGCCGGGCGCAGCTCCCTGGACGAGATGACCACCTCGTGCGGGACCAGGCTCACCCCGAGCAGGGTCAGGTCACTCGCATAGGCGAGGACACATGTGTTGGTGACCGGGTCGGCCGGCATCTTTCCGGCAGCCCGGATCCAGATCTGGGCCCTGGCCGGCTCTGAGCCGGCGGGCAGCTCTCCTCCGACCCGTGAGTCGCCGGCGTAGCGGACGTCCAGAGCGGCCCACTCCCGCTCCCAGGACCGGTCGTCGTCGCGGCCGCTCATCTTGCGAACGACGTCTCCGAGAGTGGGGCAGTCCTCGGGCGGGGGTGCGGCAGGCAGCTCGTCCTGGTGCTCGAAGCCGGGCTCGTCGAGCTGGAACGACGCCGTCAGGTAGTAGATCGGCTTGCCGTGTTGGCGGGCCATCACCCGGCGGGTCGAGAACGACCTCCCGTCCCTGATCCGCTCCACGTCGTAGACGATGGGCACGGCGGTGTCGCCCGGCCGCAGGAAGTACGAGTGCAAGGAGTGTACGGCCCGATCCTCGTGCACCGTATGACAAGCGGCACGCAACGCCTGGGCCGCCACCTGACCGCCGAAGACGCGTTGCAAAGCGGTGTCCGGCTGACGGCCCCGGTAGAGATCGACCTCGAGCTGTTCGAGCTCGAGCAGGGCGAGGAGGTCGGTCACGCTGTTCGGCACGGGGCGATCATCGCACCCCCTGCCCGGTCAGAGCCGCATCCGGAACTCCTTGCCACGAAACGCCTCCTCGATCAGGCCCACTGCGCGGCGGACCCTGAGCAGTCGTGCGCCTTCGCGCTCCCACATCGCGATGGCGCCCTCGACAGACTCGCTGGGCAACACCTCGCGCAGGCTCGTCCGCGCCTCTGAGATGCCACGCTGGGCTGCCTGGATGCTCGCCTCGGTATGCAGCGCAGTGAACCTGGCGAGCACCACAGGATGCCGCTTCAGGCCGGCATACATCCGGTAGTCGGGCGGGCACTGGTCGAGCAGCCAGCTGATGGCGGTGTCCTCCCACCACGGCGCACCCGGCGGGCGAACCTGCTCCGGCCAACCCGGCGGGCGAAACGCTACCGTCATGCCCGCAGGCTACCACCTCATCGAACACATGTTCGACTGAGAATGGGTGCCTGCGACCACCCGCGGGACCACCGGGATAGGTTCCTCAGGTGACCTGCCTGTTCTGCCGCATCATCGCGGGCGCGGAGCCCGCCTCCATCGTCGTGGAGACGTCGGAGACGGTCGGGTTCCTCGACACACGACCCGTCTTCACAGGGCACGTGCTGATCGTGCCGCGCGACCACATCCCCACGCTGGTCGAGCTGCCGGACCGCCTGGTCGCGCCCCTCTTCACCTGTGCCCGTTCGGTGGCGGCCGCGATGGTGTCGGCCCTGTCGGCGCAAGGGTCCTTCGTCGCGATGAACAACACCGTGTCGCAGTCCGTCCCGCACGTCCACGTGCACGTGGTGCCCCGCACCAAGGGCGACGGCCTGCGCGGCTTCTTCTGGCCCCGGACGCGGTACGCCGACGAGGCCGAGCAGGAGGCGTACGCCCACCGCCTCCGTCAGGCCCTCACGCCTCAGCCGCCCTGACCTCGACCGCGTCGATCCCTACCGCGAGCACGGCTGACACTGCCTCAGCTTGGCCGCCGACCTCGTCCTCGGTGGGCAGCCGCTCCCCCGCGAGCATCGTCACCTCGACCCGACTGGCCCGACCTGCCGCCGAGAGCCGCCATGTCCCCCGCAGCTTGCCGTCGACGAGCACGGTGGGCGAGTGGACGCCGTTCGCCCGGTTCCACGCAAGCGTCATGACCCTGCTGTCGGCGAACCGGCTCCGACCCGCGGGCGCGTATCCGAGCAGCAGACCGTCGTACTCCGGTACCAGCCGCAGCCCCGGATCGCCGAGCCCGTCGACCGGAGGCTCGGCAAGGTCGAGATAGTCCAGCCCATCCGGTCCAGGGACCGAGACCACCTCGTCGCCGAGGCTCTGCACGACGGCGTCCACCCGGCGCAGCCCGTCGCCGCTCCACCACGCCACGTCGTGGCGGGTGGCGGGACCGAACGCCGCCAGATGCTGCCGGACCAACCGCGCGGTGGCCTCATCAGCATCGACCTGCGGGTCGCCGAGCACGATGGCCGCCGTTCGGTATCCGTAGCGCCCCTGCTGGTGCCAGCCGCCTGTCAGCGGGCGCCGGAGCAGCGCACTGTGGCCACGAAAGAGCGCGAACCCGACGCCCTCCCGGCTGGCCGCCACGGCCTGGTCGAAGCCCTCGCGGGCCAGCCACCCGGCCACGCGCTCATGGAGGTCGGCGTGGGTCACCCAGCCGTCGGCAGTCAGCTCCTCGATACGCGCACGGAGCCGGTCCAGGTCGGCGGCCGAGAGCGAGAACGTCCGGCGCCACAGGTTCGCCGAGGCTCGCCGCGACACCGAGTCCAGCCAGCCGTGCTGCTCGCGGACCGAGGTGTGCACGGTGCCACGCAGGCTCGTCGACCGCACCAGCTGAGTGGAATCGTAGGCGGCCACCAGCGTCGCGTTCGTCGCTCCCGGGAGCCTCGACGAGACGGTGAGGAACGGGGCCCGCGGCGCCTGCGACTGGATGGGTCCGACAGCCCCGACCAACGAGACGACGGCCGCCTGGTCGGTGCCGCTGACCCGGGGGAACTGCCGCCTGGTGGTGAGCTCGCGCAGACTCTCCCACGTATGTGATCTCGCCACGGCCTCAGCTCTTGCGCAGGCTGCGAAGGACGTATTGCATGATGCCGCCGTGGCGGTAGTAGCCGGCCTCCCCCGGCGTGTCGATCCGGACCACCGCGTCGAAGCTGACCGGCTCCCCGCCGATGCTCGCCGTCACTTTGACCGTGGCGGGGGTACGGCCGTCGTTGAGCTCGATGACACCGCTGATGTCGAAGGTCTCCTCCCCCGTCAGGCCCAGCGAATCGGCGTTCTCACCCTCGGGGTACTGCAACGGCAGCACGCCCATCCCGATCAGGTTGGACCGGTGGATCCGCTCGTACGACTCGGCGATCACCGCCTTGACGCCGAGTAACGCGGTGCCCTTGGCAGCCCAGTCGCGCGACGAGCCCGAGCCGTACTCCTTACCGGCCAGGATGACCAGGGAGGTGCCCTCGTCGGCATACGCCGCGGCAGAGTCGTAGATCGACGTGACCTCGCCGTCGCCGGCGAAGTTGCGGGTGAAGCCGCCTTCGGTGCCCGGCGCGAGCTGGTTGCGGAGCCTGATGTTGGCGAAGGTGCCTCTGATCATCACTTCGTGATTTCCGCGCCGCGAGCCGTAGCTGTTGAAGTCGCGATGCTCGACACCATGCTCGGACAGGTACGTCCCAGCGGGAGAGTCCTTCTTGATCGAGCCGGCCGGCGAGATGTGGTCGGTGGTGACCGAGTCGCCGAGCTTGAGCAGCACGCGAGCGCCGGAGATGTCCTCCACGTCGTCGGGCTCGGCGGGCATCCCGTCGAAATAGGGGGGCTTGCGCACATAGGTCGATTCGGGGTCCCAGGCGAACGTGTCGCCCTCCGGGGTCGGGAGGGACTGCCACCGCTCGTCGCCGGCGAACACGTCGGCGTAGTCCTTCGCGAACATGTCCGACGTGATCGCGCTGGTGACGATCTCCTCGACCTCGGCCGGCGACGGCCAGATGTCGGACAGGAACACGTCCTTGCCGCTGGGATCTTGGCCGAGCGGCTCGTTGTAGAGGTCGACGTCCATCGAGCCGGCCAGCGCGTAGGCGACGACCAGCGGCGGCGAGGCCAGGTAGTTCATCTTGATGTCGGGGTTGATCCTGCCCTCGAAGTTCCGGTTGCCCGACAGCACCGCCACGACGGCCAGGTCGGCCTCGTTGACGGCCGCGCTGACCTCGGGGATGAGGGGGCCGGAGTTGCCGATGCAGGTCGTGCAGCCGTATCCGACCAGGTTGAAGCCCAGCTTCTCCAGGTACGGCGTGAGGCCGGAGCGGTCGAAGTAGTCCGTGACGACCTTCGACCCCGGCGCCAGCGAGGTCTTCACCCAGGGCTTGCTGACCAGGCCCCTGTCGACGGCGTTCTTGGCCAGCAGAGCGGCGCCGATCATGACCGAGGGGTTCGAGGTGTTGGTGCACGACGTGATGGCCGCGATCGCGACGGACCCGTGGTCGACCTCGAAGGACGAGCCGTCCTCGAGCGTGACGCTGACGGGCTTGCTCGGCCGGCCGCGGTGCTTCCCGGACTCGAGCCCGGCGCCGTGGGGCGGCTCCGAGCCGTTGTCGCCGTGGTACGAGGGCGGGTCACTGGCCGGGAAGGACTCTGCCTCCGCCTCGTCGTAGCCGTTCTCCTCGGCCTCGTGCTCGTCGACGTACTCGCCGAGCACCGAGCGGAAGCTCTCCTTCGCCGCCGACAGCGAGATCCGGTCCTGGGGACGCTTCGGGCCGGCGATGGACGGCACCACGACCGACAGGTCGAGCTCGAGGTACTCGGAATAGCGCGGCTCGACCTCGGGGTCGTGCCACAGTCCCTGCTCCCGGGCGTATGCCCCGACCAGCGCGACCTGGTCGTCGTCGCGGCCGGTCAGGCGCAGGTACTTCAGCGTCTCGTCGTCGACCGGGAAGACGGCGACGGTCGAGCCGTACTCCGGCGACATGTTGCCGATGGTGGCGCGGTTCGCGAGCGGCACGGCGGCGACCCCGGGCCCGTAGAACTCCACGAACTTCCCGACCACGCCGTGCTGCCGGAGCCGCTCGGTGATCGTGAGCACCAGGTCGGTGGCGGTCGCGCCTTCGGGGAGCTGACCGGACAGCTTGAAGCCGACCACGCGTGGGATCAGCATCGAGACCGGCTGGCCGAGCATCGCGGCCTCGGCCTCGATGCCGCCGACGCCCCAGCCAATCACGCCGAGCCCGTTGACCATCGTCGTGTGCGAGTCGGTGCCGACGCAGGTGTCGGGGTAGGCATACGTCTCGCCGTCGACGTCGCGGGTGAACACCACCCGGGCCAGGTGCTCGATGTTGACCTGGTGGACGATCCCGGTGCCGGGCGGCACGACCTTGAAGTCGGCGAACGCGCCCTGGCCCCAGCGCAGGAACTGGTAGCGCTCGCGGTTGCGCTGGTACTCGAAGTCGACGTTGCGCTGGAAGGCGGCCGAGGTCCCGAACACGTCGGCGATCACGGAGTGGTCGATGACCAGCTCGGCCGGAGCCAGCGGGTTGATCTTGGCGGCGTCGCCTCCGAGGTCCTTCATCGCCTCGCGCATCGTGGCCAGGTCGACGATGGCGGGCACTCCGGTGAAGTCCTGCATGATCACCCGGGCCGGCGTGAACTGGATCTCCTGGCTCGGGTCGGCCTCGGCGTCCCAGCCGGCTATCGCCCGGGCGTCATCCGCGGTGATGTTGGCCCCGTCCTCGGTACGCAGCACATTCTCGAGCAGCACCTTGAGACTGAACGGCAGGCTCGCCACGTCGAGATCGTCCCCGGACACGGCGGACAGCCGGTAGATCTGGTAGGACGAACTGCCCACCTCGAGTGTGCCCTTGGCACCGAAACTGTCGACTGGGCTCATAGCTGGCTCCTTCGCACACGGGTCGTTGAGGCAATCCTCGCCCAGCATCGGACAACATGCGAGCCAGGTAGGGTCCTTCAATATATCTTGATATCAAGATACACGATAGCGAGGTAGCTGGCCCGTCGGGCGCGGGCGGAGAACCGCCACGCACTCGACGTGCTGGGTCATCGG
>JBBSET010000003.1:0-100799 GCA_038239485.1 Propionibacteriales bacterium
TCAGCAGCACCACGACCACGCCGAAGCCCGCTGCGACGATCGAGCGCTTCATGTCCATCCCCCGTTGACCTGTCAGTCCAGGGTATGGCCTCGCGCGTGCACGGAGGTTCGAACGACGTTAATGGCCCGTGGTCGTGGCCAGACTCTGCGCACCGAAGGGTCCCGCCGTCAGCTCCGCCGTCACCAGCACCGTGACGCCGGCGATGCGGGTGGCGAGGCGATCACACCGCTCCTGCAGCCGCACCAGGAACTCCTCGTCACCGCGAGGCACCGACGCCTCCAGCCGGGCGCCGCGCTGCAGCTCGGGCAGGGCCAGAACCTTGTCAACGAGACGCCCCCTACTGCCAGGTGGGATCTGTCCGGACTCCGAGTGCAACGACACCATTGCCGACGTGACGCCGTGACCGAAGATCGTCACCTCGGCCGAGCAGACGACCTGGCCATCGTGCTCCACCACCAGGTGCCGGTGCAGGCTGCTCTCCCGCTGGTCTCCCCCACCGGCGTACTCGAGCCCGTAGTAGGCGTACAGCTCACGCTCCCTCTCCACCGACAACGGAACGACCGAGGCCACCCGGGGCGCGCCTATCACCATGTCCATGTCGTAGGCGAGGTTCAGCCGACCCTGCGACAGCGTCGCGTTCGACAACGGGGCGAAGCTGGCGCTGGCGCCGAAGAGGCCGGTCAGTACAGTCGCCCACGCCGGTTCGCACACGTTGTCCCGGGAGAAGAGGTGCACGACCGTCCCGATGTGCTCCCCGTCGCTGCTGTAGGCGTCGGCACCTCGTACCCGCTCGATCTGGCTTTGGTCGATCACTCGTAGTCCTGTCCGGTGTGCGGTGCAATGGCGTGATGACGGTTGTCGGTGGGTAGACGCCGTAGCACCCTCGTCATGACGCGGGCCAACAGCGGCCAGGGTCCTCACCGGCTGCCTGGTCGAGTCGTGGAGGTGGTCATGGGGTCCGTCCGGTCGATTCGGTCGATGCGGCCCGCTGAGGACCGCAGTCATCGTCACGCCACCAGGCGTTGGCTTCGGGCGTGGACACCCGCGGGTGCGATCCCGCCCGGCGATCGCCGAGCCGGCCGACCTGGTTTCGGGCGACGCCGACTTCGGGCCCGAGCAGCGACCACAGCAGGCAGCCCAGACAGCCGATGACGACGAGATCGACGAGGCCCACGAGGATCACAGACACGGCAGCCTCCGCGAGTCGCCGCACGTTGCAGTCCAGGTCGACAGCAGTCGTGTCTCGAACACAGCAAACCTCCAGGCCGAACCCCGCTCATGGCGGTCTCCCTCCGCTGGTGCAGGAAGGGAGACCGGACTCACAGGGAGAGACGCCTCCGACTCGCGCGCATGACGCGGCATCGCAGTCCGGTGACCTCGACCGACTCGTGGGGACATGCGTTACCCGCCGGTTGACAGCTTCAGCAGGCCGTATCAGGAGATCCGGTGCGGTCCAGGAAACCCCGCTGGGTCATGTCGTAGGTGGCGAGCACCTCGAGCAGGAAGTCGGACGCGGCGGTCGCCGTCGCGGCGAGGTCCTCGTGCGAGCTGTCCTCGAGCACCTCCGCAAGGATCTCGTGGTGCAGCTGCGTGATCTGCAGGAGGCTCAGCCCCTGGGACACCGCAGCTCGGCCCAGTTGGTACCCGCTGTTGAGCGGCGCCTCATCACGATGACCGAGGTAGCCCAGAAACGCGGCGCGATAGTCTCGCCGGATCTTCTCGAGCTCACTCACCCAGATCTCGCGACGTCCACGTGAGATGACCCAGACGTCTGAGCCAAATGACCGTTCAAGTACTCCAGACCCTCTTCCAGGTCCAACGCCGTCTCCACCGAGCCGGTGCCCATACCCAGCTCGACCATGGCAAAGGCGACGTCAGGCTGGATGCCTACGATCACGGTGAGGGCCCCTCGCAGTCGAGCCATCTCGGCCAGGTTCCGCAGCGTCCGTGAGCCGAACGAGTCCAGCACGTCCAGCGCGGCGACATCGATGATGACGCCACGAGAGCGGTACCGCCCGATCTGGTCGATGAGGTCCTGCTGGAAGCGAATCATCTGGGCGTCGTCGAGCGCGGCGTGGATCGATGCGATCAGGTACTGGCCTTGCCGCAGAACAGAGACCAGTGCGGGTCCCGGGACGTCCACTAGCCGCTCGACTGCGACGGCTGGCGAACGGAGTAGCCGAGGAGTCGCTCGGCCTCTTCGAGCCCACCCTGAAGGTCGCCGATCGTGTTCATCTTGCTCAGATCGACTCCGATGGTGACAAGTGTCTGGGCGATCTCAGGCGACAGCCCGGTGATGATGACGCTGGCTCCCATCAGACGCGAGGCGTCGACCGTGCGGACAAGGTGGTTCGCTACCGCCTCGTCCACCTCGGGCGCCCCCGTGACGTCGATGACGACGACCTTGGCCCGATGCGTGCGGATGCCGGTCAAGAGCTGCTCCGTCAGCTGCCGGGCCCGTTCGCTGTCGAGAACCCCGATCATCGGCATGATGAGCAAGCGCTCACGCACGGGCAGCACCGGAGTCGACAGCTCACGGATCGAGTCCTGCTGCTTGCGGATGACGCGCTCGCGCTCGTCCACGAAGCTGACGGCGACGGTGTTGGCGATCCGGTTCGCCGCGGGCTCATAGGCGTCCAGAACGCGGTTGAGAAGCGCGAAGTCCTGCTGGTACTTCTCGAACAGCGACCGTGCCAGCACGTCGCGCAGCAGCAAGACGATGCCGACGACCTCGTGCGTCTCGACTCCTCGCGGGATGATCCGCTCGGACAGGTCGCGCGCATACTGCTGGAGGGCATCGACGGATCCGGTCTCGAGGACCTCGACATAGTTGTCGTATACCGACGTCGTCTCCGTCGCCATCTCCTGCTGGGTCATCGCCCCCAGGAGGTCGGAGTCGTGGATCCGGCTCGCCCACTCCTGCCGAAGCTTGGTCCGATGCTGGCGCAGGTGCGCCACCAGCTGAGGCAGCAGCTTGTCCTCATCCTGGCCGTCGAGTGGCGGGAAATCTGCTGAGACCTCCGCTGAGACAGTTGAGTCGTCGTCCATGATCATCCCTTCTGCAGCCATTTGGTCATCGTCACTGTCGTGCCACGCCCCAGCTCCGAGACGATGGTGAACTCGTCCATCAAGCGACGACTTCCTGGCAGGCCCAGGCCCAACCCACGATAGGTGCTGTATCCGTCGACGAGAGCCTCGTCGATGTCTGAGATTCCAGGGCCCCTGTCGCGCGCCACGATATGCAGACCCGATCGCGGCTCGGCGACGAGCTCCGCGACGATCTCGCCCACCTCGGCGAACCGGACGATGTTGCGCGCAACCTCCGACACGGCCGTCGCGATCACGGTCAGGTCGGTCCTGGCGAAACCGCCTCTTGCCGCGAGAGCGCGAACACCTTGACGGGCGACCACCACATCGGCGTCGGTGCGGATGGGCAAGTGGATTTCGTCGTCGCGCTGGTGGTTGCGACCGGTCAGCTGGTCTTTGAGGCCACCGCAGAAGTCGCATTCCAGCAGGTGGCGGCGCACGTCCACCTCGCGCTGGCGGCGCCGGTCGCCGCTCGACAGGGCCAACAGAACGGGCCGGCACAGGTCGGTGGCCGGCGTCAGCTTGTTCGAGGCCAGGAGGTACTCCACGCGGGCCCGGGCCCGCGTCCGGTGCAGCTGCGCGGCGACCGCGCCCGCCGTCGACCCGACCTCCTCGGCCAGCGACCGGGTGTCCTGACCCGAGAGCTCATGGGCCAGCAGCAGGTGCCGCTCCTTGCCGGACAGCCGGGTGAGCGCCTGGGCGACAGCTTGGCGCTCCTCGTCCCGGAGCAGCCCCTCGTCCGGAGCGCCCGGTGGTCGAAGGTCGACGACTCGGTGCCGGTTTCTCCGGTGCCGATCCTGCTCCTTCCACAGGGATGCAACCAGGTTCCGTGCGGTGACGATGGCGTAGGTCTCGAGCATCTCGCGCTCGACCCGACCGGAGGCGGCGAGAACCCGGGCGAGCGTCTCCTGCACGAGATCCTCGGCGTAGGAGTGGTCCGCGACGCGTGAGCGGACGAATCGACGCACGGCTGGTAACAACTCGGCTATGTCGGGTTCATCACCTGGTTCGGTTGGCGTGTCAACCCGAACGGCACTCACATCGGGCACACTACGCCCACATTTGGGCTGTCAGCATCCGGTCACGGAGGCGGGTCAGTCGCCGAGCTCGGCGCGTCGGCGGATGACGTACTCCTGGAGCTCGGCGCGAATCGCATCGTCGAGAGGCGGCTCGGTATATGCCTCCAGCTTGGCCTTGTAGATCTTGGTGGCCCGGGCGGCGGTGTCGTTGCCACCGTTGCGCATCCACCGCTCGTAGTTGTCCGAGGACGACAGCAGCGGACGGTAGAAGCAGGTACGGAACCGCTCCATCGTGTGCATCGCCCCGAGAAAGTGGCCACCGTGCCCGACTTCCTCGTGTGCGCCGAAGGCGAGGGTGTCCTCATTGATCTCGAGCGGCGTGAACTCCACCTTGAGCATCTGGAGCAGCTCGATGTCGACGATGAACTTCTCGAAGCCGGCAACCAGTCCGCCTTCGAGCCAGCCGGCAGAGTGCATCACCCAGTTGGTACCGGCGAGGAACGTCGGGATCATCGTCATCGCCGCCTCGTAGCCTGCCTGGGCATCAGGGACCTGGCTGGACGTGAGCCCTCCCCCGGAGCGGAACGGCAGCCCGAAGTGCCGCGCGATCTGGCCGGTGCAGAACAGCCCGATGGCCGACTCCGGAGTACCGAAGACCGGCGACCCCGACTGCATGTCGATGTTGGACAGGAACGACCCGAAGATGATCGGGCAGCCCGGCCGGATCAGCTGGCTCAGCGCGATGCCCGACAGCGCCTCGGCCATCTGCTGCACCAGGGCTGCAGGAATCGTCACCGGCGACATCGCGCCCATCAAGATGAACGGCGTCAGCACGACAGGCTGGTTGGCGGCCGAGTACTCGAACAGCGCGTCCAGCATCCGGTCGTCCCAGCGCAGCGGTGAGTTGCAGTTGATGAGCGAGATCGAGACCGGGTTCTGTTCGATCACCTCGCGCCCGCCGAACAGGATCGAGCCCATCGCGATCGTGTCGACGGCGTTCGGGCCGGAGACCACGTTGCCCATGTACATCTTGTCGGTCAGCGTCTGGAGCGCGTACGTCATGTCCAGGTGCCGCGAGTCGAGCGGCGTGTCGTTCGGCTCGCAGACGACGCCACCTGCCGAGTCGAGCGCCGGGAAGGACTGCGCCAGCCTGGAGAAGTTCCGGAAGTCCTCCATCGTGGCGTCGCGTCGCACGTCGCCCGCCCTGACGAACGGCGGGCCGTAGACCGCCCCGAAGGCCATCGCGTCGCCACCGATGTGGACGGAGTTCTCCGGGTTGCGCGCGTGTACGTCGAACTCCCGAGGCGCCTTGGCCACCTGGGCCAGGACGAAGTCCGGGTCGAGGAAGACAGTGTTGTCGACGACCTTCTGCCCGGCCTCGCGGAACAGGGCCAGCGCTCGTTCGGACATGAACTCGACCCCGATCTCGGTGACCAGCCGGCGCCACCCGTTGTCGAGCTTGCTCATGGCGTCCTCGGACAGCACCTCATACCGAGGCATCGTGTTGCGGAACATCAGGCCTCCAGACCCAGACGGGACGATACTTCACCCCACCGAGTCGCAGCCCGGCGAGGGGGCATCATTGAATCATGATGTGGAACTCAGGTTCCATAATGTGGTTTCATTGTGCTGTACTTCAGGCAGACATGGAAGACCCATGGAGCCCGCACAACCTGCCATCGAGAGGTGGAGCAGATGTCGGCGACCGGCACGCAGTCCATCGACCGGGCGGCAGAGCTGCTGTCGCGCGTCGTGCTGGCAGACGCGCCGCCCGCCTTCGGGGAGCTGGTCGAGGACACCGGCCTGGCGAAGTCGACCGCCTCCCGCCTCCTCCAGGCCCTCGAGCGGCACCGCCTGGTCCACCGCGACGACTCCGGCGGGTACGCCGCCGGGCCGCTCTTCGCTCTCTACGCCAGCCGGCGCGAGCCGCTCGACGAGCTCATCTCGCTGGCCCGGCCGACGCTGGAGCAGATCAGCGCCGCGACCGGCGAGACCGTCAACCTGGCTGTCGTCCGCGGCAACGCCGTTGTCCAGATCGCCCAGGTCGACTCGACCTTCCTGCTCGCCACCACCAACTGGGTCGACGTCGACGTACCGGCCCACTGCTCGGCCCTCGGCAAGGTGTTCTTCGCGGCGGGCGTGCTCCCGCACCCGTCGGCGCCGCTGGAGCGCCTGACCCCCCACACCATCACCGACCTGGCCGAGTTCGAGCGCGAGCTCCAGCGGATCGCGGCGCAGGGGTATGCCGAGGCGTACGGCGAGCTGGAGGTGGGGCTCGACGCCATCGCCGCCCCCGTCCGAGACAGGGACGACCAGGTCGTCGCCGCGATCGGCGTGTCCGGGCCAGACGGGCGCGTGCACCAGCAGCACGAGCAGCTGGCGATACTTCTCACCTCGCACACCGAGGCGCTGTCCAGCGTCCTGGGTCACCGCAAGAACGAAAGGAGGGCGCCGCATGACGCCCGATGAGCTCCTCAAGATCCTCTACGACGAGACACTGCAGGGCAACGCGCCGGCGGTGCTCGAGCTGACCCAGCGGGGGCTCGATCTCGGGATCACACCCGAGTCACTGCTGTTCGACTCGTTGATTCCGTCACTGGAGGAGGTCGGTGCACGTTTCGAGCGGGGCGACTTCTTCGTCCCTGAGATGCTGATCGCCGGCCGAGCGATGAGCGGCGCCCTCAGCCTGCTTCGTCCGCTGCTTGCGGAGACCGGCGTGGAGACGGTCGGCACGTTCGTGATGGGCACCGTGAAAGGCGACGTGCACGACATCGGCAAGAACCTCGTGAACATCATGCTCGAAGGCGCGGGCTTCCACGTCATCGACCTGGGGGTCCAGGTGCCGCCGGAGAAGTTCATCGACGCGATCATCCAGTACAAGCCCGACATCGTCGGCTTCTCGGCCTTCCTGACGACGACGATGCCGATGTTCAAGGCCAACATCAACGCGCTCGAGAAGGCCGGCCTTCGTGACCAGGTCGTGGTGATGGTCGGCGGCGCGCCGGTGACGCAGGAGTACGCCGACGCCGTCGGCGCGGACGCTTACGCCGCCGACGCGTCGCAGACCGTCAAGAAGGCCAAGGAGCTGATCAAGAAGAAGCGAGCCATGGTCGGCGTGTAGCGGCCGTCGCCACCCCTCCACGCCACGCCGCCCCTCCACGCCGCACCGCCACGCCACGCCGCACCGCCCACCCACACCCGAGCAAAGGTCCCCATGCATACCGTGCTGAGCTCCGCCACCAAGCAGGTCGTGATCGGCCACGACCAGCCGTTCTGCCTGATCGGCGAGCGGATCAACCCGACCGGTCGTCGGATCTTCCAGGAGCAGCTTCGCGCCGGGGACCTCTCCGCCATCGAACGCGACGTGGCCGCGCAGGTCGCCGGCGGCGCGAACGTGCTCGACATCAACATGGGTGTGCCGCTGACCGACGAGCCTGAGCTCCTCAAGAAGGCGATCAAGCTGGTCCAGAGCCTGACGGATCTGCCCATCTGCATCGACTCGTCGGTCCTCGAGGCGCTGGAGGCCGGCCTGTCGGTCTATCAGGGGCGGGCGCTGGTCAACTCGATCACGGCCGAGGACGACCGGATGGCGAGCATCTTGCCGATGGTCAAGCACTATGGCGCAGCCGTCATCGCCCTGCCGAACGACCACGACGAGATCCCGATGGAGGCCGACAAGCGCCTGGTGCTGACGCGGAAGATCGTCGACACCGCCGTCGACACGTACGGCATGGCGCCCGAGGACATTGTGATCGACCCGCTGGCGATGCCGATCGGGGCCGACCCAACCATCGTCCAGGTGGCGTACGAGACCATCCAGCGGATCCGCGACGAGTTCGGGCTCAACATGACCCTCGGCGCCTCCAACGTCTCCTTCGGCATGCCCGGCCGCCACACCATCAACGCGACCTTCCTACCGATGGCGATGACCGTCGGTCTGACCAGCGCCATCATGGACACCCGGACGCCGCAGATCGTCGAGGCGGTCAAGGCCGCCGACCTGCTGCTGGGCCATGACGAGTGGGGTGGCCGCTGGATCGCGGCCTTCCGCGCCAGGCAGGCGGCCGAGAAGGCAGCTGCAGCCGAGGCGGAGGCGCAGACGGGCGCCGCGGAGACGGTCGCGGCCACATGACGGCAGGGCTCGACGACTCCGGCGAGCGCGTCGACCCCGACGCGCTCCGCCGCGAGGGCCTCATCGTCCGGCGCGCCGATCCCGGCCACCCGGAGCAGGTCAGACACGACGGCACCGGACGGGTCCGGCTGCGGTTCAGCCCGTCCGACCGCGACGTCAGAGTGCCGCCCGGGGTTAGCGTCTTCGATGCTGCCAGCTGGAACGGCATCGCCATCGACTCGACCTGCGGCGGCCATGGCACCTGCAAGAAGTGCAAGGTACAGATCACCGAAGGCTCGGTCCCCATCTCGCGGCTCGACGTCCGATCCTTCTCCCGCGAGCAGCTGAACGGCGGCTGGCGGCTGGCCTGCGTGGCGCAGGCCACGACCGACCTCTCCGTCGACGTACCACCGATGCTCACCCGCCCGAAGGCAGCCACCGTCGGTGTCGGCCGCCAGGTCATCCTGCGACCTGCCATCCAGAAGCGGTACGTCGAGCTGGTCGAGCCGACGCTGTCGGACCAGCTGCCTGACCAGGCAAGGCTGCTGGCGGCGATCGACGACATGGAGCTGCGAGTCGACCTGCACGCGCTTCGGCGCCTGCCCGGCGTACTCCGCGCGTCGGACTTCAAGGTGACGGCGGTGATCGTCGACGACGTCCTCATCGACATCGAGCCTGGCGACACCACCGGTTCGCGTTACGCGATCGCCTTCGACCTGGGGACCACGACCGTTGTCGCGACCCTGTTGGACACCGCGACCGGGACCCCGGCGGCCGTCGCGTCCATGCTCAACAAGCAGCAGCCCTTCGGCGCCGACGTGATCACGCGGATCAGCGCGACCATGATGGACGGCAACGCGCTCGCCAAGCTGACCGAGCTCGCCCACGAGACGCTCGCGCAGCTCGCCGACGAGGTCTGCGCCGAGGCCGCGGTGGACCCGGTCCAGATCTACGAGATCGCTGTGGCCGGCAACGCGACGATGATGGCGCTGGCGCTGGGCATCGACCCGGAGCCCCTCGGTGTCGCGCCGTTCACCATGTCGTCGGCGACGATGCCCGAGCTATTGGCCAGCGACCTAGGGGTCCGCGTCCACCCGCGCGCCCGGGCGGTCGCGCTGCCTGCCCTCGGTGCGTACGTGGGCGGGGACATCGTCGCGGGGATGCTCGCATCGGGCATGGATCGCGACAAGCGGCTGCGCCTGTTCATCGACGTCGGCACGAACTGCGAGATCGTCCTCGGCGACGGCGAGCGGATCCTGGCGACTGCGGCTCCGGCCGGTCCCGCCTTCGAGGGCGGTGCCATCCGCTGCGGGATGCGCGCTGCCGACGGGGCGATCGAGGTCGTCAAGGTCACGGCCGACGACGTCACCTGCCAGGTGATCGGCGACGTTGCACCGGAGGGCCTGTGCGGGTCCGGGCTCGTCGACGCCGTCGCCGAGCTCGTCCGCGTCGGGCTGCTCGACGCGAGTGGCCGGCTCGTCACCGACGAGACGGCCGCGGCGCTCGTCCCCGGTCTGGCGGACCGGCTCGGCGCGATCAAAGGCGAGCGTGTGTTCGCGCTCGCCTGGCGCGACAGCGGGACGCTCGAGGAGTCGGTGTACCTGAGCCAGCGCGACGTGCGGGAGCTCCAGTTCGCCAAGGCGGCCATCTCGACCGGATGGTCGCTGCTCCTGGAGGAGCTCGGCGTCGAGCCGACCGACGTCCAGCAGGTCCTGCTCGCCGGTTCGTTCGGCTCATACCTGTCGCCGGCCAGCGCCGTACGGATCGGGCTGGTCCCTGAGCTTCCCGTCCTCCGGATCGTGAGCGCGGGTAACGTCGCTGGCGAGGGCGCCAAGATGACGCTGCTGAGCATGCAGGAACGCAACGGTGCCCAGGCGCTGCTGGAGGAGGTGCGCTATGTCGAGCTCTCCGACCGGTCGGACTTCAACGACCGGTTCGTCGACCAGCTGGCCTTCCCGCAGTGACCTCGCCCCGATGGGAGCCGACCCCCGCGAGCCGGCTCCAACTGCCCGTATCGCCGTCATCGCCTGCGGGGCGATCGCCCAGCCCGTCAGCGCGATCGTGGCGCGCCGCGGCTGGTCCGTCGACGTGCACCCGCTCCCACCTCTGTTGCACAACCGGCCGGAGCTGATCGCTGGCGAGGTCGAGACGCTCGCGACGAAGCTGCGGGCCCGGTACGACCAAGTCTCGGTCGCCTATGCCGACTGCGGCACCTACGGCGCACTCGACGAGGTGTGTGACCGACTCGGGATGACCCGGCTGGCGGGACTCCACTGCTACGACGTCTTCGGAGGTGCAGAGCGGCTGCGCGCCCTGTTCGACGACCAGCCCGGGACGTACGTGCTGACCGACTTCCTCGTCCGGTCGTTCACACGCTCGGTGATCGTCGAGCTCGGACTCGACCGCTACCCCGAGCTGCGTGGCACCTATTTCGCGCACTACACCCGGGTGGTCTGGCTGGCACAGACGCGCGACGCCGAGCTGGACCGGCTCGCCGCCGAGGCGGCCGCCGCAATCGGACTGCCCCTCACCACGGTCGATGTGGGCGACGGCGGCCTCGAACGCGCCTTGGCCCCCCTCGTCGCCCAGTCTTCACATCCCTAGGCCAACAGCCCCTGCCGCCAAGCCTCGGTCTCAGCGACCTGGTTGAACGTGAACAGGTGCAAGCCGGCGACGTCGAGCGTCTCGTCGCCGAGATAGCTCGTCGACCTCTGCAGGAACCTCTCAGGGCTGTATCCGCCTGGGGCCGCGATCCGGGCGAAGGCCGACGCGTGCGACGTCAGGAACTTGACCGACTGGCCCACCCCGATCTTCGTCGCCATCGTGAGCAGCTTGGCCCGCTCGACGGGTCCGGGCAGCCCGATCAGCACCGGCAGGGTGATCCCGCGTCGGCGCATCCGCTTCAGCCAGGTGCGGATCGTATCGGCATCGAAGCACAGGTTGCTCACGACGTAGGTCGCGTGCGCACGCTTGTCCCACATCGACTGGATGGTGACGTCATCCTCGATGGCGGGGTGGCTCTCGGGGTACCCCGTGATCCCGACACGGGAGAAGGGCCTGCCCATCTGCGTCAGATGCTCGAGCATCGCCAGCGAGCCGGCGTACTCACCAGCGGGTGGGTCGGCGTCCCCCGCAGGGCAGAAGACATTGTCCACGCCCAGCTCCTTGAGCCGGGTCACGATGTCCTCGAGCTCGCCGCGGCCGGAGATCATCCGGGCAGCCAGGTGCGGGACCACGTCGTACCCCTCGCCGATCAGCCTCTCGGTGAGGTCCAAGGTGGCGGTGATCCCCTTGGCCGGACTCGCTGTGACGGTGAGAGTGACGTCTCTCGGGACCGACTCGAGCAGCGCCGCCTCGATCTTGGCGGTCGGAAGCACCTCATAGCGAGCCCCGGCCAGAGCGGCCCGAACCACATCATTCGCGACCGCAGTGTTGCGCATCGGTCAACCTATCTCTCATGACGCACCAGATCTCGATCAGCCTACTGGTATGGCCCGCCTCCGGATAGCCCATCGGCCGCGGTCGTCAGGTCCGGTTGGGCACCAGGGCCGAGAGCAACAACATCCCGACGCAGCAGATCCCCATCGTCGTGAGGTCGACCGACCGTCGACGGATCCGAAGCATCCCCGCACGGTCGTCCGGCAGCACGCTGCGAGCCACGAACGCCACCGCGAAGCTGCCGCCCATCAGCGCCACGCCGAGGCGCCAGCTGCCCGCGACGACGACGCCGAGTCCGACCAGCAGCATCGCGACGACGGCCAGATAGATGATGCCGCCGGTCGTCGATGGCTTCTTCAGCCAGTTCACCTCAGCCGGCTGCCCGCACGGTCGCGTTCCGGAGGGGGACTCGTGCGCTCACGCGCCGATTGTGTCATGGGCTCGACCGCGAACCCGGTCAGCTCGGCGCAGACCGAGCCAGGCTGCGGACACGCTCTGCGCAAGCTCTGAGAATCAGCGCGAGCTCAGTGGTAGAAGTGTCTGGTCCCGGTCAGATAGAGGGTGAGGTTCGCGTCCTGGGCAGCCGAGACCACGTCGTCGTCTCGCATCGAGCCTCCGGGCTGCGCGACAGCCCGCACACCGGCGTCGATGAGCACCTGCAGGCCGTCGGGAAAGGGGAAGAAGGCGTCCGACGCAGCCACGGCGCCGACAGCCCTGTCCCCCGCTCGCGAGACAGCGAGACGGGACGAGTCGACCCGGTTCACCTGGCCCATCCCGACGCCGACCGTCGCCAGCCCGTTCGCCAGCACGATCGCGTTGGACTTCACCGCTCGGCACGCCCGCCAGGCGAATACGAGGTCGGCCATCGCCTCATGGTCGAGCGCCGGGCCTGCGGCAAGCGTCCACGTCGACGACGCATCGCCTGGCGCGTCGTTGGCGTCGACGGTCTGCATGAGCAGACCCCCCGAGATCGACCTGGTCTCGACGCCGCCAGGCGACGCCGGCGCGGCCCGGAGGAGGCGCACGTTCTTCTTCCTGGTCAGCATGTCGAGGGCGTCCTCCTCGAAGTCCGGCGCGATCACCACCTCGGTGAACACCTGCGCGACCTGCTCGGCCATGGCCAGCGTCACCGGCCGGTTCGTCGCGATCACGCCACCGAAGGCCGACATCGGGTCGCACGCATGCGCCTTGCGGTGCGCCTCGGCGATATCGGCTCCACTGGCGATCCCGCACGGGTTCGAGTGCTTGATGATCGCCACCGTCGGAGCGTCGAAGTCGAACGCGGTACGCCTGGCCGAGTCGCCGTCGACGTAGTTGTTGTACGACATCTGCTTGCCGTGGAGCTGCTCGGCCTGGGCGAGCTGCGGTGCTGGAACGTACCCGTCGACGTACAGCGCCGCCCGTTGGTGCGGGTTCTCGCCGTAGCGAAGCACGTCCGCACGGTCCCAGGTGGCTCCGACCCAGGCCGGGAAACCGCTCCCGTCGCTCGTGTCGGCCACGACGTTGCCCATCCACGAGGCGACCTGGACGTCGTACGTGGCGGTATGCACGAAGGCCTCGGCGGCCAGGCGCTGGCGCTGGACAAGCGTGAATCCGCCGGCCGCCAGTGCCTCCACGATCTGGCCGTACTGGCCCGGCGACGTCACGATGGCGACGCTCGGATGGTTCTTGGCGGCGGACCTGACCATGGCCGGGCCTCCGATGTCGATCTGCTCGATGCACTCGTCCGGACTGGCCCCCGACATGACCGTGTCGGCGAACGGGTACAGATTGGAGACCACCAGGTCGAAGGGCTCGATCCCGAGACCCGCGAGCTGCTCGCGATGGGACTCCAGCCGGGAGTCGGCCAGCAGACCCGCATGGACGCTGGGATGCAGGGTCTTGACCCGCCCGTCGAGCGACTCGGGAAAACCAGTGAGGTCCTCGACCTTCGTGACCGAGAGCCCGGCGGCGGCGATGCGCGCGGCGGTTGAGCCTGTCGACACCAGCGCGACGCCTGCATCGACCAGCGCGGCTGCGAGCTCCTCGAGGCCCTGCTTGTCATAGACCGAGATCAGGGCTCTCGTAATGGGGCGCCTCTGGTGGCTCACGGTATGGTGACCTTTCTGCCGGTGATGGTGAACCCGTCCCGGAGCATCCGGCCGACATTGTCGACCAGCATGTCCTGCTCGACGGCCTTGATCCGCTCGTGCAGGACGTCTTCGGTATCGTCATCCATCACGGGCACCGTAACCTGCGCGACGATCGGACCGGAGTCGACACCGGCGTCGACGACGAAGAGCGTGGCCCCCGCCACTTTGACGCCGTGGGCGAGCGCATCGCGCGGGCCGTACATCCCAGGGAAGGACGGCAGCAGGGCCGGGTGGGTGTTGACGCAGCGGCCGGCGAAGCGGCCGAGGAACGCCGGCCCGGTGAGCTTCATGAACCCGGCAAGCACGACGAGATCGGGCGAGTAGGAGCCGACCAGCTCCGCCAGGCGCCGGTCCCACTCTGTCCTGTCGGGCGCCGCTGAGAGCGGGAGCTCGAAGGTCTCGACGTCTGCCGCCGTCGCCCGCTCGACAGCGCGAGTGCCGGACCTGTCGGCGCCGACGGCCACCACCTGGGCGCCGTAGGCAGGGTCAGCGCAGGCATCCAGGAGGGCCTGCAGGGTGGTTCCGGTCCCGGAGACGAGGACCACGACTCGGGCGGACACCGACGCACAGGCTCCTGACGCTGGGAAGTGCACTAGGCGCCTCACGATATCCAGAGCGGCCGACCAACTCACGCCGACCTGATCGTGACCTGTCTGGCCGGGCTCGAGGACGAGACATCCTGAGCCAGTCGCCGGGGCACCCTGGGCCTTGGCTACGAGGGCCGTGTTTACGATGTAAGGTAGAGATGCTTTTACGTTGTAAGTCACCCGGCCAAAAGGGGTTGAGCCCCAGACGTTCGGGTACCGAACCCCAAGAGGAAGTCGGCAGATCGCCGTCCCTCCCCACGACGAGAGGAACTACCCCAGCATGCTGGAACAGAGTCAAATCGACCAGGTAACAGACAGCGACGCTTACGATTCCGACGGCGACAAGATCGGGAAGGTCGGTCAGGTCTACCTCGACGACCAGACCGGTCAGCCGGCATGGGTGACCGTGAACACTGGTCTGTTCGGTACGAACGAGAGCTTCGTCCCGCTGTCCGAGGCGAGCTTCTCCGGTGACCGTCTCACGGTCCCCTACGCCAAGAGCAAGGTGAAGGACGCCCCGAACGTGGCCGCCGACGGTCACCTGTCCCCCGACGAGGAGACCGAGCTGTACGCCTACTACGGCGTCTCGTACTCCAATGACACGACGGACACCACGAGCTACAACGAGACGACCGCCGGGACCACGACGGACACCACCGACGTCGGCTACGACACGTCCGGTCCCACCACCGACAACGCGATGACGCTGTCCGAGGAGCAGGTCCAGGTCGGCACCCAGACCCGCGAGGCCGGCCGGGCACGACTGCGCAAGCACGTCGTGACCGAGAATGTCACCCAGACCGTTCCTGTGACGCACGAAGAGGTCGTCATCGAGCGCGAGCCGATCACGGACGCGAACCGCGGCGACGCAACTGCCGGGCCGGACATCTCCGAGGAGGAGCACGAAGTCGTCCTTCACGAAGAGGTTCCCGTCGTGCAGAAGACCGTCGAGCCTGTCGAGCGAGTGCGCCTCGACACTCGTGAGACGACCACGGAAGAGACAGTGACCGAGGAAGTTCGCAAGGAGCGCGTCGAGACCGACGGCGACGTCGTCGACAGCAGCGAGACCAGCCTTCGCAGCTGACCATCCCACGACAGAGCCCCGCCACCGTGACCTGGTGGTGGGGCTCTGTAGCATCGCGGGTCCCGGCTCGCTGTCTCTATTTCGCAACGCTGGTGCCCGACGCGTGGAGAGGAGAGTAGGTTTGAACGGGTTCAACGCGGAGTCAGGGGAAATCATGACGCTGAAGAAGGGCGCCGAACGGGTCGCCGACGTTGATGTTGCTGTCGTCAAGGGACAGGCACCACCATCCGCTCGGATTCCCCTTGACCGAGAGCGCATCCTCAACACGGCTGTGGCCTTCATCGACGAGAACGGCCTGCCGCCGCTGTCGATGAGGCGGCTCGGTCGGGCCCTCGGCGTCGAGGCGATGTCGCTCTACCGCTACATCCCGGGGCGTGAAGAGCTGTTGGACGGGGTGGTCGACACCGTCGTCAATGACATGTACGAAGACGCCGACGTCATTCAGATCCCGCTCCATGGCTGGCAGGACTTCCTGCAACGGCTGGCTCACGGCGTACGACGCATCGCGCTCACCCACCCCAAAGCGTTCCCCCTGATCGCCTCTCGTCCACCCGAGGCCCCTTGGCTCAGGCCACCGCTTCGCAACCTCAGGTGGGTGGAGTCCTTCCTCAGCGGGTTGGAGTCGGAAGGCTTCTCCGATGAGGCTGCGGTCGCTGCCTACCGTGCCTTCACGAGCTTCCTGCTCGGGCACCTCCTTCTCGAGGTATCCGCACTCGGTGCGGATGTCGGTCCGCTCGACGTCGTCGACGATGGCGAGAAGGAGTCCACGGACCTCGACGAGTTCCCGCATATCAAGCGCCTGAAGCCGGCTCTCGCCGAGGACCACTCGGCCGTCGAGTTCGAAGAGTCGCTCGAGAACCTCCTGGATCGGATCAACCTTCTTCGCACCGAGAACACCTAGGTCTCGTCAACGGACGCCACGAGGGCGGAACTGGACACTGATCCGAGGTCCGACCGGGCGAGGCGTCTTCGGGACAGCGTGTTCCCAGGTCCGCTGGCAAGATCCCCCCATCACGAGCAGGTCACCGTGCCCGACGGCGAACCCGAGGGACGCGCCTCCGGTGCGCGGACGCAACGCCAGCCGGCGCGAGGCGCCGAGTGACACGATCGCCACCATCGTGTCGTCGCGTCTGCTGCGCCCGACGGTGTCCCCGTGCCAGGCGACACTGTCGCGACCGTCCCGGTAGTAGCACAAGCCCGCAGTCCTGAACGGCTCGCCGAGCTCGGGCCGGTAGTGCTCGCTCAGAGCATGCCTGGCGGTCTCCAGAACGGGATGGGGAAGCTCCGCGTCCTCGTCGAACCAGCTCAGCAGCCTCGGCACATCGACCACCCGGTCATACATGGGCCGGCGCTCGGCGTACCACGCGACCGAGACGACGAGGCGGGTGAAGACCTCATCAGACCCCGAGATCCAGCCCGGGAGGATGTCGACCCAGGCACCGTGGCTGAGCTCGGTCCGGGTGACGTCACCCAGCGGCGCGAGCGGCGGCCCGTCAGGCCGGGCGATGTCGAGCAGAGATTCCTGGAAGACGAGAGGCGGGGAAGGCGACGTCATCTCCGCAGCCTACACAAAATCGAACATATGTTCTAGCCTGCATGCTAGGGCGCTGATGTCCACTCCGAGAGCTCCAGCGTCGCCCGCAGCGCCGGCGCGTGGCCGTCTGCCACCATGGCGAGCTGATAGGTCCCGACCTGCCAGCGCCAACCCGGAAGCGCGACGTCGTAGCCGGCGAAGACGCGAGGCTCGAGCGTGATGCAGGCGCGTCGGCTCTCGCCCGGCCCGACCTTCACGCGCGCGAACCCGGCCAGTCTGGCCGAGCGCTGGCCGGGGGGTCGGACGTACACCTGCGCCGTGTCGATCCCCTCCCGTTCGCCGGTGTTCGTCACAGTGAGGGTGACCGTCACCTCGCGTACTCCCGCCGAGGTCGCCGCGACGTCCACGTCGAGATCGGAGTAGGCGAAGGAGGTGTAGGACAAACCGAAGCCGAACGGGAAGAGCGGCGTCAGCCCCTCGCGCTCGTACCATCGGTAGCCGACGTCGGAGCCCTCGATGTCGTAGTCCTCGCTGAAATGCCCGACGCGCTCACCGCCGGGGTTGGACGTGGTCGTCGAAGGATCGTGCATCCGCGGCCGGGGCAGCTGCTCCACGGTCGCGGGAAAGGTGACCGGAAGCCGCCCGGACGGGCAGACCCTCCCGGTCAGCACCGCGGCGATCGCCTCGCCCCCTCGAGAGCCTGGGTACCACACCTCGACCACAGCGGCGACATCCTCGAGCCAGGGCATCAGTACCGGCCCGCCCGACTCGACGACAACCACGGTGCGGGCGTTCGCCGCCGCGACGGCCGCGACCAGGCCGTCCTGATCGGCACCCAAACCGAGATCAGAGACATCGTGGCCCTCCGAGGTCCACTGCTCGACCACGACGACCGCCACATCGGCGGCGCCGGCGGCAAGGGCGGCCGAATCGTGGTCGGTCCCGTCGTCGAAGGTCATGGAGGTACCCGGCAGTGCGGCCTTCAGCGCGGCCAGGGGTGGCGACGGGTGGTAGGTCTTAGGGATCGTGAAGCCGGCGATGGACGTCGCGTCGATTCGTGTGCTTCCCCTCGGGGAGACCTGCGACGAACCGCCCCCCGACAGCACACCGATGTCGGCGTGTCCGCCGATCACCGCCAACCTGGCATTGCGGTCCAGCGGGAGGGTCCCGTCGTTGCGCAGGAGCACGATGCCCTGCTCGGCGGTCACCTGCGCGACGGACTGGTGCGTGTCGAGATCCGGCTCAGCCGGCTTGCCGCGGTCCACGACCCCGACGACGAGCAGGGCATGGACGATGCGGTAGACCATGTCGTCGAGGCGTTCGGTGGGGACGTTTCCCTGACGTACGGCGTCGGCCAACGGCTCACCGAAGTAGTGCTCGCGATCCAGCTGGGTCCCCGACTGACGGTCCAGGCCCGCCATCGCGGCCCTCTCGGTGGAGTGCGCGCCTCCCCAGTCCGACATCACGAAGCCCGGGTACGCCCAGTCGCCCTTGAGCACGTGGTCGAGCAGGAACTCCTGCTCCGAGGCCTGTACGCCGTTGATGCGGTTGTAGCCGGTCATGACCGACCCCGGCCGGCCGCGCTCGATCGCGATCTCGAAGGCGAGCAGGTCGGACTCGCGCAGCGGCACCTCGCTGATCTCGGAACTGACGACGACGCGGCCTGTCTCCTGGGCGTTGACTGCGAAGTGTTTCGTGGTCGACAGCACGTTTTGGCTCTGAATGCCCTCGATGGCCGCTCCGGCCAGCAGGCCCGTGAGCAGCGGGTCCTCGCTGATGTACTCGAAGTTGCGACCACAGCGGGGTTCCCGGATCAGGTTGGCGCCGCCGGCGAGCTGGATGGCGAAACCCATCGCCGCGGACTCTGCACCGACGACCTCACCGCCTCTGCGGGCCAGTTCAGGGTCGAAGGTGGCACCGAGCAGGAGGCTGCTCGGAAGTGCGGTGGAGGTGTCGTCGGGGCGGACGTTGTTGGGGTTGCAGATCCCGAGGCTGGCGTCCGTCTCCTGGATCATGACGAGCCCCAGCCGGGGGATTCCGGGCGTTGCCGCGGCTGAGCCGATGACCCCCGGTGGCGGCTGCTCACCGGGTGGGGGAACCGCCATCGGCGCCGAGACCAGGGCGATCTTCTCGTCGAGCGTCAGCGCGTCGACAAACAGGCGGGCGCGCTCCTCGGACGATCGCTCCCGGTCCAGCCAGGCGTGCGTACCTGCGGCGGCATCGGTCATGACGATCAGCATGCCAACCGACACCCCGCCCGCGCCAGCACTGGACGACGTGGTCATCCACCTGTCGCAGGCAGGCGACGACACCTGGCACGGGCGGGCGGCCTGGGAGCTCCCCGTGGGACGCGGGAGTTCCATACCTCGGACCCCGACCGCAACCTGGTGACGTTCTTCACCCGGGTGAACGGCTGAGGCCTGGCTCCTCGGCGGAAGAACCGGGCTCCTCGGCGGGTGGGGGTGGGTGCTCGCGCGATCTGAGGGTGGAGACCGACCGGATGCAGGCGGCGGTGACGGCCCCACCCAGGATGCCGGCGGCCACGCATACCGCCATCGTGCCCAGCACGTCGGGGCCGATGTCCCGCATCCTCCCAGGGCCGACGGCGCCCGTCGCCAGCCAGGTCAACGCCCCGAAGCCGAGCCCGAAGGTCACACCCGCCACGCCACCGCGTGCTGCGGCGTGCCCGATCCCCCGCACGGGACGGCGGCGAAGGGAGACGCTCCCGGCGACCGCGCCCGCGATGACCGGGATGATCAGCAGCGCCACGACCCAGGGGCCGGCAGCTGTATGGGGCACCGCGGCCAGCAGGGGGAAGGCCGGCAGTGGACCGAGCGTGACCTGCGTCGGCCCCACCGACGTCGCTGTTCCCAGCATGAACCCCGGTCCGGCGACGAATGCGCCTGCGCACAGAACCGCATTCGGAACGGCCGCAACCGTGACCACGGCCATCACGACGCCACCGACGAGCCCGGCGTGAAGACCCTCGAAGAGGGTGGTCGCAGTCCCGAGATGCTGACCGATCGACACAGCGAAGGCCACAGCCCCGGCGGCCACCATGACGGCGAGACCGGCAAGACCTCCCGTCAGGACCGCTCGCAGCTCCACCGGCAGCCGGTCGAGCAGCAGCCCGGACATCCCCGCCCCGCGCAGGACTCCCAGACCGCCGAACAGCGTCGCGACGGCGAGCGCGCCGACAAGGGTGCGAAGCGGATAGGCGTGGACGGAGTCACTACGGGTGACGGCGTAGGCCGCGAGCCCAGCCAGACAGTATCCGGCGCCGATCGCGCCGGCTCCGGCACCGACGTCCAGCAGCGAACCGACCGCTGAGTGCCTTCCCGCCCATCGGCCGCCGCGATACAGCACCCACGCGCTGAGCAACCCTGCCCCCAGCGGGATCGCCCCGATGGACACCCCGCCGGCCTGCAGGCCTGAGCCGTTGGCGAGCAGCCAGCCCAACGCCCCTACCCTGATCGCGGAGCCGATCGAGCCGGCGCCGGCAGCGAACCAGGTCGCTACCGAGACTGCGACGCAGACGAGCACTCCGACGCCGGCGGCGCCGAGGCCGACCAGCCAGGCGGCCAGGATGAGCGGTCCTGCGGGGGGTTCGGCGGTGGGCTCGACGCGCAGGATGGGGCGAGGAAGCAGAGCGGTCATTGCGTCATATCGTCGCCGAGGAAGGTCAGCGGATACGGCTGGACACGCCGCTCGTCCAAGCTGCGTCCATGATGGATCGGCCTGTCCTGAGTCTGACCCGCGCGACTCGCGTACCGTCGTGAGGACCGCGCGCCCCGGCCGCGGAACCCGCCCACCGCCAGCCCACACTCCGGAAGAGCCACCTCGATGCCTCGCGCCGACTCGTTCGACGAGTTCTATCGCGAGTCACGTGACCGGCTGCTGCACCAGACATATGCCTACGCGGGGTCTGTCGAGGAGGCGCAGCGAGCCGTGTCCGACGCGTACGTCTCCGCGGCTGCCCACTGGCGACGTGTAGCCGCCAGCCCGGACCGCGACGCGTGGGTGAGGGCCCGCGCGTTCCGAGCCACGACGCGGGCCCGTAACCGCAGCCGCCAGCCCTGGTACGTGACAGCCAGGAGCACGGCCGATAAGCACCGGCGGGTGCTGGCCGCCCTCGGTTCCCTGCCACCCGCCGATCGGCACCTGCTGATCGTCAGCGAGCTGGCTGGTATCGAGCTGACGGTCGCGGCCGCCGAGGCCGGCGTCTCCCCGGCTATGGCACAGGCCTCGATTGACACCTCGTTGCGGGAACTGGAGGCGGCCGGGGTCGACACGTCCCCGACCGAGCTCGACGCCGCTCTCGCTGGTCTTCGCCAGGATCTCGGGCACCAGCCGGCGGATCGGTCCAGTCGGCTGCGCAGGGAGGGCAACCGCCGCCGCCGCGCCTATCAGGTGCTCGCCGGGGTGGTCGTCGTGGCGGTGGCCGGTACTGCCGTTGTCGTCGTGGACCGCTCCAGCGACGACGCGGCGTCACAGAACCGTCAGCCTCCCGCCACGACCGGCCCGACGAGCAGTGTGACCCCGACGAGCGGGTCGCCCGAGCCGACCGTCGGTGTGGCAGCTCTCACCGCCATCTCCGCAGTCCGGACCCTGGATCCCGCGGCCAGCTGGCACCTGGACTCGACGAGCACGGACCTGGCCACGACCAAGACGTCTGACCCCTGCCTGACAAGCGCGCCCGCCCTCAGCACCGCCAACCACTACTGGGAACGCCGGTTCTCGACCGGGGGGCCGGCGGCCAAGGACTCGACCAGGACTGTCGCCACGCAGACCCCCGACGTCGCCACGTCACGACGGACTGCTCAGACGGCGTACGCAGCCCGGCTGGCGGCCTTCGGCGGCTGCGCGGTCGGAGCGCACCGGCTCGTCGAGGTCAAGAAGCTCAGCGGCGTGGCGAGTGTGGCGAGCGTCGTGGACCTCGAGTACGTCGACCGGGCGGGCCTCCACGACGAGGTCGTCACCATTGCCCGGACCGGGGGGGTCGTCACCACCTGGATCGTGCACGAGCCGCAAGGGACGCCACCGCGCTCGCGGCCGGTCGTCAGGCTACTCGCGGAGTCGGTGGACTCGGTCTGCGGGATCGCCAGGGCAGCCTGCCCGCAGCCGCCGTACCGCGCGACCCCGATTCCACCACCACCTGACGGGACCGCTCCCGGATTCGTCTCGCTCGTCGACCTGCCGCTGTTCGCCGACGTGCCGCGAACCTGGGTCGCCACGCCGCCCGAGCCGGCCAGGCAGAACCCGTCGGCGACAAGCTGCGACCAGGCTGACCTCACCGGGGCCGGGGCTACCTCCGTCACCGCGCGGACCTACGTGATACCCGGCTCGGCCAGTCTTCCGAGCAGCTTCGGGATGAGCGAGACGATCGGCACGTTCGCTTCCCGAACGCAGGCGAACGCCTTCGTCACCACGGTCGCTGCGGCCGTCGCGTCCTGCCCGAAGCGCAACCTCACGCTCAGCGTGCCGAGAACGACCCAGATCTCCCCTGACCAGGGCCGTGGATTCGTCTGGCAGATCGACCTCCAGACGTCGACGAGCTCCGCGCTCGTCTCACGTGTCGCCCTCATCCGCGTCGGCGACACCGTCGCGGAGCTCACCTTCACGCCGACTGCCACTGACGACGTCGGCGCCACGGGATACGCGCTGCTGGCGGGTCGGGCGGCCGAACGGCTCAGCGAGCTCTGACCCGAATCCCCCACCGGTGGGCGCTACAGGGCCTGGAGCAGCTCCCGCATCAGCTGGGCGGTTTCCGACGGCGTCTTGCCCACCTTCACACCGGCCGCCTCCAGAGCCTGCTTCTTGGCCTCGGCGGTGCCGGACGAGCCCGACACGATGGCGCCGGCATGTCCCATCGTCTTACCTTCCGGAGCGGTGAACCCGGCGACGTACCCGACCACCGGCTTGGTGATGTGCTCGGCGATGTAGGCGGCAGCACGCTCCTCGGCGTCGCCGCCGATCTCGCCGATCATCACGATCGCATCAGTGTCCGGGTCGTCCTCGAAGGCCTGGAGGGCATCGATGTGCGTCGTCCCGACGATGGGATCGCCGCCGATGCCCACGGCCGACGAGAAGCCGAAGTCGCGCAGCTCGTACATCATCTGGTAGGTCAAGGTGCCAGACTTCGACACCAGCCCGACCCGCCCCGCAGGCGTGATGTCGGCCGGGATGATGCCGGCGTTGGACTTGCCGGGGCTGATCAGGCCGGGGCAGTTCGGCCCGATGATCCGTGAGGTGCCCTTCGACTGGGCATACGCGAAGAACTCGGCCGTGTCCTTGACCGGGACTCCCTCGGTGATGACGATGATGAGCCCGATACCCGCGTCGACGGCTTCGAGCACCGCGCCCCTGGCGAATCGTGGCGGGACGAAGACCACCGAGACATCAGCGCCGGTGGCCTCGACCGCGTCGGCGACGGAGGAGAAGACGGGCACCTTGGTACTGCCGAAGTCGACGCTCTGGCCGCCCTTGCCGGGTGTCACTCCCCCGACGATGGCAGTGCCTGCGTCAAGCATCCGCCGAGTGTGCTTCGAGCCTTCCGAGCCCGTCATACCCTGGACGATGACCCTGCTCCGGTCGTTCAAGAAGATCGACATCTGCGCTAGTTCCCTTCCTGGTCGAGCGCCAGCGACGCAAGCTCAGCAGCCCGGTCGGCCGCGCCGTCCATGGTGTCGACCAATGTCACGAGGGGGTGGTCGGCCGCGTCGAGGATGCGCCGGCCCTCCAGCACGTTGTTGCCGTCGAGGCGGACGACCAGCGGCTTGGTCGCGGCGTCGCCGAGCATGTCGAGCGCTGTCACGATCCCGGTGGCAACCTCGTCGCACGCGGTGATGCCGCCGAAGACATTGACGAAGACGCTCCTGACCTGCTTGTCGCCGAGGATGATGTCCAGCCCGTTCGCCATCACCTCCGCCGATGCCCCACCCCCGATGTCGAGGAAGTTGGCGGGCTTGACCCCGCCGTGCGCCTCGCCGGCGTACGCCACGACGTCGAGCGTCGACATCACCAGCCCGGCGCCGTTGCCGATGATCCCGACCTGTCCGTCGAGCTTGACGTAGTTGAGGTTCTTCGCGGCCGCCTTCGCCTCGAGCGGGTCGGCGGAAGCCTTGTCATCGAACAGCACATGGTCGGGGTGCCGGAAGGCCGCGTTCTCGTCCAGCGTCACCTTCCCGTCGAGAGCCTCGATCGTGCCGTCGCCGAGTAGCACCAACGGGTTGACCTCGACCAGGGACGCGTCCTCCTCCACGAAGACCGTCCACAGCAGCTTCGCGACCTCGACGGCCTGGTCGGCGAGCTCGGGCGGGAAGCCGGTGGCCTCGACGATCTCCCGGGCCTTCGCCTCATCGACTCCGACGAGCGGGTCGATCGGGATCTGCGCGACCGCTTCGCAGTTCTCGTGCGCGACCACCTCGATCTCCACGCCGCCTTGGGTGCTGGCGATGCAGAGGTAGCGGCGCGCGGACCGGTCCACCAGGTACGAGAAGTAGTACTCCTCGCGGATGTCGGCTGTCGGTGCGATCAAGACTCGACGGACGGTCAGCCCCTTGATCTGCATGCCGAGGATGTCGCGCGCACGAGCCACTGCCTCATCGGGCCCGTCGGCCAGCTTCACCCCGCCCGCCTTGCCGCGGCCGCCCGCCTTGACCTGTGCCTTGACGACCACCCGTCCACCGAGCCGACGGGCCGCGTCGCCGGCGTCCTCGGCGTTCTCGAGCACAGCTCCGAGCGAGACGGGGACGCCGTGCTTGGCGAAGAGCTCCTTGGCTTGGTACTCCATCAGGTCCACGGTGAGGCCGTCCTTCGTAGGCTGTGTCTGCTCATCGACGCGGAGCAGTCGGTCTCCGCCGCTGCTGGGATCGTCTCGGAGCCTACCGACTTTCGCACCTTTGACAGACTGCGGGTTCGGCTGACGAGAGGACCGCGATGCCAGATCTTCCCCGGGTGCCCGGCCCCTTGGTCGTGCCAGGCTCCGGCGGCCTCGGCCTGGCAACCTGGCAGAGGGGTGGGACCGGCCCTGCGATCGTGTTCGTCCACGGCTTCCCCGACACGCACGCGCTGTGGGACAGCGTCATCGGCAGGCTGTCGGATCGGTTCCGCTGCATCAGCTACGACGTGCGGGGCGCCGGCTCCTCCGGGGTTCCGGCAAGCCGGGAGGGGTACCGGCTCACCCATCTCGTCGGCGACCTGGTCGCCGTCCTGGACGCGTACTCCCCCGATGCACCGGTCCATCTCGTCGCGCACGACTGGGGCTCGATCCAGGCCTGGGACGCGGTCGTCCGAGAGTCGTCGGACCCCCGGCTGCGGGGAAGGATCGCGTCCTACACGTCGATCAGCGGACCTTGCCTGCACCATGTCGATGCCTTCGCCGCCTCGGCGAGACGCGGTGGCTGGGCACGCAGGCGCGAGGCGCTCGGCCAGCTGGGGCACTCCTGGTACGTCTACGCCTTCCACGTCCCGTTGCTGCCCGAGCTGTTCATGCGTGGCATCAACGGGTGGGCCCCACACAGCGCCGGCCGCTCGGTCCACTTCGCCGAGACGCTGACCGATGACGCGGTCAACGGCCTGGAGCTCTACCGCGCCAACATCTTCCACCGGGAGCCGGTGCCGGGTGGGCCGCGCACCTCGCTGCCCGTGCAGCTCGTCGTACCGCTGCGCGACCGCTACGTGACTCCAGTCGTGCTCCGTAATGTCGACCGGTTCGCCAGCGACCTGACCCGGGTCGAGATCGACGCCGGGCACTGGGTCGCACGCACGCACCCCGAGGAGGTTGCCGCACTGGTCGATGACTTCGTCACATCCCACGAATGACGTGTTCGACCGGTCGCCGGTGGGGAACTGGGACACGTACGCGGACTGGGTCGCGAAGCAGCGCAAGCTCGCTGACCCGGACCACGAGGCCAGACCGTCCGGCCTGCTGCGACGGATCGTCGACAACCCCGAGAAACGGATCCGCCCTGAGCTGCTGGCGGCATGCGTCGACCGGCATGCCGCCGACGACGCGATCTTCACCTCCGACACCGGCATGGCGACGGTCTGGCTCTCGCGCTTCCTGACGATGCGGGGCACGAGGCGGCTGCTCGGCTCCTACAACCTCGGCTCGATGGCCAACGCGATGCCGCAGGCGCTGGGCGCTCAGGCGCTGGACCGCAACCGGCAGGTGGTGGCCTTCTGCGGCGACGCGGGCTCACCATGCTGCTCGGGGATCTGCTCACCGCGGTCAGCGCCGAGCTACCGGTCACTTTCGTCGTGTTCGACAACGGGCGTCTCGGCATGGTCAAGCTCGAACCGGAAGGAGGTGGCCTGCCGGAGTTCGGCACCATCCTGCACAACCCTGATCTGGCGGCGGTCGCCACCGCGATGGGCTTGGTCGGCATCCGGGTGAGCGAGCCGGGCGACGTCGACGACGCCGTCCGCCGGGCGCTGAGCACACCGGGGCCGGTACTGCTCGACGTCGTCACGAACGCCGAGGAGGTCGCCCTGCCACCAAGGACGACTGCAACCGAGGCCTGGGGATTCGCGATCGCAAAGATGAAGCAAGGCCGGGTCAGCCAGGGGTCGTCGGCGCGGGGGTCGTCGGCGCGGGGGTCGTCGGCGCGGGGGTCGTCGGCGCGGGGGTCGTCTCCGAAGCGTCGTCATCGGGAGCCATCGCCGCGTTGACCCATTCGACGACGTCACGGGTCTTGGTACCCGGGGTGAAGATGCGGGCCACCCCGACATCGGCGAGCAGAGGGATGTCGGCCTCGGGGATGATCCCGCCACCGAAGACCAGGATGTCAGTCGCGTCTCGCTCCTCGAGGAGCTTCATCAGCTTGGTGAACAGCGTCATGTGAGCGCCGGACAGCACGGAGAGGCCGATGATGTCGGCGTCCTCCTGGATCGCGGTCTCGACGATCTGCTCGGGAGTCTGGTGCAGGCCGGTGTAGATGATCTCCATCCCGGCGTCGCGCAGCGCGCGAGCGATCACTTTCGCTCCCCGGTCGTGGCCGTCCAGGCCGGGCTTCGCGATCACGATACGAGTCGGTGCCATCGGTTGACCACCTCCAAGCCGCCGCGGGCCGGGCCACGCGACATGTCGTCCCTTGGCACCCTAACGAACCCCGGCCGCTGCCCGCGCGAACGGCCTGGACCGGTACGAGACAGACGCGATGTCGACCACGTCTTCATCGGATGATTTGGGTCCTCCTGGTCGGTTCGCGAAGTTTCGAGGTCCTCGGCGCGCGAGCTCTGATGACCCAGCTCACCGAGTCTCATCACAACCTGTCACGATCCACAACCGTCTCGCTGGTCGATTTTCCCTTCCGCAACGGTTTCGGTAGTGTCGGGCGCTCCCGTTACCTTGTCGTTACCTTGTTGGTAGGAGCACCGCCGGCGTGTCGTCGCATCGATCCACGAGTCGGCGTCCGACGTCGACGTCACCGGCCACCGATGGGCTTCGCAGGGCGACGACACGACGACGCCGGATCACGCTGTCCACCGCCTCCGCCATCGGTGGCGTCGCGCTGCTCGTGACCGGCATCGGAGCCGCCGCGGCCAACCACCTGATTCCCACCGGTCAACACCCCAGCAGGGTGGTGACAAACCCCGCTCCGACGGGATACAGCCCCTACCTCGCCGAGCGGTCTCCCTCGGCCGGTGGGGGCCAGGGCACGGACTCCGTCAGTCGCTCAGGAGCCCGTCCCGGCCTCACCCCGTCGAGGACGTCGGCCGGCATCACGCGGTCCGACGGCACCCTGGCGGCCTCGAACGGCACCCGCTCCGCGGACCTGGTCGCCGCTGCGACCAGAGCGGCGGCGCTGCGCGCGGTGAGTCTGCAGGCGGCCGACGCCGACGCGGAGAGCTATGCCAAGCAGCTGAAGACCAACGCCTGGGTGCTGCCGACCAGCGGCTTCCACATCACGGAGTGGTTCGGAGTTCCCGGACCCTACTGGGCGACCGGGTACCACACCGGGATCGACTTCGCCACCGCTTACGGGACGCCGGTCGTCGCCGTGCAGGACGCCACCGTCTTCCAGACGGGGTGGGACGGGGCGTACGGGAACCAGATCAGGCTGCAGCTCGGCAACGGCGACCAGGTTTGGTACAACCACCTGAGCGCGATCGGGGTCACCAAGGGCCAGCAGGTCCGCCGGGGCCAGCTGCTCGGCCGGGTCGGCGAGACGGGCAACGCGTTCGGCTACCACCTGCACTTCGAGTACCGGCTGGCCAAGGACCTGACGCTGGCGGTCGATCCGAAGCCGTTCTTCGCCGCACACGGCATCGTCTTGCACTGACCGTCCCGAAGGCAGCCGAGGCTGCTCGGCCAGAGCCCCAGCGGCACGGCGTACACAGCGATCTGTCGGCCCCGACACGTAGCATGAGGCAGACATGCCTGCGCTGTTCTCGCTGCCCCCGCTCGTCGATCCGGACCAGCCGTCGCCATCGGTCGACGAGCCCGGCCGCCGCCATCACCCCACCCCCGACGAGCTGCTCGAGGGGCTCAACCCGTCCCAGCGGGCGGCTGTCACCTACCAGGGTCCCGCCCTACTTGTCGTGGCGGGCGCCGGCTCCGGCAAGACCCGCGTCCTGACCCGCCGGATCGCCTGGCTGCTGGCTGAGCGAGGCGCACATCCCGGCTCGATCCTGGCCATCACCTTCACCAACAAGGCGGCCGCCGAGATGAAGGAGCGGGTCGCCGAGCTGGTGGGTGGTCGCGCCAAGATCATGTGGGTCTCGACATTCCACTCCTCCTGTGTCCGGATCCTCCGCAAGGAGGTCAGCCGACTTGGCTTCGGCTCGAACTTCTCGATCTACGACGACGCCGACGCCCGCCGGCTGATGACGCTCGTCTGCCGCGACCTGGACCTGGACCCGAAGCGCTATGCCCCTCGGGCGGTGCTCAACTGGGTGAGCAACTGCAAGAACGAGCTGCAGGACCCTTCAGCGGCAACCGCCGACTCGCACAACCACCTCGAGCGCACCTACGCGGAGTGCTACACGACCTACCAGTCACGGCTGCGCGCGGCGAACGCCTTGGACTTCGACGACCTGATCATGACGACCGTGCAGCTGCTGCAGCGGTTTCCCGAGGTGCGAGAGACGTACCGGCGCCGGTTCCGCCATGTGCTCGTCGACGAGTACCAGGACACCAACCACGCGCAGTACATGCTGATCCGGGAGCTCTGCGGACCAGGTGCGCCGAAGCGGACCGCCGACGGCGAGGTGGTCGGGGCCGGCCCCGACCAGGTGCCGGTGCCCGCCGCGGCGCCGGGCGAGCTGATGGTGGTCGGTGACGCGGACCAGTCCATCTATGCGTTCCGCGGCGCGAACATCCGCAACATCATGCAGTTCGAAGAGGACTTCCCGAACGCCAAGACCGTGCTGCTGGAACAGAACTACCGATCCACCCAGAACATTCTCAGCGCTGCCAACGCGGTCATCTCGCAGAACAAGGCACGGAAGGACAAGAACCTCTGGTCCGAGGCCGGCGACGGCGAGCTCATCATCGGGTACGTCGCCGACAACGAGCACGACGAGGCGCAGTTCGTCGCCGAGGAGATCGACCGGCTGACCGACGAGGACCTCGCGAGACCTGGCGAGGTGGCCATCTTCTACCGCACCAACGCCCAGAGCAGGGTCTTCGAGGAGGTCTTCATCCGAGTCGGCCTGCCCTACAAGGTGGTGGGGGGTGTCCGGTTCTACGAGCGGCGCGAGGTTCGAGACGTGCTCGCCTACCTGCGCATGCTCGTCAACCCAGAGGACACCGTCTCGTTGCGCCGGATCCTCAACGTGCCCAAGCGTGGCATCGGCGAACGGGCGCAGGCCTGCGTCGACGTCCTCGCCCAACGGTCGCAGACGTCGTACTGGCAGGCGCTGCAAGCCGCCGCAGACGCTCCCGGTATCGCGACCAGGTCGCTCAGGAACATCGAGTCGTTCGTCACGATGATCTCGTCGTTGCAGCAGCTGGTGGCCGAGGGCGCTCGGCCCGACGACATCGTCGACGAGGTCCTGACGAGGTCCGGCTACCTCGCCGAGCTCGAGGCGTCGACCGATCCGCAGGACGAGACCCGGGTGGAGAACCTGGGCGAGCTGGTAGCCGTGGCGCGGGAGTTCGCCGACGAGCGTGAGGAGGCCACGTTGGCGGAGTTCCTCGAGCGGGTGGCCCTGGTCGCCGACTCCGACCAGATCCCCGACGACGACGAGGCGGGCGGTGTGGTCACGCTGATGACGCTGCACACCGCGAAGGGCCTGGAGTTCCCGGTCGTCTTCCTGACCGGACTCGAGGACGGCATCTTCCCGCACGCTCGGGCGCTCGGTGACGCCGCCGAGCTCGAGGAGGAGCGTCGGCTGGCCTACGTCGGGCTGACGAGGGCGCAGCAGCGGCTGTACGTGTCGCGGGCGATGGTCCGGTCCGCCTGGGGCGCCCCCCAGCACAACCCGCCGTCGCGCTTCCTGGAGGAGCTGCCCACCACGTTGCTGGACTGGAAGCGCACCGAGTCCGCCGAGGCAAGGTGGCGGAACTCGTCGGCGTCGTCGCGCTATGCGGCGTCCGGTGACGGGTACATCTCGAGGGTGGCGGCGAGCCCGGTGACGACGAGCCGTCGCACCCTCCCGGCCGCCAAGCCGACCGCCGGGACCCGGCCGGTGCCATCGCTCGCGGCCGGTGACCGCGTCGTCCACGACACCTTCGGGATGGGCACGGTCGTCACGGTCGACGGCGTGGGCGACAAGGCCGTCGCGTCGGTGGACTTCGGCTCAGGCGGCGTGAAGCGTCTGCTCCTTCGGTACTCACCTGTCGAGAAACTCTAGAACCTGCCGCCATGGCTCATGGCTGGCTCTTTACCGTGGGGCACGCCCCGGGGACTTGGGTCGAACTGGCTGTGGCAGGTCAGGTCGCGACGGCAACGGCGACATCGGCGAGGGTCAGCAGCAGGATGGCGTTGAACAATCCCGCCGGGACGCCACGTTTGGCACGGTTGACCCAGCACAGCACGGCGACCACCACACCGATGCCGAACTTGACGGCCACCCGGCTCGAGTCGACGGACTGGTCCAAACCCTCCTGGACACCGACCAGGCCGATCCCACTGATGACCAGGGAGAGAGCGCCGTAGAGCATGGCGGCGTTGATCACCTTGACCGTGTCGCGTGCCTGGACCAGCCCGCCACCGAACAGGGCGCCGAAGCCGACCAGGTGGAGGAACAGGACGACGTCCAGGAGAACGTGCACCTAGGACGCCTTTACCAGGTCTTGGTAGTCGCGATGGCGGTCGATGTAGAACTCGACGAACGGGCAGAGCGGCACGACCACTCGGCCATCGGCCCTGATCTGGTCCAGCGCGGCCCTGACCAGCTCCTGGCCGTGTCCGCGGCTGCCGTATGCGCGGTCGATCTCGGTGTGCGGAGTCGTCACGGTGTCTCCGTCGAGGTGATAGGTCATGAACCCGATGCGCTCACCGTCCACGAAGATCTCGTATCGCGACTGCTCGCGGTTGTTGCTGACCTCGCTCATGGCACCATCATGTCGCCTCAGAGCAGCCGGCGTTCGGAGGCCCAACGGGTGAGCTCGTGTCGGTTCGACAGCTGAAGCTTTCGGAGCACGCTCGACACATGCGTCTCGACGGTCTTGACGGAGATGAACAGCGTGGAGGCCACTTCCTTGTAGGCGTAGCCGCGGGCGATCAGCCGCATCACCTCGCGCTCGCGCTCGGTCAGCCGGTTCAGGTCCTCGTCCACCGCCGCGATCTCGATCTGGCCGGCGAAGGCGTCGAGCACGAAGCCCGCGAGGCGCGGGGAGAAGACGGCGTCGCCGTCACTGACCCGCTGTATCGCCGCTGCCAGCCCGTCGCCGGTGATGCTCTTGGTCACGTATCCGCGAGCGCCACCCCTGATGATGGCGACCACGTCCTCGGCCGCGTCCGAGACGCTCAACGCGAGGAAGTTGACGCCAGGCAGGCGCGCACCGATCTGCCGGAGCACTTCGGCTCCGCCTCCGCCTGGCAGGTGGACGTCGAGGAGGACGACGTCGGGCACCTCGGCCAGGATCACGGCCACCGCGGAGTCGACATCGCCCGCCTGTGCCACCACGTCGACCGACGTCCCCAGCTCGGCCTTGACGCCGGTACGGAACATCACGTGGTCGTCGACGATCACGACGCGGAGCGGTACTCCCATCAGCCCTCCTGCCGGTTGGCCAGTGGTAGCCAGATCCGGACCTCGGTGCCGGACCCCGGGCTCGTCGTGATCTCGGCGCGACCTCCATGGCGGGCCATCCGATCCATGATCGAGCCCCTCACCCCGCGACGGTCCGACGGCACGTCTGCCAGCACGAACCCGGCGCCGCGGTCGCGCACGCCGACCTCGACCTGGTCCGGTTGGACCTCCGCATAGACGTCGATCCGCTCGGCCCCCGCGTGCCGGGCGGCGTTGACCATCGCCTCACGGCTCGCCGCCACCAGCGCCTTCAGCCCCTCGTCCACCACTGCGTCACCCACGACGACCAGCTCGACAGGAACCCGATGAGTCTCCTCGACCTCGGCCGCAACCTCCCGTAGGACCACCTTGAAGGTCGCCTCGCTCGGGCCGACCGGGTCGAACAGCCACGTCCGGAGCTCTCGCTCCTGCGTCCGCGCCAGCTGGACGACGGTCTGCGGGTCACCTGCCTGGCGCTGGATCAGCGCCAGCGTCTGGAGCACCGAGTCGTGCAGGTGTGCGGCGACGTCGGCGCGTTCCTCGCCACGGATCCGCTCGCTGCGCTCGCGCTGGAGATCGCGGGTCAGACGCAGCAGCCACGGACCGAGGACGAGCACGGCGCCGACCAGCGCCAATGCGACCACCATCGCCACTGTGGCCACCGAGCCGAGGTGCGCCTGGACGAGCGCCAGCCACGCGGCGGCGCCGATCAGCAGCGTGCCGGAGCCTACTCGCAGCCACTCCGGCCAGCCACTGTGCCTGCCCCGCCAGGTGGCCCGGTCGGTGTCGTCGGACTGCCACCAGAGCAGCATCGCCCCTGCTCCCGCGACGAGCAGCGGCCAGAACAACCGCGGGCTCACCCCCAGCCCGGCGTTCTGGAGGAATACGATGACCCCGAGGCCGACCAGGCATACCGACAGCGCGACGCCGAGGTCGCGTGGCTGGCTGCCCGCTGACCCGGTGCGCAGCCCGCGCCGGGAGGCGGACGCGAGCCCCGGTGCCGTGCCGGCGGCGGCGTCGCGGACGGGCAGCAGCGTCCACAGCGCGCCGTAGACCATCACCCCGAAGCCGCTGACCAGGGTGAGGGCGACGAAGCCGATCCGAACCGTACGTGCGCTCACCCCGAAGTGCCGGGCCAGGCCGGTCCCCACGCCGCCCAGCAGCCGGCCGTCCGGCTCCCGGAAGGCTCGACGCGGCTCGGACACTGGTTGGCTCACGATGCCATGATCTCGCCTTTCCAGGGCGCGGCACCATCGGTTGCAGCCCTGGCCGTACCCCGGGACCGTCTCAGGGACGGGCCGCCCGGATTCCGGGCGATCCCCGATGGTGGCGGGGCTCGCGAGCCACCAGGCTCGAGGTATGCCAGACACCCCCGTCGCAGCCGCCGCCGACACCGGACCGCGCGTCACCCGAGAGCAGATCCGCGACCTGTCCACCCTCCGCCGCGCCAAGGCCCCGCGGCTGGTCGGCGGGGTCGCCGAGGGGCTGAGCCGGCACCTCGACATCGACCCGCTGATCATCCGCGTCGTCTTCGCTGCGCTGAGCGTCTTCGGCGGAGCGGGTATCGCGCTCTACGTGCTGACGTGGGTGACGATCCCCGAAGAGGGGGAGGACGACTCGATCCTGTCGAGGCCACTGCGGCGGGACCCCTACCGGGTGATGCTGGCGGGTCTGGGGATCGCGGCGCTCGCCACCGTCGCCACCATGTTCGGCGCGATCAGCCTCAGCACACCGAACCCGGTCCCCGTGCTTGTCATCAGCATCGTCGCCCTCACCGCCTTCGCCCTCTTCTCCCGACGCTCCGACTCGGCGACGCCGGCGTACCCGCGCCCGACCGACCTGAATGGCGGCGCGCGGGTGCCAGCCGAAGGCCCGACCGGCGACGACCTGACTGCCGTCATCCCTGTGGGCGGGTTCGGCGCCGGGGGGCCGGACGGGGGCGGCGCGGCGCCGACGCCCTCAGGACCGCCCCCCGCCCCCCCTCCGCCGCGCGCACCGAGGCCTCCGCAGTCCCACTTGTTCGGGATGACGATGGCCTGTCTCGCGATCGCGTTGGGGATCCTCTGGGTGGTCGACGTGTCGATCCACCACGTGGCTCCTGCAGTCTTCCCCGGTACGGCCCTCGCGGTGATCGCTTCCGGCCTGGTCGTCGGGGCGTGGTGGGGCCGGTCGCGGCTGCTCATCGTCGCCGGCCTCGTCGCGACGGTGGCGACGGTTGCCGCGACGGTCGTCGGCCCGGGGCCGTACGGAAGCCGCAGCTACCACCCGGCGTCGGTTTCGGCGTTGCCGGCTGCCTACCACATGGGTGCCGGCCAGATCGTCGTCCACCTCGAGGACCTGAGCGACCCATCGGCGCTGGACGGCCGCACACTGGCGATCACCAGCCACATCGGGCAGGTCGAGCTCATCGTCCCTACCTCCGCCGACGTCGCGGTCAACGCCCACGTCGACCACGGCGACACCCGCGGGCTGCGGGACGTGCAGAGCTACGACAACGGAGAGAAGACGGTGACCGCACCGCCGGGAGCTCACGACCTGACCGTCAACATCGCTCTCGACTTCGGAGAGATCGTCGTCAAGCGACTTGACTGCCCCGGTGTGGCCGGGGGCACCCTCGACCGCACCATCACGCTCACCACAACGGAGGACCCCGATGTCGCACCGGCATGCCACTGACGCCATCTCGCTCGTGTTCGGGACGATCTTCGCCGGGATCGCTCTCGTCTGCCTGCTGCACAGCACCAACGTGATCGACCTCGGTCAGCTCTGGTTGGCCGGCCCGGTCACCCTGGTGGCAGCCGGCGCGGTCGGTCTGGTCGCCGCCATGCGTACCCAACGCCAGCAGCCGTGACCTAATTGGTTGGCGCGCTGTCGGCACCGGTCCGTACCGTTGACCCGTTATGCGCCAGCTTCCGCTCGCCGACCCAGGCACGCCCGATGTCACATCGCCGCGCCGGTATCTGCTGTGGGCGGCCCAGCAGCAGAAGCCCACCATCGCCGGCGGAGTCACCTTCGGGATCATCTGGATGGTGGCCCAGTCGGTGATGCCGGCCATCATCGGCAAGGCCATCGACCAGGGCGTCGTCGCCGACGACGCCGGCAAGCTGTGGCTGTGGGCCGGCGTCCTGATGGGCGTCGGGATCATCCAGGCGTCGGCGGGCATCCTCCGGCACCGGTTCGCCGTGGCCAACTGGCTGATCGCCGCATACACGACCGTCCAGGTGATCACCCGGCACGCGGTACGGCTGGGCGCGACGCTGCCCCGCCAGGTCGCCACCGGCGAAGTCGTGTCGATCGGCTCCTCCGACCTCGCCCACGTCGGGAACTCCATCGAGGTGATGGGCCGTGGCGCCGGGGCCGCGGTGTCGTTCTTCGTCGTCGCAGCGATCCTGCTCGACACCTCGACGACCCTGGGCCTCGTCGTCCTCGTCGGTGTCCCGGCGCTGCTGCTGCTCCTCGGCCCCCTGCTCAAGCCGCTGCAGACCCGGAGCCTGGCGCAGCGCGAGATGATGGGCGAGCTCAACACGTTGGCCTCCGACATCGTGGGCGGGCTGCGGGTGCTCCGCGGCATCGGCGGCGAGGAGGTCTTCCATCGGCGGTATGCCGAGGAGTCGCAGCGCGTCCGCGACGCAGGCGTCCAGGTGGCGAAGCTCCAGTCGCTGCTCGACGCGCTGCAGGTCTTCCTGCCCGGCGTGTTCGTGGTCGTGGTGGTGTGGCTCGGTGCCCGCTTCGCGGTGGAGGGGACGATCAGTCCCGGCGAGCTTGTCGCCTTCTACGGCTACTCCGCGTTCTTGATGATCCCGCTGCGTACAGGCACCGAGGTCGCCAACAAGGTGATCCGTGGGCTGGTCGCGGCACAGCGGATCTGTCGCGTCCTCTCGGTGCAGCCTGAGGCCTCCGATATCGATGAGCCGCTGACCACCTCGTCCCACGGCGAGCTGCACGACCTCCGCTCGGGGTTCCGCGCCCGGCACGGGCGGATGACGGCGGTCGTGGCGGAGGTCCCCGAGGAGTCGGCCGCCCTTGCGGACCGCCTCGGTCGCTTCGCCGACGGGCCCGTCCTGCTCGACGGCGTATCCCTGTCGGATCTCGAGCACCGGTTCGTCCGCCAGGCCATCGTGCTCAGCGACGCGAATGCGACCTTGTTCAGCGGGCGGCTGCGTGACGAGCTCGACATCCGCGGTCAGGCGTCCGACCACGACATCATGCTTGCGATCGCCACGGCCTCGGCCGACGACGTGCTGGAGACGCTGGAGACGGGCCTCGAGACCGACGTCGAGGAGCGCGGACGCGCTTTCTCGGGGGGACAGCGCCAACGGATGGTGCTGGCCCGTGCGCTGGTCGCCGATGCCGACATCCTGGTCCTGGTCGAGCCGACGTCGGCCGTGGACGCGCACACCGAGGCAAGGATCGCCTCGCGGCTGCGCGACTACCGAGCCGGTCGCACCACCGTCGTCACCACCGCCAGCCCCCTGTTGCTGGACCAGGTCGACGAGGTGGCACTGCTCGCGGCAGGGCGTGTCGTCGCGGTCGGGAGCCACCGGGAGCTGATGGACGATCCGCGGTACCGCCGGATCGTCGCACGAGGGGAGGACGGGTGAAGCAGCTACTACCCGTTGCCGACGGGCCCGACGTGCGCCGGTACATCGTCGAACTGGCGAGGCGGCACCCACGACAGCTCGCAGCCGCGCTGAGCCTGCACGTCCTGGCCGCGATCGCCGGGCTGGCCGCGCCGCGGCTGATCGGCGACCTCGTGCAGGGTGTCTCTACCGGGACGACGGACTCCACGGTCGACAGGACCATCATCGTCATCGCGGTGTTCCTCCTCGCGCAGACGGTGCTCACCCGCTATGCCCGGTACCTGTCCGGCGCCTTCGGCGAGCGGGTCCTCGCGGAGCTGCGCGAGGACTTCGTGGCGCAGGCGCTGCGTCTTCCGATCGGCGTTGTGGAGAGAGCCGGCACCGGCGACCTGCTGACACGGAGCTCGCGCGACGTCGAGGCGCTCGGGTGGTCGCTGCGCTTCGCCGTGCCAGAGACCATCATCGCGCTGGTGACGGGGGTGTTCACGATCGGCGCCTGCCTGCTGGTCGGGACCTGGGTGCTGGCGCCGCTCGTTCTCGGTGTGCCGGTGCTCTACGTCGCCACCCGGTGGTACCTCAAGCGTGCGAAGGCCGGCTACCTTCGCGAGGCGGCGTCGTACTCCGCGATCAACTCGACACTGGCCGAGACCGCGGAGGGCGCGCGCACGGTCGAGGCGCTCGGCCTCGAGCGCCGCCAGCTGGACCGGATGGACGCCAACATCGCCGAGTCCTACGCGGCCGAGCGCTACACCCTCTACCTGCGGTCGGTCTGGTTCCCCGCCGTCGAGATCGGATACCTGGTGCCGACCGTGTCGACGCTGCTGGTCGGCGGCTGGCTGCACACTCGCGGGCAGGCCTCACTGGGCGACGTGACGGCGGCGACGCTCTATGTACAGGCCCTGATCGACCCCGTCGACCGGCTGATCTCGTGGCTGGACGAGCTGCAGGTCGGAAGCGCCTCCCTCGCGCGTCTGCTCGGCGTGGCGAGGGTTCCCGACGACCGCGAGGTCACCGGGCGGGAGCCGTCGGGTGAGCGTATCGACGCCGCGGCCGTCCGGTTCTCCTACGTCGCCGACCGTGACGTGCTGCACGGGGTCGACCTGCACGTCGACCCCGGTGAGCGGGTCGCCATGGTCGGGCCCTCCGGGGCCGGCAAGTCGACCATGGGCCGACTGCTCGCGGGCATCCACCCGCCGCGCGAGGGCACGGTCACGGTCGGCGGGGTCGGTATGACCGAGCTGCCGCTGGACGAGCTGCGCGGCCATGTCGCCTTGGTGACCCAGGAGCACCACGTCTTCGTCGGCACCGTCCGCGACAACCTTGCCCTGGCCGTGGCCGACCTGGCCTCCGACGCCCGGATGCTCACGGCACTGTCCGGGGTCGACGCGCTGACCTGGGTCGAGGCGCTGCCCGACGGCCTGGATACGCGGGTCGGCTCCGCCGGGCTGGCGCTGTCGCCGGCTCAGGCGCAACAGCTCGCGTTGGCTCGGCTGGTGCTGGCGGACCCCCACACGCTGGTGCTGGACGAGGCCACATCGCTGATCGACCCGCGGTCCGCGCGCCACCTCGAACGTTCGTTGGCAGCGGTACTCGAGGGACGCACCGTCATCGCCATCGCGCACCGGCTGTTCACGGCCCACGACGCCGACCGGGTCGCTGTCGTCGAGGACGGCCGGATCAGCGAGATCGGCTCACACGACGAGCTGATCGCGGCCGGCGGCTCGTATGCCGCCTTGTGGCAGTCATGGCACGGCGAGACCGAGGACGTCCCCGCCTGATCCTCGTGTCTCGAGGGGCCAGGTTCTGTGCTCGAGGGGCCCGCTTCTTGGCTCGTCAAGCGAAGACGGGGACCCTTCGGCCCAAGGAACGTGACACTACGGCCCAAGAACGTGACCCCTCGGGATGGGGCGGAGTCAGGCGACGCGCGCGTCGACCAGGCGAGCGAAGATCCCGATCGCCAACGCCCCGGCGATCGCGAGGCCGGTCATGGTGATCGCGAGAACCGCGAGATCGGTGACCGACTTGCCGGGTCGGACACCCAGCGCCACGAAGAACCCGGCAGCGACCACCAGGCCCACGAAGAGCGCGACCGGATGCGAGCGTGGCGCCCGAGGCTCCGGGTCGACCCCCGTGATCGATATCAGCGCCAGGACCAGCGCGCCCCACGCCAACGTGACCCCCAGCCCGGCCACCACATCGCTCGGATGGTGCCACCGCGCCACGACCGTACCGGTGCCCACGACTCCGACCGCCAGGGAGCCGACGAGCTGCACCAGCCAGCGCCACGAGTTGGGGACCACGAGGAGGGCGGCGAAGACCAGGGACGTCGTGACGGTCGTGTGGCCGCTCGGGAAGCTGTTCAAGGTTCCGTAGCCGTGATCAGGACGCGTGAGCACGTCGTGCTTGAGTGCCTCGGTGGTCAGGGTGGCACCGGCGACGAGGACAGTCGCCGCGGCGGCGAGCCGCCATCGGTTCTGGACGAACGCGATCAGCAGGCAGATAGCCAGCGTCAGCACCACGAAGGCGAGCGTGACGCCCTGCAGAAGGTTGGTCAGGGTGTGCCTGATGCTCTCCTGGTAGACGTGGTTCCCGGCAATCAGGTCGAGCCGCTGCCCCTCGCCAAGACGTACGAGGAGGACGTAGACGGCCAGCACGAACACGACTGCCCCCGCCACCACGCCCAATGCCCGAGCGGCGCCGGCCGCGCTCCTACGCGGCGTTCCTGATGGGGTTGGCCGAGTTGATGGGTGGGACACAGTGGACAAATGCTGGGCCTTTCTACTTAGCCGGGGATCCAAGTCTGCCGGTTCAGGCTGAGAGGACGCTGTACCCCCGTCGCGCGGTGCCCGGACAGGCCCGACCTAACCGGTCGGCTGGGTGGCACCGCTGTCGGGCGAGACCTCCATCGGTGCCGTGTCCACCGCGACGAACGCGTCCGCAGGGATGGTCTTGAGCTCGTCGAGCAGGCCGCTCGGCCACGCGGCGACGGCGTCACCCTGGAAGTACCACGGTGAGCCGTTGTCGGCGAGGACGAGACCGTACTTCTTCATCGCCGTGAGGACGACGACCGTGTCCGGCCGATACCCCGCCAGTGAGAACCCGGCCTTGAGCCGGAACCGTGCACCCATCGGCGGGTATGCCTGGTTCGCGACCGAGCCGGCGTCGTGGCGGGCCGGCCAGATGTGGCGCTGGTCGGTCACGTCGGTGGTGAAGCGGATGGCATGGTTGACGACCCCTGTCACCTCGACCTCGTGGTATCGCAACAGGCCCGGCAGGATCGGCATGCCGGCAGCGTCGGCGGAGGTCCAACCGTCGGGGCGCAGCCGGTTGCTCCTCAGGTCCCAGGTCGCGCCGGATCCCGCCGACCAGGCGCCGTTGGTCACGCTGGTGGCCCACGTCTCGTACAGCTGGCAGGCGGACTTGTCGACGACGACCGCGTGCCGGTCGCCGCCGGAACCGCGGCCACCTTCGATCTTGGTGTCGGCGCCGAACGGATAGGGCACCTGGTCGCTCTGGTTCGCGTACCGGAAGGCGACCGGGACCGTCGGGTGCGAGCGACCGACGATGGTGACGGGTATGCCGTAGGGGACAGGCTGCGCCCCGTAGCTGGGGCCGAAGTCTGGGTGCAGGTTGCTGCCAGGTGACATGTGCGACAGCCACTGGCCGCTGCGCGCGTCGACTGCGAGCTGCGACACGTCGGCGTTCCAGTAGTTGTTGTGCGGGAAGACCGGGCAGCCTGACACCGACGACGCGCCAGGGAGCTCGGCGCGGTCGGCCGACGCCGCCGACTCCGGCGCGCCCGCCCCCACGGCGGCCATGGCCAACAGGCTGCCTCCGGCGGCCAGACCCGTCACGAGCCTGCGCCTCGTCCGCTGCCTAGGTGTGGTCATCGGTGATCCCGTCGATCTGTGGTTGGCGCTCCTCCTCCTCATCTTCCGCCCCACTCGGCAGCAGCATGGTGAATCGGGTACTTTGGTGCGTCCAGGCGTGCAGCAACCGGCCCCCCTCGCCCTCCGCCAGCGCCTTGGCGAGCCCGAGACCGAGCGAACGACGTCCCGACGGCGACTCGTCGTGGCTGGTCGGCCGGCCCGTGGTCGATGCCTGGACGAGGTTGTGCCCCTGTGTGCTGCCCTCGTCGCTCACGTCGATGGCGAGTGCCCCACTGGCGTCGCGGGCGAGGATCCGCACCGTTCCGCGCCCATGGGTCAGGGCGTTGGCGACCAGGACGTCGAGCACCTGACGCGCGGCGGCGGTCGACGCCTGGGACTCGGGCGGGTCCTCGTCCGCCACGACGATGTCTCGCCCCGCCGCGGCCAGCGCGGGCTGCCAGCGAAGGCGTACGTCCGTCAAGAGGGCGTCCAGGTCGAGCGGACCACGCCGCCCCGCGCTCGGGCCCCGGGTCAGCATCAGCACGTCGTCGACCGTGCCCGCCAGCCTGTCGACCGTCGCGAGCGCGTCGGACACCGTCGCTCGCGGATCGGCGTTCTCGTCCTCGAGAGCAGACTCGAGCGAGAGCCGCAGGGCGGTGAGCGGCGTCTGCAGCTGGTGCGACGCGTAGGCGGTGAAGTTCTGCTCGCGGGCCATCAGGTCACCGAGCCTCGCCGCCGTCCGATTCAGCGCGTCACCGGCCCGGTTGATCTCCCCGACGTCACTCGGCGGAACCGTGACCGCGAAGTTGCCTGACCCGAGCTCCTCGGCACCGTGCTCCAGCTTGAGCAGCGGCTCGGTCAGCCGCCGAGCCTGCCGTCGCGCCAGGGCGGCGGCGATCAGCGCTGCCACCACGGCGAGAAGCAGCATGCCCGCCCAGGCCCCCCAGACGCTCGCCGTGAGCAGGTCCCGCGAGTTGTAGGCCCTGACGACGGCCACGACCCGACCGGACGAGAACACCGGGGCGGCAGCGACCTGCTCGTCGCCGACCTGGCCTTGGGCCTGGTTGCCGCTCTCGGCCGACACGACGAGCTCGTCGGCCGTGTCCGGGCCGCGTCCCGCGATCCGGTGACCGCCGAGGTCGTACAATGCACCGTGCTGGCCCGACGTCAGGGTGGGGGCGAGTTCCGGCCACTGCCGCTGGGGTGTCTTGGAGACCACGACGGCCGTGCGAAGGGCCTCCTGGACCAGGTCGTCGCGCTGGCCTGAGACGAGGAGCCGCTGCACGGCAACCGCCAGCGGAAGGGCGAAGATCAGCTCGGCGATGACGACCGCGACCACGGCAACGCCCAGGATCCGTCGTCTCACGCGCGCTCCTGGCTAGACTGGGCAGATTTAGCCGTCCGTTCACCTTTCGTGGCACGGATCCATGTCTGGTCGAGCCTAGCCTCGTCAGTGGAAGAGCATCGAAAAGGAAGAGGAGGCTGACAGGTGGCCGGGCTGACCGCGATGAAGGGTTGGCTGCTGCGCGCCGCCCTGGGGCTGGCCATGCTGAGCACTGTCGCCTGGGTGGTGATGCACGGGATTGCCGGTGTCGCCTTCAGCGGTGTCGCCCAGGTCGTCGGTGCTGTCGACCTCCCCCATCTGCTCCTGCTGGGCGTCATCTGGGCCGGCGGTCTCGCCATGTACTCGATCGTCTTGTCGTCAGCGATGCCCGGCCTCGGTGCCAGGAGGACCCTGACCGTCAACATCACCGGCAGTGCGGTCGCGAACACTGTCCCGCTGGGCGGGGCGCTCGCCACCGCCCTCAACTGGCGGATGCTCAACGGCTGGGGGCACAGCAATGCGGCCTTCGTGGCGTACTCCACCGTGACCAATGCCCTGGCCGTGCTGATGAAGCTGGCCCTGCCCGTCGTGGCGGTGGCCTGCCTGATCGCCGCCTCGGAACACGTACCGACGGCCCTGTGGCTGGCCGCGAGCGGGTGCGCCCTCGCTCTCATCGGCGCGGCGGCAGCAGCTCTCTGGCTGACCCTGCGTACGAAGTCCGCCGAGGAGCCGCAGATGCGCTGGCGGCGCCGGGCGGCCGCGTTCTTCGCCGGCTCCGGGGAGCAGATCATCCAGATCGTCAGGCGCCGCTGGGCCTGGCTGATCGCAGGCAGCCTCGCCTATACGGCCGCCCAAGTCGTCCTGCTCGGGGTCTCACTGCACGCTGTGGGGCTGGTGCTGCCCACCACCGCCTTGATCGCTGCGGCAGCCATCGAGCGTCTCGGCACGGTCATCCCGCTGACGCCGGGCGGTGCAGGGGTCGCCGAGGCGGGCACGATCGCCTGGTTGATCGCCTTGGGGCTCGACCCCACCCAGGCCGTCGCCGGGGTGGTCCTCTACCGGACGTTCGTCGTCGTCATGGAGATCCCGATCGGCGGCCTCGTCCTGGCCGGCTGGGCCTGGTGCAACCGTGGAGCCAGGGCGCAGAGGATCGAGCAGACGGTATGCGCATAGCCCACGTCACCGACGTCTACCTGCCGGCCCTCGGCGGGATCGAGATGTTCGTCAACGACCTCGCCCACCGCCAAGCCGCCCGCGGGGACCAGGTGAGCGTCATGACCTTCACGGCGCGGTCCCGCCACCGGGTCGACATCGAGAGCGACGGAGACGTCACCGTCATCAGGCTGCCCAGCCTCACAGCCGGCGTGGGCCTGGACCTCAGCGGCTACGACGCGATCCATGCACACGTCTCGGCCGTATCGCCCCTGGCGAGCACGCTCGCCTCACACGCCAGCCGCACAGGCGTACCGACCCTTGTGACCGTCCACTCGATGTGGCGCGGGCTCGGCCCGCTTCCCGCCGCGGCGGCCGCGACCTTCGGGCTGCGCACCGCGCCGGTGGCCTGGGCGGCAGTGAGCGCGATCGCGGCCGAGCTGGTCCGGCGGTGGATACCCGGTGGCAACACCGTGGACATCTTGCCCAACGCCGTCGAGGTCAGCGCGCGGGCCGCCACCCCGCTGCGGGCGGCCGGCGAGCCGGTGCGGATCGTGAGCACGATGCGGCTGTACCGGCTCAAGCGCCCGGTGCCACTGCTGCGGATGATGTCCCGAGTCCGGGACTCCGCGAGTCAGCCGGTCCACCTGACCCTGGTCGGGGAGGGGAAGCGCCGTCCCAGCGTCGAGCGAGCCATCAAGAGGCACGGGCTGGGCTCGGCCGTCCACCTTACCGGCCGAGTCGACAGAGCGACGGTGATGGACACCCTGGCGGCCTCCGACATCTACGTCGCGCCCGCGCCGCTCGAGTCGTTCGGGCTCGCCGCCCTGGAGGCACGAGGCGTCGGGCTGCCCGTGGTCGCGATGGCGGCCGGCGGCGTCGGTGACTTCGTCACGCACGGCGTGGGCGGCCTGCTGGCGCGATCCGACCCCGACATGGTCAGACTGCTGCGTCAGCTGGTCGACGACCCCGCGCAGCGGCTTCGGATGGCCGAGCACAACCGGCTCACCCCGTCGAACCTGACCTGGCCGGCAATGCTCGTCCGAGCCGACGCCGGATACCACCGTGCCTCGCAGCTGGCGGCATCGCCGAGCCTGCGCCGTCGGCTCGGCGCCGGCGACCCAGAGCGAAGCTCGCCGTGACCGAGGACCGCTTCGTCCTGGTGTCGTTCCACGCGCACCCCGACGACGAGTCGTTCCTGACCGGCGGGACCCTGGCCAAGGCCGCGGCCGAGGGGCATCGCGTCGTCCTGGTCACTGCCACCGACGGCGGTCGCGGGTTGGCTTCGGTGGCAGACGGCACCGGCTCCGCGCTCGCCGGGCGACGGGCGACCGAGCTCGAGGACGCGGCTGCTGCGCTGGGCTGCGCTCGGGTCGTCAGGCTCGGATACCTCGACTCCGGCCTCGACGCAGGGCAGGCGGGGTCTGACACGTTCTCCCGAGCCGACGCCGACGAGGTGGCGGTGACGCTCGCCGCGATCCTGGTCGAGGAGCGGGCGGACGTGCTGACGGTCTACGACCCGCGTGGCGGGTACGGGCACCCGGACCACGTCCAGGTTCACCACGCCGGCACGAAGGCGGCCGCGCTCGCCGGTACCCCTGTCGTCCTCGAGGCGACCCTGGACGGCGATCTCGCGAGCCGCGCACTACGGCTCATGGCGCTGGTGAGGAGCCCGTTCGGCGGCGCGGCCCCGCTCGGGCGACGCGAGATCTTCACCCCGCGCCGCCTGATCACCCACCGCGTCGATGTCACCAAGCACCTCTCGGCCAAGCGCCGCGCGATGGCCGCTCACGTGTCCCAGCAGCACGCCGACGGCCAGGTGCGGATGCTCACCAGATTCCTCCGGCTTCCCGACCGGCTGTTCGCGCTGGTCTGCGGACGGGAGTGGTTCGTCGAGCAGGGCCGCGACGCCACCGCCGTGCAGGGCGACGTGTTCGCGTCGTTGCGCGGCCGCGACCGCACCTTGCGCTGAAGGAGATGGCATCGCTTCTGCTGGTCGAGGACGACTCCCAGATCGGCCGTTCCGTGCAGGCGGCTCTGCTCGCGAACGGCCACCAGGCGGTCTGGGTGCACAACGCGAAGGACGCCCGCGACGCGGCCGCCCAGACGTCGTTCGAGCTCGCGCTGCTCGACCTCGGCCTGCCAGATGGCGACGGCGTGGACGTCTGCCGCGAGCTGCGACTGGCCCAGCCGGCGTGCATCATCGTGATGCTGACAGCGCGCCGTGCGGAGATGGACGTCGTCGTCGGCCTCGAGGCAGGTGCCGATGACTATCTGACGAAGCCCTTCGGCCTGACCGAGCTGTTGGCCAGAGTGCGGGCGCACCTTCGCCGGCACGACCCGCGCGCCGATTCCGGATCCAGCCGGCTGGTCTTGGGTGATCTGGTGCTCGACCTCGACGCCAGACGGGTCTTCGTCGTGGGGGTCGAGCTCAGGCTGCGGGCCAAGGAGTTCGAGCTGCTCGCCCGGCTGGCCCGCGACATCGGACGCGCGGTCAGCCGAGAGGCGCTGATGTACGACGTCTGGGACGAGAACTGGTTCGGCTCGACGAAGACGATCGACGTCCACGTCGCGTCGCTTCGACGCAAGCTGCAGGATGCCGGCGCCGAGAGCCAGACGGTTCCGCTGATGCCTGTCCTCACGACGCTTCGTGGCCACGGCTACCGGCTCGACCCACCACCTGCCTGAGCACGGAGTGTCACACGCATCCAGATCGGGACGCGGTGCCGCTGTGAGCAATCCGACAAAGGCTCCTGCTGGGGAAGAACGACCACCGCAACCTCGTTCGACACCGGTATGACTGTCTCGACCGACGAACCCACCCTGCCAGGCACCACCACCTCCCCCGCCGCAACCTTCGCTCTCGGCGGCGACCTGATGGTCAACAGGCTGGGATACGGCTCCATGCAGCTGCCCGGCGAAGGCGTCTGGGGACCGTCGCGCGACCACGAAGGCGCCCTGACTGTCCTGCGTGCAGCCGTCGATGCCGGCGTCAACCTGATCGACACCGCCGACTCGTACGGTCCCGCTGTGGCGGAACCGCTGATTGCCGAGGCCCTGCACCCGTACACCGATGACCTCGTCATCGCCACCAAGGCGGGGCTGACGCGCCAGGGCCCGGGCGTGTGGACCCCGGTCGGCAACCCGGCCTACCTCAAGCAGCAGGTCGAGCTGAGTCTTCGGCTCCTCGAGCTCGACCAGATCGACCTCATCCAGCTACACCGGATCGACCCCGCATACCCGCTGGGCGACCAGCTCGGCGCGTTCGCGGAGCTCAAGGAGCAAGGCAAGGTCCGCCACATCGGTGTCTCGGAGGTCTCCGTGGATCAGCTGAAGGCCGCCCGCGAGGTCACCGAGATAGCCAGCGTGCAGAACCTCTACAACCTGACCAACCGTCAGTCGCAGGACGTCCTCGACTACGCCACCGCCGAGGGCATCGCGTTCATCCCGTGGTTCCCGATCGCGACGGGCGACCTCGCCGGCCCGGAGAGCCCGGTGGCCGAGATCGCGGCCGAGCTCGACGCCACGCCGTCGCAGGTGGCGCTCGCGTGGCTCCTGCACGTTTCGCCGGTCATGCTCCCCATCCCGGGGACCAAGTCGGTCGACCACCTGCACGAGAACCTCGCCGCCTCGCAGCTCAGCCTTTCGGCCGACGACATCAAGACGCTCAACGCCCTCGCCTGAGCCGGCGAGCCGGACCGTGAGGCGCTGCACGCGAAGGCCGCTGGCTCCGGACTGGTTCGAGCGCTGCTCGTCGACGTATGCGATCCCGGTTCGATCAGTGCGGCCGTGGACGAGATATCCGTCGCCGTCGGCGCCGGGTGCTGCCTCTGCTGAGAAAGGGCCACGGCCGGATCGTCCTCGTGGGCTCGATCGGCGGCAAGGTCGCCATCCAGTTCGCCGGCGCCTACCACGCCTCGAAGTACGCCATCGAGGCGATCGGGGACTGCCTGCGCCAAGAGCTGGAGCCGGCGGGCATCACGGTATCCGTGATCGAGCCCGGCCCGATCACGACGGCATCTGGGGCAAGGCCGAGCAGCGGAAAAGGCTCTCACGGTCACTCACCCGTCCAACCGCTACCCCGGTGGTGGCTCGGCGAAGCTGGCCTCGGCGTCCAAGCCGCTCATCCCCGACAAACTGGAAGACGCCGTCATCCGGCGCGCGAGCGGAGGCTGCCAGACTCGGGATTGCGCCGAGCCCGGTGCGTTTGAGCGCACAGTCCCCGGGGGTGGGTCCGACGACTGCGTCGACGGAGGGTGGCGGTGGAGGACCAGAACCCTACCTTGGCTACACGGTCCCGACCCCGTGCTGGTGGGCGAACACGACGATCTGCACCCGGTCGCGGAGCGACAGCCGGCGCAGGATGCTCCCGACGTGCGTCTTGACCGTCGACTCGCTGACGAAGAGTCTGGCCGCGATCTCGGCGTTGCTGAGGCCGCCCGCGATCAGGCCGAGCACCTCACGCTCCTTGTCGGTCAGGGCGGTGTACGAAGTGGGCACGGGCGCGCGCGTCTTGAACTGGCCCTCCAGCAGCCGTTGCAGGTCGGCGGGCGCCAGCACCGCGTTGCCGGCATGGACGGTCCGGATCGCGGCCTGCAGGTGGTCAGGGGTGATGTCCTTGAGCAGGAACCCGCTAGCTCCGTACCGGATCGCCAGCGCCGCTCGGTCGTCGAGGTTGAAGGTCGTCAGCACCACCACGCGCACCTGGTGGGTTCGGAGGGCGGCGGCCTGTGGCGCGAAGATCTGCCGGGTGGCCTCCACACCGTCCATCTCGGGCATCCGGATGTCCATCAAGACGATGTCCGGCACGGTCTGCTCGACGAGTCGGACCGCGTCGCGCCCATTGCCCCCTTGGCCTACCACCTCCATGTCCGGCTGTGCCTCGACGATGACGGCCAGACCCGACCGGAAGAGCTCCTGGTCGTCCACCAGGACCACCCGGATCCGGCCGGGTGTCACGGCTGTCCTCCTGGTGTCCGCAGCGGAAGCCAGGCCCTCGCGGTGAAGACCGGCCCGAACTCAGGTGCGGTGTGGCGGCCGACTTCGAGACGTCCGCCCACGGCGGCGAGCCGTCGCTGCATCCCTGCCAGGCCGAGCCCGTCGTACGAAGCGGCTTCGTCGTCAGCGGCGGCGCCGTTGCGGACCTCAATCCGCAGGTCGTCCAGGCCCCATACCCGCTCGACCGCTATGGGCAGATCGCGGCGTCCGTGCTTGAGGGTGTTGGTCAGCATCTCTTGGAGCACGTGGAAGGCCACGACGTCCAGCTCGGGAGGGAGCGGTCGGGCCGTACCCAGGACCTGCGAGCGGACATCGTTGCCCGCTGACCGTACCCCGTCGACCAGTGCGTCCATCCCGCCCGGCGGGGGAGTGAACGCCTCGCCGGAGTCGTTCGTCGACGACAGGACCTGACGGACGTCGCCGAGGGAAGTCCGGGCGGAGGCGGAGATGTTCGCGATAGCAGCCCGGATGCGCTGGATGTCATCGTCGGGCATGAACTGCGCCGAGTCCGCCTGGGCCAGGATCACCGTGAGCGAGTGGCCGACGACGTCATGGACGTCGCGGGCCAGCCGGGCCTGCTCGGCTCGGACACCGGCGATCTCCTGGGATCGGACGGCTTCGACCTCGGCCCGCTCGCGCTCCTCCCTGGCGTTACGGAACTGGTGACTGATCCTCAGCAGCAGCCCCAGCACCCATGGCCCCGACAGCAGCAACAACGTCAACAGGAAGGCGGTCGCGAGGCCGACCCGGATACCCGCGGACGGCAGGATCGACGTGCCGAGGCCGGCCAGTGTCCGGGTTCCGTGGTCGCGTACGTACAGCAGCGCAATAGCGGCTCCCACCGGGATCGACAGACCGCTGCACCACAGAGTCACCTGGCTGCCGTATCGAGCGGTGCCGTAGGCCACGACGACGACGGCCAGCTGGACGAACGCGATGTCAAGACCATCGGCCACCTGGAGTGCCGACGCCATCCAGACGAGCAACAGGGCGAGCCCCGGCGCGAGCCGGTAGCAGCCGGCGGCCACCGCGATCAGGACAGCGATCACCAGCGCCTGCGAGCTGACCGGTCCGCGTGCTTCCCACACCCCGAACGCGCCGACCGCGAGCCCCAGGGCAAGATCGGGCCAGGGCAGACGGGGAACGGTGATGACTGTCCTCCCTAGGCGGTCGTCGCGAGGTGTTCCCGCCATCGAACCATGTCGGACCCCCCGGATGCGGCATGGTTCGATGGTGGGCATGAGCCGGGTTGCGACCCGGATCGGGAGTGGTGGCGGGCCAGGGCACCCTCCACCAGCACGTCAAGCAGCTCGGGGTATGTCAGCCCGACTGCGGCGAACATCTTCGGCACCTGGGACTGCTCCGTCATACCGGGCATCGTGTTCACCTCGTTGAGCACCACGCCACGCCGCGTCACGAAGAAGTCGAAGCGAGCGACTCCAGCGCATCCGAGCGCGTCGAACAGGGCGGAGGCAGCCGACGCGAGCGCCGCCCGCTTCGTCTCCGTCAGGTCGGCGGGGATCAGGAACTCGGCGGTGCCGTCGTACTTGCGCTGGGTGTCGAAAAGTCCTCCGGCGTCGACGCGGATCTCTAGAGGCGGGCCCACCAGGCGGGTCCCGTTCGGCCAGTCGAGCACCGCGACGTCGATCTCACGGCCAAGTACCAGCTCCTCGACCAGCGCCCGCTCGTCGAAGTCGAGAGCGGACCGGATCGCGTCCCCGAGCTGGTGTCGGCCGTCGACTCGTGTCACCCCCCGGCTGGAGCCCGCCGCGACCGGCTTGACGACGAGCGGAGGCGTCAGGCCCGACGTGGCCAGATCACCCGAACCAGCTGTCACCAGGATGCCGGGCGCCGTCTCGATACCGAGGGCGCCGGCGACGAGCTTGGTCGCCCATTTGTCCATCGCCAGGGCTCCTGCTCGCACGCCGGAGCCGACATAGGCGACTCCGGCGACCTCGCACAGACCCGCCAGCGAGCCGTCCTCCCCCCGTGGACCGTGCACCGCAGGAAAGACGACGTCAGCGGCGTCGATCCGCGCCATTGCCGCCGCGGCCCCGCCCGGCAGCGAGGCTTGGTCCGGTGTCCCGGCGTCGCGCCAGGCCCCGTCAAGGCCGATCGTCAGCGAGCAGATGTCGTAGCGGTCGGCGTCCAGCGCAGCCGCGACGGCCTTCGCGGAGGCGAGCGACACCTCGTGCTCGCAGTTCTGACCACCGCCGACGACGACGATGCGCCGTCGGCCGTCGGTCGCGCGCGGGGCGGTCATGCCACCCGCCCGAGGACCGCGTCGTCTCGCTGACCGACGGCGAGTGCCTGCTCGGCGCCAACCGTGCGCCGGGCGACCCTCCGTCCGATGCCGGTCACGATCTCGTGCTCGATGGTCGTCGCCCAGCACGCCCACTCGGTGACAGTCGGCTCGCCCATCTCACCCGGCCCGAAGACGACCGCCACCTCACCCGGCTCGATGCAGTCAGGGCCGACGTCGACGACGACCTGGTCCATCGAGACCAACCCGACCACTCGCCGCCGTCGGCCCCGGAGCTGAACCGACGCACGCCCGGACGCCGCGCGCGGGATGCCGTCGGCGTACCCGAGCGGAAGCAGGGCGAGGCGGGTGCTGGTGGGGGTGGCGTACGTGTGGCCGTACCCGACCGAGGTACCGCTCGCCACGTCGCGGACCGCCACGACGGGCGCGGTGAGGGTCATCGCCGGCCGCAGCCGCTGGGTTCGCGTCGGGTCGATGCCCACGATGCCGGCGCCGACACGGCACATGTCGAAATGGCTTCGTCGCTCGGTCAGGGCAGCGGAGGTAGCGGCGAGATGTTGCAGCGACGGCCTCAGCCCGTGGCGTCTCGCCACGGCGACGGCATCGACGAACGACCTGCGAGCGCTAGCGTTGAAGGGGTCGGAGGGGTCATCGGCCCAGCCGAGGTGTCCCATCACTGCGACGACACGTGCCAGCCCCTGCAGCTCGAGCCCGTGCGCCCGTCGGCAGAGGTCCGGCCATCGTTCCGGCGCGGCCCCGTCCCGAGCCATGCCGACATCGATGTGAAGGTGGAGACGAGCCCGGATGCCGGTCCGGATCGCTGCCCCCGCCACCGCGTCGAGGTGCCCGATGCTCGGTACCGCGACGTCCACGCGCTCTCGCAGAGCAGTCTCGAAGTCGGCCGCGACCGGGTTCAGCCAGCTCAGGATATGGCCCCGGATCCCGGCACCGCGCAGCGCCGACGCCTCGTCCAGCGAGGTGACGCCGAACCAGCTTGCGCCGTTCGCGAGTGCGGTCCGGGCGACGTCTGCGGCGCTGTGCCCGAAGCCGTCGGCCTTGACCACCGCCATCAGCAGCCCGGGCAGGCGGTTCGCGAAGAACCGGGTGTTGGACGCCACGGCGGCGAGGTCGATGGTGAGAAGCGGGCCGGTCGAGGCGTCAGCGTCCGTCGTTGTCATGCCTGCCACGCTAGGAACGCCTGACCCTGGCGACATCCGCCCAGGGTGCCGCGAGCCGGTACCTGCGGATGAGCCGGTCTCCACCTACAGGCACGGCCCGGCGACGAGTCCGCGCCGCTGGCCCTCCCTACCTGCGGGAGGCTGAACGGCCCGGTGCAGTGGTGAGCCGTCGCCTATTCCCATTCGATGGTGCCGGGCGGCTTGCTGGTGACGTCGATCGTCACCCGGTTGATCTGGCGCACCTCGTTGGTGATCCTGGTGGAGATCCGCTCGACCAGGTCGTACGGCAGCCGCGCCCAGTCGGCCGTCATGGCGTCCTGCGACGTGACGGGCCTGAGCACGACAGGGTGCCCGTACGTCCTGCCGTCGCCCTGGACGCCGACCGACCGGACATCGGCTAGCAGGACCACCGGGAACTGCCAGACCTCGTCGTCGAGACCGGAGGCGGTGAGCTCCTCGCGGGCGATGGCATCGGCCTCGCGCAGGATCTCGAGGCGTTCAGCGGTGACCGCGCCGACGATGCGGATCGCGAGTCCGGGACCTGGGAAGGGGTGCCGCCAGACGATCTCCCGGGGCAGCCCCAGCTCGACGCCGACCTTGCGGACCTCGTCCTTGAACAGCGCCCGCAGTGGCTCCACCAAGCTGAACTGCAGGTCCTCGGGGAGCCCGCCGACATTGTGGTGCGACTTGATGTTCGAGGTGCCGGCACCTCCCCCTGACTCGACCACATCGGGGTACAGCGTGCCCTGCACCAGGAACTCGACGGCCTCGCCCTGTCGGCCGGCCTCGTCGGCGATGGCGCGCTCGGCGCCCTCGAAGGTGCGGATGAACTCGCGGCCGATGGCTTTCCGCTTCGCCTCCGGGTCGCTGACCCCGTCGAGCGCCGCCAGGAACACCTGCGAGGCGTCCACCACGCGCAGGGAGACGCCGGTCGCCGCGACGAAGTCGTGCTCGACCTGCTCAGCCTCACCCTTGCGGAGCAGGCCGTGGTCGACGAACACGCAGGTCAGCTGGTCACCGACCGCCCGCTGGACCAACGCAGCCGCGACGGCGGAGTCGACACCGCCCGAGAGTCCGCAGATCACCAACTTGTCGCCGACCTGCTCACGAATCAGGGCGACCTGTTCGTCGACCACGTTGACCATCGTCCAGGTCTGGCGGCAGCCGGCGATGTCGACGAGGAACCGCTCGAGGACCTGCTGCCCGTGCTCGGTGTGCAGAACCTCTGGGTGCCACTGGACACCCGCAAGCCGACGCTCGGACGACTCGAACGCCGCCACCGGTGCGCCGCCGGTCGTGGCCAGGGACTCGAAACTCGCTGGAGCCCTGACCACGGCGTCCCCGTGGCTCATCCAGACCCGATGGCCCGTCGGTACGCCCGTCAGCAAGGTCCCGGCAGCGTTGATGTCGAGGGTGGTGCGGCCGAACTCCGACCGACCTGTCTGCCGTACCTCTCCACCGAGCGCGACCGCCATGGCCTGGAAGCCGTAGCAGATCCCGAACACGGCCGCGTCGCCGTCGAAGATGTCGCTGTCGAGCTGGGGTGCGCCCGGCGCATACACCGACTGCGGCCCCCCGCTCAAGATGATCGCCTTGGGCTTGCGGGCCAGGATGTCGGCCGCCGACATGGTGTGTGGCACGATCTCGGAGTAGACCCGCGCCTCTCGCACCCGGCGGGCGATGAGCTGCGCATACTGCGCCCCGAAGTCGACGACGAGGACGAGGTCATGCTCTGAGATCACGACGGCTCCTCAGTGTCAGCACGGAGGGCCAGTCTAACGATCGCCGCCGTCGCTCCTAGAGATGGTTCCTGTCGTTGCGCACCAGCGCGATGAGCTGGTCGACCGTCGCCGGTTGCGACGTCAGCGGCGCGGCACCGGACCTGTCCACCCACCACTGGTCTGTCGCCTCGTCGGCGGTGACGATCACGGCAGTGCCGTCGGGGCGGTCATAGCGGACGGTGACGCGTTCGGCCCCGTCGAGCTGACCGTGACCGACCATCACCGTCGTACCATCAGGCAGCGTCTGCCGGACGCAGGTGACCTGCGGCCCGTCGGCGATCGCGTGGTCCTGGCAGTCCGTGGCGGGGCCGGCCGTCGCAGCGTCCTCGACGCTGATGGCCACCGCACCCTCGAGGTCGCCATCGACCCAGTCCATACCGGCATACAGCGCCGAGGCCTGGTTACCGGCCTCCACGGACCCGCCGCTGGACATCGGTCCACCGGTATGCCTTGCGGCAGGGTCAAGCGTCTGCAGCACAGCGGTGATGCGGTCCACTCCCGGCGAGTTGGCTGGCTCCCCGGGCACGGCGTCGCACTGGGAAGTGACCCCCTTGGACGAGACGGAGGACGAGGATGACGAGACCGACGAGGACGAGGAGGACGAGGAGGACGAGACGGGCGGGCAGCTAGAGCTGATCGTGGCACCGTCGCCAGGAACGTCGCAGGCCGCAACACGGCCCCGGCTGTTCTTCGCGGCACGCGCCCATCCCGAGCCTGGCTTCAGCTGGGTCACCGTTGCTCGCAAGCCCTCGCGATGGTGGTTCCCGCGCGGGGCTCGCGCCCATGCACACGGCGCAGACGGCGACGAGGTGCTGTCCTGGTTCGATCGGTCGGCGGCTTGGAGCTGCGTCGTCACCTTTCCGGACCCCCCGCCGCCATCGAGAGCGCCGGACACGGCCCAGCCGCCGAGCGCGACTGCCGGGACGGTGACCGCAGCCACGGTCACAGCAGCCACCCGGCGCCGCCGGACGAGCCGTTTGCCACGTGCCACGTCGTCCCACGGGAGGGACTCCATGACCGGCTCGGCGCCGATCGCCCGGAGAAGCTCACTCTGCAGATCGAGCTGGTCGTCATCGGCTGTGTTCATAGTCATCCTTCGGGGTCGGCGCGACCTCTTCCAAGGCCTCGCGGAGGCGGGCGACAGCACGTGAGGTCTGGCTCTTCACAGTGCCGATGGAGCAACGCAGGTCCTGAGCGGTCTCCTCGACGCTGAGGCCGAGCCAGTAGCGAAGGACGACGGCCCGTCGCTGACCACTCGGCAGTCCGGCGAGCGCGGTCAGCAGGGACTCGCGGTCCTCGACCGAGAGCCGTTCGTCGGCCGCTCGTTCCGGGAGGTACAACGCTGAGGTCTCGCGCCGCCAGGGCCGGCGAGTCTCGTCGATATGCACGCGCACCAGCGTCTGGCGGGCGTATCCCTCCGGCGATGCGTCGCGGAGTCGGGGCCACGCCGCGTAGAGCTTGGCCAGAGTGATCTGGACCAAGTCCTCGGCCGCGTGCCAGTCACCGCAGAGCAGGAACGCGGTTCGGCGCAGATGCGCGCGCCGAGCGGCGACGTACGCGGTGAACTCCGCCTCCCGCTCGCTCGTGCTACCCATCAAGCCTCCGTCGCTCGTCCGCATCGTGCTGTCGACATCAATACGGACAGGACGGCCGAAAGGTTGTCAGAAGGCTTGAGCCCGCGGCGGCGACGCACGCGAAAGACACGGAGTTCGGACGAGGCGGAACCGGTGCCATCTCGCCAACTCGCCTGGGCTGAGCATCCGAAGAGTGTCGCCCCCCTGTTGGCGGCACCCCTCGGATTGACTCAGCGCAACCTTATCAACACAACAGGTCACATCAGGTAACGTTTTGCGCACCAATACGGGCACACCAGCCGCCTCCGGCGATCTCAGGCTAGCCCTCAAAGCAGGCCGGCGAGCCGGTCCAGGCCGTCGTATACGTCGACGAACCGGGTGGTCAGCGGCGACATGCCCAACCGGATGCCGTCCGGACGGCGGAAGTCCGGTACGACGCCGAGGTCCACCAGGTCGGCCGTGAGGCGGAGGGCACCGGGATGCGTGACGGTGATGTGCCCACCGCGTCTCTCCGGGTCCCGCGACGAGGCCAGCCCTGCCCCGCACGGCTCCAGCCACTGGTCGTACAGCTGAACCGCCAGCGCCGTCAGGGCGCACGACTTCGCCCGGATCGCCGTCATCCCCACCTCGGCCACCAGCTTCACGCCCGGCTCCGCGGCGGCCATCGACAGCACCCCTGGCGTACCCGTGAGCCAGCCGCGGATCCCCACCTCCGGGTCGTACCCCTGCTCCATGTCAAACATCGCCCGCCGGCTCCACCAGCCCCAGATCGGCTGGCGCAGCACCTCCTGCAGGTCGGTGTGCACGAAGGTGAACGATGGCGAGCCCGGCCCGCCATTGAGGTACTTGTAGGTGCAGCCGACCGCGACGTCCACGCCAGCGGAGACGAGGTCGATGGGGACAACGCCGACGGAGTGACTGAGGTCCCACACCGTCAGCGCCCCCACCGCGTGGGCCGAGGCAGTCAGCCCGGCCAGGTCGAGCAGGGCCGCGGAGCGGTAGTCGACCTGGGACAAGACGGTGACCGCCACGGACTCGTCCAGCGCGCCCCCGAGCTGCTGCGCGGTCACACCGTCGACGCCGGCCTCTTCGATCCACCGGATCTCGAGACCACGTTGAGCGGCCAGCGACTCCACGACATACCGGTCGGTCGGGAAGTTGTCGCGCTCGATGACCACCGTACGGCGGCCCGGCCGGGCATCGAGCGCGGCCGAGATCGCCTTGTAGAGCGAGACGGTCACGGTGTCACAGACGACCACCTCGCCAGGCCGCGCACCCAGCAGGTCGACGCCGATCAGGTCGCCCAGCCTGGTCGGGAGCTCGAGCCAGTGCTTGTCCCACGACCCGATCAGGCCGGCTCCCCACTCGCGGTCGAGCACCTCGACCACGCGCTCGAGGCTGGCCTTCGGAAGGCGCCCGAGCGAGTTGCCGTCGAGATAGATCAGCGCGTCGTCGTCGATGACGAAACGGTCCCGGTATCGTGCCAGCGGGTCCGCCGCGTCGAGCGCCAGAGCTGCGGAGCGGTCGACGGCCATCACCCGACCGTACCCGGCGGCAGCCGACGTCACCCGTCGCCTTCGGCGCGGACGTCTCGAAGTTCGAGATCATCCTCGGCCCACCGGTGGACCTACTGGACGACGACCTCGACCCGCTGGAACTCCTTGAGGTCGGTGTATCCCGTCATCGCCATCGCCCGTTTCAGCGCACCCACCATGTTCATCGTGCCGTCGGACACCAGCGACGGCCCGTGCAGGATCTGGTGGAGGGGGGCGATCGTGCCGATGTCGACGCGCTCACCGCGTGGCAGCGACTCGTGCCGCGCCTCGGCGCCCCAGTGGAAGCCACGACCGGGCGCCTCCTTGGCGCGCGCGAGCGGGGACCCGACCATCACCGCGTCGGCACCGCAGGCCAGCGCTTTGGCGAGGTCGCCGCTGCGGCCGACGGACCCGTCGGCGATCACGTGGACATACCGTCCGCCCGACTCGTCGAGATAGTCGCGACGGGCGGCTGCGACATCGGCGACCGCAGTGGCCATCGGCACGGCGACGCCGAGCACGGAGCTGGTCGTGTGCGCCGCCCCGCCGCCGAACCCCACGAGGACGCCGGCTGCCCCGGTGCGCATCAGGTGCAGGGCCGCCTGGTAGGTCGCGCACCCGCCCACGATCACCGGTACGTCGAGCTCGTAGATGAACTGCTTGAGGTTGAGCGGCTCGGCCTTGCCGGAGACATGCTCGGCCGAGACTGTGGTGCCACGGATCACGAACAGGTCGAGACCCGCCTCGATCACCGAGGCGGCGTGCTGCTTGGTGAGCTGCGGCGACAAGGCACCGGCCACGGTGATGTCCTCGGCGCGCATCTCCTTGACCCGCTGCACCATCAGGTCGGGCTGGATCGGCGGGGCGTAGATCTGCTGCAGCCGCCTGGTGGCCTCCGCGCCCTTCAGCTCCGCGACCTCGGCGAGCAGCGGCTCGGGGTCCTCGTATCTCGTCCAGAGGCCTTCGAGGTCGAGCACGCCCAGCCCACCGGCCATCCCGAAGGCGACGGCCGTCGACGGCGACATGACCGAGTCCATCGGCGCCGCGACGAGGGGGATGTCGAACCGGTAGGCGTCGATCTGCCATGACACCGAGACCTCTTCGGGGTCGCGGGTACGCCTGCTGGGCACGATGGCGATGTCGTCGAAGGAGTACGCCCGGCGACCCCTCTTGGCGCTGCCGATCTCGATATCCATAAGCCGTCCTCCGCGCGTCGCCTCAGCGAGACGTGTAGTTGGGTGCCTCGACGGTCATCTGGATGTCATGCGGGTGCGACTCCTTGAGTCCGGCCGAGGTGATGCGGACGAACTTTCCACGGTCTCGCAGCTCGGCGATGGAGTGGGCGCCGACGTAGAACATCGACTGGTGGAGGCCGCCGATCAGCTGATGGGCGACCGCGGCCAACGGGCCACGGAAAGGTACCTGGCCCTCGATCCCCTCAGGCACGATCAGGTCGTCGCTACCGACGTCGGCCTGGAAGTACCGGTCCTTCGAGAACGACGTCCGGCCGCGCGACGCCATCGCCGACAGCGAGCCCATCCCCCGGTATCGCTTGAACTGCTTGCCGTTGACGAAGACGAGCTCGCCCGGACTCTCCTCGCAGCCCGCGAGCAACGAGCCGACCATCACGGTGTCGGCACCGGCCACCAGTGCCTTCGCGATGTCGCCGGAGTACTGCAGTCCACCGTCACCGATCACGGGTACGCCGGCCGGGATGCACGCCAGCGATGCCTCGTAGATCGCGGTGACCTGCGGCACTCCCACCCCGGCCACGATCCGGGTCGTACAGATCGAGCCCGGACCGACGCCGACCTTGACGGCGTCCACGCCCGCATCGACCAGAGCCTGTGCTCCGGCTCGAGTGGCGACGTTCCCACCGATGACCTGGACGTGTTGTGTCCCCGGGTCGGACTTGAGCCGTCGGACGATGTCGAGCATCAGCCGGGCGTGGCCGTTGGCCACATCCGGCACCAGAACGTCCACGCCGGCTTCGACGAGCGCCGTCACTCGATCCCAGGCATCACCGAAGTAGCCGATGGCAGCCGCCACCATCAGCCGGCCGTCGCCGTCCTTGGTCGCCAGCGGGTACTGCTCGGACTTGACGAAATCCTTGACCGTGATCAGACCCGTCAGTCGGCCCTCGTCGTCGACGAGCGGCAGCTTCTCGAGCTTGTGCTTGGCCAGCAGTGCTGCGGCGTCGTCGGATGAGATCCCGGCCGGGGCGGTGACCAGTGGCATCGGCGTCATGACCTCGCGGACGGTGCGACGCTCCCACTCCGACACCGGGACGAACCGGAGGTCGCGGTTCGTGATGATGCCGAGCAGGCGGTCGTCAGCGTCGATCACGGGGAGTCCGGAGACTCGGTAGCGCCCGCACAGCTCGTCCAGTTGCAGCAGGGTCGCGCCGGCATCGATCGTCACCGGGTGGGCGATCATGCCCGATTCCGACCTCTTCACGAGGTCGACCTGGCCGGCCTGTTCCGCGATCGACAGGTTGCGGTGCAGGACCCCGATCCCGCCTTGGCGCGCCATCGCGACCGCCATCCGGGACTCCGTGACGGTGTCCATTGCGCTGGACACCAGCGGCACCCGGACGTTGATGTCTCGCGTCAGCCTGGAGGTGGTGTCCACCTCACTCGGGATCACGTCAGTCTCACCCGGCAGCAGCAGCACATCGTCAAACGTCAGGCCCAGGGTCGCGAACTTGTCGGGCACTCCGGTCGCCGTCAGATCCATCACCTCATTCTACGTCCGCCGCAAGCCGTAACTCGACTCCGAGCCCCGCGCCCGGCCAGGGCGGGGATCGCCAGACTGCCAGGATCGGAGCCGAACGTCGACCGGCCACGTGGGCAGGGCAGACGAAGGCCGGCGGCCACGCCGCCGACACGAGCGATCTCGTGCCGGCGAGGAGCGGCCGCCGGGCCTCTCGTCAGATGCTGCGGTGTGCAGGCGGTGCGTCAGTGACCGTGGCCGTGGCCGTGGCCACCGCCGGCTTCCGGCTCGGCGTCTGCGGGCTTCTCGACGATCAGGGTCTCGGTCGTGAGAAGCATGCCGGCGATCGAGGCGGCGTTGACCAGCGCGGACTTCGTCACCTTGACGGGGTCGAGGACGCCCTGGGCCACCAGGTCGCCGTACTCGGTCGTCGCGGCGTTGAAGCCCTTGCCCGGACCCGCTTCGCGGACCTTCGCTACGACGACGTAACCCTGGTCGCCACCGTTCTCGGCGATCCAGCGCAGCGGCTCGTCGATGGCGATCCGGACGATCCGAACACCTGTCGCGGCGTCGCCCTTGAGGCCGAGGCCGTCGGTGAGCACCGAGGCGGCATGGACGAGGGCGGACCCTCCGCCGGGGATGATGCCCTCCTCGATTGCGGCGCGAGTCGCGGAGACAGCATCCTCGATGCGGTGCTTCTTCTCCTTGAGCTCGACCTCCGTCGCGGCGCCGACTTTGACGACACAGACGCCGCCGGCCAGCTTCGCGAGCCGCTCCTGCAGCTTCTCGCGGTCCCAGTCGGAGTCGGTGTTCTCGATCTCCGCCTTGATCTGCGACACCCGGCCGCTGACCTCGGTGAGGTCGCCTCCGCCGTCGACGATCGTGGTGTCGTCCTTGGTGATGACAACTCGCCGGGCAGTACCCAGCACCTCGAGACCCACCTGGTCCAGCTTCAGGCCGATGTCGGCCGAGACGACCTGAGCCCCGGTCAGCACGGCGATGTCCTGAAGCATGGACTTGCGTCGGTCGCCGAAGGCGGGTGCCTTGACGGCCGCGGCGTTGAAGGTACCGCGGATCTTGTTGACCACCAGGGTCGACAGCGCCTCGCCGTCGATGTCCTCGGCGACGATGAACAGCGGCTTGCCGGCCTGCACGACCTTCTCCAGCAGTGGCAGCAGGTCGCTGATGGACGAGATCTTGCCCTGGTTGAGGAGGATGTAGGGGTCGTCGAGGACCGTCTCCATCCGTTCGGCGTCGGTGACGAAGTAGGGCGAGATGTAGCCCTTGTCGAACTGCATGCCCTCGGTGAACTCGAGCTCGGTGCCCAACGTGTTGGACTCCTCGACCGTGATCACGCCGTCCTTGCCGACCTTGTCGAAGGCCTGAGCTATCAGCTCGCCGATCAGCGAGTCACGAGCCGAGATGGTCGCGATGTGCGCCATGTCCTCGGTCGAGTCGACGGGGCGCGCTGCCTCGTCGAGGGCGGTGTTGATCGCCTCGACGGCCGCGTCGATACCCCGCTTGAGGTCCATCGGGTTGGCGCCGGCGGCGACGGCCCGCAGGCCCTCGTGCACCAGGGCCTGGGCGATGACCGTCGCGGTCGTGGTGCCGTCTCCGGCCACGTCGTTGGTCTTGGTGGCGACTTCCTTTGCCAGCTGTGCGCCGAGGTTCTCGAACGGGTCGTCGAGCTCGACCTCACGGGCGACGGTCACGCCGTCGTTGGTGATGGTCGGGGCGCCCCATTTCTTGTCCAGGACGACGTAGCGGCCCTTGGGGCCGAGCGTCACCTTGACGGTGTTGGCGAGCGCGTCGACTCCACGCTCGAGGGCTCTACGAGCGTGCTCGTCGAACTCCAGAATCTTTGGCATTCATGTTCCTTCGTGAGATCACGGGTCCCCGTCGATACCAGACGTGCGCGGCCGAGATGTGCTCTCGGCCCTGGGCGGTCTGCGGACCGGTCGGGGTGTGTAGGAGAGGTGGAGCCGGCGCGGCCCCGGCGCCCGGTGTCGGACCTGCCGGGGCGCGCCGTGAGGTGCTGTGACTACTTGTCGATGACGGCGAGCACGTCGCGGGCGGAGAGGATCAGGTACTCTTCACCGGAGTACTTGACCTCGGTGCCGCCGTACTTGCTGTAGATGACGGTGTCGCCGACAGAGATGTCGAGCGGGACACGGTTGCCGCTGTCGTCGATGCGCCCCGGGCCTACCGCGAGAACTTCACCCTCTTGGGGCTTCTCCTTGGCAGTGTCGGGGATGACCAGGCCTGAGGCCGTGGTCTGCTCGGCTTCGAGCGTTTTGACGACGATGCGATCTTCGAGTGGCTTGATGCTGACAGACACGAATCTGACCTCACCTTTCACGGGATGAGAGAGGTGTTTCTTGAACGTATGAGTGCGAGCAGCCACGTCGTCGCGGGTGCCGTAACCGTTCGCGGTTGGCACACTCAGGTTGAGAGTGCTAACTACGAATCTAGGCGCTGACTAGCACTCGGTCAAGCCGAGTGCCAGACGTGTCCGGGGTCGTCGTCTGCCAGGATGAAGCGGTGGACGCCGCCACGTTGGAGTACCTGGCCAGCCCACCCGGGCGCGTCCTGCTCGACGCGGTCAGGGTGGCGCGCGGCTCAGCCGGTCCGCTGGCCGTGTCGGCCCGACTGAGGTCGGCGTACGAACCGAGCCATATCGCCGCTGCGTTGACCCAGGTCGAGCTCCGAAAGACGGCCGGGGAGAAGTTCGGGACGGACGCGGAGTCGATGTTCTTCACCCGGGACGGCCTCCAGCAGGCGACGCACCGGCTCGTCGCCGCGCACCGGGCCGAGCGGGCGGTGACGACGGGGACGCAGCAGGTGCTGGAGCTCGGCTGTGGCATCGGCGCCGACCTGATCGCCTTCTGCAAGGCCGGCCTGACGGTGCGGGCAGTGGATGCCGACCCCCTCACGGCCACGCTCGCGGAGACCAACCTGCGAGTGCTCGGCCTCGACGGCGCCGTGGCTCCGGGCCGGGCGGAGAACCAGGACCTCTCGGGCATGGACCTGGTGTATGTCGACCCTGCGCGGCGAGGCCTCCGCGGCCGGGTGTTCGACCCTGCGGCGTACTCACCGCCGTGGAGCTTCGTCGAGTCGCTGCTGGTGGGCGACGTCGGTCCGGATGCCGTCGTCAAGGCGGCACCCGGCCTGGCTCACGAGCGGGTCCCGGCGGGCATCGAGGCCGAGTGGGTGAGCCTCGACGGTCGGCTGCGCGAGGCGGCGCTGTGGTCGGGCCGCGCCGTGACGGCGCGCCGTCGGGCGACCCTGCTGCGCTCGACCGGGGCGTCGAGCACGTTGACCGACGCGGACGACCCTGGGCGAGGGGACGTCAGTGCGGTGGGGCGGTTCGTCTACGAGCCGGACGACGCGGTGATCCGCGCTCATCTGGTCACCGCTGCCGCATCGCTGCTGGACGGGTGGCTGCTCGATGAGCATCTGGCGTACCTGTCGTCCGACGAGCTTCACCAGGGGCCCTACGCCCGGGCGTTCGAGGTCCTCGACGTGTTGCCGTTCAAGGAGAAGGCGCTGCGCGAGGCGCTGCGGGCCCGCGACATCGGGTCGGTCACCATCAAGAAGCGCGGCGTGACGGTGACACCCGAAGTGCTGCGCAATCGGCTGCACCTGTCGGGCGGCACCGCCGGCACGATCATCGTGTCCCGGACGCCGACGGGGACCGTCGCCCTCTTGGTCCGTCCGGTGCCTCGGTGAGCTGGTGTACTTCGCCCGGTCCAGGCCTCGCACCGCCAGGTCCGCGGGCCCCTCACGCCACCACCGTGGTGACGGGCATCGACGAGTCCGCCGGCAGGTCGAGGGCCGACGGCCGGCGTCCCCGCCGGACCAGCTCAGCACCAAGGGCCGCGACCATCGCACCGTTGTCGGTGCAGAGCGCCGGCCGAGGCACCCGCACAGTGATCCGACGCTTGGCGGCGCGCTCCTCGACGAGGTGGCGCAGCCGCGAGTTGGCAGCGACGCCGCCACCCACGACCAGGTGGTCCGAGCCGGTGTCGACACATGCCTGGACCGCCTTCCTCGTCAGCACGTCGCAGACCGCCTCCTGGAACGACGCAGCGACATCGGCCACCGGCACCGGCTCTCCGGACCTCTCACGCGCCTCCACCCAACGGGCCACCGCGGTCTTGAGCCCGCTGAAGGAGAAGTCGAACCGGTGCCGCTCGGCGTCCCGCCCGCTGCTCAGTCCGCGCGGGAAGTCGATCGTCACCGTACCGCCCTCGCGAGCGACCCGGTCGATGTGAGGGCCGCCGGGAAAGGGCAGCCCGAGCAGTCTCGCCACCTTGTCGAACGCCTCCCCCGCAGCATCGTCGATCGTCGCACCGAGCAGGTCAATCGTCGACGTGATGTCGCTGACATGAAGCAGGCTCGAATGGCCGCCGCTGACGAGCAGAGCAACGCAGGACTCCGGCAGCGCGCCGTGCTCGAGCTGGTCGACCGCGACGTGTGCACAGAGGTGGTTGACGCCGTACAGCGGCAGGCCCAACGACAGCGCCAGCGCCTTCGCGGCCGCCACTCCGACCAAGAGGGCACCGGCCAACCCAGGCCCCGACGTCACCGCGATGGCGTCGACATCCGGAAGCGAGACGCCGGCCCGCCGGCACGCCAGCTCGATCGTCGGCACCATCGCCTCCAGGTGGGCACGACTGGCGACCTCGGGGACGACGCCCCCGAACCGGGCATGCTCCTCCACGCTGGACGCGATCGCGTCGGCCAGCAGGTCATGACCCCGGACCAGCCCGACGCCCGTCTCGTCGCAGGAGGTCTCGATACCCAGCACCAGAGGAAGGTCGCTCATCGGCAGCCACCGAGGTGCAGCTGCATGACGAGCGCGTCGCCACCGTCCTCGTAGTACCGTCGCCGCCGGGAGATCTCGGAGAACCCGTGGCGCCTGTACAGCAGCAGCGCGGACATATTGCCCTCGGCCACCTCGAGAAGCACCCGCCGGCAGCCTTGCCCCCGCGCGCGGGCAAGGAGGACGACCATCAGCTGGGTGGCGACGCCCTGGCGCTGAAAGTCGTCCGCGACAGCGATCCGGCGCAGGTCGCTGCTCTCCCCGGCGACGGACAGCACTGCATGGCCGACGACCTGCTCGGCCGTGACGGCGACGACGACGACGCGGTCCGGCGACACTGCGCGGAGCTCCTGCTCCACCGAGCGTGGCGACCAGGCCTGCAGGCCGAAGACGGTCCGCTCGAGCGCGCTGATCGCGTCGAGGTCGGCCAGCGTGGCATCGCGGACAGCGCTCACAGCACCCGTTTCCGCGGCGTCGGGGCCGCGATGTCGGGCCGGCGCAGGTAGAGCGGGTACGGCGGCAACAACATCGGGCGGCCGGCGGTCGCCAGCCGCGCCAGGTCGCCCGCGCTCGGGTACTCAGGCGGGATCGCCGCCGCGAAGTCGTCCGGGTAGAGCAACGGCCCGCGCCCGGCCACGGGTACGTCAACCACGAGCGCCGCCGGTCTGCTCACCGCGGGCGGGCTGACCCGGCGCCCCGCGGAGTCGTATCGGGCCCAGTAGACCTCCTTGCGACGAGCGTCGGTCGCCACCACGAAGCCGCGTGGGTCCCGGTCCGCGACAGCGGCAGCGACGACGTCCAGGGTGCAGACACCGACGAGTGGTACCCCGAGGACGGCCGCCATCGTGCGGGCGGTGACGATGCCGACGCGCAGCCCGGTGAAAGGGCCGGGGCCGACCCCCACGGCGATCCGGGTGATGTCGCGGGGGGCGATCAAGGCGTCGGAGAGGACCCGAGCGATGCCCGGAGCGAGCAGCTCGCCGTGCCTCAGCGCGGCGACGACGGTCGACTGAGCCACCACGTCGTGCCCGTCATGCAGGGCGACCGTCACCGCGTCGGTGGCGGTGTCGAAGGCGAGCAGCATCGCGGCAAGCCTAAACGGCGTCGGACCTTGCGCCCGCCACGATCCTTCGCACGCCGGTGCCGACCCACCTGGCGCCCACCGGAGTCACCGACACGACGCGCCTTTCGTCCGTACCGCTTCGCCCACCCCGGGAGCGGGCGATGTGGACGCGCAGGCGGTCGGTGGTGAGCGCTTCGGCCATCCCGTCACCCCACTCGACCACCGTCACCGACGACTCGATGACGGCGTCCAGGTCGAGGTCGTCGAGCTCGGCGCCGTCGCCCAGGCGGTACGCGTCCACATGAACCAGAGCCGGCCCCCCGACCAGCGACGGATGGACGCGGGAGATGACGAAGGTCGGCGAGGTGACCGGGCCCCGCACGCCGAGGCTGGCGCCGATCCCTTGGGCCAGGGTGGTCTTCCCTGCACCGAGCTCGCCGGCCAGGATGACGAGATCGCCGCTGCGGGTGACGTCGGCGAGTCGGCGGCCGACAGCGTGCGCCTCGTCGGCGGTGGCCGCGACCACCTCGGCGCCGAGCGCCTTCCCGAACTCGACGTTCGTGCCCTCCCGTGCAAGCTCGGCATACCCCCGCCGGCGCCAGAAGGTCATCGTGGCGGGGAGCTCGGAGCGAGCGAGGAGGCGGATGTCGTCGTACCCGCGGGCGCCGGCGACCTCCTCGGCCACCCCGACGATCGCCGAGGCGACCCCCCGCGTCTGCCGGTGGGGGACCGCACTGACCCGCCACAGACCGAGCGCGCGGCCTTGGTCCGCGAACAGCAGGGCCCCGGCCGGCCGGCCGTCGACATGGCAGATCACGCCACCGTCGCGGGCGAGCGTCTCGGCGATGGTCTGGTCGGTCTCCGACAGCGCCGTGCTGGGCGGGTCGAGAACCGGGCGGGCCCCGAAGGCGGCGTGGATGACCTCGCGGACCGCTTCCGCGTCGTCGACGACGGCCTCTCGGACGCGGAGGTCGCTCACCGGACCGCTTCCCCCCCGACGTGGCTGCCTTCCACGCTCACGATGCAGCCTCGACAGTGGACACGAGCTCCTCGATGGCTGCGGTGACCTCGCCCGGACGCTCGAGGATCACCATGTGACCTGCTCCGACTACCTCGACCAGGTTGGCGGACGGGACGAACGAGATGATGGCGCGGCAGGCGTCGACGGACGTGATCGCGTCGAGAGTCCCGCAGACGACGACGGTCGGCACTGCCCTCAGTACCGGCAGCACGTCCCGTTTGTCGTGGTCGTCGAATCCCGGGAAGAAGTCGGCCACGACGTCGAACGGGGTCGCCGCCAGCATCTGGTCGGTGAAGTCGACCACCTCGTCCGGGACCGACCGGCCGAAGGCGAGCCGGCGCGTGAGGACCAGAGCGACCTCGGAGCTGGCCCGCCGACCACGCTCGACCAGCTTCGGCGCCCGGGCCAAGGTGGCGACCACGGCAGGAGTGACGCGGTGGAGGAACCGCCCGGCGGCCCCGGGCATCCCCAGTGTCTCGGCGTTGACGCCGGCCGCGCTGGTCGAGATCAGTGCCACACCCGCGATCCGTGCGCCGAACCAGTCCGGGTGCAGCTCGGCCAGCGACATGATGGTCATCCCGCCCATCGAGTGGCCGACCAGGATGACCCGCCGGTCGCCCGCGAGCTGGTCGAGCACCGCCGCCAGATCACGTCCCAGCTGGTCGAAGGTGCAGCTCTGCGGGCGGGACCGGCTGGAGCGGCCGTGGGACCGCTGGTCGTAGAAGACCAGCCGGTGCCTCCCTCGAAACGCCGACCGCTGGAAGTACCAGCAGTCGAGGTTGAGCGCGTAGCCGTGCACGAACACGACGGTCGCCCCGTCGGGGGCCCCGTCGTCCGGCTCGTCGACCTCGGCGTGGAGCTCGAGCCCGTCGTCGGCGATGACCGTATGGCGGTCCCCGCGAAGCGACCCGAAGGCGTGCGAGGACCCGACCCGATGACGCGACGCCCGGTTGCGCTCCGCGATGACCGTGGCGGCAGCGCCCGCTGCGAAGACGACGGTCCCGCCCGCGACCCCGGCGTAGCGCCTCAGGTTCGACCGCTCCGTCACGACCGGGCTCCGACGAAGCGCCGGGGCACCCGGGCGCCGATGCGGGTCACGATCTCGTAGCCGATGGTGTCGGCGGCCACCGCCCAGTCGAGGGCCGTCGGGCCACCGTCGTCCCCGGCCCCGAAGAGGACGACGGGATCGCCCGCCTGCACCCGAGTCTCGCCGATATCGACGACGAACTGATCCATGCAGACCCGGCCGGCGACGGTGAACCGGCTGCCACTCAGCAGAACAGGCCCGCGACCGGACGCCTGCCGGGGGATGCCGTCTGCGTACCCGAGCGGGACGAGCGCCAGCGCCGTCTCCTTCTCGGTCACGTAGGTGTGTCCGTACGACACCCCTTGGCCCGCGGGCACCCGTTTGACAAGTGCGACACTGGCCCGCAATGTCATCGCCGGCCTGAGGGGCACCGGCGAGGACCCGTCGGCCATCGGCGACAGGCCGTAGATCGAGATGCCGGGGCGGACCATCGTGAACCAGGTGCTCGGCGCGTTGAGCACGCCGCCGGAGTTGGCGAGATGGACGTGCCTCAGCTCCAGTCCCTGCGAGCCGGCGTAGGCGACGCCGGCGGAGAAGGCCTCGGTCTGCACCCGGACCGACGGGTGCTCCGGCTCGTCGGAGCAGGCCAGGTGTGACCAGACCCCGGTCACCTCGACCAGGCCTGTCGCCTGTCGCCTGACTGCCCCGCTGACCAGACCGGCCCAGTCATCGGCGCTGGCCCCACCCCGCCCGAGGCCGGTGTCGAGCTTGAGCTGGACAGCGGCTCGCTGGCCGGTTCGGCTCGCTGCCGAGGCGATCTCGTCCAGCTGGGCGAGCGAGTAGGCCGACACCTCGACCTCGGCGGCGATGGCGTCGTCGTAGCGCTCACCGGGCACCGCCAGCCACGACAGGATCGGGCCCGCGTCTCCCGCCGCTCGCAGGCGGAGAGCCTCGTCGAGGAGCGCGACGCCGAGCCAGTCCGCGCCGCCTCGGCGCGCTGCGCCGGCCGATTCGATCATGCCGTGTCCGTAGCCGTCGGCCTTCACGATCGCCATCAGGTCGCGTCCGCCGACATGGTCGCGAAGGCTGGCGACGTTTCCCTCGATCGCGGCCAGGTCGACGACCGCCTCGGCCCGGACGGCGGTGCCGCCGGCGAGTGGTCGAGTCTCGGCGGCGGCGGCGGTCATGGCGTGCCCATTGTGTCAAAGGTGTCCGGGTGTGCCTCGCAAACTGACCGGTACGGCTCGGCCGGTCTGTGCTAACCGGCCAGGACCAGCCGAATGGTCTCGGGGATGGCGGCGACCACGGCGGACGCGCTGATCGGACCGGGAGGCCCACCGCCGCGTCCCACTGGCCCGCCACCTCCCCCGGTCGACCGGGCCGACGGATCGCGCCCTGAGGCGGCGATCGTAGCGGCTGCGCCATGCAGCCAGGCGCCGACCGACGCCGCGTCGAAACAGCTCAGCCCGGCTGCGAGCAGGGTACCGATCACCCCGGAGAGCACGTCACCGGCACCGGCCGTGGCGAGCCACGGCACACCTGTCGAGTTCACGCGCAGCCGCCCGTCGGGGTCGGCGATCACCGAGCGCGCTCCCTTGAGCAGGACCACCGCACCCCACCGGGTGGCCGCGGTCGTCGCGGCCGCGATCATCCGCCCCTCGACCTCGCCACGCTCCCAGCCGAGCATCGTGGCGAGCTCCCCGGCGTGTGGAGTCAGCACGGCAGGCACCTCGAGCCGCGCTGGCAACACCGCCAGCCCACCGGCATCCACCACGGTCGGCAGGCCGTCGGCCAGGACCTCCCCGACCGTCGCAGCCGCCTCGTCGCCCATCCCGGGTCCGGTCACCCACGCCTGCACCTGCCCGGATCCGATGACCACCTCCGGATGCTGGCTGCGTACCAGCTGCTCGGCCCCGCCGGCATAGCGGATCATCCCGGCGAACCCGGTGGCCACCGCCGACGCCGTCACCAGCAGGCCGGCACCGGTGTACTGCGGCGAGCCGGCGGCGATGCCGAGGACTCCGCGCGAGTACTTCTGCGCCTGGTGCGGCGGTATCGGGAGCAGCCCGCGTACGTCGCCGAGCTGGAGAGACTCGACCGCCGGCGAGCCGAGGTACGGGCCGAGCCCGATGTCGACGAGCTCCACGGCGCCGGCCGACGCGGCTGCCGGGTCGACGAGCAGCCCCAGCTTGTGGGTGCCGAACGTCACGGTGACGGCTGCCTCGACATGAGGTCCGGCGACCTCTCCGGTGTCGACGTCGACGCCACTGGGCACGTCGACGGCCACGACCGGCGCGGACAGCTGCGCGACCGAGGCGGCCGCGGCGTCCCTGAGCCCGCCATGGCCGCCGATCCCGACGACCCCGTCCAGCACCAGGTCGTAGTCACCCAGCCTTTCGACCACGACCCCGCCGGATCGGCCGAACTCCGCCAGCCCGGCCTCGTGTGCGGAGTCCGACAGCAGCAGCGCCTCGACGCGAGCACCTCGACCCGCGAGCCGCGCGGCCGCGAAGAGCGCGTCGCCCCCGTTGGCGCCGGACCCGGCCAGCACGAGCACCCGGGCGCCGTAGACCCGCCCGAGCAGGTCGGCGCAGGCCGTAGCCAGCCCCGTTGCAGCCCGCTGCATCAGAGCACCTTCCGGTACGGTCGCCATCAGCTCGGCTTCCGCCGCGCGGACCTGCTCGACGGTATGGGCGTATCTCATCGCGCCTCCAGCACCACGACAGCCGACGCGATTCCCGCGTCGTGCGACATCGACACATGAGTCGTGACCACGCCGAGCTCAGCAGCTCGCGCGGCCACCGACCCCGACAGCAACATCGCAGGGCGGCCGTCGGCGTCAGTACGCACCTCGGCATCGAGCCAGTGCAGCCCGGCCGGGGCACCGAGCGCCTTGGCCAGCGCCTCCTTCGCGGCGAACCTCGCAGCCAGGGAGGCGAGCGGACGGGTGAGCTCGACCTCGGTGAACAGCCGCTGCCGCATCGTCGGTGTCCGCTCCAGCGTCTCGGCGAACCGCTCGATGTCGACGACGTCGATGCCAACCCCGACGATCACGGACGCCAGCCTACCGAGACCCGTTGTCCGGCCGGTGTGCCCGGCGCGTGCCACCGCACGGGAGAATGCCGACATGCGCTCAGAGGACCAGTCACCGTATGTCGAGCTGGACCGCGACGCCTGGGCATCGTTGGCGCATGCCATGTCGCTGCCCCTGTCAGCGCAGGAGGTCGAGCGGCTGCGGGGTCTCGGCGAGGAGCTCGACCTCGACGAGGTGTCCGACGTCTACCTCCCGCTCTCGCGGCTGCTGAGCCTGTACGTACGACACGTCGGCGCCTTGCATCGGGCGACCATCTCGTTCCTTGGCGACGCGCAGCCGCAACGCACGCCGTTCGTGATCGGGATCGCAGGGTCGGTGGCGGTCGGCAAGTCGACGACGGCGAGGCTGCTTCGTGAGCTGCTGGCCCATTGGCCCGAGCACCCCCACGTCGCCCTGGTCACCACCGACGGTTTCCTCTACCCCAACGCCGAGCTCGAGCGGCGCGGACTGCTCGACCACAAAGGTTTTCCGGAGTCGTACGACCGGCGTGCCCTGCTCCGGTTCGTGATCGACATCAAGTCCGGCAAGGACAACGCGACCGCGCCGGTCTACTCGCACCTGAGCTACGACGTGATCGCGGACGAACGCCTGCAGCTGCACCGCCCCGACATCGTGCTCATCGAAGGGCTGAACGTGCTGCAGCCCGCCCGGGTCGACGTCAACGGGCATGTCGGCGTCGCGGTCCGGGACTTCTTCGACTTCACGATCTACGTCGACGCCGCCACTCGCGACATCCGTCACTGGTACGTCTCCCGCTTCCTGCGGCTCCGCGAGACCGCGTTCCGCGACCCCGCGTCGTACTTCACCCGCTACGCCCACCTCACCGAGCGGGAGGCGATCGCCGAGGCGGAACGGCTCTGGGACTCGATCAACGGGCCCAACCTGGACTCCAACATTCTTCCGACGCGGAGCCGCGCCACCCTGGTGCTGCGAAAGGACCGCGACCACTCGGTTCGGTACGTCCGGCTACGCAAGCTCTGACACCGCCGTTCGCGGCAGCTAAATCGCTCGCTCGACACCGCGGCGGTCCCTAGCATCGGGGAATGGCGACCCGCCCCTTGGACCTTGCCGACCCCGACGAGTTCCGTCGGTGGTACGCGATCCTGCGGGAGGCCGAGCTGTTCGAGCGGCCGGAGGCTCCGATGTGGTCCGAGCGAGAGATGGAGGTCGCGCTCAACCGTGACGACCCGGCTGACAAGCTCAGCGCCTACGCCTCGGTCGACCACGACACCATCGTCGGTGCAGGGCTGACGGCGCTAAGGCTTCTCGACAACCCCGACAAGGCATTCGTGCATGTCGCCGTCGCGCCTGCCCTGCGACGGCGCGGCATCGGCAGCGCGATGCTCGGCGAACTCGTCGAGACATCGGTCCGAGCCGGGCGAACCGTGATGAACGCCGAGGCCTGGCTCCCCCAGGGCCAACGCGAGGTGCACCCTTACCGCGCGTTCGCCGAGAAGAACGACTTCTCACTGGCCAACGTCGAGATCCGGCGTATCCTGCGCCTCCCGGTTCCCGCGGAGAGGCTGGCAGCTTGGGCGGCCGAGGCCGCTGAGCACCACCATGGCTATTCGATCGCCACGTTCGTCGATGACGTCCCCGGCGAGCTGCTCGAGTCGTACTGCCACCTGAGGAACCAGCTTCGGCTCGACGCGCCCACGGGGGACATCGAGCTCGACGCAGGCGGCCTGACGCCGGAGGCACTGCTCGAGCGGCAGTCGATCGCCAAGGCGCAGGGGCGCACCGCGTTCATCACGATTGCGGTCGATTCCACCGGCGAAGCCGTCGCCTACACGTCGATGGCGGTGCCGGAGCACGAGCCGCTCTACATCCACCAGGGGGGAACGCTGGTTCGCCGCGCCCACCGCGGCCATCGCCTCGGTCTCGCCGTCAAGGTGGCCAATCTGGCGGCCATCCAACCGGCATTCCCCGACCGGACGATGGTCAATACGGCGAACGCGGAGACGAACGGCCCGATGGTCGCCATCAACGAGCTGATCGGATTCCAGCAGGTCGAGGAGCTCGCCGAGTTCCAGAAGCTCACGGCCCCTGAGGTGTCCGATACGGTGCCCTAATGACTGAGCAGACCCCACCCGCCGACCGCTCGGAGCCCTCGATCGTCGCCGACGAGAGGCCGATGCTGGACGGCTGGCTCGACTACCACCGAAGGACGCTGCTGTGGAAGTGCGAAGGCCTGAGCGATGACCAGCTGAAACAGGCTTCGGTGCCGCCGTCCGAGCTCACGCTCCTGGGCCTGGTCCGGCACATGTCCGAGGTCGAGCGCGGGTGGTTCGCGTACTTCGTCGGCGCCGACCAGACGCCGATCTACTGCCCTGACGACGACCCGAACGGCGACTTCGCCAACATCGCCGACGCCGACGTCCAGTCCGACCTGGCGGTCTTTCGGCGGGAGACCGATCTCTATCGGGAGCAGACCACAGGCTTGGTACTCGACGACGTGCGGACCGACTACCGCGGCAAGGACTTCAACCTGCGGTGGATCTACACCCACATGATCGAGGAGTATGCCCGGCACAACGGCCATGCCGACCTGATCCGCGAGGCGATCGACGGCGCCACCGGCGACTGACGCGACAGACCATCAACGTCCCCGCCCACCGTTACAGCGCGCCTGCGGCCAGGCGGTGCCGCACCTCCCCGTGGGGCTCAGGTGAGGCGGTTGCGTTCCGCCCAGAGCGCCGCCTGGGTCCGGTCCTGGACGCCGATCCGCTGGAAGGTGGAGGTGAGGTGAGCCTTGACCGTCCGTTCGGTGATACCCAGCCGTCTGGCGATCTGCTTGTTGGCCAGGCCCTGTCGCACCAGTCCGAGCACCTCCAGCTCGCGCTTGGTCAGGTCCACCGTGATCGTCGGGGCCTTTGTACGCGACGTGAGCAGCTGTCGAGCAGCTCGCGGATGCAGCGGAGACTCGCCCCGCGCCGCAGCCCGGATACCCTCCAGTAGATCCTCGGGGTCGGTGTCCTTGAGCAGGTACCCGATGGCGCCGGCGTCCAGAGCCGCAACGATGCGCTCGGTGTCGGAGAACGACGTCAGCACGACCACCGACGACTCCACCCCGGAGTCGACGATGCGGCGAGTGGCCTCGACCCCGTCGACGACCGGCATCTGGAGGTCCATCAGGACCACGTTGGGTCGCAGGTCCAGCACCGTTGCGACAGCGACCTCACCGTCGGCTGCCGTGCCCACCACCTCGATGCCGTCGGCGCCGTCCAGCAGCTGCTCGAGGCCCATCCGCACCATCGCATGGTCGTCGGCGAGCACCACTGTGATCATCGCGATATCTCCAGTCTGACGGTGGTGCCGACACCGGGCGCCGACTCGATCTCCAGCGCGCCGCCTGCTTCGATTATGAGGTCCCGGAGGCCACGGAGGCCGAGATGATCTCCGCGAGGCACTGACGCGGGGACGAATCCGGCGCCGTCATCCACCACAATCAGCACCAGCAGGTCCGCGCTGACGGTCACCGTCACCCGGATCGACTGCGGTCGTCCGTGTCGGACGGCATTGCGGACCGCCTCCTGGGCAACCCGCCATGCCAGGGCCGAAGCATCTGGCCGGACGCCGGTCGTGTCTGCGACCTGGAGGTCCACGTCGATGCCCGCAGCGACAGCTGGCGCGAGCAGGTCGTCCAGGGCGGCCGCAAGCCCCTCGGTCGCCAGGTCCGGCGGGTAGATCTCCACCAGCAGGGACCGTAGCGTCCGCAGGCTCCGCCGAACGCCGAGACCGAGCGCCTCGAGCCGACGCGCCACCTCCGGCCGGTCCGAGAGCTCACGCGCGGTCGCCGAGGCGCCGAACGAGATGCCGGCCAGGTCCTGCACCACCCCGTCGTGCAGATCCCTCGCGATCCGCCTCCGCTCGTGCTCGGACGCCTCAACGGCGGCCATCAGCAGCCGCTCGCGCTCAGCCGCCGACGCATCGAGACGGCGCGCCAGCACCCACACCAGCGGCACGGTGAGGGCGACGAAGATCACCAGCCCGGCAACCGTGATCGGCCGGAACTCCTTGAGGACCTGGGCGCTGCGACGGGAGACGTCGGCGTAGGAGTAGTAGGCCTCGAACATCAGCTTCCTGCCGCCAGGGACCCAGACCTGCGCATACACCTCGAGCAGCTGACCGAAGCTTCGCTCGTAGCGGTTCTCCGGTGCCGTGAGGTCCGACACCTGGGCGGCGGTGCCGCCGTTGTCGAGGACCGCGCGCTCCTCTGCTCCGAGCGTGAAGCGGTCGCCGATGAGCTGAGTCTTGTCGGAGTACACGATCCGTCCGCTCGCGTCCCAGATCTTGATCCGCAGGACGTCGCCCACGATCAACCGCCTGAGCGCGAGGCGGTCGAATCGGTCGATGGAGACCGTACGGCCCTGGACCAGTCCCCGGCTCAGGGCGGGCTCGACCACGGTGGTGGCGAGCAGCTGGGTCGTGGAGCGCGCGACCACGATCGCCTCGGCCGTCGCCGCCCGCTTGGTCAGCCACCCCGACGCGACCAGGAGGATGACGAGTGCCACGATGCCCGCCGCGACGAACTGGATCACCGGGCGGGTCCAGCGAGGACGTCGCGCTGCCGCCGCGGACCCGGAGGTGCGCGACGGCCAGCGACCGAGCATCGTTGATGACCACCTCATGGAAGGGTCACCAGTATGGCGCTGGGATGCGTCAGATCGTCAGATTCCCTGCGCATGACTCTCCGGTCGCAGGGTTGTGCGCGCGCCACCCGATCTGGTCCGCGCCCGAAGCGTTGACCAAGCGCCGGCCGACGCTGAACGACCCGCTCGGGCCGAGCGTCTGGGCTCTGCCGTGTGCGGACACCCCTCCGTTGTGCAGGATGCGCCAGGTCCAATGCTGGCCGGCGACGTTGCTGTCAACCTCTCCCTCGACTTCGATCCGGCCGTTGTCAGGTTTGGCATTCAGCTTCCAGGTGGAGTGCGCGGAGCAGTGGCCGCTCTTCGTCACGCCTCCGCCTCCGCCGCTGGCAAGGGCGGGTGCTGACGCGGCCCCGGCGAACAGGCCGACGGCGGCGAGTGCGGTGATCGAGCGATAAGTCCGACGATTCATGATTCCTCCGTGTTGAGAAATTAAGGATGGTTTGCTTACTCCTCAACCTTCGCGGAACGCGAGGACAGGTATCAATTGGTCGCTGGTGCTACGACCAGCGAAGGCCCAAGGCCGGGCGGCTCAGAGCGCCAGCGAGATCTTGACGATATCGGCGAGCCGTTGGGCCAACGACTGCGCGTCGGCCTCCGACTCCGCCTCGACCATCACCCGGACGAGCTGCTCGGTCCCGGAGGGCCGGAGCAGCACGCGTCCGTTGTCTCCCAGCTCGGCCTTCGCCTCGGCCACGGCCGCTTGCACGGTCGGGTCCGTGGCGGCCAGCGTCTTGTCGACGTCGGGGACGTTGATGAGGACCTGCGGCATCCGGCGCATCACCGCTGCCAAGTCGGCGAGACTGCGACCGGTGGCTGCCATCCGCGCCGCCACGTGTAGCGCCGCCAACGTGCCGTCTCCTGTCGTGGCGTAGTCGGTCATGATCAGATGGCCCGACTGCTCCCCCCCGAGGGTGTACCCGCCTGCTCGCATCTCCTCGAGCACGTATCGGTCACCAACGCTTGCCTGGACGACGCTCAGTCCCTCCGCCCGCATCGCGAGCAGGAACCCGAGGTTGCTCATGACGGTTGCGACGACGGTGTCAGCGACGAGCACGCCGGCATCGCGTCCGGCAACGGCCAAGATGGCGAGGATCTGGTCCCCATCGACCACGGCACCGTCAGCGTCCACAGCCAAGCAGCGGTCCGCGTCGCCGTCGAAGGCGAAGCCGGCATCGGCTCGCTCGGCCACGACAGCTGCTCGCAGCGGCCCTAGGTGCGTCGAGCCGCACCGGTCGTTGATGTTCAGCCCGTCCGGCCTGTCGCTGATGGCCACGACCTCGGCGCCGGCCCGGCGCAACGCCTGCGGAGCAGCCGTCGAGGCGGCGCCGTTCGCACAGTCGACCACGATCTTCAGCCCGGCGAGGTCCGACCCCACGGAGGAGGTCAGATGACAGACGTAGCGCTCGGCCGCTGTGGGCTCGTCGAGGACGCGGCCGACGTCAGCCCCGACGGGGCGAGCGGCGGTCGTCTCCAGTGCAGCCTCGATGGCGTCCTCGTCGTCGTCGGCGAGCTTCAAGCCGCCATGAGCGAAGAACTTGATGCCGTTGTCGGGCATCGGGTTGTGGGACGCCGAGATCATCACCCCGAAGTCCGCGTCGAGAGCGGCGGTCAGATAGGCGACCGCTGGAGTCGGCAGGACGCCGAGCCGGTGGACGTCGACCCCGGCGGACGCGAGGCCGGCCACCACCGCAGCCTCGAGAAACTCACCTGACGCACGCGGATCGCGCCCGACCACCGCCACCTGGCGGCGAAGCGGCCAGGTCCTACGGGTGCCGAGGACGGTAGCCGCGGCGACGGACAGCCGCAGTGCCAGCTCGGGAGTGAGGTCGCGGTTCGCGACCCCCCGGACCCCGTCAGTGCCGAACAGCCGCCCCACAGTCCGGTGCGAGCCTCAGCGCTTGCTGTACTGAGGAGCCTTGCGGGCCTTCTTCAGGCCCGCCTTCTTGCGCTCCTTGATCCGCGCGTCGCGGGTCAGCATGCCCGCCTTCTTGAGCGATGGGCGGTTGGCTTCCACGTCGGTCTCGTTGAGCGCCCGCGAGACGCCCAGACGCAGCGCTCCGGCTTGGCCGGTGAGGCCACCACCGTGGATCCTGGCGATGACGTCGTACTGGCCGACGAGCTGGGTGAGCACGAACGGCTCCTTGACCAGCTGCTGGTGCAGCTTGTTGGGGAAGTACTCCTCCAACGCCCGGCCGTTGACGGACCAGGTCCCGCTTCCCGGCGTGATCCGCACCCGAGCCACAGCCTCCTTGCGACGGCCGGTGGCCCCTGCGGCCGCGATGTTGACCGAACGAGCCGGGCTGTCGACCGACGGCGTGCTCTCGGTGGTGTACTCGCTCGGGACGTCGACGTCGGCGTCGACGTCACTGACGGGCTGGGTGGTGTCAGCCACGGTTGGTCCTCACTTCTTGGTGTCTCCCTGCGCGACTGCGGATGGTGGTGGTGCTCTGCCGTCTGGTCACTGGGCGACCTGGACGATCTCGAACGGCTGCGGCTGCTGCGCCGCGTGCGGGTGGTTGGGTCCCGAGTAGACCTTGAGCTTGGTCAGCAGCTGACGGCTCAGGCGGTTCTTCGGGAGCATTCCCCACACCGCCTTCTCGATGGCGCGACGCGGGTCCTTGGCCAGCAGGTCACCGAACGAGATCGTCGACAGCCCACCCGGGTAGCCGGAGTGGCGGTACGCCATCTTGGTCTCCCGCTTGTTGCCCGACAGGGCCACCTTGTCGGCGTTGATGATGATGACGAAGTCACCGGTGTCCATGTGCGGGGCGTAGGTCGCTTTGTGCTTGCCGCGCAGAAGTGTCGCGGCCTGGACGGCGAGACGACCCAAGACGACGTCGGTCGCGTCGATGACGTGCCAGTCACGCGTGATGTCGCCTGGCTTCGGGCTGTACGTGCGCACGGGGGTGGACCTTCGTTCGTTTCGTAGTCGCGGTGGATGGTCGCAGGCTATTGGTCACAGGGGTGTTCATCGCACAATGTCGGGACCGATCGGGCTGCGCGCACCAGATGAGCGGTGCTGACGGCAGCTCGGCGGCTCATCCGGTGAGGATTACCCGCCGAAAGCACAACGACCGCCCAGAATACCGGCCTTCGCCACCCAGGGTCAAAACGAGAGGCTCCGCCGGACAGATGGGCCTGAACCTGCGGGCCTTGCGGCCCCCGCCAGCCTACCGTGACCGGGGTGGGTAGCGTTGTCCGTACTGTTGGCGAGGCCTAGGTTTGACCAGTGGTAGATGCTACGCAGCACGACACTCGGCGTGAGGGCCACCCGGCCGTCGCGATTCGAGCGTCCCGCCCGTGTGCCGGGCCCCCCGAACCCTCCAGAGGAGACCCGCCGTGTCTGACACCACCACATCTGTTGAAGGCATCGCCGTCGGTGGCTCAGCGGCCGCACAGACCCTGTCGATCAGGGACAATCGGACCGGCCGCGACTACGAAGTGCCGATCGTCGACGGCACCGTGCGCGGGGTGGACCTCGCGAAGATCACGGCCGGCGACGACGATACGCCGCTGGCGGTCTACGACCCCGGTTTCGTCAACACCGCTTCCTGTCGCTCTTCGGTCACCTTCATCGATGGCGACAAGGGGATCCTCGAGTACCGCGGCTACCCGATCGAGCAGCTGGCCGAGAAGTCCAGCTACCTGGAGGTGGCCTACCTGCTCGTCCACGGCGAGCTGCCCACCAAGCAGGAGTTCGACGCGTGGGAGCACCAGATCACCTTCCACACATTCGTCCACGAGAATGTCAAAAGCTTCATGGAGGGGTTCCGGTACGACGCCCACCCGATGGGGATGCTGCTGGCCTCCGTCGGGGCGCTGTCGACCTTCTACCCCGAGTCCCGCAACATCAGCGACGCCAACACCAGGCAGATGCAGGTCGTCCGGATGATCGCGAAGATGCCGACGCTGGGCGCCTGGGCCTTCCGGCACGCCCAGGGCAAGCCGTACGTCTACCCCGACAACGACCTCGGCTACGCCGCCAACTTCTTGTCGATGCTGTTCAAGATGAGCGAGCAGCGCTTCGAGGCCGACGAGCGGCTGGTCAAGGCGCTAGAAGTGCTGTTCATCCTGCACGCCGACCACGAACAGAACTGTTCGACCAACGCAGTTCGCTCGGTCGGGTCCTCCCAGGTCGACCCGTACTCGGCTGTCGCGGCCGGGATCGGCGCACTCTTCGGCCCGCTGCACGGCGGCGCCAACGAGGCGGTGCTGAAGATGCTGCGCCGCATCGGGTCGCTGGACGACGTCCCGGGCTTCATCGAGGGCGTGAAGAACGGCAACGAGCGGCTGATGGGATTCGGTCACCGGGTCTACAAGAACTACGACCCGCGCGCCACCATCATCAAGAAGGCGTGTGATGACGTCTTCGATGTCGTCGGCGTCAACCCCCTCCTCAAGATCGCCGTCGAGCTGGAGAAGATCGCCCTCGAGGACGAGTACTTCGTCAAGCGCAAGCTCTACCCCAACGTCGATTTCTACAGTGGCCTGATCTACGAGGCGCTCAGCTTCCCTCCGGAGATGTTCACCGTCCTCTTCGCCATCCCACGCACCTCGGGCTGGCTGGCCCAGTGGCTCGAGCTGGTGCAGGACTCCGACCAGAGGATCGCTCGGCCCAAGCAGATCTATACCGGTCCGCGCACCCTGGACTTCGTGCCTGCGTCGGAGCGCTGGAGCTGACGCGCTCGGCGATGCGCCGGCTGAGGTCGCGTCTGGGAGGACGCGAACCGGCCGCTGTCCACGCCGATCCTGAAACCGCTGACCCGCTGCCGCACGACGACGAACAGGGCGAGGCGGACCTGGCGCCCGGGCTCTTCGTCAACCCCGTCGCCGAGGGTGCCGACCCCTGCGTCGTCCGGGACGGCGACCGGTACCTGTGGTGCCAGAGCGAGGGCAACATCGCGATCTCGGTATGGGTCTCGGACCGGCTGCACGCCTTCGGGCGACGGCACGTGGTCTGGCGGGCGCCCGCGAAAGGCCCGTGCAGCAAGGAGGTGTGGGCGCCGGAGCTGGTCCGCCTCGACGGGCGCTGGCACATCTACTTCGCCGCCTCCGACGGGCACAACCGCAACCATCTCAGCTACGTCCTGGTGGCCGGCACCGACGACCCGGTCGGGCCCTACGACCTGCACGGACCGCTCGAGACGGGCGACGGGACCTCGGGCGGCAACCTGTGGTCGATCGACCTGACCGTGTTCGAGCACCCAAGCGGTCGCTTCGCCGTCTGGTCGGGGTGGCCGACGCCACGAGAGGACCTTCAGCATCTCTACATCGCCCGGATGACGTCGCCGACATCGCTGGCCGGACCGCGCGTGCGGATCGCCGAGGCCGGCGTGTACGACTGGGAGCGGGTGCACGAGACCGCCGGGTCCCGCGGTCTGTTGGAGGCGCCGCAGGTACTCGCGCACGGCGGCCGGTCCTTCCTGGTGTACTCCTGTGCCGCGTCCTGGCTGCCGACCTACAAGCTCGGCATGCTGGAGCTCACCGGTCCTGATCCGCTCGACCCGGCGGCCTGGCTCCGCTTCCCGGCTCCGGTCTTCTGCTCGAGCGCCAGCACCTACGGCGTCGGGCACGGGTGCTTCCTTACCGGCGGGGACGGGCGAGAGTGGTGGCACGTGTTCCACGCGAAGGTGGACCCACGAGACGGCTGGCGGCGCGCGGTGCACGTCCAGCCGATGACGTGGGCAGAGGACGGTACCCCGGTGCTCGGCGTGGCCCTCCCGTCACGGCAGGCGCTGAAGGTTCCGGTCGGCACTCCCCACCTCACCAGGGCGCGGGCGACACACTGGGACTTCACGGGGCCGGACGCCCTCGCCGGCTTCGACTACTACGGGCACCACCAGTTCCTCGCCGAGCAGTCGACCGGTATCCACCTCGGCGTCGTGCCCGAGGTTGCTGTCAACGCCTACCGCTGTGGCGAGAAGCTGGTTCTCCGCGACGGCTCGTACGCGGACCTGAGACTGAGCGCCGACTTCCGGTTCCTCGCTGACCACCGGGCCGCCGGAGTGCTGTTCCGCTGCACGGGACCGGCCGTCGGCTACGACGCCCAGCGGGGGTACTTCGCCGGCATCGCCCGCGACCGCGACGCTTTGGTGTTGGGCATGACCGACGGCACCAGGTTCAGGTTGCTGGCCGAGACCCACATCGACACCGACCTCGCGGCCACCCAGGTGTTGACCGTGACCGCAGCCGGGCCCGACATCCGGGTCACGTCCGGCGCCGCCAGCCTCGACGTCCGCGACAGCTCGTACACCGGTGGATCGGTCGGACTCCGCGTCGTCGACACCCCTGCCTGCTTCACTGCACTAGACGTCGCCCCACTGGACTGATGAGCCCACCTCGCTCATCAGTAGCCTGGGCCATCACGCAGCGTCAGCGCGCCCGCTGGACCCGGCCCTCGTCCCAGACCGGACCGTCGGACTCGTAGACCGCGCCGTCGCCGCCGTAGACCAGGAAGCGGTCGAAGCCGCGCGCGAACCACCTGTCGTGGGTGACGGCGATGACGGTGCCGTCGAACGCCTCGAGACCCTCCTCGAGCGCTTCGGCCGACTCGACGTCGAGGTTGTCGGTAGGTTCGTCGAGCAGCAGCAAGGTGGCGCCGGACAGCTCCAGCAGCAGGATCTGCAGTCGCGCCTGCTGACCGCCCGACAGTGACTCGAACCGCTGCTCCGAGGCGTGCGCGAGCTCGTAGCGGTCGAGGGCACGGGCAGCCGGCTCGCGGGGCATACCCGCGCGATGCTCGTCGCCGCGATGCAGGATCTCGAGCAGGGTCCGACCGACCAGCTCCGGGTGCTCATGGGTCTGCACGAACCAGCCGGGCCGGACCCGGGCTCCCAGCTTGGCCCGGCCGGTGTGGTCGACAGGCTTGATCGGGGTGTCGCTCACGGGCCGGTGCTCGACGTCGGGGTCGGAGCCACCGGCCGCCAGCAGGCGTAGGAAGTGCGACTTGCCGGAGCCGTTGGACCCCAGCACCGCGACCCGCTCGCCGTACCAGACCTCTAGGTCGAACGGCTTCATCAGCCCGGTGAGCTCGAGTCCCTCGCAGACCACGGCGCGCTTGCCGGTACGACCTCCCCTGAGGCGCATCTTCACGTTCTGCTCCCGTGGCTGCGCCTCCGGGGGACCGGCGTCCTCGAAGCGGCGCAGCCGTGTCACCGCCGCCTGGTACCGCGAGGCCATCGCGTCGTTGTACGCCGCCTTCTGCTTGTACATGAGCATCAGCGCCCGCAGCTTGGCGTGCTCCTCGTCCCAGCGCCTTCGCAGCTCCTCCAAGCGGGCGAACCGGGCGACCCGGGCCTGATGGTAGGTCGCGAAGCCACCCGGATGGACCCAGGCGGTGTTCCCGGCCGCGCCCAGCTCGATGGTGACGACCCGGGTGGCGGCGTTGTTCATCAGCTCGCGGTCGTGGCTGACGAACAGCACGGTCTTCGGTGACTCGCGCAGGCGCTCCTCGAGCCAGAGCTTGCCGGGCACGTCGAGGAAGTTGTCGGGCTCGTCGAGCAGGAGCACCTCCTCGGGTCCGCGCAGGAGCGCCTCGAGGACAAGCCGCTTCTGCTCGCCGCCGCTCAGCGTGGTCAGCGCTCGGTACTTCGACCGGTCGTACGACACCCCGAGCGCGGCGACCGTGCAGACGTCCCACAGCACCTCCGCGTCGTACCCGCCGGCGTCGGCCCACTCCGACAGGGCTGCGGCATATCTCATCTGGGTCAACTCGACGTCGGCCTCCATCATCGCGAGCTCAGCCGTGTCGACCAGTGCGGCCGCGGCCTTGACCCGGGTCGGCGCGACCGAGAGCAGCAGGTCGTGGACGCTGCGGTCAGCGATCCCCTGCGTCACCAGCTGGCGCATCACGCCAAGGCCGCCCGACCTCGTGACGGCCCCGGCGTGTGGCTGCAGGTCACCTGTCACGATCCGCAGCAACGTGGTCTTGCCAGCACCGTTTGCGCCGACCAGGGCCACCTTTGCGCCCTCACCGACCCGGAACGACACGTCGTCGAGCAGCACCCGCCCGTCGGGCAGCTCGAACCTGACCCCGGCTACGTCGACGTGTCCCACGCCACCCATGATCCCCCGCCGAGCCAACACCCCGCCACCGAGTTACCGATCCCCGCGAGTGGGCGACTCCCTGTCGGTCAGGCCGGCGAGTGGAGGTCGGCGACCGCCGCCTCGATCGTCTCGTAGAACGTCGGGAAGGCGAAGATCATGGTCTGCAACAAGCTGGTCGGGACCCGGGCGTGCACCGCAAGCGTCAGCAGCCCCAGCAGCTCACCACCCATCGGACCCGCCACCGTGGCGCCCACGAGCAGGTGGGAGTCCGCGTCCTCGACGACCTTGACGAAGCCCTCGTTGCCCGTCTTGTGCACCCAACCTCGTGGCGACTCCGCCAACTCTGCGAATCCCACCCTTATCGTCAGTCCGGCGTCCTCGGCCTGCTCCTGGGTCATCCCGACGGCTCCCACCTCGGGATCGGTGTAGGTCACGTTGGGTACGGCGCGATAGTCGGCGAGCGCACCGTCGTCACGGTGCAGGATCGCGTCGACCGCGATACCCGCTTGGTAGGTGGCCATATGGGTGTAGGCGCCTTTGCCGGTCACGTCACCGATGGCCCACAGCCCGTCGGTCACGCGCATCTGGTCGTCGGTGTCCAGCGCGTCCGACTCCGGGTCCAGCCCGACGGTCTCCAGGCCGATATCGGCGAGGTTGCACTGCCGGCCGGTGACGACGAGCAGATTGTCGGCCCCCAACCGGTCGCCGCCGACGACGGCCGAGAAGTGCCCGTCAGCGTAGTCGACGCGGCTGATGTCGACGCCGGACAGCACCTGGATATCCTCGCGGCCGAAGACATCGGTCATCAGCGCACTCGCCTCCGGCTCGTTCTGGGCCAGGATTCGCCCCGCAGCCTCCAGCAGCGTCACCCGCACCCCGAACCTCGCAAAGACCTGGCAGAGCTCCGCGCCGATCGCCCCGCCGCCGATGACGATCATCGACGCCGGGAGGTCGCTCACCGTCACGATGTCGCGGTTGGTCCAGTAGGGCGTCTCGTCGAGTCCGTCGATCGGCGGCACGGCCGGACTGGTGCCCGTCGCCAGGACGACCCCGCGCCGGGCCAGGAAGGTCTGGTCCCCCACGGCGACCGTGCGAGGACCGGCCAACCGGCCGTGCCCGCGCACGAACATGACCCCGCTCGACGTCAGGGACTCGACCGCCTCGGAGTCGTCCCAGCCGTGGATGGCCTCGTCGGCGATGCGTTCGGCGACCTGCGCCCAGTCGGCCTCGACGTCGCTGCGCCCCGCCATCCCCGGTAGCCGCCTGGCCTCGGCCAACATGTCAGCGGCGCGGACCATCATCTTCGTCGGAGTGCACCCGTAGAACGGGCACTCGCCTCCGACGAGCCGCTGATCGATCCCGACGACGTCCAGGCCGGCCTTGGCCAGGGCGGCCGCCGCGGACTCTCCACCAGGCCCCAGCCCGAGGACGACGACATCGACCTCCGACCTGTCGTCACCCCTCATCGGCAGCCAGGTCCTTCAGGGCTGACTCGATGGCGCGGTGGAAGGTCGGGTACGCGTAGATCATCGACTGCAGCCGCTTCGTCGGTACCTCGGCATGGACCGCGACGGCCATCGAGGACAACATCTCCCCGCCGCTCGGGCCGACCGTGGTGGCCCCGACCAGGATGCCTGTGTCGGCGTCCTCCACGAGCTTGATGAAGCCGGCGTTGCCCGCCTTGTGGATCCACCCGCGTGTCGAGCTGGCCAGCTCGGTGTAGCCGATCCGGACCGACAAGCCCCGCTCCCGGGCCTGGTGTTCGGTGAGCCCCACCGAGCCGACCTCGGGGTCGGTGAACGTGACGCGCGGTACGGCGCGGTAGTCGGCCTCAGGTGCGTCGTCGACGCCGAGGATGGCCTTCGCCGCGATACTCGACTGATACATCGACATGTGCGTGAAGGCCCCCTTTCCGGTGATGTCGCCGATGGCCCAAAGCCCCGGAACGACCTGCAGGTGAGAGTCCGTCTCGAGACGCTTGGCACTGGGGTCGAGGCCGACCGTGTCCAGTCCGACGTCAGCGAGGTTCGGCCGCCGCCCGGCCGCTACCAGCAGCTTGTCGGCCACCAGGTCCTGGTCGTCCACCGTCACGGTGAAGTGCCCGTCGGCATAGGCGACGCCCGCGATCTTCGCGCCGGTGATGACCTGGATGCCCTCGGCGCCGAAGACATCGCCGAGGACCTTGCTCGACTCCGGCTCCTCGAGTGCCAGCATCCGTTCTGCGCCCTCCAGGACGGTGACCGCGACGCCGAACCGGGCGAACACCTGCGACAGCTCGGCCCCGATGGCACCTCCGCCGATGACGATCAGCGAACCCGGAAGCTCCTTGAGCTGGACGGCGTCCCGGTTCGTCCAGTACGGCGTCTCGCTCAGCCCCGGGATCGGCGGCACGCCGGGCTCGGTACCGGTGTTGAGGACCACACCGCGTCCGGCCACGAACGACTGGCCGTCGACCTCGACCTTGCGAGGGCCGGTGAGCCTGCCGTGGCCCCGGACGAACGTCACACCGTTGTCGACCAGCCGGTCGACGGCGACCTGGTCGTTCCAGTCGTCGGTCGCCTCGTCGGCGATGCGTTGGGCCACCGGTGCCCAGTCCGGCGCCACGGTGCTAGCGCCGGCCATCCCCGGGATGCGGCGCCCTTCGGCGAGCAGGTCCGATGCCCGGATCATCATCTTGCTCGGGACGCACCCGTAGTACGGGCACTCGCCACCGACGAGGTGCTTGTCGACCCCGACGACGCTCAGCCCGGCCTGGGCGAGCTCGGTTGCCAATGCCTCCCCGCCGGGCCCCAATCCCACGACGACGACATCGACCTCGGTGCTGCTCATCAGGCGGTCTCCTCTCAGCGGTCCACACGGTCGTCCTTGACCATGCTCTTTCCAGTTTGTCAGTCCACTCGGGACGTTCGGTGGCCCGCGCGTCCCATGACACCATGACCGAGTGAGCTCGTCAGCCGGCGGGCGTGAGCGACTGGTCGCCCTCGCCGCCTCCTGCCATCCCGTCCCGACCGCGGCCGTGACCGTGCTGGCGACGGTGCTGGTGGCATCGGCCGGCAACACGGCCATCACCGTGGGGGTCGCGGCATTCGCCGTCCTGACCGGCCAGCTCGCGATCGGCTGGTCCAACGACGCGATCGATGCCCCCCGCGACCAGCGGGTGGGACGCACGGACAAGCCGGTCGCCCGCGGCGCCGTCTCTACCCGTACCACTTGGGTGGCGGCGGGCGTCGCGGGCGTCGCGACGGTGCCGCTGTCGTTGGGGCTGGGCTGGCGCTCCGGGCTGCTGCAGCTGTCGATCGTGGCGTGGGGCGGCCTGTACAACGGATGGCTCAAGTCCACCTCGCTGTCGCCGCTGCCGTTCCTGCTGGCCTTCGGGGGGCTGCCCGCGGTCGCCACGCTGGCGCTGCCGGGCCATCCGTGGCCGCCCGTCTGGTCGCTGGCCGCGGCCGGGCTTATCGGCGTCGCCGCCCATTTCGGCAACGTGCTGCCCGATCTCGAGGAGGACCGCAGAACAGGCGTGTCCGGCCTCCCGCACCGGCTCGGACGGACGGTGGCGTCGCTGGTCGCCATCGGCGTCGCGTTGTCGGCCCCCGTCATCGTCGTCGTGGCTCAAGCGCGCAGCGGGCGGACGTTCCTGTGGGTACTTGCGGCCGCGGCACTGGCTCTCGCAGCCGCCGGGCTGGTCGCGAGCCGCCGCAGCCCCGGATCCGAGGGTGCCTTCTTCGCGACGATGGCGATCGCCGCGACCGGCGTCGCCATGATCGTCTCGACACACGGGCTGGTGTGATCCCGGTGGAGCAGGTGGCGGGAGCCGGGGACCCCGGCCGGCCCCGGCCATCAGGAGGCCCCTGAGGGCGCATCATCGATCGCAACCTTGCAGGCTTCGCCGCTACGCCTCGCCCCCCTCGGTAAGGGCTCCGGCGTCACTGGTCGGGGGCCGACTCTGGGCGGACCTCGAGGACGCGGAACCCTTTGGCGGAGGCCAGCCGAACGCATCGGTACCCCTGCTCGCCGAACCATCGCTGCAGCGAGTCCGCACCGAGGTTCTTGCCGACCACCAGGACCGCTCGGCCGCCTGGCGCCAGCCGGCCAAGCCAGGCGAGCAGCAGCTCGTGCAACGCCTGCTTGCCGATCCGGATAGGCGGGTTGGACCAGATCTCGTCGAACACCAGGTCGGTTGGGACCTCGCCCGGGAGCGCGGCGCGGACGCGGTCGCTCATCGCGGCCGAAGCGGCGTTGTCGCGGACAAGCTGCAGCGCCCGCTCGTTGACGTCGACCGCCCAGACCTCGGCGCGAGGGACCGCGGTCGCGATCGCGGCGGCGATGACGCCGTAGCCGCAGCCCAGGTCCAGGTACCGGCCTGGACTGGTCGGCGGTTCAGTCTCTCCGAACAGCACCGACGTGCCGATGTCCACTCGGCCCGCTGCGAACACCCCCGAGGCCGACTGCAGCTCCAGCCGGTTTCCCCAGACGGTCGCGGTGACGGGCTGTCGGTGCTCGGGTGTGGCTGGCTGGGCCGAGAAGTAGTGCTCGCTCACGTCAGCGTCCTGACGGCCCTGGACTGCCGAGCGCGGGTCGCGAGCTCGGCGTCGGGCGGATACCCGACCTCTTCAAGGGTCAGACCGTGAGCGGGAACGACAGCCACCCTCGGGTCCCGCTGAGCGCCGAGGAGCACCTCCGCGGGCCACTCGACAGGTCGCCGGCCCTCACCGACCACCAGCAGGCACCCGACCAGGGACCTGACCATGTGGTGGCAGAACGCGTCCGCGACCACGTGTGCGCTCAGCAGGCCGTCCTTGCGGGTCCACTCCAGCCCGTGCAGGGCGCGGACCGTGGTGGCGCCGTCGCGCCGCTTGCAGAAGGCGGCGAAGTCGTGCTCGCCCGTCAGCTCCGAGGCAGCCGCGTTCATGGCCGACTCGTCGAGGTGTCGCGGCCAGACCAGGACGTGCCCGCGGGCCAACGGGTCGACTTGTGAGATCTCGTCGCAGATCCGGTACGCGTACCGACGCCAGCTGGCGGAGAATCGCGCGTCGAAGCCGGCGGGTGCCAGAGCGACCCCGCGCACCCGGACGTCGTCGGGGAGGATCCCGGCCAACCGCCGGGTGAGGCTGTCCAGCGACGTGGTGGCGTCCCCGATCACGTCGGCGGTCACGTCCAGGTGGCATACCTGCCCGCGGGCGTGGACACCGGCGTCGGTACGACCCGCCACCGTGAGACGGACCTCCGGCAGCCGTAGCACCATCGCCAGGGCGCGCTCAAGCGTGTGCTGGACGGTTCGGCGTCCCGGCTGGATGGCCCAGCCCGAGAACGCCGTGCCGTCGTACCCGACATCGAGCCGCAGCCGGACCGACGCGGCGTGCGTCGGCGTCGGTTCCGGCGGCGTCTGCTCGGTCACTGTCGGCTCCGCGAGCCGGCTACTCCGTGTCGGCGGCCGTCGACCCTGTGGTCGGCTCTGCCGCGTCGTCGGCGGTCGTCGAATCGGTCGGCTCGACGGTATCGGCCGCCGGCTCCTGCTGGGCGACAACGTCCTGGGCGTCGATCTGCTCCTCGTCGGGGACGACCTCGTCGACAGCCACCTCGGCGTCTGCCGACTCGACCTCTACCGGCTCCACGACGGCGACGTCCGGCTCGGCAGCAGCCACCGGTGCGGCGGCGCTCGACGAGGCCGTGCTCGACGAGGCGGTGCTCGACGAGGCGCGGGACCCGGTCGAGCGCACCTTCGGCGTGAACTCCTCCTCAACCAGCGAGATGACCGCCATCGGCGCGTTGTCGCCCTTGCGTGGGCCGATCTTGGTGATCCGGGTGTAGCCACCCGGCCGCTCGGAGTATCGCGGGCCGATCTCGGTGAACAGGACGTGGACCACGGTCTTGTCCCGGATCACCGAGAGCACCTGGCGACGGTTGTGCAGGTCGCCCCGCTTGGCCTTGGAGATCAGCCGCTCGGCGAACGGCCGCAGCCGGCGGGCCTTGGCCTCCGTCGTGGTGATGGACCCGTGCTCGAAGAGGCTGGTGGCCAGGTTGGCCAGAATGATCCTCTGGTGCGCGGGGCTACCACCCAGACGGGGGCCCTTGGTTGGGGTTGGCATGTCGTACTCACTCTCCCGAGCCGTATCAGGTACCCGGATAGATACTGCGTGGTTTTACCTACTGCGTGGTTTCAGCGGCTGCGTGGTCTCAGCTGGGTGGTCTCAGTACTGCTCGTCCTCGGCGAAGCTGACATCCTCGTCATCGTCCTCGTACGAGTCGATGACCAGGCTGGGGTCGAAGCCGGGCGCGCTGTCCTTGAGCCCGAGGCCCATCTCGGCCAGCTTGGCCTTGACCTCGTCGATCGACTTGGACCCGAAGTTGCGGATGTCCAGCAGGTCCTGCTCACTGCGCGACAGCAGCTCGCCGACCGTGTGGATGCCCTCGCGCTTGAGGCAGTTGTACGACCGCACCGTGAGCGAAAGGTCCTCGACCGGCAGGGCCAGGTCGGCGGCCAGCTGCTCGTCGACGGGCGACGGGCCGATGTCGATGCCCTCGGCCTCGACATTGAGCTCACGGGCCAGCCCGAACAGCTCGACCAGCGTCTTGCCGGCCGACGCGAGCGCGTCACGCGGCTTCATCGACGGCTTGGTCTCGACGTCGATGATCAGCCGGTCGAAGTCGGTGCGCTGCTCGACGCGGGTGGCCTCGACCTTGTAGGTGACCTTGAGCACCGGAGAGTAGATCGAGTCGACCGGCATCCGGCCGATCTCGGTGTCGCCGGCCTTGTTCTGCACCGCGGAGACGTACCCACGGCCACGCTCGACGACCAGCTCCATGTCGAGCTTGCCCTTGTCGTTCAGGGTCGCGAGCACGAGGTCGGTGTTGTGGACCTCGACGCCGGCGGGCGGCGCGATGTCGGCGGCCGTGACCTGCCCGGGTCCCTGCTTGCGCAGGTACATCGTCACAGGCTCATCGTGCTCGGAGGAGACGACGATCTGCTTGAGGCTCAAGATGATCTCGGTGACGTCCTCGCGGACGCCGGGGATCGTCGAGAACTCGTGCAGCACGCCGTCGACGCGGATCGAGGTGATGGCGGCGCCGGGGATCGACGACAGCAGGGTACGGCGGAGCGAGTTGCCGAGGGTGTATCCGAAGCCGGGCTCGAGCGGCTCGATCGAGAAGCGCGCGCGGTGTTCACCGACGACCTCTTCGGACAGGGACGGACGCTGGGCGATAAGCACAGTGATTTTTCCTTCCTACGCCACCCTTCATTTGATGGCGCAGATTGCGGTGAGTGACTCCCGCCTGGCCGGCTCAGATGGCCGACCATGCGGGGGTGTGGAGGCGACGCCCCCGGGGGTTGCTGGGTTACTTCTTCGAGTAGTACTCCACGATGAGCTGCTCCTGCACGGGAACGTCGATCTGCTGACGTACCGGCAGCTGATGCACGAGCACGCGCATCTTGGTCGGGATGACCTCGAGCCAGGCCGGGACGATCCGTTCGCCATGCGTCTCACGGGCGATGATGAACGGTGTCGTCTCGATGGACTTGGCGCGGACGTCGATGACGTCGTGAGCCGAGACCTGGTACGACGGGATGTCGACCTTGTGCCCGTTGACCACGAAGTGGCCGTGGACGACGAGCTGGCGCGCGTGGCGGCGGGTGCGGGCGAACCCGGCCCGGTAGACCACGTTGTCGAGGCGCCCTTCGAGGAGGGTCAGCAGGTTGTCGCCGGTCTTGCCGGAGCGCCTGCTGGCTTCCTTGTAGTAGTTGCGGAACTGCCGCTCGAGGACGCCGTAGGTGTAGCGCGCCTTCTGCTTCTCCATCAGCTGGTTGCGGTACTCCGACTCCTTGATCCGCCCGCGGCCGTGCTGGCCGGGCGGATAGGGACGGCGCTCGTATGCCGCGTCTCCACCGATGAGGTCTACCCCCAGGCGACGCGACTTCTTCGTCATCGGTCCGGTGTAACGGGCCATCGTGAATCAGTCTCCTTCTCGTGCTCGGGGAATCAGACGCGGGGCCGCTTGGGAGGGCGGCATCCGTTGTGGGGGCTGGGAGTGACGTCCTGGATCGTGCCGACCTCGAGGCCGACGGCACCGAGTGAACGGATGGCCGTCTCACGGCCCGAACCGGGACCCTTGACGAAGACGTCGATCTTCTTCATGCCGTGCTCCATGGCCCTGCGGCCGGCGGCCTCGGCTGCCATCTGCGCGGCGAACGGCGTGGACTTGCGCGAGCCCTTGAAGCCGACGGTTCCGGCACTGGCCCACGCGATCACCCCGCCGGTGGGGTCGGTGATCGTCACGATCGTGTTGTTGAACGTGCTCTTGATGTGGGCGTGACCCACGGCGACGTTCTTCTTTTCCTTGCGGCGCACCTTCTTGGCGCCGGAGGCCTGTCGGCCCTTGGGAGGCATACTCACAAACTCCTGACAACGAGAGAACTGGTCACTTGCCGGCCTTCTTCTTGCCGGCGACGGTGCGCTTGGGGCCCTTGCGGGTACGCGCGTTGGTCTTGGTGCGCTGTCCGCGCACCGGGAGACCTTGACGGTGTCTGCGGCCCTGGTAGCTGCCGATCTCCACCTTGCGGCGGATATCTGCGGATACCTCACGACGCAGGTCACCTTCGACCTGGAAGTTCGACTCGATGTAGTCGCGAAGCTTGACCAGTTCGTCGTCACCGAGCTGGTGCACGCGCAGGTCCGGGCTGATCCCGGTGGCGTCCAGAAGCTCCAGCGAGCGAGTCCTGCCGATTCCGAATATGTAGGTGAGTGCGACCTCGAGCCGCTTGTCGCGCGGGAGGTCGACACCAACGAGGCGTGCCATCAGGCGGTGAGCCTTTCCATCATCGAAGGTGTCTCGCGCGTCGCATCCCTGCCCGCCTCTCGCGGTGGTGACCCGCTCCCTCAAGGGGCGAGCCGCCGTGCGAACGGCCAAGGCCCCGGCCTTCGGTCCGGGGGCAACATCGCCCCACCCTCGCGGGCCTGACGATGAGCGGTCACGCTTGGTGAGGCTCGACCGGTTGGCGTCGCCTCGTGTTCCGGCTGCTGTCAGCCCTGCCGCTGCTTGTGGCGGGGGTTCTCGCAGATGACCATGACCCGCCCGTTGCGGCGGATCACCTTGCACTTGTCACAGATCTTCTTGACGCTCGGGTTGACCTTCATGGAGCTCTCCATGTAGGCACGCCTCTGGTGGCCAGTTCGGCCGTGAGATGCGTGCGTGGTTGACGGTTGGTTCGGACCGGGCAGATCACTTGTACCGATACACGATGCGTCCGCGGGTGAGATCGTAGGGCGACAGCTCCACGACCACGCGGTCCTCAGGAAGGATCCTGATGTAGTGCTGGCGCATCTTGCCGCTGATGTGGGCGAGAACCTTGTGCCCGTTGTTGAGCTCGACCCTGAACATGGCGTTCGGGAGCGCCTCGACGACGGTGCCTTCGATCTCGATGACCCCTTCCTTCTTCGGCATATCCTCCGCAATCTGTCGCAGTGTGATGAGTGGTGCAATGTGGGGTGATGTGCGACACGGGGCTAGCCGCCACGGGGCACACAGAAATAGGCCCAACGAACGGGCCGTCCGCCAAGTTTACGCACCTTGGCCCCAAACCTGAAATCGGCGTTGCCAGCGCGACGGGACAGTCGGCCTTCTCCCGGAACCGTACGAGGGTCGGGCGGTCAGCCCTCGTATCGCTCGACGACGTCCGCGGACCTGACCGCCGCAGAGTCCGGGTCGTGGCCGAACTCCTTGCGTGCGTCGCGCTGCCGGAGCAGGTCCCACGCCTGGTCGAGTTCGACCTCGATCGCGCGGAGCCGGGCGTGCTCGTCGTCCGCCGAGATCTCCGAGCGCGAGCGCTTGTCCCGCAGCATCCGCTCCTCGACCACCAGCTCTGCGATGTGGCTGCGGATCTCCTCGTTATCGGCCATGCCCGTCCGCTCCGTCCGTCCGTCGAGTGACGATGCTACTCCCGCAGATGACAGCGTGGGCGGCGCCGGCCCCGCACGTCCGGTCAGACTGTCAGGCTGCGCAGGCGACGCCGAGCTCTGCCAGCTTGGCTGCGCCGCCGTCGAGGGCGGTGAGGACCAGTGCGCCGCGCGGTGTCAGCGTGAAGGAGTGCTCGAAGTGCGCGGACCACGACCCGTCGTCGGTGACGACCGTCCAGTCGTCGTCCAGCACGTGCGTCTCTATGCCCCCCATGGTGATCATCGGCTCGACGGCGAGCGCCATCCCTCGGACCAGCTTCGGGCCCTTACCCGGCCGCCCATAGTTCGGCACGCTGGGCGGCATGTGCATGGCTGACCCGATCCCGTGCCCGACATAGTCCTCGACGACGCCGTAGTGACCCTGCGACGCCACATAGGAGCCGATGGCGTGCGAGATGTCGCTGACCCGGCCCCCCAGCGAGGCTGCGGCGAGGCCTCGCCACAGAGACTCCTCGCAGACCCGCAACAGCTCTACCAGCCGTGGCTCGACCGGTCCCACCGCCACCGTGATGGCGGCGTCCCCGTGCCAGCCGTCGACGATCGCCCCACAGTCGAGCGAGATCAGGTCGCCAGCAGCCAGTGTGCGGTCGCCGGGGATGCCGTGCACGACCTCGTCGTTGACCGAGGCGCATATCGTGGCGGGGTAGCCGTGGTAGTCGAGGAAGTTCGGCGTGGCTCCCCGGGAGCGGATGTGGTCCTCGGCCAGCTGGTCGAGCTCGCCGGTCGTCACACCCGGGGCCACGGCGTCCCGCAGCAGCTCGAGAGTCTCGCCGACGACGATGCCCGCCTTGCGCATCAGTTCGAGCTGGTCGGGCGTCTTGAGCTCGATCCCGCGGTCACGCAGGCCCATGGCTCAGGTCTCGTCGACGTGTGCGTCGGCCAGCGCCGCCCAGATCCGCTCGGCCACCTCGTCGACGGTGCCCTGGCCGTCGACCTCGACGACCAGGCCGCGGTCGGCATACGTGTCGAGCAGCGGGGCCGTCTGCTCGGCGTAGACCTTCTGCCGGTAGCGGATGACGTCCTCGGTGTCATCGGTGCGTCCGCTGGTGCGAGCTCGTTCCAGCAACCGCTGGATCAGTTCCTCACGGTCGACCTGCAAGACGATGACCCCGTTGAGCGAGCTGCCCAGGTGCTCGAGCATCTCGTCCAGCCGGGTCACCTGCTCCAGCGTCCGTGGGTAGCCGTCGAGCAGGAACCCGCCTCTGGCGTCGTCCTCGCCGAGCCGAGCCTCCACCATGTCGTTGGTGACCTCGTCGGGGACGTACTCACCCGCGTCCATGTAGCGCTGGGCGGCGAGCCCCAGCTGCGTGCCGGCCTTCACATTGGCCCGGAAGATGTCACCTGTGGAGATCTGCGGGATCCCGTAGTGCTCGGACACCCGGGCGGCCTGGGTGCCCTTGCCGGCGCCGGGCGCGCCCATGAACAGCACGCGCATCATCGGAGGAAACCTTCGTAGTGCCGTTGCTGCAGCTGGCTTTCGATCTGTTTGACCGTATCGAGGCCAACACCCACCATGATCAGCAGCGAGGTGCCGCCGAACGGGAAGTTCTGCGTCGCGTTGACAACCCCGAGGGCGATCAGCGGAACGAGGGCGATCATTCCCAGGTACAGCGCGCCTGGGAAGGTGATCCGGGAGAGGACGTACGCGAGATAGTCCTCCGTCGGTTTGCCGGCTCGGATGCCAGGGACGAAGCCGCCGTACTTCTTCATGTTGTCGGCGACCTCCTCAGGGTTGAAGGTGATCGCGACGTAGAAGTAGGTGAAGAACACGATGAGGAGGAAGTACAGGCCCATGTAGTAGGGGTCGTCACCGCGCACCAGGTGGCGCTCGATCCAGACCGACCAGGGCTTCGGGCTCGTCGAGCTCTGGTTGAACTGGGCGACCAGAGCGGGTAGGTAGAGCATGCTGCTGGCGAAGATGACCGGGATGACGCCTGCCTGGTTGACCTTGAGCGGGATGTACGTCGACGTACCGCCGAACATCTTGCGGCCGACCATCCGCCGCGCGTACTGGACCGGGATGCGTCGCTGCGCCTGCTCGATGAAGATGACGGCGGCGATGATCACCAGCCCGACCCCGATGACGATCGCGAAGACGCCCCAGCCCTTCGCGTTCTTGATCCCCCACAGTGCGCTGGGGAAGGACGAGATCACGGACGTGAAGATCAGGATGGACATCCCGTTACCGATACCGCGCTCGGTGATGAGCTCACCCAGCCACATGATGCAGGCCGTGCCGGCGGTCATCGTGATGACGAGCAGCAGCAGCGTCGTCACCTTCTGGTTGACCAGGAGCGGCAGGTCACACGAGCCTTGGAAGATCTGCCCCGTGCGAGCGAGCGCGACGATGCCGGTGGACTGCAGGATCGCCAGGCCGAGCGTGAGGTAGCGGGTGTACTGGGTGATCTTCGCGGTGCCTGCCTGGCCCTCCTTCTTGAGGGTCTCCAGGCGTGGGATGACCACCGTCAGCAGCTGGAGGATGATGCTCGCCGTGATGTACGGCATGATGCCGAGCGCGAAGATGGTCAGCTTGAGAAGGGCTCCGCCGGAGAACAGGTTGATCAGGGAGTACAGGCCCTGCGACTTCACCGCGTTGATGCAGGTGTGGACGTTGCCGTAGTCGACACCGGGAGCCGGGATCGTCGATCCGAGTCGGAACAAGACGATCACGAACATCACGAACAGCAGCTTGCGCCGCAGGTCCGGTGTCCGGAACGCATTGACGAAGGCGCTTAGCACCAAGTCCTCCCAGCAATCTCCCGGTCGGGAGACTCGTTCGTGTCACGTGCAGAAACGACAGCACCCGAGGGGCCCCTGCGTTCGGACTCTAACAGTTTCTGGGCCTGGTCCAAGCGGTGTGTCAGCAGTTCATGTCCGCAACCGGACATCTCGTCAGGCTGTCTGCCGGCTGACACCCGCACGCTCGGTCAGAGCTCAGTCGTCGTGCCGCCAGCGGCCGCGATCTTGCTCTTCGCGGATCCGGAGAACGCGTGGGCGCTGACCTGGACGGCGACGGTGATGTCGCCGCCGCCGAGCACCTTGACCGGCGAGTTGTCGCGTACCGCTCCTTTGGCGACCAGGCTGGCGGGAGTGACCTCGCCACCGTCGGGGTAGAGGTCGCTCAACCGGTCGAGGTTGACGACCTGGTACTCGACCCGGAACGGGGCTCGGAAGCCCTTGAGCTTGGGCAGCCGCATGTGCAACGGCATCTGCCCGCCCTCGAACGCCTCCGACACCTGGTAACGGGAGCTGGTGCCCTTGGTTCCTCGGCCTGCGGTCTTGCCCTTGCTGCCCTCACCACGACCGACCCGGGTCTTGGCTGTCTTGGCGCCCGGGGCCGGGCGCAGATGATGAAGCTTGAGTGTCATGTCAGTCGACTTCCTCGAACACGATCAGGTGCGGGACCGTCGCCAGCATCCCGCGGATCTCGGGTCGGTCTTCCTTCACGACGACGTCGCCGATCCGCTTCAGACCCAGGCTGCGCAGGGTGTCTCGCTGGTTCTTCTTCCGGCCGATGCCGGATCTGGTCTGCTTGACCTTGAGCTGTCCCATCACTCGCCCACCGCCGCCCGAGCGCGGAGCAGAGCCGCCGGAGCAACCTGCTCGACAGTGAGGCCGCGCTGCAAGGCGACCGCTTCAGGGCTCCTGAGCATCTTCAGCGCGGTGACGGTGGCGCCAACGATGTTGAGGGCGTTCGACGAGCCGAGCGACTTGCTCAGCACGTCATGGATGCCCGCGCACTCGAGGACGGCGCGCACAGGACCGCCGGCGATCACTCCGGTACCCGGAGCAGCCGGGCGCAACAGGACGACGCCTGCTGCCTTCTCGCCCTGGACCGGGTGCGGGATGGTGCCCTGGATGCGCGGAACCTTGAACATCGACTTCTTGGCCTCTTCGACGCCCTTGGCGATCGCCGCGGGGAACTCCTTGGCCTTGCCGTAGCCGACACCGACGCTGCCGTCGCCGTCGCCGACGACGACCAGGGCGGTGAAGCTGAACCGCCGGCCACCCTTGACGACCTTGGCGACGCGGTTCGTGGCCACGACTCGCTCGATGTAGGCGGTCTTCTCGCCCGCCGAGCCACCGCGACGGTCGTCGCGTCCTCGGCCGCCGGCTGCGCCACCGCCGGTGCGGCGCTGGGGTCCGCTCATATCGAACTACCTTCTCTCTCGTACGTCAGTTCGTTGCCGGTCATCAGAAGGCCAGCCCACCTTCGCGGGCGCCGTCGGCCAATGCCGCGACCCGCCCGTGGTACTTGTTGCCGGCCCGGTCGAACACGACCGCCTCGACACCGGCGGCCTTCGCGCGCTCGGCCACCAGCTCGCCGACCTTGCGGGCCCTGGCGGACTTGTCACCGGACAGGGCACGAACATCCGGCTCCATGGTGCTCGCCGACGCGAGCGTCTTGCGCTCCAGGTCGTCCACGACCTGGACGAAGACATGGCGGCTGGATCTGGTCACGACCAGGCGCGGCCGCTCCGCGGAGCCGTGAACCTTCTTGCGGCCGCGCACCTGGCGACGCGTGCGTGACGCGCTCTTGGCCGAGGCGTGCTTGCGCGGTTTGAGGGCGATGGACATCACTTACCAGCCTTTCCGACCTTGCGGCGGACCTGCTCGCCGGCGTACCGGATTCCCTTGCCCTTGTAGGGCTCGGGCTTGCGGAGCTTGCGGATGTTTGCTGCGACCTCACCGACCGCCTGCTTGTCGATGCCCAGCACGGAGAACCGGGTCGGGCCCTCGACGGTGAACGTGACGCCGTCAGGTGCGTTGAAGGTGATCTGGTGGCTGTAGCCCAGCGAGAACTCCAGCGAGGTCGGACCCTTCGGCACCACCCGGTACCCGACGCCGACGATCTCGAGCTTCTTGGAGTACCCGTCGGTCACCCCGGTCACCATGTTGGCGATCAGGGTGCGGGACAGCCCGTGAAGGGCGCGGCTCTGACGCTCGTCGTTGGGCCGACGGACCTCGAGCAGGTCGCCTGACTTCTCGACGGCGATGGGCTCGCTGACCACGTGGGACAAGGTGCCCCGTGGCCCCTTGACGGTGACGGTCTGGCCATGGATGGCGACGTCGACACCGGACGGGACGGGGATCGGGAGCTTGCCGATTCGCGACATTGTCTTCTTCCTCCTGGTCCGCTGCTACCAGACGTAGGCGAGGACTTCCCCACCCACGCCCTTCTGCTTGGCCTGACGGTCGGTCAGCAGGCCTGTGGACGTCGAGATGATCGCGACACCCAGCCCGCCGAGAACCTTGGGGAGTCCGGTCGCCTTGGCGTACACGCGGAGGCCGGGCTTGCTGATCCGGCGGATTCCGGCGATCGAACGCTCGCGGTTGGGACCGTACTTGAGAGCGACGACAAGCATCTTGCCGACGACGACACCCTCGGGGGGCTCGTCGACGCTCCAGGAGCCGATGTAGCCCTCCTGTTGGAGAATCTCGGCGACGCCGGCCTTGAGCTTGCTGTAGGGCAGGCTCACGGTGTCGTGGTACGCCTGGTTGGCGTTGCGCAGACGGGTGAGGAAGTCTGCGATCGGATCTGTCATCGTCATGGCCGGAGGCCTCTTTCTCGCTGCGGTTTCGGCTTGCTGATGCAGGCCGACCTGTCAGCTCTCGTGGTGCGGGGGTGTGACTGTCCAGGGGTGTTCGTGGTTCCGCCGAAGATCGGCGGTCGTTACCAGCTGCTCTTGGTGATGCCCGGCAGCTCGCCGCGGTGTGCCATCTCGCGAAGGCAGATCCGGCAGAGCCCGAACTTGCGGTAGACGGCCTTGGGGCGCCCACACCGCTGGCAGCGGGTGTATCCGCGGACGGCGAACTTGGGCTTCCGGGCCGCCTTGACCCTGAGCGACGTCTTGGCCATCAGTTCTCCTTAAAAGGGAAGCCGAGGTGCTTGAGCAGCGAGCGCCCCTCGGGGTTGGTGGTGGCCGTGGTCACGACCGTGATGTCCATTCCACGCTGCCTGTCGACGCGGTCGGGGTCGATCTCGTGGAACATCACCTGCTCGGTGAGCCCGAACGTGTAGTTGCCCTTCCCGTCGAACTGCTGTGGCGACAGACCGCGGAAGTCGCGGATCCGGGGCAGCGCCAGACTGAGCAGCCGGTCCAGGAACTCCCACATCCGGTCGCCGCGCAGCGTGACGTGGGCGCCGATCGGCATCCCTTCGCGCAGCTTGAACTGGGCGATGGACTTGCGGGCACGCGTGACCTGCGGCTTCTGTCCGGTGATGGTGGTGAGGTCCTTGACCGCGCCCTCGATCAGCTTGGAGTCGCGAGCCGCTTCCCCGACGCCCATGTTGACGACGATCTTCGTCAGTCCGGGCACCTGCATGACGTTGTCGTATCCGAACTCTGTCCGCAGCGCCGGCATGATCTCCTCGCGGTAGCGAGTCTTCATCCGGGGGATGCTCCGAGTCGTGACGGCAGCTTCCGTGGTCTCGCTGCTGGTCGCTGTGGTCGTCATCAGATCTCCTTCCCGTTCTTGGTGGCGACACGGACGCTGCGCTGGGCCGCGTAGGACGTGCCGTCAGTGCGGTTCTTCGACACATCGATGCGCTTGGCGCCGATGCGGGTCGGGACCTTCTTGCCGTCGACCTCGGCCAGCAGCATCACGTTGGAGGCGTGGATGGAGGCCTCCTGGGTGATGATCCCGCCGGTCGAGCCGGCGCGGCCTCCCTGGTTGACGACCTTGGTGTGCCGCTTGACCCGGTTGACGCCCTCGACGATGACGCGGTTCTGCTCGGGGAGGACGGCGATGACCTTGCCCTCGGCACCCTTGTCCTTGCCGGCGATGACGCGGACGACATCGCCCTTCTTGATGGTCAGTGTGCGCGCCATGTCACAACACCTCCGGTGCGAGCGAGATGATCTTCATGAACCGCTTGTCGCGCAGCTCTCGTCCGACGGGTCCGAAGATGCGGGTCCCGCGCGGTTCGCCGTCGGCCCTGAGGATGACCGCTGCGTTCTCGTCGAAGCGGATGTACGACCCGTCCGCGCGGCGGCGTTCCTTGACCGTCCGGACGATGACGGCCTTGACGACGTCGCCCTTCTTGACATTGCCACCGGGAATCGCGTCCTTCACGGTGGCGACGATGACATCGCCGATGCCGGCGTAACGCCGACCAGAGCCACCGAGAACCCGGATGCACAAGATCTGCTTGGCACCGGTGTTGTCGGCGACCTTGAGTCGCGACTCCTGCTGGATCATCGGAACACTCCACTGACTGCTAGGACGGGGGGCGAGCCCGCTGTGCTGGGGTTCATCACTTGGCTTTTTCGACGACTTCGATGACGCGCCAGCGCTTGGTGGCCGACAGCGGGCGGGTCTCCATGATGAGGACCCGGTCGCCGATGCCGCACTGGTTCTGCTCGTCGTGGGCCTTGAGCTTGCTCGTCCGGCGCAGAACCTTGCCGTACAGGGCGTGCTTGACCCGGTCCTCGACGGACACGACGACCGTCTTGTCCATCCTGTCGCTGACGACCAGGCCCACTCGGGTCTTGCGTCGGTTGCGCTCGCTGCTGTCCGTCGCCTCGGGGGCGCTCACGGCCTCTGTCACTGTCATTCCTTCATTCGATGCTGTCTCGCTCATGCCGCACCCTCGTCATCGTCGGCGGTGGCGAGGACGGAGATCCCGAGCTCACGCTCACGCAGGATCGTGTAGATCCGGGCGATGTCGTGGCGGACGGCACGCAGCCGGCCGTGCGACTCCAGCTGGCCGGTGGCGGCCTGGAAGCGCAGGTTGAAAAGCTCTTCCTTGTGCTCGCGAAGCCGCTCCTCGAGCAGGTCGTTGTCGAGGTGCCGCAGCTCGGCTGCGGTCGACACGTCACTCATCAGAAGTCACCCTTCTCACGACTGACGAACAATGTGCAGAGCATGGGGAGCTTGTGGATCATCAGAAGTCACCCTTCTCACGACTGACGAACAATGTGCAGAGCATGGGGAGCTTGTGGATCATCAGAAGTCACCCTTCTCACGACTGACGA
>JBBSET010000004.1:0-96586 GCA_038239485.1 Propionibacteriales bacterium
CCCACACGGCCTACACGTATGCCGTTCCGACCTTGCCCAGCGCCATCGCCTTCAAGGGGGTCCAGATCCAGAGCCAGTCGATCCAGTCCGCGGCGGCCGACGAGTGCCGGACGGCGTTCGCGGGCTTCATCGGTGGTACCCCGTCCAGCCAGGCGCTGACCAGACTTGGTTTCACGTACTTCCTCCCGGACCAGCAGGGTTTCGACCTGGGGGCGCACTGGGTACGGTGCGACGTGGTGGCACACCAGTCGGCCAAGACGCTCGGCGACCTGCCGCGACGGGTGGCCGGCCTGCTCGACACCCAGACAGCCCAGGCCACCTACGACGTCTGCTCGAACGGCCAGCCCGGCGCCACCACCAGCACGTTGGTGATGTGCACGCAGACCCACACGTGGCGGGCGCAGGCGGCCGTCCGGCTCGGCGACACCGCGTCGGCGTACCCCGGGACGGGCACGACGCTCAGCAACGGCAAGCAGCACTGCAAGGACCTGGTCGCGAAGCTGCTCGGCGTCACCGGCGGGTTCAGCTACAGCTGGACGTATCCGTCGGACAACGACTGGCTGGCCGGGCAGCGGTTCGGCTACTGCTGGAGCGAGACCAACCACTGAGGTTTCGGCGAGCGTCCGGCGGCGGGGGTGACCCTGCCGTCGGCATAGTGACCCGGTGAGCTCGATACCGTGGGCGGCGGTATCCCGCCGACCTGAGCCGGGCGACCCCGCCGAGTTTGGGTTGGTCTAGAAGCCGAGGCGGCGGAGCTGCTTGGGATCGCGCTGCCAGTCCTTGGCCACCTTGACACGCAGGTCGAGGTAGACCGGAGTACCGAGGAGAGTCTCGATCTGCTGGCGAGCGGCCGTGCCGACCGCCTTCAGCCTGGCGCCCTGGTGTCCGATGATGATGGCCTTCTGGCTGGACCTCTCGATGAAGAGGTTGGCGTGCACGTCGAGAAGCGGCCGGCCCTCCGGGCGGTCCGGACGCAGGCCCATCTCCTCGACGACGACGGCGATGGAGTGCGGCAGCTCGTCGCGTACCCCCTCGAGCGCCGCCTCGCGGATCAGCTCGGCGACCAAGATGATCTCGGGCTCGTCGGTCAGCTCCCCCTCGGGGTACATCGACCGCCCCTCCGGCAGCTGGGCCACGAGCAGATCGGCCAGCAACCCCACCTGGCTGCCGTCCACGGCCGAGACCGGGACGATATCGACCCACTCCACTCCGGTCACCTGTCCGAGCTTGACGATCGACATCAGGTGCCTGGCCATCTGGTCCGGCGACACCAGGTCGCTCTTGGTCGCGACCGCGATCCGCGGGGTACGGCGGACCTTCGCCAGCTCCCCGACCAGGAAGCGGTCGCCGGGACCCACTGTCTCGTCGGCGGGCAGGCACACCGCCACCACGTCGACCTCCGACCACGTCGACCGGACGAGGTCGTTGAGCCGCTCCCCCAGCAGCGTGCGGGGCTTGTGCAGGCCAGGGGTGTCGACGAGGACGAGCTGCGCGTCCGGCCGGTCCACGATTCCCTTGACGGCGTGGCGGGTGGTCTGCGGACGCGACGAGGTGATCGCCACCTTGGACCCGACCAGGGCGTTCGTGAGGGTTGACTTACCGGCATTCGGGCGCCCCACCAGGCTGACGAAGCCGAACTTGTGCGGAGTCGGCCCTGTCGTCATGAGCGCGCCAGACGCGGGACCGGACGCTGGCTGCCGGACGACCCTGCCGAGCCGCTCACCCTGACCATGACCGCGAGCGCAGCCAGCACGATGACGGCGCCGACCCAGCCCAGTGGGGACAACCGCTCCCCGAGCACGGTGACGCCAAGGGCGGCCGCCACGAGCGGTTCGGTCAGCGCCAGCGTCGCCGCTGTTCCGGCGGGGACCAGGCGCAGGCCACGGTTGAACAGGCTGTAGGCGAGCACGGTCCCGGCCACTGCCAGGTAGGCCACCATCGCGACGCCACCGGGGGTCGACAGCCAGTCCAGCGAGGTGAGGAAGAGCGCCGGCAGCAGACAGCCGGCAGCCACGACGAAGACGCCGGCCAGCCTCGCGACCACGTCGATCCATACTCCGAGAGGCCGCGAGCTCGCCAGGATGAAGGTCGCGTACGACGCTGAGGCGCCGAGGGCGCACAGCAGCCCCGCCACGGTGACGCCGTGTCCGAGTCCGTCGCTGAGGAGCGCGACCAGCCCCAGCAACGCCAGCCCGGTCGCCGCCAGCCAGCCGCGGCTGACCTGCCGGGCCGCCAGGCCGGTGAGGATCGGCGTACACCCGATGGCGACCAGCGTGCCTACCGCCACCCCAGCCCGGGTGACGGCGGCGAAGAAGGACAGGTTGAAGGTCACCTGCGCGACACCGGCGACCCAGACCGGCCAATGCCGCAGCGCGGCGGCGACCTGCCCCCAACCGGAACGACTCGCCAGCGCGACGAGCAGTCCTGCTGCCAGCAGCAGGCGTACCGAGGCCACCGACGCGGCCGGGGCGGCCGGGCCGAGCAGCCGCGCAGTGCCGATGGTGCCGAACAAGGCGGCGCCGGCCACCACGAACGCCGCGCCGGAGGGTATCGCCGACACCGCCGGCGGTTCAGGCGCCCTCACGTAGTCCTCGAGCCCAGGACCGCTCCGGTCGAGTCGGCGCGGTGGATCGGTACGTCGTCTCCAGCGAAGTCCCGGATCACCGCCACATCGGACCTGGCGACGGCCAGCGCGTCGCTCACGACGACCACGGCCTCCAGGCCCTTGACCCCACTGCTGATCGCCATCGCGACGGCGACCTGGACGGCCGACAGCTGCAGCGACGGCAAGTCGACGTTCGCCGCGCTGTAGGTCCGGCCGTCCGTATCCCGGACCGCCGCCCCCTCGCGACTGCCGGCCCTGGCCCGGTTGGCCCGAGCGAGCGTCAGCAGCTTGGCGTCCTCGGGATCCGTCAGCTCGATGGGCATATTGCTCACCCTAGGACGTCCGAGGACGCACCTTCGGTGGCCGCGTTGGTCTCGTGGCTGTCCTCGGCGCCGACACGTGTGACCACGACACTCACGACCTTGTTGCGCCGACCGGCGAGCGCCTCGGCATGGAAGCGCAACCCTTCGCAGACCATCTCCGCGCCCGGGATCGGAACGCGACCGAGGTGCTTGGCCATCAGTCCGCCGACCGTCTCCACGTCCTCGTCCTCGATCTTGACGCCGAAGATCTCGTCCAGCTCGTCGATGTCGAGACGCGAGCTCACCCGCACAGCACCACCCGAGAGGTGCTCGACGCCGATCGGCTCGACGTCGTACTCGTCGGTAATCTCCCCGACGATCTCCTCGAGCAGGTCCTCGATGGTGACCAGGCCGGCCGTGCCGCCGTACTCGTCGACGACGATCGCCACATGCGTGCGCTGGGCCTGCATGTCGCGGAGCAGCTCGTCGGCCGGTTTGGAGTCCGGCACGAAGAGAGTGAGCCGCATGACGGTGTCGACGCGCTCGGTCGTCTCGGCCTCGTGGCTGTCGAAGACCCGCTTGGTGACGTCCTTGAGGTAGGCGACGCCGATGACGTCGTCGAGGTCGCGACCGATCACCGGGATGCGGGAGAACCCGCTGCGCAGGGCCAGCGACATCATCTGCCGCAGCGTCTTGTGCTGCTCGATGTAGACCATGTCCGTGCGCGGGACCATCACCTCGCGGGCGAGGGTGTCGCCCAGCTCGAAGACGGAGTGGATCATCCTGCTCTCGTTCGACTCGATCACCTGCGTCGACGCCGCGATGTCCACCAGCTCGCGCAGCTCGGCCTCGCTCGCGAAGGGCCCCTCGCGGAAGCCCTTGCCCGGGGTCAGCGCGTTGCCGATGAGGATCATCAGCTGCGGCAGCGGGCCGAGAACAGCGGTGAACGCCGACACGGGGGTCGCGGCGATGAGCGCCACCTGTTCGGCGTGCTGGCGCCCGACCGTGCGTGGGCCGACCCCCACCGCGATGTACGAGACCACGATCATGATGCCCGCTGCGAGCAGGATCTGAGCCCAGCTGGGGTCAAGCGCGTCAACGACGACGACCGTGACAAGGACGATGCTCGTCGTCTCGAACGCCACCCGGAGCAGGGTGACGGTGTTGAGGAAGCGCGGCGGGTCGGCGGCGATGGTGGCCAGCCGGACGGCTCCCGCACGGCCGTCGTTGACGAGCTCCTGGACCCGGACCCGCGAGACCGCCGACAGCGCCGTCTCAGCGGCCAGGAACAGCCCCGCCACGAAGATCAGGACGATGGCCACGACGATGAGCCAGATGTCCACGGACGTCATTCGACGTCGTCACCACTCTTCAGACCTTGCCACTCGGCCAGCAGTCGGGCCTGGAGGGCGAACATCTCGCGCTCCTCGTCGGGTTCGGCATGGTCGTAGCCCAGCAGGTGCAGGATCCCGTGGATGGTCAGCAGGTGCATCTCGTCGTCGGCGCTGCGCGAGAAGCTCGGGGCCTGCCCGGCGGCATACTGCGGGCAGAGCAGCATGTCCCCGAGGATCCCGCCGTCCTCGGCCTCGTCGTCCTGGCCGGGCCTGAGCTCGTCCATCGGAAATGACAGCACGTCGGTCGGGCCTCGATGACCCAGGTATCGCTCGTTGAACTCGGTGATGGTCGGCTCGTCGACCAGCTTGAGGCACAGCTCCGCCTCGGGATGCACCCGCATCCGGCTCATCGTGAACCGGGCAAGCCGCACGAATGCCGTGACGTCGAGGTCGACTCCGGACTCGTTGAGGACCTCGACGCTCATCGACCCTCGCGGTAGGAGGCGGGTCCGACCGGCCGGGCGGCTTCGTAGGTTTCGTAGGCAGCCACGATCTTGCCGACCAGGCGGTGGCGGACGACGTCCTGAGCGGTGAGGTAGCAGAAGCTGACGTCCAAGATGTTGTCGAGGATGTCCTGCACCACACGCAGGCCGCTCTTGGTCCCCGACGGCAGGTCGACCTGGGTAACGTCGCCCGTCACCACCATCTTGGAGCCGAACCCGAGCCGGGTCAGGAACATCTTCATCTGCTCCTGCGAGGTGTTCTGGGCCTCGTCGAGGATGATGAAGGCATCGTTGAGGGTGCGCCCGCGCATGTAGGCGAGCGGCGCGACCTCGATGGTCCCCGCGGTGAGCAGCTTCGGGATCGTCTCCGGGTCGAGCATGTCGTGCAGGGCGTCGTACAACGGCCGCAGGTAGGGGTCGATCTTCTCGCTGAGGGTGCCGGGCAGGAACCCGAGCCGCTCCCCCGCCTCGACGGCCGGGCGGGTCAGGATGATCCGGTTGACCTGCTTGGCCTGCAGCGACTGGACCGCCTTGGCCATCGCGAGGTACGTCTTGCCGGTGCCGGCTGGACCGATCCCGAACACCACGGTGTGCTTGTCGATCGCGTCGACGTACCGCTTCTGGTTGAGCGTCTTGGGGCGGATCGTGCGGCCACGGTTGCTGAGAATGTTGAGGGTGAGGACGTCGGCGGGGCGTTCCTCGGTCTCGGCGCGGAGCATCGCGATGACCCGCTCGACAGTCTCGCCGGTGAGGCCCTGACCAGTGCGGACCATCGTGACCAGCTCGTCGAGGAGGCGCTCGATCAGCGCCACCTCGCCGCGGTCGCCGGCGACATTGACCTCGTTGCCGCGGACGTGGACGTCGGCGTCGAACTCACGCTCGATGATGCCGAGGAACTCGTCGCGGGCACCGAGGACCGCGACGACGGGAACGCTGCTGGGAATCACGATCGTATGCCGCGGCACCTGTTGCTCTGTCATGTTGTGCCTATGCTACGGGGTTGCGCCGACCTAGCCGGGCGGCCATGTCAGCGGTCGGCCGCCCAGCACGTGCACGTGGGCGTGGAAGACGGTCTGCTGCGCGCCCGCCCCGTTGTTGCAGACCAGCCGGTAGCCGTCGGTCACGTCGTCCAGGCGCGCGACCTCCTTGGCCAGGGTGAGGACGCCGACCGCGTGGTCGGGGTGGGTCTCGGCCAGCTCGGGAAGCGTCGGGCTGTGCACCTTCGGGACCACCAGTACATGGGTCGGGGCCTGCGGCGTGATGTCGCGGAAGGCCAGGGCGAAGTCCGTCTCGGCGACCCGGTCCGCGCCGATGTCGCCGGCGATGATCGAGCAGAACAGGCAGGCGTCATCCATCGGTGCGTCCCTCCGTCGTGGTCCGGCCCAGGCTCGCGCGGCCAGGTCTCGGAGCCGTCGGGCCGCACGGCCATTGTGCACCGCAGCCGTGGGACGCCGACGACGACGTGACCGGTCACCACGCCGCTCACGACACCGGCTGGTACGCCTTGCGCTCGCCACGGTGGGGAGGCGTCCAAGACGTTCACCGTCCGTTAGCCCCAGCGCGCAGTGCGGCTCAATACGAGGGCCGAGGCGACAGCGCCGGCGGTCGAGCTGCGCAGGACTGACGGCCCGATGCGGACGGCGCGGGCGCCTCGGTCGACAAAGACCATCAGCTCGTCATCGGTGATGCCGCCCTCCGGACCGACGACCAGCACGACGTCGCCCGCGGTCGGCGGCACATCGTCGCAGAGCGGCCGGTCGGCCGTCTCGTGCAGGACGAGCGCCTGTCCCGCGGTGGAGATCAACTCTGCGACCTGGGCGGTCGAGTGCAGCGGCTCGACGTCCGGGAATCGCAGCCGCCTCGACTGCTTGGCAGCAGCGAAGGCCGCGCTGCGCCACTTTGCCAGGCCTTTCGCCCCGCGCTCGCCTCGCCAGCTCACCACCGAGCGGCTCGCGGCCCACGGCACGATCGCGTCCACTCCGACTTCCGTCAACAGGTCGACCGCCCGCTCCCCGTGGTCGCCCTTGGGGATCGACTGAACGACGACCAGTCGCGGCAGGGCCGGCGGCTCGGTCCGACGTACCAACGCCTCGGCCACGAGCGTGTCCTTCGTGACCGACCGGACGACGCACTCAGCGCCGGCGCCGCCCATGTCGGTCAGCAGGATGCGCTCGCCGGGTCTGATCCGGCGGACCACCACGGCATGCCAGCCCTCAGGGCCGACCAGCTCGATCGAGTCAGCCTGAAGGCGTTCGGAGTCGACGACGAAGACCGGAAGCGTCATCAGCCCGTCGTCATCGGCGGCTCAGCGACTGCCGCCGAAAGCGTCCTTGAAGCGGCCGAACACCCCTTTGTGGCGGTTGTCGATGGACGCGCTGGGGTTCTCCTCGCCGCGGATCGCGGCCAGCTGCTCGAGAAGCTGCGTCTGCGAGCCGTCCAGCCTCGTCGGCGTCTCCACCACGACGGTCGTCACGACGTCGCCACGTCCGGTGCCGCGCAGTCGCGGGACGCCCCGGCCGCGGATGAACAGCTGCTCCCCCGACTGCGTACCCGGCCGGATCTCGAGGGTCGACGTCCGCTCGACCTCGCTACCGGCGTCCGAGACGTCGGCCTCGAGGGTGGGCAGCTCGACGCTGGTGCCGAGCGCCGCCGCCGTCATCGGGATCGAGATCGTGCAGAGCAGGTCGTCGCCGTTGCGGGTGAAGATCTGGTGGTGCGCCACCTGGATCTCGACGTACAGGTCGCCGGCGGGTCCGCCTCCCGGTCCGACCTCACCCTGGCCGGTGAGCTGGATCCGGGTGCCGGAGTCCACTCCCGCCGGCACTTTGACATTGACGGCCCGGCGCGCGCGGATCCTGCCCTCGCCGGAGCACTCGTTGCAGGGATCAGGGATGACGGTCCCGAACCCGCGGCAGATCGGGCAGGGGCGCATGGTTCGGACCTCGCCGAGGAACGACCGCTGGACGTGGCTGATCTCCCCCTGGCCCCCGCAGGTGCCGCAGGGGGCGAGGGTCGTACCGGGAGCCGCACCGGCGCCGCCGCATACCGAGCAGGTGACCGCGGTATCGACCTTGAGCTCCTTGGCAACACCGAACGCGGCCTCGCCGAGCTCGAGCTCGATCCGGATCAGGGCGTCCTGGCCGCGGCGGGACCGGGGGCGCGGACCGCGACCCCCACCGTTCTGGCCGAAGAACGCGTCCATGATGTCGGTGAAGGAGAACCCCTGCCCGAACCCGGCCGAGCCGCCGGCCGCTGACAGCGGGTCGCCACCCAGGTCGTACAGCTCGCGCTTCTTGGGGTCGCTCAAGACGTCGTAGGCACGCGTGACCTCCTTGAACCGCTCCTGGGTCACCGTGTCGGGGTTGACGTCAGGGTGCAGCTCGCGGGCCAGCTTGCGGTAGGCCTTCTTGATCTGCTCGGGGGCCGCGTCGCGCGGCACCCCGAGTACCTCGTAGAGATCTTGCGTCATACTCCGTCATCCACTGGTCGGGTCGGTATCGAGGCGTTGGGTCGAGGGCTGGGTCGGATGTGGGGCCGCGTCACGTGTCAGACAGGATCTGGCTGACGTAGCGGGCCACCGCGGTGACCGCGGCCATGGATGCCGGATAGTCCATCCTGGTCGGCCCCAGGACACCGAGCGTACCGACTGATTGTTCGCCGGGGCCGTAGCCGGTCGCCACCACCGAGGTCGCCATCAGCTGCTCGTGCGGTACCTCGTGGCCGATGCGGACCGTCAGCAGTCTCGGACTGCTCGCCTCGCCGAGCAGCTTGAGCAGGACGACATGCTCCTCCAACGCCTCCAGCAACGGCTTGATCGAACGGTCGAAGTCGTCGCCGAAGCGGACCAGGTTGGCCGTCCCGCCGATCACGACCTTGTCGATGTTGCGATCGTTGGCGGCCGCGTCCACGAGCACCGCGATGATCTGGCTGACCACCGCCTTGTCGCTGTCGCGGAACATCTCGGGGAGCGACACGACACGGCTTGCCGCCTCGGTCAGCGGCTGCCCCACCGTGGCGGTGTTGAGACGGGCCCGAAGGTCGCCGATCAGGCCGTCATCCAGCGGCTCGCCCAGCTCGACCACCCGCTGCTCGACCCGGCCGGTGCTGGTGATGAGTACCAGGAGCAACCGCGAGCTCGTCATCGTCACCACCTCGACATGGCGAACGGTCGCGCGCGCCAGCGTCGGGTACTGCACGATGGCCACCTGCTGGGTCAGCTGGGCCAGCAGCCTGACGCTTCGGTGGACGACGTCGTCGATATCGACCGCGCCCTGCAGGAAGGTTGCGATGGCCCTCTTCTCGGCCGGGGTGAGGGTCTTGACGCTGGTCAGCTTGTCGACGAAGAGTCGGTACCCCTTGTCGGTCGGGATCCGGCCGGCACTCGTGTGAGGCTGGGTGATCAGCCCCTCCTCCTCGAGGACCGCCATGTCGTTGCGGACCGTCGCGGGAGAGACGCCGAGCTGGTGCCGCTCCACCAGCACCTTCGAGCCGACCGGCTCGTGGGTACTGACGTAGTCCTCGACGATGGCTCGCAGCACGTCGAGCTTGCGGTCGTCCAGCATGCTGCGTCCTCCTCGCCGATCGCGCCTGCGACGGGTGTCCGAGCTGCCGGTCGGGTGGGTTCTGGCAGTCGAATCGTCGGAGTGCCAAGTCTACCGCCGCGCGGCGGGCTTCCGGGGCACGGCCGGAGCGCTGGCTATTCTTCGGTGCATGGACGGTGCGGTCGGCAGGGGCTTCGTCGAGGTCGGCGACCGCTGTTTCGTGGCGCGGTACGCCGAGTGGGACGTGAGCGTCGGTGCGGTCGTCGGCTCGCATGGTGTGGCGGTCATCGACACGCGCGCGAGCGCCCGGCAGGGACGCGAGCTGCTCGACGAGGTACGGCGCCTCGTCCCCGACTCCGCGGTTCGCTGGGTGGTGAACACGCACAAGCACTTCGACCACGTCTTCGGCAACATCGCGATGGCCGGCGCCACCATCCACGCGCACGAGAACGCCGCGGCGGAGCTCATCAGCTCCGCGACGAGGATCAAGGCCCTGATCGAGGCCGACCCCGAGCTCGACCCGGACCAGCCCGCGATCACCGCCGAGGTGCTCACCGACGTCGTCGCCACCGAGCTGCGGCTCCCTGACACGGTCTTCTCCTCAGTCTCGGCCATCGACCTCGGCGACCGGTTCATCGAGCTGATGCATCCGGGCCGGGGGCATACCGACGGCGACATCGTGATCAGCGTCCCCGACGCAGACGTGGTTTTCGGCGGCGACCTGATCGAGCAGTCGGCCGCACCCTCCTTCGGCACCGACAGCTTCCCGCTGGACTGGCCCGGCTCGCTCGACCTGATGGTGGGGTTGCTGACGAGCCGGTCGGTCGTCATACCCGGGCACGGCTCGGCGGTGGACAAGGCGTTCGTGGAGGGCCAGCGGGCCGAGGTATCCGACGTCGCCCACCTGATCCGGTCCCTGTTCGCCCAGCGGGTGCCAGTCGATGAGGCGGTGGCCGCAGGCGGCTCCGAATGGCCATACCCTGCCGCCCATCTCGGCGACGCCGTGGTGCGCGGGTACGCCCAGCTGGCCGACGAGGGTGAGCCTGGGCGCACCACCCTCCCCCTCGTCAGCGGCTAGCCCCCTCCCCCATCCGGCGAGGGGCAGGTTCTTCGGCCGGGGGGTCGGTTCTTCAGCCCGCAAGCGTTCGTACGGCGATTCGGCGCTGCCCGTTCGGGCATGCGCTCTAGCGTCGGCGATGTGTCCTCTGATCGATACGGCCGCGATGTGCTGAGCGGTGACTGGCACGCGCCCAAGCGCGGACGGTCCCGCGAGCGGGTCGCGGATACCGACCTGGTCGTGGAGGAGGTCACCACAGACTGGTGCGGCCAGATCGTCCGCGTGGACCGGGACCTCGACACGGTCGAGCTCGAGGACCGTCGGGGGCGGCGGCGAACGTTCCCACTCGGGCCTGGCTTCCTGCTCGACGGGCAGCCGGTCGTGCTGACCGCCCGACCGCGCGCCACCCCGACGCAGCCGTCCCGCACGCCATCAGGATCGGTGGCCCCCGTCGCCCGCGGAGCGCGCGTCGCGAGGGCCAGCCGGATCTTCGTCGAGGGCCGCCACGACGCCGAGCTGGTGGAGAAGGTCTGGGGCGACGACCTGCGCGTCGAAGGAGTCGTCGTGGAGTACCTGGAGGGTGTCGACGACCTCGGTGACCACCTCGGCGGCTTCCGGCCCTCGGAGAGCCGGAAGGCCGGGGTGCTCGTCGACCACCTCGTGCCGGGATCGAAGGAGAGCCGCATCGCCCGCTCGGTCGCCGCCAGCCCGGTCGGACGGCACGTGCTGATCTTGGGCCATCCCTTCATCGACATCTGGCAGGCGGTCAAGCCCGAACGGATCGGCGTCGCGTCGTGGCCGACCGTCCCACCCGGGATGTCATGGAAGCACGGCGTCTGCCAGCAGCTCGGCTGGCCGCATCGCGACCAAGCCGATATCGCCCGAGCCTGGCGGCACATCCTGTCCCGGGTGTCGTCGTACACCGACCTCGAACCAGCCCTGTTGGGTCGGGTCGAGGAGCTCATCGACTTCGTGACCGGCTGAGGCGGTCAGCGGCTACGGCAGCAGCGCGCGTACGACCGCGTCGGCCAGCAGCCTGCCGCGCCGGGTGAGCACGAGCGACTCCACACCCGAGGAACCTGACCCCTCGGCCGAAGGGGTGGCGAGGGTGGCCAGGCCGGCCGCAGCGAGTTCGGGGACGGCTCGCCGGCCGGCATCGTCGAGGACGTCGAGCGGGAGACCGGATGCGAGCCGGGTCTCGAGCAGCACACGCTCGACCCTTCGGGTCTCGGCGTCGAGGATCTCGCGGGCCGCGGCGGGACTGACCCCGGCCGAGATCCGCTCGGCGTAGGCGGAGGGGTGTTTGACGTTCCACCAGCGCACGCCGCCCACATGCGAGTGCGCCCCCGGCCCGACGCCCCACCAGTCGGCGCCGCGCCAGTAGCCCAGATTGTGGCGGGAGACCGAAGTAGCGCTGCGGGCCCAGTTCGACACCTCGTACCAACCGAAGCCGGCGGCACCGAGCAGCTCGTCGGCCAGGTCGTACTTGTCGGCCAGGTCGTCGTCGTCGGTCATGGCGATCTCGCCGCGGGCGACGTGGCGGGCCAGGGCCGTACCCGCCTCGACGATCAGCGCGTAAGCACTCAGGTGGTCGGGCTCGAGGGCGACCGCTGCGGAGACGCTGCGCTCCCAGGAGGCCGGTGACTCCCCCGGAGTTCCGTAGATGAGGTCCAGGCTGACCTGGTCGAACCCGCTGTCGCGGCTCCACCTGACAACCTGCGGGACCCTGGCCGGGTCGTGCGTGCGGTCCAGGGTGGCGAGGACCTGCGGGTCGACGGACTGCACGCCGAACGAGATCCGGTTGATTCCGCCCTCGCGCAACGCTTCCAGGTCCGCCCGAGACACGCTGTCGGGGTTGGACTCGGTCGTGACCTCGGCTCCCTCGACCAGGCCGAACTCCTGCCGGATCGTGTCGACGACCGAGATCAGGTCTGCCGGCACCAGCAGCGTCGGGGTTCCGCCTCCGAAGAAGACGGTCTCGACGGGCAGGTCGCGGTCGCCGAGCACTCGTCGGGCCAGCCGGATCTCGTCGATGGCTGCCGACGCGTACGTCGCGCGGGACGCACCGGGCTCAGAGCCGAGCTCGAAGGCGGTATAGGTGTTGAAGTCGCAGTACCCGCAACGGACCGTGCAGAAGGGTACGTGCACATAGATCCCGAACTGCTGGCGACCCAAGCCGCTCACCGCCGACGCGGGCAGCGAACCGTCGAGCGGGGCAGCCTCTCCTTCCGGGAGCGCCGACGGCATCAGCGGCTCGGCGTGCGGCGGGAAGGCGTGCGGCGGGAAGGTGTGCGGCGGGAAGGCGCGCGGCGGCGAGGCGTCCCAGGCATCCGTCCAGTATGACCGGCTCAGCCGCCGGAGAGCCCCCGCGTCGAGACTCCCACCGCTACGCCGGCGTCGCCCACCCTGGACGTCCCCGCGAGGAGAGCAACGGCGGCTGCGAGGCCCAGCCCGGCGGCCGCACAGGCGGCCACCATCCCCCGCGGCCCCACCAGGCCGACGCACCAGGGTGTCAGCATCGCCGAGCCAGCCGCGGCAGCGACCATCACGGAGTCGGTGAGACCCAGGGCGGAGGACCGCACGTCGTCGGGTACGGCTCGCTGGATGACGTTCGTCGCGACCGCCTCCAGCTGTACCGACGCAGTTCCCATCAATGTCAGCGGCACGACGGCCCACCACAGGTCCGAGGCCAGGGACACGACGACCAGTGGGACGGCCAGGGCGAGGGCCGACCGGCGCCAGGCGTCGACCCCGAGGCCCCAGACCTGCTGCATCAGCGGCGCCGCGAAGGCTCCCAGGCCGATGGCCGCCGTCGCGATACCGAACTGAGCCTTGTCGGCGTGCCAGGCACGCTCTGCCAGCGGGAGCAGCGCGATCGCCACGGCCGAGCCGATCGCGTTGACGGCCGCAACACCCAGCATGGCGGCGACCGCGGCCGGCCGCCGACGCAGCAGGGACAGGACCGGCCGCGGGACTGTCGACGCCGCGCGTGTACGCGGCCCTGCCCACGCCACGCCGCGGACGACGCCGAGCGCAAGGATCGTCAGGCCGGCGGCGATCCAGGCTCCGAGCGAGGGGCCGCCAGGACCGAGCAGCAGCCCACCGATCGCGGGTCCCACGACGAAGGCCCCGACCTCCAGCGTGACCAGCAGGCTGGTGGCCTCCTCGTTGGCGCGCCCGGCGAGTGCCGGCATCTCTGCCGCGATCGCCGGGTACGCCGGGGTGCCGGCGGCGACCGCCAGGCAGGCGAGCGCCACGGCCGCCCCGACGTACCCCGCCTCGAGCAGGGCTGCTGTCGCCGTCAGGGCCACGATCCGCAGGGAGAGGCTGGCGCGGACCAACCGGCCGCGCGAGACCCGGTCGGCGACCCGCCCGGCGAGCCAGGACAGCGCGACGTACGGCGCCATCCTGGCAGCACCGGTCAGGCCGAGCGCGAAGCCGCTGTCGCCCTGGTCCCAGACGGCGACCAGCAAGGCTGGCCACGGCAACCCCAGAGCCACGGCGCTGAGCCCGTGAGCAACCAGCACCCGGCGCACGTCCGTGGGCAGGGCACTCCGGGCGCTCATGGCAGCGTGTCGACGATATGGGTCCGAAGCGGTGCGTAGCCGTTGAAACCGACGGTGGAGTAGCTGGCGGTGTAGGCGCCGGCGGCTCGGATACGCACCTGGTCACCCTCCGCCAGCGACAAAGGCAGCTGGACCGGTGTCCGCTCGTACATCACGTCCGCGCTGTCGCAGGTCGGTCCGGCGAGGACAGCTGGGCCAGTGGGCGCCGCCGATCCGCCCGCCGCGTCGGTGTCGATGCGATAGCGGATCGCCTCGTCCAACGTCTCGACCAGACCGGTGAAGACGCCGGCGTCCAGATACACCCAGCGCCGGCCGCCACGCCAGCAGACGGCCAGCACCGACGAGACCAGGACGCCCGCGTCGCCGGCGATCGCTCGGCCAGGCTCGGCCACCGTACGCGGGCGGTCAGCGCCGAAGTGGCGCGCGAGCGACTCGTCGATCGCGCGGCCGTAGTGTGCCAGCGGTGGTGTCTCCTGCTCCAGGCCGGCCGGCAGTCCGCCGCCGAGGTCCAGCAGCCACGGGTCGATGCCACCGTGTCGAAGCGCCCGGAAGATCCTGGCCGCCTCCTGGATCGGGGTGTCCCAGGCGTGCGGGTCGCGCTGCTGCGAACCGACGTGGAAGGCGATTCCCGCCGGGTCGAGCCCCAGGGTCGCTGCGTCCGTGAGGATGTCGATGCACTCGTGCGCGGGCGCGCCGAACTTTCGCGACAACGGCCAGTCCGAGCCCGCCCCGGAGGTCAGCAACCGGCACAGGACCGACGAACCGGGCGCGACCTCGGCGACCTTCAGCAGCTCCGGGCCCGAGTCGACGACGAACAGGCGCACGCCGAGCGCATGGGCCAGCCCCAGGTCGGATCGCCGCTTGATCGGGTTGGAGTAGAGCAGGTCCTCTGCCTGGGCGCCGGCCTCGAGGCATAGCCGGACCTCCTCAGGCGAGGCGACGTCGAAGCGCGCACCTGCAAAGGCCAGCGCTTGCAGCAGCCGCGGATGCGGGTTGGCCTTGACGGCATAGTGGATGGCCGTTTCGGGCAGCGCGTCGGTCATCTCGCCCAGCCGCGCGAGTGCTGTCGAGGGATCCAGGGCCAGGTACGGCGTCGGGGAGTGCTCAGTTGGCGTCGCGACGCGGGTTCGTGTCACGGCATGGGTGGCCGGGAGGGGCGAGCGGGTGGCTGAGACACGCATCGTGGTCTCCTGACCAGGCGAGGGAGGGCTTCGCCTTGCAGGAGGCACTGGCGGTCGCGCGTGATACCCCGCCGCGGGTCCCGGCGGCCGTCACCACGCTCACCACCCGCCGATCACCAACGCAACGAGGCGACCTCACGTCGCCCGAGCGGCGCCAGACTCGGGACCTGCGCCCGGTTGGAGGTCAGAGGCGGGGGTCGACCGGCTCGGACTCCAGCGCGAGCGTCGCGAAGACGGCCTCGTGGATCCGCCACAGCGGCTCTCCCGCAGCGGCCCGCGCCAGCGACTCGAGGCCCAGTGCGTACTCGCGCAGAGCCAGCGAGCGCTTGTGGCTGAGGTTGCGCTGCCGCAGCCGGTCGAGGTTGCCTGGCTCGAGGTAGTCCGGGCCGTAGACGAGCCGCAGATAGTCAGGACCGCGGACCTTGATACCAGGCTGCACCAGCCGCCCGTCGCGCAGGGTGAGGTTCGCATACGGCTTGACCACCATGCCTTCGCCGCCACCGGCGAGCAGCCCCTCCCACCAGGCGGCCCCCTCGGAGCACGCCGCCTCGTCCCGAACCGCGACGACGATCCGACGAGTGGAGTGGAGCCGGCCGGGCGCGGCTGCGACCAGCCGGTCCGCCAGGTCGAGGTGCCAGCCGTGATCGCGAACCTCGTAGGTCGCGCCTTCGGAAGCCAGCAGCTGGAACGGCGCCAGCCTGACACCTTCCAGGCCGTCGGTCTGCCAGACGTAGTGCCGATATGCCGCGGTGAAGGCGGCTGCGTTGGCCTGGCGGGAGCTGGTGCGCACCAACAGGTCGGTGACGTCGAGCCCGCGGTCGCTGGCCTGGTGGAGCGCCGACACCGAGGCCGCCAGGCCCGCCCTGGCGGCCGCACCAGTCGCTGCGTACTGCTCGCGCAGGAGTCCCTCGGCCTTGGCCGACCACGGCATCAGCTCGCAGTCCAGCAGCACCCACGACGTCTCGAGCTGCTCCCAGATCCCGGCAGTCGCGACCGCGTCCGCGATCTCGGCAAGCAGCCGGTCGGTCAGGTCCGGTCCGAAGAACGACCGCCCCGTCCGCGTGTGGATAGCGCCCGGCCTGCCCCCGTCCCGACTCGCCAGGACGACGGCGCGCGAACCCATGTGCTTCTCCTCGCAGATCACCGAGTCGACACCCCATGTCCGGTACGCCTCGAACGCCTCGTCGGGATGCTCGAGCAGTTCCGGACGCGTCGAGGCCGCCGTCGGGCTCATCGTCGGCGGCAGGTACCACAGCCGGTGCGGGTCGATCGCGAACCGGCTCATCACCTCCAGGGCACCCGCGGCGTTGTCCTCACGAACGCTGACACGGCCGTGGTGGGCGGTCTCGACGACCCGACGGCCGAGTACGTCGTCGATGTCCAGCACGTCCGGGTCGCGCCGCCCGGGCCCGACGCCGGAATCGTCCGAGGCGTCGAAGACGGTTCCTGGGGCCGGATCCAGTGGCTTGACCGGCGCGTACCAGACCTGCTCCGCCGGGACCTGGACGAGCTCCCTCTCCGGGTACCGCAGCGCGCTGAGCGACCCGCCGAAGACGCATCCGGTATCGAGACACAGCGTGTTGTTGACCCATTCCGGCCGGGCTATCGGCGTGTGCCCGTACAGCACCATCGCGCTGCCCCGGTAGCTGTCGGCCCATGGCAGCCGGACCGGGAGGCCGAACTCGTCGGTCTCACCAGTCGTGTCGCCGTACAACGCGAAGCTTCGCACCCGGCCGGATGCGCGGTTGTGGTACGCCTCCTTGAGCCCTGCGTGGGCCACGACCAGCCGGCCGCCGTCCATGACCAGGTGCGCCACCAGCCGGTCGCAGAACGTGGCGACGTCGGCTCGGAACTCCGGCGGCTCGGCCGCCAGCTGCGCCAGCGTCTCGGCCAGGCCGTGCGACGCCTGCACCTGGCGCCCACCGAGGGCACGCACCAGCTTGTTCTCGTGGTTGCCCGGGACGGCGAAGGCGTGACCGGCGGCCACCATCCCCATCACCAGGCGCAGCACACCGGGTGTGTCCGGGCCTCGGTCGACCAGGTCGCCGAGGAAGACCGCCCGGCGCCGGTCCGGGTGGGTCGCGTCGACGGGTCGCCCGGCTGCGTCGCGCACCAGCTCGTACTCGAGCGCGGTCAGCAGCGACTCGAGCTCCGAACGGCACCCGTGCACGTCGCCGATCACGTCGAACGGGCCGGTCTCGTCGCGGTAGTCGCTGCGCAGCCGCTCACGCACGACCTGGACAGCGGCGATCTCGTCGGCGCCACGCAAGGTGTGGATCGTCCGGAAGCCCTCCTTGCCCAGGCCACGCAGTGACCGGCGCAGCTGGCCTGCCTGCCGGGCGACGACTCCGGCGCCGAAGGTGCGGTCCGGCCGCTCTCCGTTGCGCTCCAGACAGACCGCCTCGGGCACGTCGAGCACGATCGCCACCGGCAGCACGTCATGGTCTCGGGCCAGCGTGACCAGCTGACGCCTGGCTTGTGACTGCTCGTTGGTGGCGTCGACCACGGTCAGCAAGCCCGCCGCGAGCCGCTTCCCGGCGATGAAGTCGAGCACCTCGAAGGCCGCGCGTGAGGCTGACTGGTCGTTCTCGTCGTTGGACACCAACCCTCGGCAGAAGTCGCTGGACAGCACCTCGAACGGCTCGAAGTGCGCCGCTGCGAACGTCGACTTCCCGGAGCCGGTCACTCCGACCAGGACGACGAGTGAGAGCTCGGGTATCCCGAGCAACCGCGGCGCCGTCGGGACCGCGGGCTCAGCCTCAGCCCCCGCATGCCATGTCACGGCCCCGTCGTCCGGCGTCTCGTTCTCGGGCGTCATACCGAGCTCCCAGCCTTGCTGACGGCCGTGAACACCGCGAGCTGCGTCGCCGGGCCGAGGTCGGGGTCCTCGTCGCCCACCGCCTTGAGCTGCACCCGATAGCCGTAGGTCGCGCAGATCCGCGCTGCCCAGCCCCCGAACTCGGCCCGGGTCCACTCGAACCGGTGGTCCCGATGGCGCAGCGTGCCGGCAGGCAGATCGCTGAAGAGCGCGTTGTACTCGGCGTTCGGCGTCGTCACGACGACCGTGCCGGGATGGGCTGCGGCGAAGACGGACCGCTCGAAGGCTCGCAGCCGCTCGGTGTCGATGTGCTCCATCACCTCGACGAGCGCGACAGCGTCGAAGCCGGCCAGCCGGCTGTCGCGGTAGGTCAGGGACGACTGCAGCAGGCGAGTCCGCCCGCGCTGCGTGTCCGATAACTGGTCGAGCGCCAGTCGCCGCGCGGCCCGGTCGAGCGCGCGCGCCGAGACGTCGACCCCGACGATCTCGGTGAAGCGACCATTGCGCATCAGCTCGGCGACGAGCCCGCCCTCGCCGCAGCCCCAGTCGACTACCCGGGCGGCGCCGGACTCGCGCAGCGCCTGCAGCACCGCGGCCCGGCGGAGCTCACGCAGCGGCGCGCCGGCAGCGGCGGGCTCGGGCGGGGCCGCTGCTCCCGGCGAGGCAGCCTCACCCTCGAGCACGCCGCCGGCGTCATCACCCTCGAGCAGTCGGCCGGCCGCATCCGAGACGAGCGAGCGCTGGTGCTTGAGGTAGCGCTCGCTGATCAGAGCCTGGTCGGGATGGCGACCCAGCCACCCGCCACCGGCGGACACGAGCTTGTCCACCTCGTCGGGGCCGACCCAGTAGTGCTTGGCATCGTCCAGCACGGGCAGCAGCACGTAGAGGTGGCTGAGCGCGTCGCAGAGTCTGAGCCGACCCGTCAGCCGAAGGTCGACGTAGGGCGAGTCGCCCCACGTCGGCAGCTCCGGGTCCAGGGCGATCGGGGTCGCCGCGACCTGCCAGCCGAGCGGCGCGAACATCCGCCTTACCAGGTCGGTACCACCTCGGCACGGCATCGAGGGCAGGTGGACCTCCAGCGGGATCGCTGCCGCGGCCAGGTCGGGGCGGGCATCGCAGCGACCCGACATCGCCGTCTTGAAGACACGGGCCATCGCCACGGCGAGCAGCGAGGAGGCGGCGTACGGGCGGTCGTTGACGTACTGGCCGAGGCTGAACCCTTCCGCATCCCTGCCCCGCCGCCCACGGACGAGCGCGACCGGGTCGACGTCCAGCAGGAGCGCCGCGGTGCAACGTTCGTCGCTCGCCTCCGGATAGAACACGTGCGCCGTACCCACTGCGACCTGAGTGCTCTGCGGACGGTCCGGGTGCTTGTGCAGGAGATAGCCCAGGTCCGTCGCGCGGGACGTTGTCGCCGTCGTCGTCGTCGAGATCGTCAGCAGCACCGGACCAGTATCGCCGCCCGGTCGTCCGTGCGACCGCCCCGTCTGCTTGCGGGTCAGGAGTACAGGGCGTCGATCTCGTCCTTGAAGTGCGCCTCGACGACCTTGCGCTTGACCTTCAGGTTCGGCGTCATCTCGCCGTCCTCGATGGACAGGTCCCGGTCGAGCACCGTGAACCGCTTGATCGTCTCCCATCGGTTCAAGGTGGCGTTGAGCTGGTCGACGTACTGCTGGACCATCCTGCCCGCCGCCTGTGACGTGACGATCTGGGCGTACTGCTCTCCGGTGAGCCCGTGCTGGGCGGCCCAGCCGTCGATGGACTCGGGGTCCAGGGTGATCAGCGCGGACACGAAGTTGCGCTCGTTCCCGATCAGCACGATCTGGCTGACGTGCGGGAAGATCGCCTTGAACTGGCCCTCGATGAGCTGCGGCGCGACGTACTTCCCGCCGGATGTCTTGAACAGGTCCTTCTTGCGGTCGGTGATGGTGACGAAGCCCTCGGCGTCGATCTCACCGATGTCACCGGTATGGAACCAGCCGTCCACGAGCGCCTTCTCCGACTCGGGGTCGACGCTGTGGTAGCCACTCATGACACCCGGGCCCTTGATGAGCAGCTCCCCGTCGGCGGCCGTCTTCATCTCGCTGCCGGCGAACGGCTGCCCGACCGTTCCGAACTTGTAGTGGTCCGGTCGGTTCAGGCAGGTGCCGGCGGAGGTCTCGGTGAGCCCGTACCCCTCGAGGATGAGCAGGCCGGCCGCGTCGAACCACTCGGCCAGACCACGGTTGAGGGCGGCCGCGCCAGAGACGAAGAACCGGATCCGGCCGCCGAAGCGGGCCCGGATCTTGGCGAAGACGAGCCGGTCGAACAGCGCGTTCTGGACGGCCAGGTAAACAGGCACGGTGTGGCCGGCCTGCCGGCGCTGCGTGACGTCGACGCCGACCTTGAAGGCCTGCTCGAAGATCCGCTTCTTGATGCCGCCCTCGTCCGCGGTCATCGTGACGATGCGCGCGTGCACCTTCTCGAAGATGCGCGGCGCGGCGCCCATGAAGGTCGGCCGGACGACGGCCAGGTTGTCCACGATCTTCTCGACCCGCCCGTCGACGGCTGTCTGGAACCCGATCGCCAGCTGGACGCTCAGCAAGACCTTGCCGAAGACGTGCGCCAGCGGCAGCCAGAGGTACTGCACGTCGTCGATCGACAAGATGTCGAGCTCCTCGACCGCGGCAGCCTCATAGGTCCACGCGCTGTGCGGAAGGCGGACACCCTTGGGTCGCCCGGTCGTGCCGGAAGTGTAGATCAGCGTGGCGAGGTGGTCCGGGCGGGTGTTGTCGACCCGATGGCTGACGGTGTCGGGCTGCTGGGCGAGCAGGTCGCCGCCCAGCCGCTCCAGGTCGTCGAGCCCGATCACCCAGTCGCCGTCCGGCGTCCCGTCGAACGTCACGATCCGGCTGAGGGCGGGAAGGTCGGTGCGGTGGTTCCGCAGCTTGGCGATCTGCGCGTCGTCCTCCGCGAAGACGATGTGGCTGTCGGAGTCCGCGAGGATGTACGACACGTCGGGGGCGATCGTCGACGGGTAGACCGTCGTGGTGGCGGCGCCGGCGCACATCACGGCCAGGTCGGCCATGATCCACTCGACCCGCGTGCTGGAGGCGATGGCGACGCACTGCTCGGGCTCGACGCCGAGCGCGACCAGTCCGGCAGCAAGCCGGACGACCCGCTCCCCGGTCTCACCCCACGTCAGCGACTGCCAGCTCTCGTCGACGGGAAAGGTGAAGGCCGCCGCGTCCGGCGTGGCCTCGACCCGGTCGAAGAACATCCGTCCGACCGACGGCGGCCGGTCGGTCAGGGTGGCTCGAACAGGCTGTTGGTCGACCATACGTTGAACCGTAGAGCACCCGCCTAGTCGAAGGTAGGAGTCGGCACCCGCGGCGCCCGCCGAGCCAGGTACGTCTCTGCCCGCTCGCGCGGCTCAGCGGCCAGCCCGCCGCCGACCTGGAACAGGCTCGGCAGCAGCTCGCGCTGTGTCGTCATCGCCTTGAACATGGTCGAGACGGTGACGTCGTGGTCCGGCCGGTGGACGACGGTGAGCTCGTCGCCGGCGGCGATCACACCCGGCTCGACCACCCGAAGATACGGACCGGGCCGGCCCTCGACGGTGAACCGCTTGCTCCACCGGGTGGCGTCGTACCCCGTCTCGCGCATCCAGCGGGTGAACGTGTCGCACGGGATCCGGATGTGGCACACCTCGAAGACCGCCGTGCCCACCCGCCAGCGCTCACCCACCAGGGCCTCATTGACATCGATCCCGTGGGTGGTCAGATTCTCACCGAAGTGACCATCGGGGATGTCGGCGCCGAGGCGTTGCGCCCACAGGTCGAGATCCTCCCGCGCGAAGGCGTAGACGGCCATGTCGACGGTGCCGTGGAACTTCGTATCCGACACCTGGTCGCCCGACACCCCTCGGGCGTCGACGGCGACCGGACCGCTGACCGAGTGCTTGCTGATCGACGTCCGCCCTGGGCCGCCGAGCCACGGTGCGTCGGCAGGCTGCCCGACGTTGACAGATATCACCTGTGCAGTCATGGCCTCATCCTGTCAAAGCCCCCCCTCTTGGCGGTCCTCTTGTCCGTGGCCGCTCGGCCTCGTCGACGCGACGTGCCCGGCTAGCGACCCCTGCGCCGGCCGCCGCCGCCCGCCGAGAAGGCGGCTGCGCTGGACGGCCGCGACGTACCGGCCTGGCCTGCGCTCGAGGTGCTGGTGCTGCGGCGGTCCGACCTGGCGGGACGGCCGGCTGAGCCGCGGCCACCGTTCGACGAGCCGTTGCGAGGCCGGCCGGCCGGTTGGCGCTGCTGCGAGGCTCGGGCGACCACGTCGGCCGACGGCGCGACGAGCGAGCGCTCGCCCGGCGCGATCTCGGCCAGCAACGGGTGACCTGCCGACAGGCGCGTGACGGTCGGCGAGATGCCGGCCCTGCGGGTGAGGTCGCGGACATCGGAGACCTGGGAATCGGTCATCAGCGTGATGACCGTCCCGGCGGCGCCCGCACGCGCTGTCCGACCGGATCGGTGGAGATACGCCTTGTGCTCCATCGGCGGGTCGGCATGGACCACGAGGCCGATGTCGTCAACGTGGATCCCTCGAGCAGCGATGTCGGTGGCCACCATGGTCTTGGCGCTGCCCTCGGAGAAGGCGGCGAGGTTCCTCGACCTGGCTCCCTGGGAGAGGTTGCCGTGCAGGTCGACGGTGGGGACGCCCGCCGCGGTGAGCTTGCGGGCGAGCTGCTTGGCCCCGTGCTTGGTGCGGGTGAAGACCAGCGTCCGCCCCGGAGCCGACGTGAGGTCGACGAGCACCGGCAGCCGCGCGTCCTGCGCGACGTGGAAAACGTGGTGCGACATGGCCGCGACGGGAGAGCTGGCCGAGTCGACGCTGTGGGTCACCGGGTTGGTGAGGTAACGCTTCACGAGGACGTCGACACCCGAGTCGAGGGTCGCGGAGAACAGCATTCGCTGGCCGCGTGCCGGTGTGGTGTCGAGCAGCCTGCGGACGACCGGGAGGAAGCCGAGGTCAGCCATGTGGTCGGCCTCGTCGAGCACAGTGATCTCGACCGAGTCGAGGTTGGCGTGACCGGTGGAGACGTGGTCGGCCAGCCGGCCGGGACACGCGACGACGATGTCGACACCTGCGCGCAGGCCGGAGATCTGGGGACCGGCGCCCACGCCGCCGAAGACGGTCAGGCTGCGGAGCGAGAGCGCCCGCGCGATCGGGGCGATGGCGGCGTCGATCTGGGTGGCAAGCTCACGCGTGGGTGCGAGCACGAGCGCACGCGGCCGGTTGGGGCGGCGTGGGGACGAGCTGGCGGCGAGGCGGGCCAGCATGGGTAGCACGAATGCGTACGTCTTACCCGAGCCGGTGCGGCCGCGACCGAGGACGTCTCGGCCGGCGAGGGCGTCGGGCAAGGTGGCGGTCTGGATCGGGAACGGGCTGACGACGCCGGTCTTGGCGAGAGCGGCCACGATCGGAGCCGGCAGGCCAAGCTCGGCGAACGTCGCCGTGGCGTCGTATGTCGGCCGCGTCACCGGCTGCGTAGCCAGGGCTGGAGCCGGTGTCGGCTCGGAGCGCTGCTGTCCGGTCACGGTGCCGATGGTGTGGGTCGAGGTGGAAGGGGACGGCGTGGATACACGCCTGTTGCGGGGGCGGCGAGCCGCCATAGGGAACTCCAGAGGTAGAAAGGTCGTCCTGCCCGGCGCGGGCCTGAGGCCTCCGCGGCGCGTGGGGGTTCGACATACGAAGGCGGCCCGAGGCAGAACGGTGCGGGCCGACAGGTCAAGTGTACGGGTACGCCGACGGCATCGTCGCCTCAACCAGTACGTCCCCCTTGTGACCTACGCCTCCCCGCCCGTCGCGAGGTCAGGAGTGTCCCCGCCGGTCTGTGGTCAGACCTCTCGGAGCCGCCCGGTCGCGACGTCGAAGACGAACCCGCGCACGTCGTCGGTCAGCGGGATGAAAGGTGACGCCTTGATCCGCGACACCGACTTCCGCACGTCGTCGTCGAGGTCGGTGAAGGACTCAGCCGTCCAGCCGGGCTCCACGCCGGTTTCGTCGATCAATGTCTGACGGAAATCGTCGTCGGTGAAGGTGAGCATCCCGCAGTCGGTGTGGTGGATCAGGACGATCTCTCGGGTCCCGAGCAGCCGTTGGCTGATCGCGAGGGAGCGGATCTCGTCGTCGGTGACGACCCCACCGGCGTTGCGGATGACGTGTGCCTCGCCCTCCTGGAGCCCGAGCGCACCGTAGACGTTGAGCCGCGCATCCATGCAGGCCAGCACCGCGACGTGCTTCGAGGGTGGCAGCGGCAGCGGACCGGTGAAGTCGGCTGCATACTTCTCGTTGTTGGCCAGCAGATCGTCGGTGATGGTCATCGTCGCTCCTAACAGAACTCCCCGGTGAAAACTGATAACCGACAATGTATGTCGACAAACTGGTGCTTTCCAGGAGCGTCCCGGCTGGTGACCGAGCGTTCAGCCCTGGACAGCTTTGGCGATCGTGAGCGCCCGGGTGACCCAGTCGCGATCGTCGCGATCGAGTCCCGCACTGCCGTTCGCGGCGGGCCTGGCGAGCGCGTCCCGGATCGTCGACATCACGTTGACCAGCTCCCGTACGACGACCCAGTCCCGGGCCCGGTCCTCGTCGAGCAGTGCCGCGTCCACGACGGCGAAGAAGCGTGACCGGACGGCTCGGCGCGCGTCGCCGGATGCGACCACCTCGTCCCAGCGATTCCAGAGAAGCGGCGCGATCTCGTAGCAGGGGTGACCTGACAGCGGCTTGGGGTCGATGGCCAGCCACGGTTCGCGGTCGGCCGCCAGCACGTTGAAGTAGTGCAGGTCGGTGTGGATCAGCACCCCGTCGGTTTCGGGGTCGTGGCCGAAGTCGCGAGCGAGCGCAGCCGCCTGCTCGACATAGCGCCTCGGCACAGGTGCTTGAAGGGGGAGGGCGAGCAGCTCATCGGACCAGCGCGAACAGCTCTGCGACAGCAGGTCCAGCTGGGGTATCGCCGCGACGTGCAGCCGTCGATACAGGCCGGCCACGATCTCGCACGCGTCGACTGCAGCAACGGAGGTGAGGTCCACCGGATGCGCCCGCTCGAGCAGCAACAGCCCGCGGGTCGGGTCGGCGCGGAGCAGCCGGACGGCCCCGTGCCCGTCCCAGGCCCGCAGCGCGAGATGCTCGCAGCGCTGCTCGTCGTGCGGCCACGCGAACTTGACGGCCGCCGGCGACCCGCGCTCGTCCATGACGGGTACGACGACCGCGCACTCCCCTGCCGCGACGGACCCGTCGACGCGCAGCCGCCACTCGTCGAGAACCGTCGTGATCAGCCGGGGCAGCGCCGCCAGCCACGACTGCCACGTCTCGCCGCGGTCGCTCAGCGCCAAGAAGCCGTCAAGAAGCCGGACCGTCGTACCGCGTGTCAGCGCTTGGCCTTCTCCGCTGGCTCGGACGTGTTGAGCGCCGCGATGAACGCCTCCTGCGGCACCTCGACCCGGCCGACCATCTTCATCCGCTTCTTGCCTTCCTTCTGCTTCTCGAGCAGCTTGCGCTTGCGGGTGATGTCACCGCCGTAGCACTTGGCCAGGACGTCCTTGCGGATGGCGCGAATCGTCTCTCGGGCGATCACGCGGGCTCCGATCGCGGCCTGGATCGGCACCTCGAACTGCTGGCGCGGGATCAGCTCCTTGAGCTTCTGGGCGAGCTGGACACCGTAGGCATAAGCGGCGTCGCGGTGCACGATCGCCGAGAAGGCGTCGACGGGATCGCCGTGAAGGAGGACGTCGACTTTGACGAGGTCGCTGACCTGCTCCCCGACCGGGTCGTAGTCGAGCGACGCGTAGCCCCGGGTCCGGGACTTGAGTGCGTCGAAGAAGTCGAACACGATCTCAGCCAGCGGCAGGCTGTAGCGCACCTCGACCCGGTCGGCCGAGAGGTAGTCCATGCCCGCCAACGAGCCGCGCCGGGTCTGGCACAGGTCCATGATCGTGCCGATGAACTCCTTCGGCGTCACGATCGTGGCGCGCACGACCGGTTCGTAGACCTCCGCGATCTTCCCGTCGGCGGGGTACTCACTCGGGTTGGTGACGGTGATCTCACCGCCGTCCTCCATCACGACGCGGTAGACCACATTGGGCGCTGTCGAGATCAGCGCGAGGTTGAACTCCCTTTCGAGCCGCTCGCGCACGATCTCCATATGGAGCAGGCCCAGGAACCCGCACCGGAAACCGAACCCCAGCGCCCCCGACGTCTCCGGCTCGTACATCAGCGCCGCGTCGTTGAGCTGCAGCTTGTCCAGTGCGTCGCGCAGGGTCGGGTAGTCGTCGCCGTCCATCGGGTACAGGCCGGCATAGACCATCGGGTTGGGGTGACGGTACCCGCCGAGCGGCTTGGTGGCGGCGTTGATCGCGGACGTGACCGTGTCGCCGACCCGGGACTGACGGACCTCCTTCACGCCGGTGATGAGGTAGCCCACCTCACCGGCGCCGATCTCCTTGGCCTTCCTCGGGTCGGGCGAGATGACCCCGACCTCGAGCATCTCGTGCACGGCGCCGGTCGACATCATCTTGATCCGGTCGCGGTGGCTCAGCTTGCCGTCGACCACCCGGACGTAGGTGACCACCCCGCGGTACGTGTCGTACACCGAGTCGAAGATGAGCGCCCGAGGTGAGGCGTCGGCGTCGCCCTTCGGCGCGGGTACGGCGGCGACGATCCGGTTGAGCAGCGCCTCGACGCCGTCGCCGGTCTTCGCCGACACCCGGAGCACGTCGCCCGGGTCGCAGCCGATGATGTGGGCGATCTCGGCGGCGTACTTGTCGGGCTGGGCGTTCGGCAGGTCGATCTTGTTCAGCACCGGGATCACGTCGAGGTCGGCCTCCAGCGCCAGGTAGAGGTTCGCCAGGGTCTGGGCCTCGATCCCCTGGGCGGCGTCGACGAGCAGCACCGCGCCCTCACACGCCTCGAGCGAGCGGCTCACCTCGTAGGTGAAGTCGACGTGGCCGGGCGTGTCGATCATGTTGAGGACGAACGTCGTGCCCTTGTCGGGGCCTTCGCTCACCGTCCACGGGATCCGCACCGCCTGGCTCTTGATCGTGATGCCGCGCTCGCGCTCGATGTCCATCCGGTCGAGATACTGGGCGCGCATGGCTCGCCCGTCGACCACCCCCGTCAGCTGGAGCATCCGGTCGGCCAGCGTCGACTTGCCGTGGTCGATGTGGGCGATGATGCAGAAGTTGCGGATGATCGCCGGGTCGGTGCTGCCAGGCTGCGGCTCCGAGGCGAAGTTCTGGGGCACGAACGCCCTTTCAGTCGATCAGCTGTCTGGGTCGATTGTCCCACGCCGGCGACCGCGTTCCGGCAGTCTTGCGGCCGGCCCCGGGGGGCGACAACCACCGTCCGTCCGTGGCAGCGTGGTGACCGTGGTCAATATCTCGATCTTCACAGCGGCCGCTACGGCGTTCAGCGCCCTGGTCGACCGCCTTCCGCCGGACCGTTGGGACGGCCCTGGTCTCGACAGCTGGGACCTGCGCGCGCTCACCGGGCACACCAGCCGGGCGCTCGTCACTGTATCGACGTACCTCGGCCGACCCGCGCTCACGGAGGCTTTCACCACGCCGGAGGCGTACTTCGCCGCCATCGCGGCTGCCTCCACCGGCACCGCGGTTGATGCGAGTGCCGTCACGGAGCGCGGTCGGCTGGCAGGCGAGGCGCTCGGCGACGATCCCGCCGCGTCCGTGCGAACCATGGTCGCGGACGCGCTGTCCGCCCTGGACCGGCCTGACGATCCGCTCATCGAGACGATCGGCGGCGGGATGCGGCTGTCGGCCTACCTGCCGACCCGCGTCTTCGAACTCGCGGTGCACAGTCTGGACATCGTCGCCGCTACCGGCGTCGATTTCAGCCTTCCCGACGATGTTGTCGCCGACGCTGTCGCCCTGGCCGGTCGGATCTCGGTCGTCGCCGGCGACGGGGTTCCCGTCCTGATGACGCTCACGGGTCGACGGTCACTGCCCGGAGGGTTCTCGGTCGTCTGAGCGAGCGCGTCTTTCCCGCGGATCAGACGAGCAGCAGATGCTGCGGTGAGCCGCTCGAGCATCGGCGGCTACCTCTCTCGTCGCGGCCGCCGGCCGCCGGCGTGTTTCTGGTGGGCGGCCTGTTTGCTGACGCCGAGCGCAACTGCGATCTCCTGCCAGGACCAACCCAGCTCCCTGGCATGGGCGATCTGGACCACTTCGAGCTTCTCGAGCAGAAGGCGCAACGCGCGGACGGCGGTCAGACCCTCTCGGGGGTCAGCGCTCCCCGCAGCCGCCGCCAGCTCGGTCGCATCCGTCATGTCGTCAACGTATCTTGACGTCTCCTTGCTGTCAACAAGCGTTGACGATCTGCCGCCGCTCGGTGAAATCGCTGGCGACTCCGCCCGGCGGAGACGGACAATGCGGGCATGGACACCTCCGCCGAGCGGCAACCCGTCGACGTCGCCAGGTCGAGGCCTGTCGACTCGAGCGGACGCGACTGGGAGAGGGACCACGCAATGACCGCGACGGGCGTCGCAATCCCGCTTCGGGCCACCGCGCAGCGACCCCGCTGGACGGACCTGCCGGTGTCGGTACGCGACCTCGTCGAGGACGCAGCGGGCAGCCGGGTGGTGGCGACATGGTCGGCGGGGACCGGTTTCACCCCCGGGTTCGCCTCTCGTCTCGACCTCACCGACGGACGTCGGGTCTTCGTCAAGGCCGCCTCGAGTGCCGACGACGAGGTCAACGGCTGGCCGCTGAGTGATGCCTACCGCGAAGAGGCGCGCAAGCTGGCTGCGCTCCCGTCGGGCATCGGAGCACCGCCGTTGCTATGGCGTCGAGACACCGATGTCGACGGCGTGCGCTGGATCGTGCTGTGCCTGGAGTATGTCGCCGGCACTCCCCCGCGTCGCCCCTGGCGCCTGGAGCAGCTCCGCCTCGTGCTCGACAAGCTCGCGGCCAACGCGACGGCTCTCACGCGGATACCGGCCTCGCTGTGCCTCGACACGGTTCAGGCCCAGCTCGTTGGCACCGTGGACCGGAGACTGCATCAGATCCGCGAGCGTCTCGGCGACACAGACTGGTTCCGGACCGTCGACGGCCTCTGCCACCGCGCGGACGACGTCCTTGCCGGTAACAGCATCGTCCATCTCGACCTGCGTGACGACAACGTCTTGATCGACGCCGCTGGAGACGTCTGGTTCGTCGACTGGAACTGGCCGGCCGTCGGCGCGGCATGGATCGACCTCGTGTGTCTCCTGATCTCCGCCTACGGCGACGGGATCGACGCCGATGCGCTGCTCTCCGAGCATCCGCTCACCCACGCGGTGCCGGCGGCCGACGTGGACTGCCTGCTGGCCGTGCTGTGGTCGTTCTGGGCCGTCGGACGCTGGGAAGAGGTGCCCGAGGGGTCACCACACCTTCGCAACCATCAGGCCTGGTACGCCGACGTGACACAGTCGTGGCTGGCCGCCCGGCTGGGCGCTGGCCACCCTTCGCCGCTCGGATAGCGAGTGGATGACGGGGCGGCGGCTTGTCGGTCAGTCGGCGGAGCCGGCGAACGCCACCTCGTCGGTTCGCTCGATGAGGTCGGCCACGACCGCTTCGAGGCTGCCCTTCGCTGCATACACGCTGCGCTGCCTGCTCGCTCCGGCTCCACCGGCGAGGAGCCGTTCGACGGCGTCGTCGACGAGGCTGAGGTCCCCTGTCTCCTCCAGGCTCTCGCCGACATGCTCGACCAGCGTTCGGAGCACGTCACGAGCCGGTCGTGGCTCCCGGTGGCCGGGGTCGATCAGGTGGTGCGAGACACCGTCGCGCCCGGCCAGCCAGTACGCCGCGCGCAGCAGGTCGGTCCTCCACTCGGGCACCGGCGCGCCCGCGGCCCAGTTCCTCGCCGCGGTCGAGACCAACGCCCGGCTCAGGGCCGCGATGAGCAGCACGTCGCTCTCGTCCGTGCACACATCCGCGACTCTGATCTCGACCGTGGGATAGGACTCGGACAGCCGAGCGTCGAAGTACATCATCCCCTTGTCGAATGCCGCACCCGAGCTGATCAGCTCGACCACAGCGGTCCGATACCCGGCAGGATCGCCGAACGGCTCGGACGGACCGGCTGTCGGCCACCGCCGCCAGATCTGCGACCGCCAGCTGGCGTACCCGGTGTCGTGGCCGTCCCAGAACGGCGAATTGGCGCTGATCGCGAGCAGGATCGGCAACCAGGGCCTGAGCCGGTCCAGAACGGCGACGCCTTCGTCGTCGCTCTCCACATCGACATGGACGTGCATCGCGCAGACTGCGCCTTGGCGGCCGATCTCACCGAAGTCGTGCACAATGCGTTCGTAGCGAGGCTTGTGCGTGACAGTGAGAGCTTCGTACTGCAGGACGGGCACTCCTGAGGCGACCACCCGCGCCCCAACCCCAGCAGCCGCCTCGCTGGCGGCCCGCCTGGATCGTCGTACCTCGCCACGGAGGTCGTCGAGGTCGGCGCACGGGGCGGAGGTCGTCTCCAGCTGCTGCAAGAAGAGCTCGTGCTCCAAGTGCTCCACCGCGGCCGGCCCAGCGGCTCCCTCAGCTGCGCCGCCATGACTCTCCCGGTAGGCCACGATCGCCCGATGGGACGAGGCCTCGAGCCGGTAGGTGTCGGGGTTGACCAGGAGCAGCTCCTCCTCGACGCCCATCTTCCGCATGGTCACAGATCAAGTCTGCCCGATATCGAAGCGTGACGCGGCGCCCGTCCATCCGCATCCACCTGCTCAGGGCGCCTTGCGCTGACCGAGCCGCTCCATCAGCGCCAGCGCGTCGTACGGCGCTCGAACCTTGGCGTCGTTGTCGAAGTACACGTAGACGTCCAGACCGTCCTCGGTCCAGGCCTCGACGCGGCGGGCCCAGTCGTCGAGAGCCTCCTCGGTGTAGCCGCTGTTGTACAGCTCCTCGGCACCGTGCAGCCGGATGTAGACGAAGTCTGTTGTGACCGTCTCGAACCTCGGCCATCGTCGACCCGCATCCGACATCACCAGACCCACGCCGTACCGCTCCAACAGCTCGGTCGCCACCGGACTGCTGAAGCTTGCGTGGCGAGGCTCCAGCGCATGGCGTATCGGCAGGTCGACCTGGGCGGTCGTGAGAGCCCGCTGCGTCGGCAGCTTCTCGTCGTGGCATTGAGCGAGCGCCGCGGCCGCGGCGGAGGTCGCCGGAAGGAGCTCACAGAACTCTCGTAGGACGCCGGCGTCGAAGCGCGCCGATGCCGGCAACTGCCACAATACGGGTCCGAGCTTGTCGCTCAGCGCCAGCGGTCCTGACGCGAAGAAGTTCGCCAGCGCCACGTCCGCGTCGACGAGCCGCTTCATATGGGTGATGAACCGGGCCCCTTTGAGGGCGAAGACGAAGTCCTCGGGCACCTGGTCACGCCACCGTTGGTAGCTGGTCGGACGCTGCAGCGCGTAGAAGGACCCGTTGATCTCGATCGAGGACAGTCGTTCGGCGGCATAGCTCAGCTCCGCACGTTGGACCAGCCCCTTGGGGTAGAAGTCACCACGCCAGCCGGCATACCTCCAGCCAGAGATGCCGATCCGGATCTCAGCCACGGACCGAGGGTAGGGCAGAGCGACCGGCCGCGATTTGGTGGCCGACGAGACGCGCTGGTAATCTTGCCGGTCGCGTGTGAATCCAGTTCCACGCCGCAGGAGGACCACCCGATACCGACGTTAGAGGCACTGCCCCGTGGCAAACATCAAGTCCCAGATCAAGCGGAACCGGCAGAACGACGAGGCCCGCGAGCGCAACAAGTCCGTGAAGTCGGCGCTCAAGACCTCGATCCGCCGCTTCCGTGAGGCTGCTGACTCGGGCGAGACCACTGCCAAGGACCTGGCGCAGGTGGCCAGCCGCAAGCTCGACAAAGCCGCGTCGGCCGGCGTCATCCACAAGAACCAGGCGGCTAACAAGAAGTCCGCCATCGCGAAGCGTGCCTCGTCACTCTGAGCCGAGCCGCCCTTTCTCGCTCGGCCCCCCGGTCGCCGCTGCGACCCGCGGCCGTCAGTGCAACGCCCGCGCGCGAAGCACGGAGATCACCAACCGCTCACAGGCCCACTCCCGGTCTCCTGCTGCCCCCTTGACGTCCGCATCGGCCTGCGCTGCCGCCTGGATCGCGCTGGCGAGCCCGAGGCTGGACCATGCCTTCGACTGGGCCGCCAGCGGCTTCAGCTTCCAGGTGGGTACGCCGACCTCGCGGGCCAGGTCAGCCACGACGAGCCCACGCGGCGCGGCCAGGTATCGCGCCATCCCCCGCAGGCCGCCCGCTACGGCGCTCGTGATCAGGACCGGGTCGACCCGGGCGGCGAATGCCCATCGGAGCTGTTCGAGGGCGTCGGCGCCCCTGCCCTCGATGGCGGCATCCGCCACGGCGAAGCCGGTGACCTCGGCCCGGCCCCCGAAGTACTGCTTCACCAGCTCCTCGGTTACGGGCTGGCCCTGAGCGTCGCAGGACAGCTGATCGGCGGCGGCGGACAGCGCCCGGAGGTCCTCGCCGACTGCGTCGACGAGGACGGACGCCGTGCGTTCGTTCATCCGACTCTGGTGGCGACGGAACTCCCCCACGACCCAGCCCGGCAGCTCCCACTTCTTCAGGGGTAAGGCCTTGACCTCCGTCGCACCTGCCTTGCGCAGCCGGTCCAGGACCGCCTTGCCCTTGACCCCGCCGGTGTGGCGGAGCACCAGCGCCACGTCGGGAGCCGGGTCGACGACATATGCGCAGAGCGAGTCGACGGCCTCGGCAGGCAGGTTCTCCAGACCCCTGACCACGACGCACCGCAGCGACGCGAACAGCGAAGGGCTGGCGATCTCCGCGACAACCCCTGGGCCGAGCCCGTCGGCGAGCAGCTCGTCGAGGTCTGCGTCGTCGTCCGCCGCCTGCACCCTGGATCGGATCGCGGCGATGGTCCGGTCCGCGACGAAATCGTTGCCTCCAGTGACGAGGGTGGTGGCGCCGATGCCTGGGATGGTTTCCATCGTCGGTCAGCATGCCACGCCATGCCGACAGCTTGTAGCGGTGCGCGGGACGGATCGAGTCAGGACGCCCTTCGGGGCATCAGGTACGTTTGCCGAGCGCTACCTGACTGGTGTCACTGAACCGCGACATCGCTCGGCACCATTCGACAAACCCCTGTACCCGGATACAACGGAAGAGAGACCATGCCTACACGCAACGCTCGCACCGCCTGGACCGGCACCCTTCAGGAAGGCTCGGGCCAGACCGAGCTCAGCAGCTCCAAGCTCGCCACCTTCGATGTCTCGTTCCCCAAGCGTGCCGCCGACGACGCCGACGGGGCCACCAGCCCGGAGGAGCTGATCGCCGCCGCCCACTCCGCGTGCTACGCGATGCAGCTTTCGGCGAACATCGCCGAGGCCGGAGGCACCCCGATCAGCTCCGAGATCAGCGCTGCGGTCTCCCTCGGCCCTGACGACGACAACGGCGGCTTCAAGCTCACCGGCATCGTGCTGACCGTCCGGGCCGAGGTCGAGGGTCTCGACGCAGAGGGCTTCGCGAAGGCCGCCGAGGCAGCCAAGGCCGGCTGCCCTGTCAGCAAGGCACTCACCGGCGTCGAGATCACCCTGGACGCCGCGCTCGAGTGAGTGCGCGGCGCTAGCAGCCGGGCGGCTATTTCGTCGTTGTCACCACCAGTCGCCCGGCTTGCCCCGACACGGCGATATCGCCGTCGAGGTCGGTCCGGAAGACGCGCTGGCCGAGCTGAGCCAGGAGCGCGAGAGTCTGCTGTGCCGGATGACCGTAGTCGTTGTTGATCCCGACGGAGATGATGGCGATCGCGGCGCGGGTCTTTGCGACGTACGCCGGATCCTGGTTGGCCGAGCCATGATGGGCGACCTTCAAGACGTCGACGCCGAGGTCCTCGCCGGACCGGAGGATGTCGTCCTGCTCCTCCGGCTCGGCGTCCCCGCTGAGCAGGAAGCGGAAGCCGGCTGCATCGAGCAGCATCATGATGCTGGCGTTGTTGGGGCCGGACCCCCCGTCCCTGGCTGACGCGTCCCCACCGGTGGAGAGCCCGAACCGGAGTGGACCGAGGACCCGCCAGCTCAGCTGCCCGATCGTCCGGCGCTCCCCGGCAACCGCGACCGTCACGGGGATGCCCGCCCGTGCCGCAAGCGCGCGTACCGTCGCCGCGCCGTCGGTGGGCTCGTCGTACGGCGACACCTCGATCTCGGCGACCGATCGGCCGCCCAGGACGCCCGCGAGGCCGTCGATGTGGTCGGCATGGAAGTGGGTCAGCACGACCAATGCCACCGTGCTTACGTGCAGCTGGTCGAGGCACCGATCCATCAGGGCCGGGTCCGGCCCGGTATCGACGACCACCGCGACACCGTGGCCGGCATTGAGGACCAGCCCGTCGCCCTGACCGACGTCACAGGCCACCATCAGCCAGCCATCCGGAGGCCAGCCGAACCGGCCGATCGGGTGGATGACCAGCGTCACCATGAGCACGGCGGTGGCCAGACAGGCATACCGGTGTCGGAGCAACGTCGCCATCAGCAAGACTGCGCCCAAGCAGACCGCGGCGAGAACGACGAGCGACGCCGGGCTGGCGGGCCATCCGACGCTGGCGCCGCTGAGCCTGGCACAGCGCTGCGCGACCGTGACGATCCACCATGCCGGAAGTCCGGCAACGATCCCGACGAGGTGCCCCAGTCGGCTGCTGACCATGGCGACCAGGCCCGCGACGAGTCCGGCCACCGTGGTGGGGCCGACCGCCGGTGCAACCAGGAGGTTAGAGACGACGGCTACCAGGCTGACCTGGCCCGACACCGCTGCGATCGCCGGGGTGCAGACCAGTTGGGCGGAGAGCGGGACGGCCAGCGCCTCGGCCAGGGGCCGCGGCATCCAGGCCGCCATGGCGTCGCGCCAGGATCCGGCCAGCAGAAGGATCCCGGCGGTGGCCAGGGTCGACAGCAAGAACCCCACTGACCGCCCGAGCCAGGGGTCGAGCAGGACCAGGACGACGACGGACACGCACAGTGCTCGCATCCCGCGTCGTCGGCCGCCTGACGACAGCCCCGCGAGGGCCACCAGGCCCATCGCTGCGGCGCGCAGCACGCTCGGCTCCGGCCTCGCCAGCAACACGAAGAAAACGACGGCGACCACGCCGACGAGCGCCAGTCCGCGAGCCCGCACCCCACACCAGCGCGCGACGAACATCACGAAACCGAGCACGAGCGTCAGGTTCGAGCCGCTCACAGCAAGCAGATGGGTGAGGCCGGTGGTCTTGAAGTCGGCGACCGTCTGCTCCGGCATGGCGGCATCGTCACCGTCGACGAGGGCCGGCACCAAGGACGCCTCCGAAGGGGGGAGCGGCGAGGCCGCGTCGGCGAGCCCGGCCCGGACCCGCGAGACGGCTCGGTAGACGAGTCCTGGTCGACCGCGAGGCGTCGCATCGCCCCGCGCGATCAGCACAGCCGCGAGATCGGGACTCCTTGCAGGCGACAGCCGCCCGAAGGCGCTGATCTGCTCGCCCAGCCGGGTCGACATCCAGCTCAGGTCGGCGATCACCAGCAGCGGTGACCTCACCTGCGTGGTCGAGCCTCTACCGCTCACCGACGTCACGTTGAGCCGGACGATGACGTAGGGCGCGAACTGACCGGCGCGTCGAAGCGGGTCAGAGGCCACCGTCCCGGTGACGGCGACCTCGGCCTGTTCGGCCGCCAGCTCAGGTACCGGCCCGGAACGAACTGCACCGGCCCGCAGGCCCGCGACCGCCAGCGCGGCCCCCGCCACCACGAGCACGGCCGCCAACGCGAGGCGGCGGCGACCTTGCGGCACGGCTGCTTCGCCGGCACGGCTCGGTACCCACAGACATGCCGCACCGCAGGCCAGCAGAGCCACCGCCCCCAGGACAGCCCGTCCCGGGGACCAGCCCACCCCCCACGCCGCCACGCCCCAGGCGGCGAGCGCGGCCGGCGCGAGTCGCAGGTCCAGCGGCTCGCGCGTGGTCATACATAGACATAGGGCGACACGTCGGCGAGGGTCGCGTCACCGATGCCCGATACCTCCAACAGCTCGTCCACGCTGGTGAACGAGCCGTTCTGCTGACGCCAGGTCAGGATCGACTGGGCGGTGACGGGTCCGATGTCGGGCAGCGTGTCGAGCTGCTCGGCGGTGGCGGTGTTGAGGTCGACCTGCTGCACCGGGGCCCCGGCTCCCGAGGACGGGGACGCACTGGTGGCACCTGCCGGGCTGCTCACGCTGGGCACGTCGTACCCCACGACGATCTGCTCTCCGTCGAGCAGTGGCCGGGCGAGGTTGAGCGACCGCGTGTCCACGCCCGGCCTGGCGCCACCGGCCGCGTCGAGGGCATCGACGACCCGCGACCCGGCCGGCAGCTCGACGATGCCTGGGCGGCGTACCTTCCCGGCGACGTCGACGATGATCTGGCCTGTCGTTGCCGGGGCCGACGTGAGCGAGGCGGAGGTGGACGGGGCGTTGGTGGACTGTGATGGAGCCAGCACCGGGGAGCCGGACAGAGCGGCTGTCGGCGTGGAGACCGCCGACCCCGTCGGTGCACTGCTCGGGACGGATCGCTCGCTCGAGAGCTGGACCGGCTGGCTGTGCGGCTGCGACCGCAGCACCAACCAGGCAGCGACGGCGACGAGCGCGACAGCCGCGAGGGCGACGATTGCGACATGGTGCGCCGTCAGGTCCCATCGACTGGCGAACGGCGCGTCGGCTCGGCTGACATGTTTGCCCGGCTCCGCAGTAGGAGCGGCCGTCGTCGTCTGACCTGGCTCTGCCTCGGCGTCCGACCGGCTCGGGGCCGGCGCTAGCCGGTCGTCGGGATGACCCTCCTCCGCCGTCGGGAACTGGGCCGCGATGGCGGCGAGCCGCCGGCGGGCAGCAGCAACGGAGTCGCGATCAGAGGGAGGGAGCCGACCAAACATGACGCGACGCTAATGCGCGCTCCCAGCCTGGGACAGGCTCCGCGGCCCAGCTGTGGACAACCGGCGAGCATCCCGTCAGCTGTGGACAAGCCATCGAGAGAGCACCCTCGCTCGTGCATGGTGGTGCCCGGCAGGCTCAGGGCGACGACTCTCGCGGCGAGATCACGACTGCGAGCATCCCCGGCCCGACATGGGCCCCGATGACGGCGCCCACCTCGGTCACGACGATCTGCCGGGCGGCGGGGATCCGGTCGCGCAACCGGTCCGCCAGCGCTCGCGCGGGCTCGCGCGACTCGAGATGCGACACCGCAACGTCGACGTCGCGTCCTTGGGCGGCCAGCACTGAGAGCTCCTCGAGCCGGCTGATGGCCCTTGCGGAGGTCCGTACCTTCTCGAGCGGCGTGATCCGTCCGTCGTGGATCTGGAGGAGCGGCTTGACAGCCAGCGCCGACCCGACAAGCGCCGCAGCCGTGCCGATCCGTCCCCCCCTCTTGAGGTACTCCAGCGTGTCCACGTAGAACAGGGCCGACGTTCCACGCGCACGCGCCGCCGCCACCGCTGCGGCCCGTTCGGCGTCAGCGCCGGCGTCCAGGGCCCGAGCCGCCGACTCGACGGCGAACCCGGTTCCCATCCCGAGCTGGCGGCTGTCGACGGCGTGGACGGGCACCGCCGCGCCCTTCGAAGCCAGCTGAGCGGACTCGAACGTGCCCGACACCGCGCCCGAGAGGTGCACCGACACGACGGCCCGCGCCCCCGCCTCGGCCGCAGCGTCGTAGGCCTGCAGGAACAGCTCCGGCGAGGGCCTGCTCGTGCTCATCGGGGTACGGCTCCGCAGCGCCGACGCCACCGCGCCGCTGGTGCCGTCGGCGCCCTCGTCGTACGAGGTCGCGCCGATGATCACCTGCAGGGGTACGACAATGACATCGAGGCGTCTCGCATGTGCGGGGTCCATCGACGTCGAGTCGGTGACCAACGCGACGGAGCGGGACATCCCGCGAGACTATCTCTCCGTGGCCGCCCTCCCGTCGGGTCAGCCGACGACGATGTTGACCACCCTGGGCGCCCGCACGATCACCTTGCGGACCGAGCCGTCTCCGATCGCTCTGAGCACGTTGGGCTCCGCCAGCGCCATCGACTCCAGGTCGGCCGCCACGATGGTCGGCGCGACCTCCAGCTTGGCGCGGACCTTGCCCTGCACCTGGATGACGCAGGTCACGGTGTCTTCGACCAGCAGCGCCTCATGCGCCACCGGCCAGCCGGCCTTCGCCACGCTGGGCTCGTAGCCCAGCCGCATCCACATCTCCTCAGCCGTGTAGGGGGCCACCAGGCTCAAAATGACCGCGACCGTCTCGGCCGCCTCGCGAACGGCCGGGTCGGCGGCCCCACAGCCGGAGTCGATGGCCTTGCGGGTGGCGTTGACCAGCTCCATCACCCGTGCCACCACGACATTGAAGCGCAACGCCTCCAGCAGCTGGGTGGACTCGTGGATGACGCGGTGGGTGACCTTGCGCAGTGCCAGGTCGCCACCGTCGAATGCGGTTCCGGGTGTGCTCGCGACGTCACCGCTCAGCCGCCAGGCCCGGTGCAGGAACCGCAGGGAGCCGCCGGGAGACACATCGGCCCAGTCGATGTCCTCGTCGGGAGGCCCGGCGAACACCATCGTCAGCCGGACAGCGTCCACGCCGAACTCGTCGATCTGCTCGCCCAGGTCGACGCCGTTGCCCAGGGACTTGGCCATTCCCTTCCCCCGGTTGCGGACCTCGCCCTGGTTCAGCAGCGCGGAGAACGGCTCCACGAAGTCCAGGTACCCCATGTCGTGCAGGGCCTTGGTGACGAAGCGCGCGTACAGCAGGTGCAGGATCGCGTGCTCGACTCCACCGACGTACTGGTCGACCGGAGCCCAGCGGCGGACCGCCTCGGCGTCGAAGGCCTGGGTGGCGTCGTGCGGCGACGGGTAGCGCAGGTAGTACCACGACGAGTCGACAAAAGTGTCCATCGTGTCGGAGTCCCGCTTCGCCTGGCCACCGCACCGTGGGCATTCGACGTTGACCCACTCGGCCGCGGAGGCCAGTGGCGATACGCCCTTGGGGGCCAGATCCGCACCCTTCAGCTCCGGCAGGACGACGGGCAGCTGATCCTCGGGGACGGGAACCTCGCCGCACTGGGGGCAGTGCACGATCGGGATCGGCGGGCCCCAGAACCGCTGCCTCGACACCAGCCAGTCGCGCAGCCGGAAGTTCACCGTCCGGCGGCCCTTGCCGGTGCGCTCCAGCCAGTCGATGATCGTGGACTTCGCCTCGTCCACGCTCATCCCGTCCAGGTCGATCTCGTCGTTGGCGGAGTTGACCGCGGGGCCGTCGCCCGTGAACGCATCGCCCTCGAAGCCCTTGCTCGGCTGGACGGTCCGCACGATCGGCAGGTCGAACGTCACGGCGAAGTCCCAGTCACGCTGGTCCTGCCCCGGCACGGCCATGATCGCCCCGGTGCCGTAGTCGGCCAGCACGTAGTCGGCTGCATAGACGGGCACCGACTGCCCGGTGACCGGGTTGACGGCTCGCACACCCAGGAAGACCCCGGTCTTGTCGCGACCCTCGGTCAGCCGGTCGATGTCGGTGGTGCGATGCACCTGCTCCAGGTACGCGTCGAAGGCCTTGCGCTGCTCCGGCCGGCAGATCTCCGCCGCCAGCGGCGCGTCGGCGGCGACGACGAAGAAGGTCGCCCCGAACAGCGTGTCCGGCCTGGTCGTGAACACGGTGACCGGCTCGTCGCGGCCCTCGATGACGAAGTCGACGTGCGCGCCCTCGGAGCGGCCGATCCAGTTGCGCTGCATGGTCAGGACCCGGTCGGGCCACCCGCCCTTCAGCTGCTCCATGTCGTCCAGCAGCCGCTGGGCGAAGTCGGTCACCTTGAAGTACCACTGGGTCAGGTCACGTTTGGTGACCACTGCCCCGCAGCGGTCGCAGATCCCGCCGACGACCTGCTCGTTGGCCAGTACGGTCTGGTCGTTGGGGCACCAGTTGACCGCCGACGCCTTGCGGTAGGCCAGGCCGTTCTCGTACAGCTTGAGGAACAGCCACTGGGTCCAAGCGTAGTACTCAGGGTCCGACGTGTGCAGTCGTCTCGACCAGTCGAAGGAGATCGCGTACCGGCGAAACGACTCCGCCTGGGTGGCGATGTTCGTGTAGGTCCACTCGGCCGGGTGCTCGTTGCGCCTGATCGCGGCGTTCTCCGCCGGCAGCCCGAACGAGTCCCACCCGATCGGGTGCAGCACGTCGTAGCCCAGCTGGAACCAGTACCGGGCGATGACGTCCGCCAGCGCGAACACCTCGCCGTGGCCCATGTGCAGGTCACCTGACGGGTAGGGGAACATGTCGAGCAGGTATCGGCGCTCGCTGCTGCCGTCGTCCAGGGCTTTGAAGGGATCCAGGTGGTCCCAGACCTTCAGCCACTTCTCCTGGACGGCCGCCACGTCGTACGTCGCCTGGCTGTCGTCGTGCTGGTCACTCATCTCTCTGCTCTCCTCGGCTGTTGCTGGCTGGCCCTGGCGGGTTGCTGCGGACACAAAAAAGCCCCTCACGCATGAGGGGCGCCGCGCTGTCGACTCACTCGATCAGCGCGGCCAGCTAAGGAGCAGGCTCTTCCGCATGGCGGCAGTTTAGCCCAACCGGTCCGCCACGATCCACCGAGAAGATCCGGCCGTGTCGCCGTCGAGCAGCGCCACAGCCGGATCGTTCACGGTCGGGCTACTGAGCCGGTACCAACTGGCCGCCGGTCAGGCCCACCGAGGTGGGGGCACCCGCGCCCGCCGACGTCGGCGCTGGGCTGGTCGGCGTCGTCGTACCGGGGTCGGTGGTCGGAGCCGTTGTGGTCGGAGCCGTCGTCGGGTTGGTCGTCGGGGCGGTCGATGCCGGCGATGTGGTCTGGTCGCCGGTGCTCGGGCTCGTCGTGGTCGGGCTGGTGGGGTTGGTGCTCGTCCCGCTGCCGCCGTGATGGACCACATGGCTCAGGGTCGTGCCGCCGTGTCCGCCGTGGATCAGCGACGAGAACGACCTGCCCATGGCCTCCTCCGCGGCAGTGAGCAGCCCGAGGCCGACAACAAGGGTGAGTAGGCAGCTGACCGCGAGCATCCCCCACCTGATCGGCCGTCGAGCGACACCCGACGTGGACCCGGTCGGCAGCTGGGCCGACGGGCGAGAGACCGGCACCGGCTGGCGACGTACCACCGCGCTGCCCGGGGCATGCTCACGCTCCGGCAGCAGCGGCAGCGACTCGCGGATCACCTGCCCGCTGCGCTCCAGCGGATGACTCGCGAGCGCCGTGCCGACCGGCACGATGATGCTGCCGACGACGGCGCCCAGCACCGTCCCGGCCACTCCCAGCCACGACGAGGCGACCGCGGCACCGGCTGCGGCGAGCGCCCCGGCAACGATCTTGGGGAAGCTCAGCTCGAAACCACCTCGTGGTTCGGCCGGCATCCGGTCCATGCTTGTCACCTCCGACGCTCGCTCGATCTCGACTGTGCGGTGGTCCTGCGACGACATGCGTCCTCTCTTACCGTTGATGCTGCGTGTATAGCGGCCCAGCGACCTCTGCGGGTCGGGGCGGGCGGCACCTTGGCCGTCTCCTCCAGAGTAGGTGGCGGGCACTGCGCGAGCCGAACCCAAAACCCGTTCCTGGGGGTGAGTCCGCCCACACCGGCCGCGGGGGGGTCCATGACCCCGTTGGCGGCGACTGCCGGGGGTGGCGTCCCGGTCACGTTTTGCCGCTGCGTCATCATGGGCCTGGACCACCACGACGCTGAACCATCACGACGCTGCGCCAACCCGACGCTGCCCCAGCCCGGACCGAGGAGCCTCATGATCGACTCGCTGACGACGGCGATCGCCATCTATGCGGGCTTCGTGACCGTGGTCGCTCTCGGCTGCTTCGCTGTGGTCAAGGGACGGCCGTTCTTCCTCGACTCCATGGTGTTCATCCTCGAGGCGGCGCTCCTGATCCGTGCCATGGTGGGCGTGGCGGCGATGGCGACAGGGCGCCACGACGTGCCCGGTGCCACGCATATCGCCTACCTGATCTCGTCGGTGGCGATCCTCCCGGTGATGTTCACAAGCCTCATCGACGACCGCAGCCGCTGGTCGGCCGCGGTCATCGCCGCGGCGTGCCTGGCGATCCTCGTCATCGCCATCCGGCTCGAGATCACGTGGTCCGGCGGTGTCTGACCCGGCCGGCCAGCCGGCTGAGACAACGACGGCTGCAAGGGATACCGCCGCGAAGACCGGCCCGCACCGGGTCCTGATCGCTCTCTACGCTCTGTTCACGCTGGCCGCGGGAGCCCGCAGCATCGTGCAGCTCGCGACCGACGCCGGCCGGGCGCCGCTCGCCTACAGCCTGTCCCTGGTTGCGGCGTGCACGTATGCCGCGGGGTGGTACGCCATCCGGCGAGCCTCGCGAGGGAGCACAGGGCTCGCCAGCATCCTGCTTTGGGTGGAGCTCTCCGGCGTCGTCCTCGTGGGCACGCTCAGCCGGGTCGAGCCGGGCTGGTTCCCCGATGCGAGTGTCTGGTCCGACTTCGGCGTCGGCTACGGCTTCGTCCCCACGCTGCTCCCCATCTGCGGCCTGCTGTGGCTGCGCTGGCAGATCCGCACGAACCGGCAGGGCGACGGCGACGGCGCCCCCATGGCCCGATGAGCGCCACGACAGCCCGATGAGCATCACCCTCGCGGAAGCGATCGCCCGCGGTCCGGTCGTGCTCGACGGCGGCCTGGCGACCCAGCTCGAAGCCCAGGGCAATGATCTGGGGTCCGCGTTGTGGTCGGCCAGGCTGCTGCTGGACGAGCCGGCCGAGATCGTCGAGGCCCATCGTCGGTACTTCCAGGCCGGAGCACACGTGGCGATCACGGCGTCGTACCAAGCGTCGTTCGACGGGTTCGCCTCCCTCGGCGTCGACCGAGCCGCGACGGCTGAGCTGCTACGACGAAGCGTCGAGCTGGCAACCACGGCTCGGGACGAGGTCGCCGACGGCACGGCGCGCTGGGTCGCCGCCTCGGTCGGTCCCTACGGGGCCGCGCGAGCTGACGGGTCGGAGTACCGAGGCGACTACGGCATCGGGGTCGAAGAGCTCCGTTGCTGGCACCGCCAGAGGTTGTCCGTGCTCGCCGAGGCCGGCGCCGACCTGTTGGCGCTGGAGACCATCCCCTGCCTGGCGGAGGTCGAAGCCCTGCTCACGGAGGTCGCCGGGACCGGCGTCGAGTGCTGGCTGTCGCTGAGCTGCGACCAGGGCTCGACGCGCGCCGGAGAGCCGGCCGCCGAGGCGTTCGCGATGGCCCGTGACGTCGCCGAGGTGGTTGCCGTCGGCGTGAACTGCACCGCTCCCGACCAGGCCGCTGGGCTGGTCGAGCTCGCCCGCGTCGTGAGCGGCAAGCCGGTGGTCGTCTACCCCAACAGCGGCGAGGGCTGGGACGCGCAGGCTCGGCGCTGGACCGGATCCCCTCGCTTCACCCCCGAGCAGATCGATGACTGGGTGGCCGGCGGGGCTCGCCTGGTGGGCGGTTGCTGCCGGGTCGGGCCTGCGCAGATCCAGGCGGTCGCGAGGACGCTGGCCGCCACGACTTAGGCTGGCCGCGACATGCTGACGCCTAGAGGCCGACGGAAGACGGGACACGATGACCGTGCAGAGCACCGAGGGGCACACCACCAAGGGTGCCTATGTCGAGTCGGGCAAGGAGTTCTCGCGCGACACGAACTACATCACGACCCGCATCACCGCTGACGGCCGCGACGGCTACCCGGTCGAGCCGGGACGCTACCGACTGGTGGTGGCGCGTGCGTGTCCCTGGGCCAACCGCGCCATCATCGTGCGCCGCCTCCTCGGGCTGGAGGGCGTGCTCTCGATGGGCATCTGCGGGCCGACACACGACAAGCGAAGCTGGACCTTCGACCTGGACCCCGACGCCGTCGACCCGGTGCTCGGCATCAAGTATCTGCAGCAGGCGTACTTCGCCCGCACCCCGGGATACGAGCGCGGGATCACGGTGCCCGCGATCGTCGACATCCCCACCGGCCAGGTCGTGACCAACGACTTTCCACAGATCACGCTCGACCTCTCGACACAGTGGCGCGAGTACCACCGCGAGGGGGCGCCCGACCTGTACCCGGAGCCGTTGCGCGACGAGATCGACGAGGTGGCCCAGCTGGTCTTCCGCGACGTCAACAACGGCGTCTACCGCTGCGGGTTCGCGGGCTCGCAGGAGTCCTACAACCGCGCCTACGACCGGCTCTTCTCGCGTCTGGACTGGCTCAGCGAGCGACTCTGCGACCGTCGGTACCTGGTCGGAGACACGATCACCGAGGCGGACGTCAGGCTCTTCACCACGCTCGCCCGGTTCGACCCGGTCTACCACGGTCACTTCAAGTGCAACCGGACCAAGCTCAGCGAGATGCCGGTGCTGTGGGCCTACGCCCGCGACCTCTTCCAGACCCCGGGCTTCGGCGATACGACGGACTTCGTCCAGATCAAGCAGCACTACTACATCGTCCACGTCGACATCAACCCCACTCAGATCGTCCCGAAGGGCCCGGACCTTTTGAACTGGCTGGAGCCGCACAACCGCGAGCAGCTCGGTGGACGACCGTTCGGTGACGGTACCCCTCCCGGTCCGCCCGCTGGCCGGGAGCGGGTAGCCGCCGCGCATACCCCGCTGAGCTGATGGACAGGAGCTCCGCGGGCTCGGCCGGTCCGAACCGCCTCCCCTGTCGCCTCAGCACGACCCCCGCCTGAACGAGGACGAAGACGAGAAGGAGGACTGGCAGGGTGGCCCCCGGTTCTGAGCCTCAGAAGGATTGTTTGTAGACGAGCTCGAGCGCGAACTCAGCCAAGACAGCGATCGGGATCACGAGGACCAACCAGCGCCCGATCTGGCGGTGCTGCTGCCCCCGGAGCCCGAGCAGGACGATGGCGACGGCCCCCATCACCGCGAACAGCACAGCGCTCGACCAGTAGTGCAGACGCCAGCCGTAGGCGACCAGGGCCTCGGAGAAGAACGCCGACGCCAGCACGGCCGGGCCGGCCCCGACGAGCCGTCGCGGCGCATCCCACCACAGCCGACCGGCGGCGCCGAACACCGGGCCGCCGACCACCCCGCACGCCACCCAGAACAGCACGATGCCGTGCGAGACGGGGTACCCCCGAGCGGTCGCGGTCGCGTAGTAGCCCACCAGCTCGAGCAGGCACGCGCTCAGTCCTGACAACGCCGCCGAACCCGGCCGCCGCCAGATCGCCCCCAACAGGAACGCGGGCGTCAACCACGGGCTGGCGGCGTTCACCAGGCTCAGCCACGGCGCGTCGAGGTACGTCTGGAGCATCGACGTCGACGCTCCGACGAGGAGGCCGACCACGACGACGAGCGCGCCGGCCAGCCACCCCGGCGGCTTCGAGGCCTCACTCAACTCCTCGAGGCGGGACTCGTTCGCAATCGTCACGGCAGCAACCGTACTGCCCCGTCCCGGTCGAACCGGTGACCGAGACGGCGACCTCCCTACTCTTCGCCGATGTCCTCGTTCCACAGTGCCGGGTGAGCGCCGATGAAGTCGTTCATCATCCGCACACACTCCTGGTCGTCGAGAATGGTCACTCTCACGCCGTTCTCCGCCAGCCAGTCGTGACCGCCGAAGAAGGTCTGAGCCTCTCCGATCACGACGTTGGAGATCCCGAACTGGCGGATCAGCCCGCTGCAGAACCAGCACGGCGACAGTGTGGTGACCATCGTCGTCCCTCGGTACGACGCCTGTCGCCCGGCGTTGCGGAAGGCCGAGGTCTCCCCGTGCATTGATGGGTCGTCGTCCTGGACGCGTCGGTTGTGGCCGCGCCCGAGCAGGCTCCCGTCACGGCCGAACAACGCTCCCCCGATGGGGATACCGCCTTCGGACAGCCCGGTGCGGGCCTCCTCGATCGCGACCGCCAGCATCGCCGCCGGGTCAGGCCTGGCAGGCACGGTCAGGCGGCGCTTCCAGTCTCGCTGCGGATGGCTGTCAGACTGGGCTGCGGCATCACCAGGTAGAGGATCCAGTAGGACACCGCCGAGATGACGAACCCGACCTCGAACGTGATGTCACCGACGGACGGGTGAGCCTTCGGGACGACGCCGACGTACTTCGTCTGGTTGGCGAAGAGCCAGATGGAGATGACCATTCCCAACGCCATCGCGATCGGACCCGCCCAGTTCACCGATCGCCTCGACATCAGCGGCTCCAGGTCCTGGCCGCGCCGCAACCACCGGTCGACGAGCACGACGCCCAGCCAGGGGCTGATCCAGTAGCTGATCACCAGCAGGAAGTTCTCGTAGTTGGTGCCGGCGTTGCCCAGCCCGAACGCGGCGACCACCAGCCCGATGAGACCGAGCCCCAAGGCGACCATCGCCCGCGACTCGCGCGTCGGGAGCCTGATGCCGACGGCCATGAAGGACATCGCGCCGGAGTAGACGTTGAGGGCGTTCGCTGCGACAGCGCCCAGGCAGATGGCCAGCAGGGTCAACTTGGCGAGGAAGGTCGGCAGCAGCCCGGTGAACTGCCCCGGGTCGACCGCGGATCCGCCCGCCGTCACCATGCCCGCACCCGCGACCTCGAGCAGCACACAGGACGCAAAGAGTCCGAGTCCGGCGCTCAGAGCCACCGGGAGCGCCTTGGTGGTCGGCGGCAGGTAGCGGGTGTAGTCGGAGGCGTAAGGGTTCCATCCGCACGCATACCCGAACGACGCGCCCATCATGAGCAGGAAGCCGCCCGTCGTGGGCGGCGCGAAGTCCGTCATCGCGGCGGCGCCGGGGTGCGACTTGGAGAGCACCACGATGCAGGCGATGACGAAGATGATCGACAGCACCGGGAAGGCGTACCGCTCGAACGCGTGCACCAGGTTGTGCCCCAGGAAGGCGATCGCGAGCTGGGCGGCCACGACGATGATCAGACAGAGCAGCTTCGGGAGGCCGGAGACGAGCGCGTGCAGCGCGAGCGCGCCCGAGATGCTGTTGACCGCGAACCACCCGACCCCTGCGACGACGGCGTTGAGACCTGCGGGGAACACGTTGCCGATGAAGCCGAACCCTGTCCGGCTGATCACCATCTGGCACAGCCCGCTCGGCGGTCCCCAGCTGGACAGGACTCCGTGCGTGACGGAGCCGAGTGCGGTACCGAGCACGATGGCGGCCACGCACTGCCAGAACGTCAGCCCCCAGTAGAGGACGCCGAGGATGCCGACGCCGATGGTGGCGAACTCCATGTTGGGAGACGACCAGGTCCAGACCAGCTGGAGCGGGCCGCCGTGCCGCGCCTCGAGCGGGATGAACTCCACCCCGCCCGGCTCGACGGCGACGACCTTGTCGGCGTAGCTGCGGACGAGATCCTCGGGTTTGGTGCCGGTCGCAGTAGACATGACCACATTATCGTGGGCGAAGCGCTCGGTGTCGTTGCGCGCTCGTTACTGTGGCGTTTCCGGTGCTTCGCCGGAGCTGGGACTGGGTGGGGCCGGACGGGTGTCCGCGGGTACGTTGAGCCGGATGCGCATCGCTACGTGGAACGTCAACTCGATCCGGGCCAGAGTCGACCGGGTAGCCGGCTGGCTTCGCGCCAACGAGGTCGACGTCCTCGCGATCCAGGAGACCAAGTGCCGCGACGACCAGTTCCCCGGCGGAGTCTTCGAGGGTCTCGGGTACGAGTGGGCGCATCACGGCACCTCGCGGTGGAACGGCGTGGCGATCGTGTCTCGCGTCGGCCTGGTCGACGTCCAGCGCGGTTTTCCCGGCCAGCCCGCCTGGGGCGAACCGCCCGCGGTGGAGACCAGAGCCGTCGCGGCGACATGCGGCGGCGTCCGCGTCTGGAGCGTGTACGTCCCGAACGGCCGTGAGCTCGGGCATCCCCACCTGGACTACAAGCTCGCCTGGGTGGCGGCCCTGCGATCGGCAGGCGCCGGCTGGCTGGCCGCCGACCCGTCCGCGCTGGTCGCGCTGATGGGCGACTGGAACATCGCCCCCTACGACGAGGACGTGTGGGACATGGCCGCGTTCGCTGGTTCGACCCACGTCTCCCCACCGGAGCGAGCCGGCTTCCTCGCCATCGACGACATCGGTTTCACCGACGTGGTACGGCCCTACGCGCCCGGCCCAGGTGTCTTCACCTACTGGGACTACACCCGCCTTCGCTTCGCCCGTCGCGAAGGGATGCGGATCGACTTCTGCCTCGCGAGCCCGGCCCTTGCCGCCAGCGTCGTCGGCGGCGGCATCGACAGGCAGGCTCGCAAAGGCAAGGGCGCCAGCGACCACGCCCCGGTCATCGTCGACATCGACTGACAGGTCCCAAGGTGACAGCTCAGCCGTTCCGCGGCGATCCGGAGACGGCGCGCCGCGCGATCGGCAGGAGGTAGGCCGCCTGTCCGATGTGCTGCAGGCAGTCTCCGAGGACGCTGACGATCCGCACGCCCGCGGTCACCGGCGGGTCCCACCGGTCGTCGACGACCCGCTCCAGATCGCCGGCGGTCAGGCCCTCGACGTAGGCCAGGCACCGCTGGTGCACCTCGTCGTGGTACCTGTCGAGCAGGTCGGCGTCGACCCTGACCTCGGAGACGGCGGCACTGCTCTGGGCGTAGCCGGTCTCGCCCTCCTCGAACGGGAGGCCGAAGCGGTCGTGCCACCCGCTCGACGTCCAGACCTGGTCGACGCCTGCCAGCGCCGCCATGTGGTCGTCCTGTACGCGGGTCAGGTGCCAGACCAGCCAGCAGATCGAGTTGGCCTCGAGGTCGGGTCTGTACGTCGACACGTCCAGCGTGAGCCCGTCCGTGACGGACTCCACCAGCTCGCGGATCCGGTCGAAGCTGTCGGACAGCAGTTCGCGAACCGTCTCGTCACTCGTCGCGTCCCCACTCATCTCGTCGCCCTTTCATCGTGCCTGTCGGCGAGGGGGCACCCGTCGTCCTTCGGCCGGCCATGTCACAGGCCGATAAGATAGACCCTCTGGTCGAGAGTCTTCGATCGGGCCGCACCGACTCACGAGATAGCAGGGGTTACAGGTCGATGGTTCACCAGTATCGCGAGGTCGAGGACAAGTACGACGTCGGCCCGGACTTCGCCCTTCCCGGCCTGGCGGTCGACTCGGTCAAGCGGATCGAAGCGGCGACCTACCAGCTGGAGGCCACCTACTACGACACACCCGACGCTGCTCTGCGTCGCCACGCCATCACCCTTCGCCGTCGCACCGGCGGCAAGGACGCCGGCTGGCACCTGAAGGTGCCCGCCGCCGTGGGCCGTACCGAGATCAGGGTCGACTCGCAGTCCGCGGCAGTGCCACGTGAGCTGGCAACCCTTCTCCTCGGCGTCCGCCGCGGTCAGAAGCTCGTCCCGACCGTCACGGTCTCGACAACCAGGGACAGCCATCAGCTGCTGGACGGTGACGGTCGGATGCTCGCCGAGGTGGCCGACGACAAGGTGCACACCGTCACCTCGACCGGAAGTTCGGCTGTCGATGACTGGGGGGCGGCGAGGGTAGACGACTGGCGCGAGATCGAGGTCGAGCTCGCAGGTGCCGGCGATGAGGACCTGCTCGCCCAGGTGGGCAAACGGCTGCGCAAAGCCGGGGCCCAGGAGTCGCTGAGCTCGTCGAAGTCGGGGCGAGCGCTCGGCGACCCCCCCGAGGTGACCCGACCGAAGCAGCTGGCGCGACTCGTGGACGACTACGTGCAGACCCAGTACGCCGCGATCGTCAACGGCGACCTGGCGCTGCGTCGCGACATCAACGCCGTCCACAAGACCCGGGTCGCCGTCCGTCGGTTGCGGAGCACCGTCAAGACGTTCGGCCCGCTCTTCGACCAGGCCGGTGCCGATCGCCTGGAGGCCGAGCTGGTCTGGTACGCCTCCCTGCTGGGCGACGTCCGCGACCTCGACGTGCAGGGCAGGCGGTTGTCCGACAAGGTCGCCGAGCTGCCGAAGGACCTCGTCATCGGTCCGGTGGCCGCGCGAGTCGAGTCAACCGTGGCGTCGCAGCGCGCGACCCGGTACAACCGGCTGAGGCGGGCGATGAACGGCAAGCGATACCTGGCCCTGCTAACCCTGGTCGAACAGTGGCGGGTCGACCCGCCCTGGACCGAGGCAGCCGACACGCCTAAGAAGACGGCGGAGACGTACGTCGCGGCGGCGGAGAAGACGATGCGCAGGCGGCTTGACCGGGCTGCTCAGCCCGAGGCCGACGACGACCTGCTCCACAGTGCCCGCAAGGCCGAGAAGCGGTACCGCTACGCCTGCGAGCTCGCCCAGTCCGTGCTCAGCGGACGCACCGAGCAGGCGATCGACCGGGCCAAGGCGCTGCAGACACTGCTCGGGGAGTTCCAGGACAGCGTCGTGTGTGCCGCGATGCTGCGACAGCTGGGGATGCGGGCCGGGACGAGCGGCGGCGAGAACGGCTTCACGTACGGTCTGCTCTACGCACAGGAGTGGGCGACGAAGCGGTCCACCCGCGCCCAGGTCATCAGGGAGTTCTGCTAGCCGGGAGGGCGCTGGCAAACCCCGACCATGCGAGGGCTCGACGGGTTCGTTTCCCTTTCACCACTTTTCGCTAGCGGTCGCCCGCCCCGGTAGCAGACACTGGAGCATGTCGTTGCTCGAACGGGAGTCCTCGCTTGCGTCGCTGTCGGAGTACGCAGCCGACGCGAGGGCCGGTGAGGGCCGGTTGGTGCTGGTCTCCGGCGAGGCTGGGGTCGGGAAGTCGACGCTCGTCGAGCACCTGCAGCACGACCTGCCGGACTCCCGATGGACCTGGGGCGGGTGCGACGGCCTCTTCATCCCCCGTCCGCTCGGCCCGCTGTTCGACCTCGCGAGCCAGCTCGGTGGCGACCTGCTCGACCTGACGCGTTCCCACGCCGCCAGGGAGGACCTGTTCGGCGCCCTGCTCCGCCAGCTCAACGAGCCGGGGGCCCTCAACGTCGTCGTCGTCGAGGACGCCCACTGGGCCGACGAGGCGACCATCGACCTGCTCCGCTTCCTCGGCCGTCGTGTCCGCAGCTGCGAGGCCCTCGTCATCGTGACCTACCGGGACGACGCGATGGCGGCCAACCACCCGCTACGGCTCGCGCTGGGCGAGCTGGCGACACATCGCTCGACCCGGCGGATCGGGCTGGCGCCGCTGTCCGAGGGCGCCGTCCGGGTCTTGGCCGGGGGCACCGGACTCTCGGCCTCCGAGCTGTACCGGCTCACCAGCGGCAACCCGTTCTACGTCACCGAGGTGATCCAGGCGGGGACCGGGGACGTCCCCCCGTCGGCTCGCGACGCTGTCCTGGCCAGAGTCACCCGGTTGAGCGACCCGTCGCGGACCGTGTTGAACGCGGCCGCCCTGATCGGCACCCGGATCGATCTGCCGCTGCTGGAGTCGGTCACACGATGCCCCCCGTCGGTCGTGGACGAGCTGCTCGCGTCGGGGTTGCTCGTCGGCGACACGACGTCGCTCAGGTTCCGCCACGAGATCGCCCGGCTGGCGGTGGAGCAGGCCCTCGGCGCGCATCGCCACGTGCTGGTCCATGCCCGCATCCTGGCGTCGTTACGCTCGCTGGGATGTGGGGACGGCGCCCAGCTCGCCTTCCACGCCGACGGGGCCGGTGACGCGGCGGCAGTCCTCGAGTACGCCCCGGCGGCCGCTCGGCACGCGTCTGAGCTGGGCTCGCACCGTGAGGCCGCCGCGCAGTACGAGCGGGCGCTGCGCTCCTCGGCCGGCGGGCAGCCCGCGGTCGTCGCGGGGCTGTGCGACGGCCTCTCCCACGAGATGTCCCTGCTCGACCGGTGGCAGGACGCTGCCGACACCTGCGAGCGGGCCCTGGCGTTATGGCGTCAGCTCGGTGACCGCGCGAGCGAGAGCCGCAGGCTCCGGCTCCTGTCGTGTGCGATGTGGCGGATGTGCCGCGGCAACGAAGCGCTCTCCGCGGCGGCATCAGCCGTCACGACCGTCGAGCCCCTCGGACCGAGTGTCGAACTGGCGTGGGCGTACGCCGGCCTCGCAGGCCAGGAGATGATGAGAGGCGAACACGCTGCGGCGATCGAGCACGCACAACGGGCGCAGCGGATCGCCGAGCCGCTGGGGGCGTCGGAGGTGATGAGCGACGCGCTCGACACCGAGGCCTGCTCGCTGGCGGCCATGGACAGGGAGTGGACACCCCGGCTGCGCCGGGCGCTGGAGATCGCAGTCTCGGCGGGCCATGACGAACAGGCGGGTCGAGCCTTCTCCAACCTGTTCAGCGTGCTCTGTGCCGAGCAGAGGTTCGCCGAAGCCGAACGGTACTTCGTGGACGGCGTCGCCTACTGCGACGAGCACGACATCACGACGTTCGCCACCTGCCTTCGCGGTGAGCGAGTCAGCTCGCTGGAGAAGACCGGCCGCTGGGACGACGCGGTCGCCCTCAGCATCGAGTTGCTCGACCGGGCTGCGGCGTCCCCCGTCAACCGGCTCTGCCCGCTGGCGATGCTCGGTATCATCCGGGTCAGGCGCGGAGAGCCGGGCGGGTGGGCGTGCCTCGACGACGCGATGGCGCTCGCCGAGGCCACCGAACAGCCTCAACAGATCGTGCCGCTCCGCTTGGCGCGCGCCGAGGCGTACTGGCTCGACGGAAAGCCGGACCTTGCACGGGTCGAGGCCGAGCTGGCAGCCGACGTGTGCGGGAGCCTCGACCGCTGGGAACGGGGAGCAGTCGCAGGCTGGCTCCGCCGCGTCGGATCGACGCGCTCGGTGCAAGGCGAGCTCGCTGAACCGTTCCAGCGGATGCTTGGCGGCGACGCCAAGGCAGCAGCGCAGGCGTGGGTCGGCCTGGGGTCTGCGTACCAAGCCGCGCTGGCACTCAGCGACACCGACGACGCGCCCTTGCTGCGGGAGGCGGTGACGACGTTCTCTCAGCTCGGGGCCACGGCGGCCGCTCGCCTCACTCAGCAGAAGATGCGGCTGCTCGGCATCCGGTCGATCCCCACCGGCGCGCGTGCCAGCACCCGCTCGCACCCGCTCGGGTTGACACGTCGCGAGCGTGAGGTCCTCGACCGGGTCTGCGAAGGGCTCACCAATGCCGAGATCGGCACCCGGCTGTTCATCTCCGCCAAGACGGTCGACCATCACGTGTCTGCCGTCTTGGCGAAGCTCGGTGCGCCCACGCGCTCAGCTGCCGCGTCGGAAGCCCGCAGGCTCGGGCTGGTTCCCGCGGTCGCCGCCGCCGGACCCGCACGGTAGGGCGGGCTGACCCGCCCGGACTCTGGCGTTGCCGGACGACGTGGGCTCGGATGCGTGTAGCTCGCCCACGGCACCACCCATATATGGGGAGGGAGCCAAGCAAGGTAGGGAGCCGTTCCCGATCTGCGGGCGAGCATGTCGTCATAGGGTCGACTCATCAGACCAACCCACAGAAAAAGGAGAGATCATGCCCCTCTACATGGACATCCACAGCATCGAGGAGGGCGTCGCCGTCGACGACGTCGCCCAGGCCCACATGGCCGACCTGCAGACTCAAGCCAAGTACGACGTCAACTACCTTCGCTACTGGGTCGACGAGCAGCAGGGCAAGGTCTTCTGCCTCGTCGAGGCGCCATCGGCCGATGCCGCTGCGACGGTGCACCGCGAGGCCCACGGCTTGGTCGCCCAAGAGATCTTCCAGGTGCAGGAGGGCTCCTGACCCCGGCGAGGAGTGACCCACGATGATCGTGCACCCGTCCTGTGCCCTCAGGCGACCAGGCGCCTCGCCAGCGAGCGGCCGTGGATACGAGCTTCGTCCTCGGCGCGCGAGCGCAGCTGTGCCGCCAGGTCCTTGAACTGGTCCAACGCGGGGTTCACGCCGGCAAGGGTGAGCTCGCTCTCGACCACCTTGAGGTCGAGCTGCCAGACGACCTCGAGGATCCGCCGCATCCACCCCGTGGCGTGGTCCCAGCCCTCTCGGGGTGTCCCGGCGGAGTAGCCGCCGCCGCGGACGGTGACGAGCACCGCCGGCTTGCCGGCCAGCGCCGGCTCGACGCCGGCCGCCATCCTGGGGTCGGTCGTCACGAGGTCGACATAGGTCTTGAAGTGCTGCGAGACGCCGAAGTTGTAAAGGGGTACAGCGAAGAGCAGAGCGCCCGCGACGACGAGCTCATCGGTCGCCTCCGCCGCCAGGGCGACAGCGCGCGCCTGCTCCAGAGTGCGCTCCCTCTCCGGGGTCATCGACGCCGACACGGCGCTTGCCCACGCCGTCGCCGGTATCGGTTCGGTGCCGATGTGGCGACGGACCACGGCCTCGCTCGGGTTGGCCGAATGCCAGGTCTCTTCAACGATGTCGGCGATCTCGCGGCTGTGCGATCCGTCGATGCGGATGCTGGCGTCGAGGCGGAACAAGGACATGAGTACCTCCAGAGTCGAGCACGTTCCGTACGTGCGGCACGTATTCACCTATCTACTAGTAATAGCCTAGCAGCATTGTATAAGCAAGTGAGCATATACTGGTTTGCATGGCCGACCAGCCGGTGACGGCGCAGCACGATCCCGCGGCACCTGCCTGCGAGGCGGCCCTGGTCACGGCCTTCGGCCTGCTCGGCAAGCGCTGGAACGGCATCATCTTGGGAGTCCTCGGGGGCGGACCGTCCGGCTTCGCCGACCTTCGGCGAGGTATCGGGTCCATCACCGATTCCGTCTTGTCGGATCGGCTCTCCGAGCTTGCGTCTGCCGGTCTGGTCCAGCGGACCGTTACCGACACCCGCCCACCGGGGGTCATCTACGAGCTCACGGCGTCCGGCACCGCTCTTGCGCCGATCCTCAACCAGCTGGCGGGGTGGGCGGGACAACACCTGCCCGAGATCGACAGGCAGGCCGCGAAGGCGTGAACTCTTGATTCACTCGAGTGTGAGCACCACCCGGATCCGAGAGCTGGGGGTGCTTTTCTGTCTCCCCTCTTCTTCTTCGTGACGGACCGTCATCGCGCCCGGCGATTTAGATGATCTGGGAGGTTTTCAGGACTTACCACACCTAATGTGTGCTTCTTGCACCATCGAACAATGAGGTCGCCGGTACGTTGTGGCGGAAGTTGGGACCGTTCGTCGGTGGAGGGGCTGGCGGTCCCAGCTCGTCTCTCAGGGAGGGTCATGGACAGCGCCGAGGTCACCCGATCCGCTTTTCTCGTCGCGCACTTCGCCACCGGCGGAGTCCAGGCCATGCGCGGGGTGGCCCAGACCTCCGGGGTCGCTCAGCCTGAAGAATCCCCGGTGCACACCCACACTTGGCATCCATCGTCGGGACCGTTCTCCAGGATCCAGGAGTGCGGCTGCGGAGCCACCACCTTCGGCAATGAGGTCTATGACCACGTCGACCGCAAGACCCCCGGTCACCCTTAGAACAGCGCTGGGGTGCTTCTCTCGTCTGCCCTTGCGTGACCCACGTGATCGGACTCGGCGCTTCTGACCTGCACGTTTATCGGGTGGAGCTGAGGGGATTCGAACCCCTGACCCCCTCCATGCCATGGAGGTGCGCTACCAGCTGCGCCACAGCCCCGCAATCGCGCTCCTCGAGGGCTAGTCCTCGGGAGCCTGACGAGTGTAGCCAACCGCCGCCGCTGCACGAAATCGAAGCGGAACGCGCCGAACCGGGCGGCTAGCGACCCGACAGGTCGTCAGCCAGCTCGATCTCATCGGGCAGCGTACGGGCGTTGTAGTCCATGATCTGCCAGTCGCGGTGGGGATGCTGCTCGAGCACCGCCCACGCGCAGTTCGCCATCCCCGCGAGCATCTCGCGCAGCTCGGGCGGAGCGCCGAAGAACGCCAGGATCCCGGTTCGCAGCGAGGCCGCATGACCGACCAGGATGCCGGTATCGAACTCGCCGAGCTCGGCGACGGCGTCGTCCAGCACGTCGGTCATCCGGTGCTCAACCTCGTCGTCGGTCTCCGAGCCGGGAACCCGGTCGAGCTCGCCGGCACGCCACTGGGCGAAGACCTCCGGTTGCTGCTCGGCGAACTCTTCGAAGGTCAGCCCCTGGCGCAGCCCGACGTCGTACTCGCGGAGCCGCTTGTCGAAGCTGATGCCCAGTCCGGTCAGTTCGGCGATGCGCTCGGCCGTCTGCCGAGCCCGGGCCAGGTCGCTCGACCAGATGAAGGCCGGCTGGTAGCTGGCCAGATGCTCGGCGGCAGCGGCCGCCTGCGCCAGCCCGGTGTCGTCGAGCGGGACGTCGGCGTGCCCCTGTGCCCGCCCGATACGATTCCACTCGGTCTGACCATGGCGGACCAGCACCAACCGTCTCGGCTGTGCCGACCGCGGCAGGAGCTTCATCAGACGTCCGCGATGCCGGTACTCCGGGAGGCATGGGGCAGACCAGTTCGCCCGCTGGCGACCACCACGGGGAGAGCGATGACCGGACAGTCTCGCCACAGCCGCTCCAAGGCGTAGAAGGCCCGCTCCTCGACGTGCTGGACGTGCACGACGATCTCTCCGTAGTCGATCAGTACCCAACGCCCGTCGCGCTCACCCTCACGTCGCGCCATCCCGGCGCCCCCCACGCGCAGCTTGTCCTCGATCTCGTCCACGATCGCCTTCACCTGCCGGTCGTTGGTGCCCGAGCAGAGCACGAAGGCGTCGGTGATGATCAGCTGCTCGGAGACGTCGAAGGCGATGATGTCCTCGGCCAGCTTGTCCGACGCTGCGTTGGCAGCGATGCGGACGAGCTCGATGGCCCTGTCGGTTGCGGTCACGAAGATGCGCTCTCCTGTCGTGCGATGGCGATAGGACGTGGCATGTAGAGGCCACGCTTGTTGATGTACTGGACGACGCCGTCGGGGACGAGGTACCAGACGGGCTCGCCTTTGCGCGCCCTGGCCCGGCACTCCGACGACGAGATGGCGAGCGCGGGCACCTCGATGATCGTGACCCCCTCGGGAGGCAGACCGGCAACGGTCGACTCGTCGATGGTCGTGCCCGGCCGGGTGCATCCGACGAGATGGGCGAGTGTGAAGACCTCCGCGGCCTCATGCCAGGTGAGGATCTGAGCCAGTGCGTCGGCCCCGGTGATGAAGTAGAGGTCGGCCTCCGGCCTCGACTCCCGCAGGTCCTTCAGCGTGTCGATCGTGTAGGTGGGCCCGTCACGGTCGATGTCGACCCGGGATACCGAGAAGCGCGGGTTGGACGCCGTCGCGATCACGGTCATCAGGTATCGGTCCTCGGCCGGGGCGACGTCACGGCTCGACTTCTGCCAGGGCCGGCCGGTCGGCACGAAGACGACCTCGTCGAGGTCGAACCAGGCCTGGACCTCGGAGGCCGCGACGAGGTGGCCGTGGTGGATCGGATCGAAGGTTCCGCCCATCACCCCGACACGTCGACGTCTCCGTGTCATCAGCTGTGCGGCCGGCCCTTCCCGAACATCAGCAGTCCGAGCATCAGAAGCTGCAGGAGCCCGAAGGCGACGAGACCGAAGACGATCGGGGGCGCCGGCAGGTGCCTGGCTTGCTCTTGAGCGGCGGCGAGGAGATGCATCAGGCAAGATTAGCCTGTCACTCCCGGATCTGGCCGTCGCCGGTCACGACATACTTGGTCGAGGTCATCTCCTGCAGCCCCATCGGCCCCCGAGCGTGCAGCTTCTGCGTCGAGATGCCGATCTCGGCGCCGAAGCCGAACTCACCGCCGTCGGTGAAACGGGTCGATGCGTTGACGACGACTGCCGCCGCGTCGACGACCGATGTGAACCGCCGGGCCGCCGCCAGCGACCGGGTCACGATCGCCTCTGTATGACCGGTGCCGTAGTCGCGGATATGGGTCATCGCATCGTCGATCGAGCCGACGACCTTCGCTGAGATGTCGAGCGACAGGTACTCGCTGGCGTAGTCCTCGTCGGTCGCGGGTACGACGTCGGGGCCGGAGCGGCGCACACGGTCGTCGCCATGGACCGTCACACCTTCGGCCTGCAGCGCCTTGACGACGCGGGGCAGGAACTCGTCGGCGACGGCCTCGTGTACGAGCAGCGACTCCGCAGCGTTGCAGACACTGGGCCGGTGGACCTTGGAGTTGACGACGATGCGCTCGGCCAGGTCGAGGTCGGCGTCGGCGTCGACATACACGTGGCAGTTGCCGATACCCGTCTCGATCACCGGGACCGTCGACTCGGTGACGACACGCTGGATCAGGTCGGCGCCGCCCCGCGGGATCAGCAGGTCGACGAGTCCGTTGGCCCTCATCAGATGCCCGACGGCGTCGCGGCCACCCGGCACGAGCTGCACGGCGTCCTCCGGCAACCCCACGTCGGTGAGGGCCGACCGGAGCGCGTCGATGATTGCCGTGTTCGACTCCAGGGCCGAGGACGAGCCGCGCAGCAGGACCGCGTTGCCGCTCTTCAGGCAGATACCGGCCGCGTCGGCGGTGACATTGGGACGAGCTTCGTAGACCATCGCGACGACACCGAAGGGCACTCTGACCTGGCGCAGCTCGATGCCGCTCGGGGCGACGCCTCCGCGAACCACCTCGCCAACCGGATCGGGAAGCGCCGCGAGGTCGCGGAGGCCGGCTGCCATCGCCGCGATCCGGCCGGGACTCAGCCTGAGCCGGTCGACCAGCGGCTTCGACGTGCCAGCAGCCCCCTGGGCAGCCACGTCGTGCTCATTGGCCTGAAGGATCACGGTCGAGGCGGACTCGAGGGCGTCAGCCATCGCCTCCAGCGCGGCGTCCTTCGCGGCGCGCGACCGGACGGCAAGGTCGGAGCAGGCTACCCGCGCCCGCCGGGCCACGTCGTGTACAGCCGCCTCACTCATCTGCCAAGCCTAACCGCACGCTTCGCCGGGCGGTCACGACTGTTTCGCCGAGAGGGTGGGGCCAACCGATCAGAAGTGCCGGGGAGCCGACTCGACGCCGGCGAGGGGCGAGACGGTCTGGCGGGCCTGGTAGACGTCGCGCTCCAGCACTTCCAGTCCAAGGACCTTCCAGAACGGCAAACCTGCCGACTCGCGGTGCTCGTCCCAGAGCCGCAGCGCCAGGGAGGCGGCGTCGACCATGGTCTCCCCCTCCTCCCAGTAGGCCAGCTCGGCCTTGCGCTCGTCGTAGCGGATGGAGTCGAAGAAGGGCCGCTCTACCTGCAGCCGGCTGAGTGCTGCGCAGGTGCTCGCAGCCGCGTGGGGGTCGCCGCCCACTGTCACAGTTACGTGCCAGAGACGGGGTGCGTCGGTCAACGAAACTCCTGAAGTCAAACTGCTGTGTCGTCGTCAGTCTGCTGCATCGCCGCCCACGAGGGCGTCATAATCCCCGAAGTACCCGATCGTAACTACGCACAGCGACGCCGTCTCATTTCAGCCCAGCAGAACGAGGTCATCGCGGTGGACGAGCTCTCGCTCGTAGCCTCCACCGAGCTCGGCCACGAGGTCGTACGTCGTGCGTCCGAGCAGCGCGGGGACCTCTCGGGCGTCGTAGTTGACCAGGCCACGGGCGACGGCCACACCTGCCTCGTCGACCAGGTCCACCGGCTCGCCGGCCACGAAGGTTCCCCGCACGGCGACGACCCCGGCCGGCAGCAGCGACGTGCCGCGCGTCGTCACCGCGACCACGGCGCCAGCGTCGAGAACCAGCTGGCCCTGCGGCTCGGTCGCATGCGCCAGCCACAGCAGCCGGCTGGCGCGGCGCTTGCCGGTGGGCGCGAACCAGGTGCCGACGGCGCCACCGCCCAGCACCGAGGCGATCTGGTCGGCTCGGGCGACGACGGCGGGGATGCCGGCCGCGGTGGCGATCCGGGCTGCCTCGAGCTTGCTGGTGACACCTCCGGTTCCAAGCGAGCCTCCGGCGGCGGCCGAGAGGTCGATATGAGCGACGTCGTCCGGGCCGTTGACCACGACCAGCCGGGCAGCTCCCTCGAGACTCGGGTTCCGGTCGTAGACCCCGTCGATGTCCGACAGCAGTACGAGGGCGTCAGCGTGCACGAGATGGGCGACGAGCGCGGCAAGTCGGTCGTTGTCGCCGAACCGGATCTCGGTCGTGGCCACGGTGTCGTTCTCGTTGACGATGGCGAGCACGCCGAGCTCGAGCAGCTTCTCGAAGGTGCGGTGGGCATTGCGGTAATGACCACGCCGCGTCACGTCGTCCACGGTCAGCAGCACCTGCCCGACGGTGACACCGTGCGCGGCGAAGGCGGCTGTGTACCGGTGGATCAGCAGGCCCTGCCCGACGCTTGCCGCGGCCTGCTGACGGGCCAGGTCGCGTGGCCGCGCCCTCAGCCCGAGCGGCGCCAGTCCTGCGGCGATGGCGCCCGATGACACCAGGACGAGCTCGATGCCGCGCTGGTGGGCAGCAGAAAGCTCGTCGACCAGCGCCTGGATGCGGGACTCGTCGACGCGGCCACGGCCTGTCGTCAGCGACGACGACCCGACTTTGACGACGATGCGCCTCGCCCCGGCGACGACATCGGCACCGGAGAAGGTCACCGACCCTCCAGCCGAAGGTCCCGCCCGCGACGGCCGAGAAGGGTCTCGGCTCCTGCCTGGACCTGGGGGTCGAACTCGAAGACGACCGCGTTGTCGTCGTCGCCGATCACGACGTCGTCACCCACCTGGGCACCCATCGACGCGAGCCGTGCCTCCACCCCGAGCCGGTTCAGCCGGTCGGCCAGGTATCCGACGGCCTCGTCGTTGCTGAAGTCGGTCTGCTTGACCCAGCGCTGGGGCTTGGCGCCGCGCACGTGCCAGGCCCCGTCGATCTGCCGGATCGAGAAGTCCTGCTCGTCGTTGCCGAGAGGTCGCAGCACGACGCGCGGCGGGGTTGCGTCGCCGGCCGCAGCGCGGGCCGACGTTACGACGCCGCCCATCGCGAACGTCAGCTCACGGAGCCCCTCGTGGCTAGCGGCAGAGATCTCGAAGACGTCGTACCCGCGTGCCTCGAGCTCGGGCTTGACCATCTCGGCCAGCTCGCGCGCTTCCGGTACGTCGATCTTGTTCAGTGCGACGAGCCGCGGCCGGTCCTCGAGGCCGCCGTGGAGGCTCAGCTCCCGCTCGAGGGCATCAAGGTCACTCATCGGGTCTCGCCCCGGCTCGGCTGTCGCACAGTCGAGAACGTGAAGCAGCGCTGCACACCGTTCGATGTGGCGCAGGAAGTCGTGGCCCAGGCCGCGGCCCTCGCTGGCACCCTCGATCAGGCCGGGTACGTCCGCGACGGTGTAGGTCATATCGCCGGCGGTGACCACACCCAGATTGGGGACGAGAGTCGTGAACGGGTAGTCGGCGATCTTCGGCCGGGCCCGCGACACGGCAGCCACCAGACTGGACTTGCCGGCGCTGGGAAACCCCACCAGGCCGATGTCGGCGACCACCTTGAGCTCGAGGATCACGGTCCGCTCGTCGCCCATCTCACCAAGCAGGGCGAATCCTGGTGCTTTGCGCGCCTTGCTCGCCAAGGCCGCGTTGCCGAGTCCGCCACGGCCGCCGGCCGCTACGACCAGCTCGGTGCCGGCCCCGACGAGGTCGGCGAGTAGCTGGCCCTGGTTGGTCGACACGATGGTGCCATCGGGTACCGACAGCACCAGCGACTCGCCATTGGCCCCCGACCGATGGTCGCCTTGACCCTGTTTGCCGTTGGTGGCGCGCCGCCGCGACTCGTGATGGTAGTCGACCAGCGTGGTCACGTCCGGGTCGACGCGCAAGATGATGTCGCCGCCGTGACCACCGTTGCCGCCATCAGGTCCGCCGAGAGGCTTGAACTTCTCCCGGTGGACGGATGCGACCCCGTCGCCGCCCTTGCCGCCGGCCACATGCAGGATCACCCTGTCGACGAATGTCGGCACGGCCATCGTGCAACTCCTCAGGCCTGAGGCCCGGTTGGAACCGAGCGCTGCGTTGTCTTGGCGACGTGGCGCTCGGGACTTTCCGCGAAGACCGCTTCACTCAACCGAGCGGGTCACTCCGACGGAACGATGTTGACGACCCGGCGCCCGCGTCGCGTACCGAACTCGACGTTACCGGCGGCCAGGGCGAAGAGGGTGTCGTCGCCGCCACGACCGACGTTGGTGCCGGGGTGGAAGTGCGTGCCGCGCTGGCGGACGATGATCTCGCCCGAGTTGACCAGCTGGCCCCCGAACCGCTTGACACCAAGTCGCTGGGAGTTGCTGTCGCGACCGTTACGCGTGGAGGCCGCGCCCTTCTTGTGTGCCATCTCGTCAGTCCCCAGCCTTGGTGGTGGTAGAGCTCGCCGTGGTGTTGATCGCGGTCACCTTGACCTGGGTGTAGTGCTGGCGATGCCCCTGGCGCTTGCGGTAGCCGGTCTTGTTCTTGTACTTGAGGATGTGGATCTTGGGGCCCTTCGTCGGCCCGACGACCTCAGCCTGCACATCGACGCCGGCCAAGGTGGCCGCGTCGGAGGTGACGGTGTCGCCGTCGACCACGAGCACTGCCGGCAGCGACAGGCTGTCGCCCGCCTTGGGGCCGAGCTGGTCGATCTCGATGACGTCGCCGACAGCGACCTTCTGCTGGCCGCCGCCACTGCGCACGATCGCGTACACCGCGGACTCACTCTCTTCGGTATGGACTGCATCTACTCGATACGAACTGCATCAACACGCCAGGTGTGACGCTGACCGATGCCGCCCGCTCACACGGTGGCTCGGGGTCGCGCGCACGGCTCGCACGCCGACAGTCAAGTCTACGGACGGACCCCGCCCCGGTCAAAACGGATCCGGGTATGGCTCATCATCCGGGGATCACGGCCTGCTCACGGTCGCCGGACTCATGGGCGCCGCCTTGTCCGAGCTGCGCTGCCGGCCCGACGTCCGACTGGGTCGTGCCGGAGTCGGGCTCCGTCGGCGGGTCGGACGGCTCAGCGGCCGGGGCGTCCGCGGCGGCGGTGGACGTCGGGTCCGGCAGCGCTGGTATGAGGGCGTCAGGGATGCCGCCCCCCTCCGCCCTCGTGCCCCGGCGACGGCTGGTCGAGCGCTTCGAACCCCGCGAGCCGTTGGAGGGTGTGTTGGGATGGTGGCCGTTCGCGTCATCGGTGTGCCTGTCGTTGACCACAGGCTCCTGCTCGATCACGACACCCCTGCCCTGACAAACCTCGCAGGTGTGGCTGAACGCCTCGATCAGTCCGGTGCTGATCCGCTTGCGGGTCATCTGGACCAACCCGAGCGAGGTCACCTCGGCGACCTGGTGGCGGGTACGGTCGCGGCCGAGGCACTCGACGAGACGGCGAAGAACAAGATCACGGTTGTCCTCCAGCACCATGTCGATGAAGTCGATGACGATGATCCCGCCGATATCGCGAAGCCTGAGCTGACGCACGATCTCCTCGGCCGCCTCCAGGTTGTTCTTGGTGACAGTCTCCTCGAGGTTCCCGCCGGAGCCGGTGAACTTGCCGGTGTTGACGTCGACGACGGTCATCGCTTCGGTTCGGTCGATCACCAACGAACCGCCCGACGGCAACCAGACCTTGCGCTCGAGCGCCTTGGCGATCTGCTCCTCGATCCGCAGGTCGACGAAGATGTCGCCTCCGCCGTCGTAGCGCTCCAGCCGCTCCGCCAGGTCGGGGGCGACATGCTGGACGTAGCCGTCGACCATGTCCCAGGCGTCGTCGCCGGAGATCACCAGCTTGGTGAAGTCCTCGGTGAACAGGTCGCGGACGACCTTGATCGTGGTGTCGGGCTCCCCGTAGAGCAGGGCCGGCGCCTGGCCGCCCTTGACCTTCTTCTCGATGTCCTCCCAGCGCACGGTGAGCCTGGTGACGTCGCGGGTCAGCTCCTCCTCGCTCGCCCCCTCGGCGGCGGTGCGGATGATCACGCCGGCGCTGTCGGGAAGAATGTCCTTGAGCAGGTTCTTAAGACGGGTCCGCTCGGTGTCGGGGAGCTTGCGGCTGATCCCGCTCGTACCACCGGCAGGGACGTACACGAGGTATCGGCCGGGAAGGCTGATCTGGCTGGTCAGGCGTGCCCCCTTGTGACCGACCGGGTCCTTGCTCACCTGGACGAGCACCGCTTGACCCGGCTTGAGCGCGTTCTCGATCCGCCTGGGCTGGTTGTTGCCGCCCATCAGATCCCAGTTGACCTCGCCGGCGTAGAGCACGGCGTTGCGGCCCTTGCCGATGTCGATGAAGGCCGCTTCCATGCTCGGGAGCACGTTCTGGACCCGGCCGAGGTAGACGTTGCCGATCAGGGAGCTCTGCGACTCGAGCGAGACATAGTGCTCGACCAGGACGTCGTCCTCGAGCACGCCGATCTGGGTGACCTCGCCACGCTGTCGGATCGCCATCACCCGCTCGACGGACTCGCGACGGGCCAGGAACTCGGACTCGCTGAGGATCGGCGGGCGCCGTCTGCCGGCCTCCCGACCCTCGCGGCGGCGCTGCTTCTTGGCCTCGATCCGGGTCGAACCCTCGACACTGCTGATCGTGTCCTTCTTGGCGCGTGGCTCGCGGACCCTGACCACCGTGGGCGTCGGGTCGTCGGCACCGTCGGCGGAGGCTTCTCCACTGCGGCGGCGGCGTCGGCGTCGGTGTGAGGAGCCAGCGTCGTCGTCCGGGCGGTCGGCGCCGTCGGCGTCGTTGGCGGTGTCGCGCGGCTGGCCTGCACCCGAACTCTGAGCGGCATCGTCGGAGGTCGCATCCGGCGTGTCGGTGGACCCCTTGTCGGTGTCGCCGGAGGACTTGCGCCTGTTGCGCCCACCCCGCGAACGCCGCCTGCGGTTGTTGCCACCGTCGCCCTGGTCGCGCTCCCCCGTCGTCGGGGCGTCGTCCGGCGGGGCGTCGTCCGTGTGGATCCGCTCGGCCGACACATCGAGCGGCTGCTCGGGCGCGGCTTCGACAGACTCTGCAGTCGGGGCTTGGGTATCGGATGCGCCGGCGCCGCGTGTCGCGCGTCTGCGGGCTGGGCGTTTCACCGAGTCCGGGGCCTGGAACACCAGGGCCACCGGGCTGGTCGCAGCTGTCGAGGCGTCCTTGCCCGGCTGCCCTTCGACCGGCTGGGCGTCGTTCGGCTGGGCGTCGTTCGGCTGGGCGTCGTTCGGCTGGGCGTCGTTCGGCTGGGCGTCGTTCGGCTGGGCGTCGTTCGTCTGCGCGTCGTTCAGCTGGTCGACGACCGGCAGGTCGATCATGGACGAGTCGGTGGACATCGGGTCGGTCGATGATGGGGCGGTCGTTTCCAGGTCGCCGGACATGGGGACGGCCGGGTTCGCCTCGGTGAGATTCTCTGCGGCTGCGGCCTTCGAAGCGCGACGGGACCTCGACCGGCGTACCGGCTTGCCGGTTTCCGACTCGGGCTCCGTCACCGCCACGGTGACGGGGGGCTGGTCGGATGCCTCGGCGAGCGACTCGGCCCGGCCGGCGTCGGCGTCGGCCCGGGCGTTGGCGGACTGGCTCGGGTCGTTGTCGGAGTCGCTGGGGTCAGCCGTGCTCACCTCGGCCGACCGCTTGGACGCGGTCCGGCGGGTCGACCGTCGTGAGGTCGCCTTCTTGGCCGGCGGCGGCTGGGCAGCAGCTTGCGACGCACCCTCCGGCTCGAGGCTGCCCGACCGGATACTCGGCCCGGACGCGACGCCCTGGAGCGGGGTCTCGGTGCTCCACGGGATGGCCCCGAACTGGCCGGTCGTGACTGGCGCTGCCGTGGTCGCGGGGGCCGCGTCGGGTTGGACCGACTCGGGCGTGAGCGCCGTAGCCTCGTTCGTGGCTGCTTCAGCGGCAGCCAGTTCGGTCAGTTCCGGCTCGGACAGGTCGGGCTCGGCCTCGGTCGGCTCGGCTACAGCCGGCAGGTCGGTGACCTGGTCGTCGCTGCTGGTCGGCGCCTCAGCAGATGTCGGTTCGACGTGGGCCGGCGGGCCGGCGGGCCGGCTGGCCGCGCGGCGCCTGGGTCGACGGGCAGGTGGGGCAGCCGGGTCGGACGCAGGCTGAACTGGTGACGTGGTGTCGTCGTCGAGCATGTGTGGCTCCTCGTGCCTCCGGGCGCTAGGCGCCGCACGGAGGCGATCAGGGGGCGGTGACCTGGCCTTTTCCGACCTCGGCCACCACTCAAGTTCGCGGTCACGCTCTTTCGATACGCGGTCGAATCTCGACCGCAACATCGCCAGAGCGACGGCGACACCACCACGATTGCGTCACACCAGGCGGCCCGTCAGCCAGTCAGCGGTCGCTCTCTCATCGAGATGCGTCGCGATCAGTACCGAACGGATCACCCACGTGGCCTGTCTCTTGGTCAAGTGGACCCTGCGCAATCCGGCTCTGTAACGGCGGAACCGAGGCGGCGAGGTCGGCCACCTGACGGAGACCGGCGAGGATGTCGTCGGGTCGTACGGCTGGCATGCCATGCCTTACAACCATCTCCAGTATCGCACACTCTGATTCTGTCGATCCCGGCTCGGCAACCGAGAGCGACACGACGGCGGCCCGGCAGTCGAATGTTCGCATCCCGCGCTTGGTCATCCGCTCCACCTCGACCACGTCGGCGGCAAGGAAGGCCTTGACGGCGGTGCATGCCCGCTCGTGAGGTACGCCTCGCATCTCGACCGTCCAACGACCGGCCTCGAGACGGTCCGACAGCGCCCCCGGGCCTGCCACCACCACCTCGAGGATGTCCAGCCCGAGCGGGAGCGCGGCGTCCAAGGCTATGAGCACTTCGTCGGGGTCGCAGGCCCGGGTCAGGCCGATCTCCAGGTACTCGGCCTCGCTCGCAGCGCCGGTAGGTGAGGCGTTGGCATACGAGATACGCGGATGAGGGCTGAAGCCCGACGAATGGGCGATGGGTAGGTTGGCCCGGCGCACGGCACGCTCGAACGCCCGACCGAAGTCGCGATGGCTGGTGAAACGCAGCCGGCCGCGTTTGGCATAGCGGATTCGTAGCTTCTGCACCGGCGGCGGCTGCTGGACGGGTTGAGCTGGCACGGTTCGACGATAACGTCCGGACAGCGCGGGCTCGCGCCCGGCAGGTCCCGGCAAGGGACCAGCCAGCCGGAAACGTACGCACTCAGCGTGCCCGAGCGGAGCCATGCGTGATCTCAGTCTCGACTCCGTACGCTGGACCCATGATCTGGTTCCTGATTCTCCTCGTTGTGGCCGCCGTGGTGGTTTACCGCTTCCGGTTGCCGATCCTCGCCAAGCTGCTGGGACAGTCGCAAGGCCGCGTGCAGCGAGCCCTGGACCGCAAGAAGCGCCCCTAGCGTCGTCGGCGCCCATCTGGGGTGACTCGCTCTCACCACCGCTCGACGAGGTGGTCACGGCCCACGGGTGGGTCGTACGGCTCGGGCCAGAAGTCCGTCACGGTGGTGATCAGGCCGTCAGCGAAGCCGAAGAACGCCACAGCGTCCTCGGATTCACCCGCGCCGACGCGCCACGAGAACCAGGCCACTCCGTTGAGCTCGTCGGCGATGGCCACCTTGAGACTTAGGTGCCACTCGCCCGGGAACTCGCGGTTGAACCGGAGATACCGATCGCGCCCCCTGATGCGCTCTCGAGTCTGGGGCAGTACGTAGACGACGTCGCTATGCAGCAGGGACCCCCATGCGTCCCACTCGCGAGCCTCGAGAGTACGGATGAACCGCTCGACCAGATCCTGATTCGACGTCATCGCCGCACAGTAGGCCAACGCGCCGACAGTGTCAGACCACCGAGAGCGGTAGCAGCTGCTTGCCCGTCGGTCCCACCTGGATCTGGGTGTCCATCTCCGGACAGACACCGCAGTCGAAGCAGGGTGTCCAGCGGCAGTCCTCCACCTCGACCTCGTTGAGAGCGTCCTGCCAGTCCTCCCACAGCCAGTCGCGGTCGAGTCCCGAGTCCAGGTGGTCCCAGGGCAGCACCTCGGCGTACTCCCGCTCACGCAGGGTGTACCAGTCCAGGTCGACCGAAATGCCGGCCAAAGCCACCTCTGTGGCGGCGAGCCAGCGGTCGTACGAGAAGTGCTCGCTCCACCCGTCGAAGCGGCCACCTTGGCGCCATACCTCCTCGATGACTCCGCCCACGCGGCGGTCGCCGCGAGACAGCAGCCCCTCGATGACCCCGGGTTTCCCGTCGTGGTAGCGGAACCCGATGGCCCGGCCGTACTGCTTGTCCTTGCGCACCACGTCGCGGAGCAGCTGAAGGCGGTGGTCCGTCGTCTCGTGGTCGAGCTGCGCCGTCCACTGGAACGGCGTGTGCGGCTTCGGCACGAACCCGCCGATCGACACCGTGCAGCGGATGTCTCGCCGCCCCGACACCTCGCGACCGGTCGCGATGACCTTGCGGGCCAGGTCCGCGATGGCCAGGACGTCCTCGTCGGTCTCGGTCGGCAGCCCGCACATGAAGTACAGCTTCACCTGCCGCCACCCCTGCGAGTACGCCGCTGCAACGGTGGCGATCAGGTCGTCCTCGGAGACCATCTTGTTGATCACCTTGCGCAGCCGCTCGGAGCCGCCCTCGGGGGCGAAAGTCAGCCCTGAGCGCCGGCCGTTGCGCGAGAACTCGTTGGCGAGCGTGATGTTGAACGCGTCGACGCGTGTCGACGGGAGCGACAAGGACACGTTGGTCCCCTCGTATCGGTCGGCCAGGCCCTTCGCCACCTCGGCGATCTCGCTGTGGTCGGCCGACGACAGCGAGAGCAGGCCGACCTCCTCGAAGCCGGACCGGGTCACGCCCTTGTCGACCATGTCGCCGATCGTCGTGATCGACCGCTCCCGCACCGGTCGAGTGATCATTCCCGCCTGACAGAACCGGCAGCCCCGCGTGCAGCCGCGGAAGATCTCGACCGAGTACCGCTCGTGGACCGTCTCGGCAAGCGGCACCAGCGGCTTGCTGGGGTACGGCCACTGGTCTAGGTCCATCAAGGTGTGCTTGTGGACCCGCCACGGGACGCCGGGCCGATTCGGGGCGACCCGCTTGATCCGGCCGTCGTCGAGGTAGTCGACGTCGTAGAACTTCGGGACGTACACACCACCGGACATCGCGAGCCGCATCAGCAGCCCGTCGCGGCCCTCGGGTCGACCCTGGTCCTTCCACTCTCGGATCACCTCGCTGATCGCCAGCACGATCTCCTCACCGTCGCCCAGCACCGCTGCGTCGATGAAGTCCGCGACCGGCTCCGGGTTGAACGCCGAGTGTCCGCCGGCCAGCACGATCGGGTCGGTCTCGCCACGGTCGGCCGCGTGCAGGGGAACCCCGGCCAGATCGAGGGCGGTCAGCATGTTGGTGTAGCCGAGTTCGGTCGCGAACGAGATGCCCAGCACGTCGAACTCGCCCACGGGGCGGTGCGCGTCGACGGTGAACTGCGGGATGCCGTTGTCGCGCATCACCTTCTCCATGTCGGCGAACACGGCATACGTCCGCTCGGCAAGGATCCAGTCGCGCTCGTTCAGGATCTCGTAGAGGATCTGCAGGCCCTGGTTGGGCAGGCCGACCTCGTAGGCATCGGGGTACATCAGCGCCCAGCGGACGCTCACCGACTCCCACTCCTTGACGGTGGAGTTCAGCTCCCCGCCGACATACTGAATCGGCTTCTGCACCGTGGGCAGCAGAGGCTCGAGCTTGGAGAACAAGGACTCGGCAGACATGACGGAAGGCGCTCCAGGTGGGTGAGGTCGCTGCTCAGCGTACGCGCTCGCTCCGGCACGAGCCGCTGTCAGTAGCGCCGCGAGCGTGCGATCCGCCCGCGTAGCACGACGCCGAGGCCCAGGGAGCGCTCGGTACGAAGATGGATGTTGAGCAGCAGGCCGACGGCCATCAGGGAGGCGAACATCGACGTCCCCCCATACGACACGAGGGGCAGCGGCACCCCCGTGACCGGCATGATGCCCAGGCACATGCCGATGTTCTGGAAAGCCTGGAAGCCGAACCAGCAGGCGATGCCCGCTCCGGCGAGGCGGCCGAACATGTCGTCGGAGCGGGCGGCGATCCGTACCGCGCGCCAGAGCAACGCGACAAACAAGACGATGATCGCCCCGGCTCCGACCAGGCCGAGCTCCTCCCCGGCGACGGTGAAGACGAAGTCGGTGTGCTGCTCGGGCACGAAGCCGGACTGGGTCTGCGATCCGTGGAACAGCCCCTGACCGAACAGCCCGCCGTTGCCGATCGCGATCCGGGCCTGGGTCGTGTTGTACCCCGCGCCGCGCGGGTCGAGTGACGGGTCCGCGAAGGCCTCGAACCGCAGCAGCTGGTAGCCCTTGAGGACGCCGAGCTGGACGGCGGCGACCCCTCCCCCGACGGCGACCGCCGCCAGACCGACCAGCCATCGCCTCGGGGCGCCGGCGACGGCTATCAGGCCGAACACTGTCACACTCAGGACGAGCATCGTGCCGAGGTCGGGCTGCGCCAAGATGAGCAGCGCGGGGACGGCGGCGATGGCCAGTGCCCCGATCACGTCGGAGCTGCGCAGCCACTTCTCTCCTTGACGTGTCTCGATCTTCTCCGCCAGCAGCAGCGCCATCCCGGCGACCACCCCGAGCTTGGCGAACTCGGCCGGCTGAAGGGACAGGCCGCCGACCAGAATCCAGGACCGCGACCCGTTGATGACCGCGCCGAGAGGAGACAGGACGAGCACCAGTCCGACGATGGCGCCGAGGTACACCAGGGGTGCCCAGATCCGGACCCAGCGGTAGTCGGTGGCGGCGATGATCGTCGCCAGCGTGACGCCGATCACGACGTTGGTCAGCTGCCGGACCATGAACGCGGTCGCGTCACCGCCGGTCAGAGCGCGGTTGTTGGCGGTGGCCGACCAGACGAGCAGCGTGCCGAGCACGAGTAGCGCCGTGACCGAACCGACGACGACCCAGTCCATCCGCTGCCAGGTGGCCCGGCTCTCGGTGACGTTGACCCGCCTGCTCGTCCGGCTCGTCGAGACCGTGGACGTCGCCATCAGTTGGGCTCGAGTCCGGGCGGTGTGATCTGCCCATCGCGCTGGAAGACCGGCAGACCGGTCGGCGGGTGCGCACCGGGCTGAGATCCTTTCGCGGCGTCGACGTTCGTCCCGTGGATGCCGTACAGCGACTCCCAGATGCGCCGCACCGAGTCCCCCGAGGTGCCCGAGCCGGTGCCGCCCTGGGAGATCTGCATGACGACGACGTACTGCTTGTCGTAGCTGGCCACCCACGAGGTCGTCTGCTTGCCGTACACCTCCGCGGTTCCGGTCTTGAAACGGACCTTGACCTTGTCGAGGGGGAAGCCGCCCATCTTCCAGGCCATCGTCCCGACCTTGCCGGTCCCCTCGAGCGCGTGGTCGATGTAGGTCAGCACGCGCTGCGGGATCGGCACCTTGTTCGCAGCCTTCGGTGGGATGCGGCGGACCAGTCTGCCCTCAGGGCTGATGATCGCCTTGCCGATCCGCGGCTCCCACAGGATGCCGCCGTTGCTGATGGCAGCATACCCGACCGCAAGCTGCAGCGGTGTCAGCAAGGTGTCGCCCTGGCCGATCGCGAAGTTGACCGCGTCGCCGGCCCGGTAGCGCCAGCCGTCGGTGCAGAACTCTCGGGCGAACACGTGGATGTAGTCCCCCCCGGACTGGCTGCCCAGCTTGCAGTAGTAGTTCTTGTTGGCCTTCCAGTAGGACAGCTTCCACTTCCGGTCGGCGATCCGGCCGCTCACCTCGCCCGGGATGTCGATGCCGGTGCGCTTGCCGAAGCCGAAGTTCTTGGCGTTCTGGACCAGCGGGTCCTTGATGTTGACGTTGCCGGACTCGCCTCCCTCCTTCAGCCACTCGGCATACCCGACGCGGTAGAAGAACGTGTCGCACGAGAGCTGGAGGGCCTGCGCGAACGTCAGGGGTCCGTAGGCGGCCGACTCGTAGTTCTTGAAGACCCGGTTGCCGACGGTCAGCGACGACGAGCAGTCCAGCTTGTCGCTCGTCGTGTACCCGTGGGTGAGCGCGGCGGCCGTGGTGAACGGCTTGAAGGTCGACCCTGGAGCGAACAGACCCTGCGTCGCCCGGCTCAGCAGCGGCATGTTGGCCTTGGCGCTGTAGAGGTGGTTGAGCTGCTTCTGGCTGATGCCCCCGACCCAGACCTTCGGGTTGTACGTGGGGTAGCTCGCCATCGCCACCACGCGGCCGTTCTTGGGGTCGAGCACGACGACCGAGCCGGAGTCGGCCACATAGTTGCGCCCCGTCACCGGGTCGAGGGTCTGCCGCGCGTTGAGGATGGACCGCTGGAGCTCGCTCTCGACGGTGGCCTGGACCTTGGCGTCGATGCTGGTCACAAGGGTGTCGCCGGGCTTCGGCTGGGTCTGCGACCCCTGCCCGATGACGCGGCCCATGGCGTCGACGGACACCTGCCGGTCACCGGAGACCCCGCTGAGGTAGCGGTTGTAGCTGTACTCGAGCCCGGAGCGCCCGACCACCGACAGCGGGCTGATGGCGTTGTTGCGGCGTCGATCCGCCGCCTTGAGCTCGTCGGACGTGATCGGCGAGTCGTACCCGAGGATGTGGGCCGCGTTGACCCCGAACGGCCGCGGGTACGCCCTTACCTTGCTGGCCTCGGCCGCCACCCCGGGGTAGTCCTCCGACCGCTCGAGGATGGCAGCGGCCACCCGCTGGGGAACGCCTTCGGCGACGGGCACGGGCTCGTAGGGGGACCCGTTCCAACACTGTGGCGACGGCGCGGCACCGGCCTCGCCACAGGTCTTCGTGCGGCGGACCAGCTCGTGCTGCGACAGACCGAGGGTGGCAGCGAGCCTGCCCATTACCGCACGCCGGGTGGCGTCGCCGAGACGGTCCATCACGTCGCGGTCGACGGTCACGACCCAGGAGGTCCGGTTCGCGACGAGGGGACGGCCCTCGTCGTCCACGATGAGCCCGCGGGGGGCGGGCAGCACGATGTCTCGGACGGTGTTGCTCTGTGCGGCCGCCTGGTAGGCCTCGGCGCCGTCCACCTGGAGGTACCACAGTCGCGCCAGCAGGGTGACGAACAGGGACACGATCATCACCTGCACGACGACGAGCCGCACCCTCGACCGCGATGCCAGCACCGCCGCCTACCAGCGCTTGGCGGGTTCGAGGCGCCGCAGCAGCACGACGACGAGCGGGATCACCACAGGCGTGAGGAGGACGTCGTAGGCCACCGCCCGCGGGACCACCGCGAAGGCCGACGACACCGTGACGCCGGAGTCTCCGAGAACCATGCCGGTGAGGGCGAAGACCGACGTCCCGATGAAGGCCCCAGCGGCGGCCATCCCGAGCGTGCCGAGCTTGGAGATGTCTCCCTCGGGCTTGGCCAGGCCGGTCAGGTAGCCGACAAGCACCAACGACAGCGCCCAGCGGCCGGCGGTGTGGTCCGATGGTGGCGCCAGGTCGAGAACCAGGCCCGCCACGAAGCCGACCACGGCCGCGAAGTCCGGCCCGCGGACGAGGGCCGCGCCGAGGACGACCAGCAGCGCCAGATCGGGCGCGACCCCGCCGAAGGTGAAGTGGCTGAACACCGTCAGCTGCAGCGTCACAGCCACGACGATCACTACGGCCATCGACAGCAGACGGACGAGCCTGGTCATCGTGAGGTCCCCGTGGCGAGGCTGGTGCCGGAGCTGCGGGCGGACGTGACGACCCCGACCAGGTCGAGGGACGAGAAGTCGACGTACGGGGCGATGGTGGCCGTCTGGGTGAGCTCAGCGGGCGACGAGCGGACACTGGTCACGCGGCCGATCGGGACGCCGGCGACGTACGGCGCGCCGTTTCGAGAGCCCCACGAGACGACGACATCGCCGGTCCGGGGCGACACGTGGTGGTCCACAAGGCTCATCTGCAGTGATCCGCCGACGCTCAGGCTGCCGTCACCGGCGAGGAAGCCCAGCTCCATCGACGTGCCGAGCCGCCCGCCGACCGTCGACTTCGAGTCGATCACCAGGAGGACGGTGGCCGTGGAGCGGGTGGCGCTGATCACGCGGCCGACCAGCCCGTCGGCGTTGATCACGGTGAGGTCGGGCACAACGCCCTGGCTGGTGCCGGCGTCGATCGTGACCGTCCGCGAGAACGACTGGGCGGAGCCCATCGCGATGACCTGCGCCGGTACGACGGTGTCGTGGCTGGTGTCGGCGAGCTGGGTGAGGCCGCTGACCTCGTCGGAGCGGGCCGCGTCGGGCTGCGCCAGCCGGAGCCGCTGTGTCAGGGCGTCGTTGGCTGCCTGCAGGGCGTTGTTCTGGTCACGGAGCTTGTTGACGTCGCTGAAGTGGCCCGGCAGGGCGGTGATCGGCTTGAAGGCCGTCGTCGCCCCGTCCTCGACCGGGCCGAGGACCGCGGCGACCGCGGTCCGGAGCGGGTCGATAGGGGAACCGCTGGCGCCGCCGCGGGCGTCGAGTGTGATGATCGTGACGCACGCGAGCAGGAGCAGCCCGAGGACGGCTTGCGAGCGCCGTGGCTCGTCGTGCATCAGCGCCTCGGTTCGGAGACGAGCACCTGCTGCAGGGCCTCGAACTCCTCGACGCACTTGCCTGCACCCAGGGCCACCGAGGCGAGCGGATCGTCGGCGACGTGGGCGGGCATGCCGGTCTCGTGGCGCAGCCGCTCGTCGAGGCCGCGCAGCAGCGCACCGCCGCCGGTGAGGACCAGGCCGCGGTCCATGATGTCGCCGGCCAGCTCGGGGGGTGTCTTGTCCAGGGTCATCCGCACCGAGTCGACGATCGCGTGCAACGGCTCCTCGAGGGCCTGGCGTACCTCCGCGGACGAGACCACGACGTTGCGCGGGAGGCCGCTGATCATGTCGCGGCCGCGGATCTCCGCCTCGGGCTCGTCCGGCAGCGGGAACGCCGACCCGAGGGCGATCTTGATCTCCTCGGCGGTCCGCTCCCCCAGCATGAGGGAGTACTCCTTCTTCATCCACGCGATGATCGCCTGGTCGAGGTCGTCGCCGGCCGTACGGATCGACTGGCTGGTGACGATCCCGCCGAGGCTGATCACGGCGACCTCGGTGGTCCCGCCGCCGATGTCGACCACCATGTTGCCGGTGGCCTCGTGGACCGGAAGCCCCGAGCCGATCGCGGCTGCCATCGGCTCCTCGATGATGTAGACCCGGCGCGAACCGGCCTGGTACCCGGCCTCTTTGACCGCACGCTGCTCCACCGCGGTGATCCCGGACGGGACGCAGATGACCAGCCGCGGCTTGGCGAAGTAACGGCGGCGGTGGACCCGCTGGATGAAGAAACGCAGCATCTGCTCGGTCGCCTCGAAGTCGGCGATCACGCCGTCGCGCAGCGGCCGGATGGCGCTGATGGTGTCGGGGGTACGGCCGATCATCCGCTTGGCCTCGGTGCCGACGGCCAGGATCTCGCGGGTCTGGGTGTTCATGGCCACGACAGAGGGCTCGTTGAGCATGATCCCGCGCCCTCGGACGTAGACAAGGGTGTTGGCGGTGCCCAGGTCGACCGCCATGTCGCGGCCGATGAAGCTGTTGGCCATCTGCTCGGACCGACCCTCTCGCGCGAGCATGTGCGGGATGCCCTCGGACTCGAGAGCAGCGGCACGGCAGGGCGGGCCTCGCCCGTTGCGCCGCGTGATCAGGGTATGTCGAGGGGGTGGTCAGATCGGGGCGACACTTCGCCGCGCGCCGCACTTTCCGCGATGGCGGGTCCGGCCGGGGCTCAGAGGCCGGGGAACCACAAGGCGATCTCGCGCTCGGCCGACTCGGCCGAGTCGGACCCGTGCACGAGGTTCTCGCGGTTCGACAGGCTCAGGTCGCCGCGGATCGACCCGGGCGCTGCCCTGCGCCCGTCGGTGGCCCCGTTGATCGCGCGCACCACGTCGACCGCCTCATCACCTTCCAACACGATCGCCACCAGAGGGCCGCTGGTGACGAAGGCGCGCAGCGGTGGATAGAAGTCGCGGTCGACGTGCTCGGCGTAATGGGCGTCCGCCTGCTCGCCGGTGATGTGCCGCTGCTCGAGCGCCACGATCGTCAGGCCCTTCGCCTCGAAGCGGCCGATCACGCGTCCCACCAGTCCGCGGCGTACGGCGTCGGGCTTGAGCAGGACGAGCGTTCGCTGAGTCATGCGCGCAGCCTACCGAGCAGCCTCATTTCGGTGGCCGTTCGCCCGGACGGTGACTGCCGCCACCGGCCGCTCACGGGGGTGGGTCGGCGGCGGCCCAGGCGGCCTGGTCGGCCTCGATCTTGAGCCCCAGCAGGTACGCCGCGACCCAGAGCGCGCCGAAAGCGAGACCGAGCACGATCATCACCGGGACGAGCACGCCGATCGCGAGCACCGCCACCTGGAGCGCGAACCCGAGGTAGTAGGCACCCTCGCTGCGCAGCGAGCCGGCGATCAGCAGGGCCAGCACGGCAAGGCCGAGCCCGATCGACAGCCCGACTGGGGTCGAGACCCCGCGGACGCTGATCAGCACGGGGGTCACCAGCCCGAGCACGATGCACTCGAGCGCCAGCACCGTCGCGCACATCATCCGCCGCGGCGATCGCATCAGGGGCTCCCCATCAGCTGCCGCCGAGCAGGAGGCGGGCTTCGCCGGCGGTGATGACCGAGCCGGTGACGAGTACCCCGCCACCGAACCGGATACCGTCGTCGCCGGACGCGTCGGCCAGCTCGACCGCCAGCGCGATCGCGTCGTCGAGCCGGGCAGCGACAGTGACGCGGTCCGCACCGAAGACGCCGCGCGCGACCTCGCCCAGCGACTCGGCCGACATGGCTCTCGCCGTCGAGTTCGCGGTGCAGATGATCGACGACATGACCGGCTCGAACGCCGCCAACACGCCTTCGGCATCCTTGTCGGCCATCATCGCCACGACCCCGACGAGCGGGGAGAACGTGAACGCCTCCTCCATCGCCGCCGCCGTCGCCGCTGCCCCAGCCGGGTTGTGGGCCGCGTCGATGAGCACCGTGGGGGACCGCCGCACGATCTCCAACCGGCCAGGCGACGTGACGCTGGCGAAGCACTCGCGGACGAGATCGATGTCGAGCCCTCCATCGAGGCCCTTTCCCCCGGCGAACGCCTCCACCGCTGCTAATGCACAGGCCGCGTTCTGGGCCTGGTGGGCGCCGTACAGCGGCAGGAAGATGTCGTGGTATGTGGCACCCAGACCCTGAACCGTCACCAGCTGACCCCCGACCCCGGGGGTCCGCTCGACGATGCCGAACTCGATGCCCTCGCGGGCCGCCGTGGCGCCCACCTCCGAGACCCGGCGAAGCAGGACCTCGGCCGCTTCGAGCGGCTGCTGCGCCATCACGACGAGGGAGCCCTTCTTGATGATGCCGGCCTTCTCGACCGCGATGTCGCCAGGTGTGTCTCCGAGATAGCTGACATGATCGACAGCGATCGGCGTGATGACGGCCACCGATGCCTCGACCACGTTCGTGGCGTCCCACGTGCCGCCCATCCCGACCTCGACGATCGCAGCATCGACAGGAGCATCCGCGAACGCGGCGAAGGCCATCCCCGTGACGACCTCGAAGAACGACATCGGATGGTCACCTGAGCGGTCGACGACCTCCGCGTACGGCTCGACCTCGTGGTAGACCTCGACGAAACGTTCGGGAGCGAGGGCGGCGCCGTCGATGGTGATCCGCTCGGTCATCGACTCGACGTGGGGGCTGGTGAAGCGGCCCGTGCGCAGGCCCAGACCCTGCAGCAAGGTGTCGGTCATCCGCGAGGTCGTGGTCTTGCCGTTCGTCCCGGTCAGGTGCACGACCGGGTAGGACCGCTCGGGTCGGCCTAGCAGGTCGCAGAGCGCCGCGATCCGCTCCAAGGAGGGGTCGAGCTTGGTCTCCGGCCAGCGCGCCAGGAGGCGGCGCTCGACGTCATGGTAGGCATCGAGTCCGGAGGTGTCAGGCATTGCCTCGGAGTCTAGTGGCGTCATGTCTGCGGGCGATGAGAGCGTTCACGACCTCGGCGGCCTCTTCTGCGCCGTCCACCGTGACCACGAGATCCTGGCCGCTGGTTCGCTCGAGGGGCAGACCCTCGCCGCGTCGGACCACGATGGCGCGGCCCCGCGGGGTCAGCCGGTAGCCACACCCGCCCGATCGAAGGGGCTCGACGTGCTCGGCTCGCGCGGACGCGATGTCCTCGAGTGCCACCGACGCCGCAGGCCAGTGGAGCGGTCCGAAGCCGACGCGGACGCCCTGGTCGTCAGCCCGGACGACGACCAGCGCGCAGAACAATACGGAGACCGCCACCACCAGAGCTGCGATCGCGAGCGACCACTGGACGAAGAGCAGGCCGACGCCCACGGCGCCGACCACCGCACTCAGAGCGACCATGGAACGAGACTCGATGCGCCCCACCCATGCGACCCAATGCCGCGCCGAGCACCGCGAGCACCAGGCACCCGACGAAGAACGGCTGCGCCGCTGTCGTGCCGTCCACCGAGCCGTGCAGCTTCCAGTGAGTCGGAAGGGGATCGGGCGCATCGCCGCCGAGCGACACCCTGCCCACGACGACGAGGACGGGTGCCAGCACGGTCAAGGCGACCACGGTCAGAGTACGCACAGCGCCGTTGTCGGGTGCAGATGTCATGGAGCTACCTCCCGAATGTGTGTGATGAGCTCGTCGCGGTTCATGTCGAGACGCTTTGCGGCAGCGACGAGGGCGCGGATCTGCACGTCGAACGCGGCCTTCTGTGGGTCGAGGTTGCTGCGCACCTGGGCACCCCGGCCGCGCCGGAGGTCGACGAGTCCTTCGTCGCGCAGTGCCGCATAGACCGAAGGACGGTGTGCATGTTGACGTCCAGGCGCCGCGGACCTGGTTGGCGATCTGGTCCGCCAGCCGGGTGCGGCCGTCCGATCCACAGTGGTTCGCCCGCACTCGGACGCCCCCGTAGGATCGGGCACTATGACCTCGACGCTTCCCGGCTCCGCTTCCGGCATCACGACCGCGGCCTCACGCCCGGTCGTCGTACCGGAACGACCCGCGCTGGAGGGGCTCGAGGACAAGTGGGACCTCATCTGGCAGGCGAACGGCACCTACCGCTTCGACCGCTCGAAGACACGCGACCAGATCTACTCGATCGACACGCCGCCGCCGACGGTGTCGGGCACCCTCCACTTCGGCAGCGTGTGCTCCTATACCCAGTGCGACCTCGTTGCGCGCTACCAGCGGATGCGCGGCAAAGAAGTGTTCTACCCGATGGGCTGGGACGACAACGGCCTTCCCACCGAGCGCCGGGTGCAGAACTTCTACGGCGTGCGCTGCGACCCGCGCCTCCCGTACGACCCGGGGTTCACCCCTCCTGAGAAGCCGGATTCCAAGCGGCAGGTGCCGGTCTCGCGACGCAACTTCATCGAGCTGTGCCAGCAGCTCACCGCGACCGACGAGGTGGCCTTCGAGCAGCTCTTCCGCACGCTCGGTCTCTCCGTCGACTGGTCCTACCTGTACACGACGATCGGCGACGCGAGCCGCGCCGTCTCCCAGCGCGCCTTCCTGCGCAACCTCGGTCGCGACGAGGCGTACCAGGCGCTCGGACCGACGCTGTGGGACGTCACCTTCCAGACGGCGGTGGCACAGGCCGAGCTGGAGGCCCGGGAGTACGCGGGTCACTACTACCGAGTGGCTTTTCAGGGCGACCAGGGGCCGATCCATATCGAAACCACCCGTCCGGAGCTGATCGGAGCCTGCGTCGCCCTGATCGCCCACCCCGACGACGAGCGCTACCAGCCGATCTTCGGCCGGACGGTACGGACGCCGATCTTCGGGGTCGAGGTCCCCGTGCTGGCCCACCCGGCCGCCGAGCCGGACAAGGGCGCGGGTATCGCCATGTGCTGCACCTTCGGCGACCTCACCGACGTCCAATGGTGGCGGGAGCTGCAGCTTCCGGTGCGCACGATCATCGGTCGGGACGGGCGGATCCTGCGCGAGCGCCCGGACTGGCTGACCAGCGACGACGCGTCCGCCGCCTACGACGTGATCGCGGGGAAGACGACCTTCACCGCCCGCCAGGAGATGGCCCGTCTGCTCACGGAGTCCGGTGACCTGGGAGGCGACCCCATGCCGACCCAGCGGATGACGAACTTCTACGAGAAGGGTGACAAGCCGCTCGAGATCGTCGCCACCAGGCAGTGGTACATCCGCAACGGCGGGCGCGACGCGGAGCTGCGAAGGATCCTGATCGAGCGGGGCGACAAGATCACCTGGGCGCCGCCCTACATGCACCACCGCTACACGAACTGGGTCGACGGGCTCAGTGGGGACTGGCTGGTGTCGCGGCAACGGTTCTTCGGCGTCCCCTTCCCCGTCTGGTATCCGATCGACGCCGACGGAGAGCTGCGCTACGACGAGCCTCTCGTCCCTGGCGAGGACGAGCTCCCGATCGACCCCACGTCGCAGTCGCCGAGCGGGTACGACGAGAGCCATCGCGGCCAGCCCAACGGATTCGCGGCCGACCCCGACGTGATGGACACCTGGGCGACCTCGTCGCTGACGCCGCAGATCGGCGGACGGTGGGAGACCGACTCGGACCTGTTCGAGCGGGTGTTCCCGATGGACCTGTGCACACAGGCCCACGACATCATCCGGACCTGGCTGTTCTCCCGCATCGTCAGGTCCCACTTCGAGCACGACAGCGCCCCCTGGCGCTCCGCCATGATCCAGGGGTTCGTGCTCGACCCGGACCGCAAGAAGATGTCGAAGTCCAAGGGCAACGTCACGGTCCCCACCGAGCTGCTCCGGCACTACGGGTCCGACGCCATCCGGTGGCGCGCCGGCTCACTGCGGCCCGGCCAGGACTCCGCTTTCGACGAGAACCCGCTGCGCGTCGGTCGGCGCCTTGCCGTGAAGATCCTGAACGCGTCCAACTTCGTGCTCAACCTCGGGGCGACCAGCCCCGACCCCCGCCTGATCGACCGCCCGCTCGACCTGGCCATGATTCAACGGCTTCGCGAGGTCGTCGTCGAGGCCACCGACGCCTTCGAGAGGCTGGACTACACCACCGCGCTGGAGGTGACCGAGCGCTTCTTCTGGTCGTTCTGCGACGACTACCTGGAGCTCGTCAAAGAGCGGGCCTACGGCACACGTGACGACGCCGGAACCGCGTCAGCGACCGCTGCCCTGGCCACCGCGCTCTCCGTCCAGCTTCGACTGCTCGCGCCCTTCCTGCCCTATGTCACCGAAGAGGTCTGGTCCTGGTGGCAGGACGGATCGATCCACCGGGGCGCGTGGCCAACGGTCGAGGCGGACCTCGCCGGCAGCTACCACGACCCGCAGGTGCTCGAGACGACGTCGGAAGCCCTGGCCGGTGTCCGCGGGGCGAAGTCCGCTGCCAAGGTGTCGATGCGTACCCAGGTCTCCCGGGTGGTGCTCCACGGTCCCGACGACCGGCTCCGGCTCATCGCAGAGGCAGTCGACGACCTGCGGGCTGCAGGACGTATCGTCGGCGACGTCGTCTTCGAACCGACCCAACAAACCGGGATCACGGTCGTTGCCGACGTGGTGGCATCGGCCGTCTGAGCCGCTCGAGGGCAACCGGGCCTGTCGCAACGACTCACTGCACGCACGTCGCGGCTCCCTGCACGGGTCGCGACCGGGCGCCTTGGATGGCTCCCGTACGCTTTTTGAGTGTCCCGAATCGCAGCGGTCCACCCGGTTTTGCCCGCGCACCAGTACCCGCAGCCTGAGATCACCGAGCGTTTCGCCGAGGTGTGCCTAGGGCCGACGGTCAAGCCCGAGCTGGTACGTCGGCTGCACACGAGCGCCTCGGTCAAGACCCGTCACCTCGCCCTGCCGATCGAGCGGTATGCCCAGATCGCAGACTTCGGCGAGGCCAACGACGCGTTCATCGAGGCGGCGGTCGAGCTCGGAGCCAGGGCAGTCCTTGGCGCCCTGGCCGAGGCAAGACTGGACCCCGACGAGGTCGACATCATCATCTCCACGACGGTCACCGGTCTGGCCGTCCCGTCGATCGAGGCCCGGATCGCATCGATCGTGGGGCTGCGCCCCGACGTCAAGCGGATCCCGATGTTCGGGTTGGGCTGCCTCGCGGGCGCGGCCGGGCTGGCGCGTATGCACGACCTGTTGCTCGGCGCACCGGACTCGGTGGGGGTGCTGCTCAGCGTCGAGCTGTGCTCGCTCACCCTCCAGCGCGACGACCCGTCGATGGCGAACCTGATTGCGAGCGGCCTGTTCGGCGACGGCGCCGCGGCGGTCGTCGTCGTCGGCGCGAACCGGTCTGAACCGGGTCCGGAGATCGTCGCCAGCCGCTCCCACCTCTATCCGGACACCGGACGCGCGATGGGGTGGGACTTCAGCGCGAGCGGCCTCAAGGTGGTCCTCGGGGCCGAGGTGCCGGACCTGGTGTCGATGTATCTTGCTGACGACGTCAAGGGTCTGCTGGCCGACCACGACCTCCTGGTCGACGACATCGCGACCTGGGTGGCGCATCCGGGTGGACCGAAGGTGCTCGACGCGATCCAGCAGGCGCTCGACCTGCCCCCCGACGCACTCGCCGTCACGTGGCGGTCGTTGGCCGCCATCGGGAACCTCTCGTCGGCGTCGGTGCTCCATGTGCTCCGCGACACCATCGACACCGCCGCACCCCCGCCCGGGTCGCCTGCGCTGCTTTTCGCCATGGGGCCTGGATTCTGCGCTGAGCTCGTGCTGCTCAGGTGGTAGACCAGCCCTGCGTCAGGAGTCCATGGCGATGAGCGGCTGGTACGGGGTCCTCGTCTTGGCGGTCGCCGCCGAACGGCTTGCCGAGCTGGTCGTCTCCCGGCGCAACGCCGCTTGGAGCGTCGCGCGCGGTGGGCACGAGGTCGGCGCGGGCCACTATCCGGGGATGGTCGCGTTGCACGCGTCGCTGCTCGTTGGCTGCCTGGTCGAGGTGTCGGCGGTGAACCGGCCGTTCGTACCGGCGCTGGGATGGTCGATGGTGGCCGTTGTCGCCCTCGGGCAGGCGCTGCGGTGGTGGTGCATCGCCACGCTCGGCCACCAGTGGAACACCAGGGTGATCATCGTTCCCGGGCTGAGCCTGGTCGCGCGCGGACCGTACCGGTGGCTGCGCCATCCCAACTATGTCGCCGTCGTGGCCGAGGGCGTCGCCCTGCCGCTCGTCCACACCGCATGGGTGACGGCCACCGCCTTCACCATCCTCAACGCGTTCTTGCTCCGGCTCCGGATCGCCACCGAGAACGACGCTCTGGCCGGCCTTGCAGACAACGACTCATCGACGGCCGTGTCGTGATCGACCTTCTGGTTGTCGGCGGCGGACCCGTCGGGCTGGCGACCGCCCTGTATGCGCATCAGGCCGGGCTGTCGGTGGTGGTGGTCGAACCTCGGGTCGGGCCCATCGACAAAGCCTGCGGCGAGGGCCTGATGCCGGGGGCGGTGGCTGCCCTTCGACGACTCGGTATCGAACCCTCCGGTCACCTGTTCCGAGGGATTCGCTACACCGACGGACGGTGGATCGCTGAGGCCGAGTTCCGCTCGGGGACAGGCATCGGCGTCCGCCGCATCGATCTGCATCAGGCTCTGCTCGACGCGGTCTCTGAACGCGGGATCGAGGTCATACCGGAAGGCGTGGACCACGTCCGGCAAGACAGCGCCGGCGTCACCGCTGCGGGCATACGTGCGCGCTACCTGGCAGCCGCGGACGGTCTGCACTCATCCGTGCGACGGCTGGTGGGGCTCGAGGTCCCCGCTGGCCGCGCTACCCGGCACGGCCTGCGGCGACACTTCCCGCTGCCACCGTGGACCGACATGGTCGAGGTGCACTGGGCGGAGCACGGCGAGGCCTATGTGACGCCGGTGTCGTCGGAGCTGGTAGGGGTGGCGATCCTCACGGATCGGCGCGGGAGCTTCGAGGACCAGCTGACACTGTTCCCCGAGCTGTCACGGCGGCTTCCTGCCGCTGCGACGACGCGTACCCGTGGCGCGGGCCCCCTGCGACAGCGCAGCAGCGCACGCACGGCCGGCCGGGTGATGCTGGTGGGCGACGCGGCCGGGTATGTCGACGCGCTGACCGGTGAGGGGATCGCCATCGGACTCGCGTCCGCGCAGGCCCTCGTGTCGTGCGTTGCGGCCGGCCGGCCCGCCGCCTACGAACGCCAGTGGAAACAGCAGACGCGACGCTACCGCCAGCTGACCGAGTCGCTGCTGTGGGCGCGGAACCAACCGCGCGCCCGGTCGGCCATCGTGCCGGCCGCTGCTCGGCTCCCCCGAGTGTTCGCCTATGCCGTCAACCAACTGGCCCGCTGAGCTGCAGCCCTGTCGCTGCCCCGACCACCGCCTGGACCCCAGGGCACCGACGAGCTGCTAGGCGGACTTCTTCTTGGCCTTGGGGGGAGCCTCACGCGGGACGAGCGTCGGGTTGACGTTGCTGGACACCACATCGCCGGTCACCACGACCTTGGCGATGTCCTCGCGCGACGGTACGTCGTACATCACGTTGAGCAGGACCTCTTCGAGGATCGCCCGAAGCCCACGAGCGCCGGTCCCGCGCAACATGGCCTGGTCAGCGATGGCTTCGATCGCGTCGTCGGTGAACTCCAGGTCGACGTTGTCGATCTCGAAGAGCTTCTGGTACTGCTTGGTCAGGGCGTTGCGGGGCTCGACGAGGATCCGGACGAGGTCGGCCTCGGCCAGCTTGTCGACGGTGGCGATCACGGGAAGACGACCGACGAACTCAGGGATCAGACCGAACTTCAACAGATCCTCGGGGCGGACATCGGAGAAGAGCTCGTCGAGTGCCTTGTCCTTCTTGGTCGGTATCTCGGCGGTGAAGCCCAGCGTCTTCTTGCCCGCCCGCTGCTCGATGATGTGCTCGAGACCGGCGAAGGCACCACCCACGATGAAGAGGATGTTGGTGGTGTCGATCTGGATGAACTCCTGGTGCGGATGCTTGCGCCCGCCCTGTGGCGGCACGGAGGCCGTGGTGCCCTCGAGGATCTTGAGCAGCGCCTGCTGCACGCCCTCGCCGGACACGTCTCGCGTGATCGACGGGTTCTCCGACTTGCGGGCGACTTTGTCGACCTCATCGATGTAGATGATGCCGGTCTCCGCCTTCTTGACGTCGTAGTCGGCCGCCTGGATCAGCTTGAGCAGGATGTTTTCGACGTCCTCGCCTACATACCCGGCCTCTGTCAGCGCCGTCGCGTCCGCGATCGCGAACGGCACGTTGAGCATCCTCGCGAGTGTCTGGGCGAGGTACGTCTTCCCGCAGCCGGTCGGCCCGATCATCAAGATGTTGGACTTCGCCAGCTCGACCGGCTCGTCCTTGGCGTGCCGTCCGACGGCGACGACACCGGCCTGGATCCGCTTGTAGTGGTTGTAGACCGCAACCGCGAGCGACTTCTTGGCGGCGTCCTGGCCGATGACGTACCCGTTGAGGAAGTCGTAGATCTCCCGTGGCTTCGGCAGCTCCTCGAGACCGAGCTCGCTGCCCTCGGACAGCTCCTCCTCGATGATCTCGTTGCAGAGGTCGATGCATTCGTCGCAGATGTAGACGCCCGGGCCCGCGATGAGCTTCTTCACCTGCTTCTGGCTCTTTCCGCAGAAAGAGCACTTCAGCAGGTCTCCGCCATCACCGATCCGTGCCACCCGCGACGTCTCCTTCTCCCGAGCCGGGGCGCCTCACGCCCCGCAGCCTGTTCTCCATGGTGACCGTACCGGCCTGGGCGGTCAACCGCCGGTATCTTCCGGTCAGGCGTTCGCCAGTGTCGCTTTGGCGGACTCCAGCACCTGGTCGATCAGGCCGTACTCGATGGCCTGCTCGGCGGTCAGGATCTTGTCACGCTCGATGTCGCGGCTCACGTCGCCAACCGAACGGTTGGTGTTGTCGGCGATCATCTGCTCCAGCATCGCCCGCATCCGTAGGATCTCGTTGGCCTGGATCTCGATGTCGCTGGCCTGCCCATAGGTGCCTTCGGTGTAGGGCTGGTGGATCAGGATCCGGCTGTTCGGGAGGGCCAGTCGCTTGCCTTTGGTGCCGGCGGCGAGGAGGACAGCGGCAGCCGAGGCGGCCTGCCCGAGGCAGATGGTCTGGATGTCGGGTTTGATGTAGCGCATCGTGTCGTAGATCGCCGTCAACGCCGTGAACGAGCCACCGGGTGAGTTGATGTAGATGCTGATGTCACGATCGGCGTCCATCGACTGAAGACACAGCAGCTGAGCCATCACGGCGTTGGCGATGTCGTCGCTGATCGGCGTGCCGAGGAAGATGATCCGATCCTCGAACAGCTTCGCGAACGGGTCGATGCGGCGTACGCCGTAGGAGGTGCGCTCCTCCCACTGAGGGATGAAGTACTCGGCGCGCGGTGCGGTCTGCTGGTGCAACGGCTGACCCACTGCCGCCCCGAAGAGGGGGCTGAGATCCATGTTGGCGGTCATTCTTCGCTCCCTGACGGTGATGACATCGGGGTAGCGCCGGAGGCGACCTCGGTGGCGTTGGAGACGACGTGGTCGATGAGGCCGTACTCCTTGGACTGTTCGGCAGTGAACCAGCGGTCCCGGTCGGCGTCGCGCTCGACCTGCTCGATTCCCTGCCCGGTGTGCTTGGCGATCAGCTCGAACAGGATCTTCTTGATGTAGAGCGACTGCTCGGCCTGGATCTTGATGTCGGAGGCTGAGCCACCGAGCCCGCCGGACGGCTGATGCATCATGATCCGGGCGTGTGGAAGTGCGTACCGCTTGTCCTTCGCGCCGGCGCACAGGAGGAACTGGCCCATGGATGCGGCCAGGCCCATCCCGAACGTCGCCACGTCGTTGGAGATGTACTGCATGGTGTCGTAGATCGCCATCCCGGCGTCGACCGACCCACCGGGAGAGTTGATGTACAAGAAGATGTCGGTCTCGGGGTCTTCGGCGTTGAGCAACAGCATCTGGGCGCAGATCGCGTTGGCGTTGGAGTCCTTGACCTCGGAGCCCAAGAACACGATCCGCTCTTTGAGCAGTCGCTGGTAGATGTGGTCGTCGAGGCCCGCGGCCACCGCGCCACCATTCATCTGGATGGTTGTCGAGTCTGTGGGATTCACGTGTTCGACACTAGCGGCCACCGACGACAAAGCCACGATGGTTCGCCCGCTGTTCGCGGACAGCGCATCGGGGCCTGCCCGGGCGTCGAGCGCCCAGCCAGCCCACGCCCGTCCACAGCGCCCGACGGCGCACGTTTAGACTCACCGACGTGGCCAGGCCATTGCGGATCCGGCCGGCGGCACGAGCGCTGGTGATGGACCCGGACCACCGGGTGCTGCTCGTTCACTTCGACTTCGTCGACGGCGACCGGCCGAACGGGTTCTGGGCATGCCCTGGCGGCGGGATCCTGCCCGGGGAGTCGATAGAGGATGGATTGGTCCGCGAGCTCAACGAGGAGCTCGGGCTTGCCGTGGCCGACCCCGGCCGGCCGATCTGGGAGAAGCAGCATGTCTTCCCGATGACGTCGTGGGACGGTCAGCATGACACCTACTTCCTCGTCGAGGTCGACGCCAAGTTCGAGCCGCGCCCACACTTCACCGAGCAGGAGCTGCGCGCCGAGCACATCGACGGCATCCGGTGGTGGCGCTACGACGAGCTGCTCACCGCCCAGCAGGCGTACGACATCGAGGATGTCGAAGCGCAGGAGCGCACGGTGTTCTCACCACGACGCCTCGCCCACCTGGTCCGCGACATCGTCGTGCGCGGCCGGCCGTCGACCACACTGTGGCTCGACCCGATCTGACAGGCCGGCGGCTCGTCATACCGCGTCGGCGGTCATCGTCACAGCTGGCTGCTAGCTCGAGGTGTCGGACGCCGCACCGGATGCGGGCGTCTCTGCCACCTCCACGAAGTCAGCGCCTCCGATGACCTGGATATCGGCGCTCGGGTCGACGGGCCGCTCGCCTGCCGCAGCCTCGTCCAGTATCGCCTCACCGGAGGCGGCCTCGTCGAGCTCGGCCGGGTCGGCGTAGGTCCCGTCGGGCTGCAGGGTCTTGAGCTCGACCACGTTGCCCGCAGAGTCCGTCACGACCGCGCTCTCCACGACATGCGCGAGCGCCTTGCCGCGGCGTACCTCGGCCAGTAGCTCCGGCACGTGGTTGTGTTCGACCGCGTGCTTCACATAGTCCTCCGGGCTCTGGCCCGACTGCTGGGCTCGGCGCATCAGATGCTGGGTGAGCTCACCCTCGTCGACCGCCAGCGCCTCGGCCACAGCGATCTCGTCGAGCACGAACTGCGCGGCCATCGCATCGCGCACCCGCTTGTCCAGATCGATGGCGAACTCGTCCTCCGTCTGACCCTCGGACTCCAGGTAGTCGGCCTCGCTCATCCCGGCATACGACAGTTGCTCGTTGATCGAATCGCGACGCGCCTTCAGCTCGTCCGCGACGGCCGTGTCGGGAAGCGGTACGTCGACCAACGTGAGCAGCTTCTCCAGTACCGCGTCCCGGGCTGCCGCCGCCTGTTCGACACGAGCGCCACGGAGCAGCCGGTCGAGCAGGTCCGCCCGGAGCTCCTCGACAGTGTCGAACTCCGAGGCGTTCTGGGCGAACTCGTTGTCGATGTCGGGCAGCTCCTGCTCCTTCACCGCCGTCACTTTCACCGTCACGTCGACCATCTGGTCCTTGAACTCGCCCCCGATCAGGGTGGACGAGAAGGTCGCCTCGTCGTCGGCAGCCATCCCGAGGAGCGCCTCGTCGAGGCCTTCGAGCATGGTGCCGCGACCGACCTGGTAGCTCATCCCGGTGGCCTGTGCCTCGTCGATCGGCTCGTCGTCCTTGGCTGCCGAAAGGTCGATCGTCACGAAGTCGCCGTCGGCGGCCGGCCGGTCTACGGGGTTCAGGGTGCCGAATCGCTCGCGCAGGGACTCCACCTGCTCGTCCACCTCGTCGTCCCCGACCGTGAACTCCTCGACCTGGGCCTCGAGGCCTTCGTAGTCGGGGAGCGTGATCTGAGGCTTGACGTCGAGCTCCACGCTGAAGTTGAGGGCCGCGCCGTCCTCGAACTGGTCGAGGTCGACCTCCGGCTGGCTCATCGGGGTGATGTTGTTGTCCTGCAGCGCCCGGAAGTACAGCTGGGGTAGCGCTTCGTTGACGGCCTCGTCGAGCACGGCGCCGCGACCGACCCGCTGGTCGATGACGACCGACGGGACGTGGCCGCGACGGAAGCCGGGGACCGTGATCTGCTGGGCGATCTTCTTGTAGGCCGCGTCGAGGCTCGGCTTGAGCTCCTCGAAGGGCACCTCGACGGTGAGCTTGACCCGAGTCGGGTTCAACGTCTCGACGGCGCTCTTCACAGGGTTCTCCTCTAGATCTGTCGGTGATTGACGTGTCGGCTGAGCTGACCTGTCCGGGTGGTGACAGCCCAACGATGTGCTGAGCGGCCGGTCGGGGCGACAGGACTCGAACCTGCGGTCTCCTGCTCCCAAAGCAGGCGCGCTAGCCACTACGCTACGCCCCGGTGTTCAGCCGACGAGTCTAGAGGAGAAACACCGCCGAACCCATTCGCCCTGTTCAGCGCACGCCGTCGCGACCCGGTCCGCTCGTCGGCCGCTGCGACACCGCCGCGACGCCGCCCCGGGGTTCCGGTTCACGGCAGGCTGTGTCGCAGGCGAAGCTCCGCCAAGGCCCGGCCATGGGAGTGCCAGAGGCTGGTCGCCCCATCCCGACTCCACCCCCGGGCGTCGTACCAGGCGCGGCTCGGGTCGTTGGCAGCCAGCACCCAGAGCGCTGCTTCCTCGTACCCGCGGCCGCCGAGCCAGCCGAGCAACGCGTCGTGAACGGCGGTTCCCGCGTCACGCCGATGCATCCTCGGGTCGGAGTAGAGCGCGTACAGCTCGCCGAGTCCTGTCGTGTCCTCCGGTTCCGCGTCGTCCTGGTTGCGGTACGGGCCGCCCGTCGCGTACGACGCCAGGAAACCGTCGACCTCAGCCACCAAGGTCGCCCGGTCAGACTCGGCGGTTGACAGCCGGTCGATCCATCGCTGCCGGTAGGTCAGCAGGCTCATCTCGTCGAGTCGCAGCTGCGGGACGACGCCGGCATAGGCGTGCTGCCAGCTGGCGATGTTGATCCGCGCCAACTCGTCGGCATCTCTGATCGTGGGTGGGCGCACGACGACGGTCATACCGCCGATGGTGTCAGAGCGCTGATAGTGCCGGGACCTGGCCCGATGGCGGCTCGGTTCGCGGCCGCGCGGTGCGACGTGGCAGCATGGACGCCGCGGTCCTCGGATGACTCGGGGCCTGACTCAGCGGCCCCGCCAGGGCTCGCGGGTGTAGCTCAATGGTAGAGCCCCAGCCTTCCAAGCTGGCCATGCCGGTTCGATCCCGGTCACCCGCTCCACAATCGAACACCTAGCCACAACCGGTCCGGAGCGGCCGTGCCGTCAACTCAGCAGGGGCCACGATCTCGGGCCAGACCGCGTCCGGGATGTCGGTGGTCGGGCCATTGGTAGGGCGACGTGACCGTCACGTTCGCCGCCTGCGCGAATCCCGGCTCTCAACCGGATGATTTGCCCGCCAGCACTGTCGTCATGGCCACCTACGGCATCGCGTACTGAGCCTCGCCGTTGCCGAAGGACCAGTTCTCCTTCTCGGCCTCGACCAGGCTGACCACCACATCCTCCTGCCGGAGCTGGACTCGTTCGTGCAGGCCTCTCGCCACCGCGGCGTAGAAGGCCCGCTTCTGCTGGACGGTCCGACCCACGTTGAGGGTGATCTGGATCATCAGTGCATCGTCCGAACGCTCGATGCCCAGATACGTCGGATGGATGACGAGCCCGTCGTCGTGCTCGGCGACGACCATGAACCGGTCGTCGACAGGGACGCCGAGGGTCTCGACCATGGCGTCGTAGACGACATCGCCGACGGCAGCGCGGTAGTCGGGTGTCTTGCCTCGTCTCAGGTCGATTCGGACCAGTGGCATCGGGGTCTCCTGCGCGTGTCGGGTCGGGGGTCAGCGGTGGGTCGGCAGGGTGGCCTTGCGCTCAGCCGATGATCGCGAGCACTGCGACCAACGAACGCCTGGTCCGCCGAATGTCGTGTAGCGCATCGCGATCCTCTCGCTGGAGCAAGGTGGCACCTGCTCCCTGCCATGCATGATGCCAGTCGCCCGGCGGCCGGCTGGGAGGCTGCTCCGGTGTGGTTCCACGGTGACCTCGCGAGCGGCAATCTCCTGGTCATGGAAGACGCTACTCGCGAGGCTGACCCACCGGAGCGAGGGCATACCCGACGCTCAGCACCATGAACAGCAGCAGGGTGATGATGTGGACGCCCGTACACCACAGGCAGATCGCGTCGATGCGGAAGAGCTCGACCCAGATCAGGTACAGCACGAAGGCGACACCAGCGGCAGCCGCCACCAGTCGCGCGACGGCCAGCCGGGGCGAACCGCTACGCCAGGCGAGGGGCTGGCAGAGGGCGGTCATCACGACGAAGTACAGCAGCCCCGCGAGCGCCACCGGGACGCCGAAGACCCTCGAGTAGCTGCTGGTGGTGACCTTGAGGCAGTTGATGGCGCCGGTATTGGGGCACGACAGCGTGGCCGACGCGGAGTAGTGCTCGTAGGTCAGATAGGCCGCGACCGCCAGTCCGAGGACGCACAGGCCGGTCGCCACGAACGCGAGCCGGGGAACGGGTTCCCGTGGCCGTGCGGGCACAGTCGAACGTGCACGTGTCTTACTGCTCATCGTGGTACGAAGCCGTCCTCAGCCGCCGCTGCCGAGGTTCGTGGCTGCCGCCTGGACGCCCGCCGCGCTGCAGACGCTCGAGGGCTTCTGGTCGGTGGTCGCGCAGATGGCCGCTGTGAGGGTGTTGGCTTCGCCGTCGACCGCCTGCGCGACGTTGCTGGTGGGGTCCTTGAGTGCATCGGCTATCTGCTGGTGAGTCATCCCTTTGAGGATGCCAGGGTCGTATGCGGACCCTGTCAGCAGGTATTTCCCGCCGATGTCCATGAACGGGATGGCGCCGCCCTGTCCCGATACATACGGCGGATCGTCGTACGTGCCGAACGCCGAGGCGTCCGTGCCCGCGAGCGTGTCGAGCGGCTTCTGAGCCCGGTCCTCTGTCTCGTAAGGCTTGAAGGTGATCGTGTCGCTCGTGAAGGTCGACCCGTGGAAGCTGAGCGTCGGGGTGTCTGCGTAGACGTCGGTGTGGCTCGAGGTGGTCATTCCTAGGTTCTTGAACGACCCGAACCGTGAGAGGGCGACCACGACGCCCCAGCGGGTAGCGGCACAGTATGGGCAGTACTCCGCCCCCACGTACAGGACCTCGGGCTTACCGTTCGCAGTGAGCGCTGGTGCGGTCGTCAGTGGTACGAGCGAGGCGACCCCCTTGCCGGCTGCGACCGTGTCGAGGACCGACGAAGGCACAGTCGTCACCGTTCTGACCAGCGCCGCGTCCGCCCCGGTCGATGTCGATGGACCAGCCGCCGCCGTACTCTGGGTCAGCTTGACGACGACCAGGACGGCGACGATGGCGAGCACGACGACAACCCCGACCCCGGCGATCGCCAGTCGGCGCGCCCGCTCCCGCCGTGCCGCCTCGGCCTGCATCCGCGCGACCTTCTCGGCGCGCTTCGCCTTCCCGTTGGTGCCCATCAGGTCCCGTCCCCAATCGGTCGCTCGAACGCCTGCGTGACACCGCAGGTGTTCCTACCCCTCGAGCAATGATAGGTGCCGCTGCTGTGGCCCGGTCCGCTTCGCGCACCCTGGTGCCCGGGCCGCGCGGGAGGGCCCGCAACCTGTGCCCGCTGTTGGCCGCGCCTCGCAGCTGACGGGCAGTATGGAAGGGTACGCAGGTCCGGGCCAACGGCCCGGTAACCACTCAGAGAAGGCGAGCGACGCACGTGCCAGCGCGGATCATGGACGGTACCTCGGTCGCGGCGGGACTGCTGAGCGACGTTGCGCGCGAGGCGGCTGAGTTCAGTGAGCAGACCGGGCGGAAGCCGACGCTTGCCGCGGTCCTCGTCGGGGACGACCCGTCGTCGCAGACCTACGTGCGGATGAAGCGCAACCGCAGCCACCAGGCTGGCCTCGACTCGCAGGTCATCGAGCTCCCGACCGAGACCTCCACCGACGAGCTGGTCACGCGGATCGAGGCGCTGTCGGCCGACCCGCTGGTCGACGGGATACTGCTGCAGCACCCAGTGCCCGGCCAGATCGACGAGCGCGCGGCCTTCGAGGCGATCTCGCCCGGCAAGGACGTCGATGGGGTGACGATGCACAGCTTCGCCGCGATGGCGTTCGGCGAGCCGGGCTTCCATTCCTGCACCCCGGGGGGGATCCTGCGGCTGCTGGACGCCTACGACGTCGCTCTGTCGGGCCGGCACGCCGTGGTCGTCGGACGCAGCCCGATCCTCGGCAAGCCGGTCGGGATGCTGCTGCTGGCGCGCGACGCCACGGTCACCTACTGCCACTCGCGCACCCGTGCGCTCGACGAGCAGGTCCGCCAGGCCGACATCGTCGTCGCCGCGGTCGGACGGGCAGAGCTGATCCGCGGGGAGTGGATCAAGCCTGGCGCGGTTGTCATCGACGCGGGTTACAACACCGGTAACGTGGGCGACGTCGAGTACGCCGCCGCCAGCCAGCGGGCCAGCCTGATCACCCCGGTGCCAGGTGGCGTCGGACCGATGACGATCGCCCTGCTGCTCGAGCAGACGCTGCGGGCAGCCCAGGCCGCCAAGGGGTCCCGTTCTTCCGCCGAGGGGTCACGCTCTCCGGCCGACGGGTCACGTTCTTCCGGGACTGTCAGGTAGCGGCAGCCGCCGCAGCCCCTGCCGGTCCGCCCGCTCAGGCCGGGTCCCGCCCGTGGAGCACCACCTCGTCGAGCGCCACTTGGCGGTGATCTCCGCAGGCATCGTCACCCCGGCCACCTCCGCGTGTCCTCCCAGGCGGAGGCGGCCCGCCAGGCCCCCGACAGCTCGGCCATCCCTCCGGCGAGGCCGAGGACGTCGTCGCACCGGGCCTGACGGCGGCGCTCAGCGCTAGGCGCTGGCGGCCGGCAGCGACGCCAGGCTCGGAACGATCCCGACGGGGTCTCTCATATCCCCGCTGTCGTCGACAGTCTTGTCCGAGCACTCGCCGGACGCAGCCCGCCGCGGGCCTAGGGGTTGCGAGTGGCCTCGACAGGCGGACCGTCGATACCGCAGTAGTGCTGACGGTCACGCTTGCCCGGCGCGACCGTCCCGGGTGGGTTGCGGATGCTCACCGCAGAGATCGCTGCACCGACCACGAGGAGTGCGGCGCAGCTGACCATGGCGATCCGGAACCCGTCGGAGAACTGCCCCGGGTGCTCGTAGTCGGTGCCGGAGATACCGGCGACGACCGGGAGCACCGCGACCGCCAGCAGCCCGGCAGCTCGTGCCACCGCGTTGTTGACCCCGGACGCCACCCCGGCGTGCCGGGCGTCCGCGGCCGATAGGACCGTGGTGGTGAGCGGCGCCACGAGCAGGGACAGCCCCAGCCCGAACACGATGACGGCCGGCAGCACGTCGAGCACGTACGACGCATGCGTGCCGACCCTGAGCAGCAGCAGAGCGCCGCCGGCCGCGACCAGTGGCCCCAACGTCATCGGCAGCCGCGGCCCGATCCGCCCGGCCAACGCTCCGGCTCTAGCCGACAGCACCAGCATGATCACGGTGATCGGCAACAGAGCGGTACCTGACAGCAGTGGCGAGAATCCGGCGACCACCTGCAGGTTGACGACGAGCAGGAAGAAGACACCCCCCAGGGCCGCGTACACGGCGAACGTCACGATGTTGGCCGCGGTGAACTGCCGGTTGACGAAGATGTCCGGCGGCAGCATCGGATGGGCACTGCGGATCTCCGTCCAGACGAAGCCGGCGAAGGAGACCACGCCGACGACACCAGCAGCCACCCCGCTCGCCGACCAGCCGGAACCCGCGCTGATCAGCGCAAACGTGACCCCGCCGAGGCCGATCGCACCCAAGGCGGCACCGAGCAGGTCCAGCTGGGGGGCGGCTTCCGGGTCCAGCGTCTCGGGCACGTGCCGTTGGGCGATGGCGATCACGGCCGCCGCCAGCGGGACGTTGATGACGAAGATCCACCGCCACCCCGGACCACCCACGAGGTACCCGCCGATGAACGGTCCGACAGCGCTCGCGATGCCCCCAAGACCGGACCAGGCACCGATGGCCTTTGCCCGGTCCTCGGGAGCGAACGAGGCGGAGATCATCGCCAGGCTTCCCGGCGTCAACAGCGCTCCGCCGATTCCCTGCAGGGCCCTGGCGGCGATGAGTATCTCGATGGTCGGCGCGAGGGCGCACAGCGCGGAGGCGATGGCGAACCAGGCGACTCCGACGACGAAGATCCGGCGCCGGCCATACCGGTCCCCGAGCGAGCCGCCCAGCAGGATGAGCGACGCCAATGTCAGCGTGTAGCCGTTGATCGTCCACTGGAGGCCAGCGAAACCGGCGTGCAGGTCCTGCCCCAGCGTCGGCAGCGCCACGTTGACGACGGTCGCGTCGATCCCCGCGACTCCGGACCCGAGGACCGCCGCCGTGAGAACCCAGCGTCCCGACGGCGTCCCCCACCGCACCGGCTCCGGGGCGGTCACAGCCGTCATTGCGCCTCCTCGTGTGCCGCCGGGACCGTCTCCTGACGCAGGGTATCCAAAACCCGATGACCGACGCCGCTCCATCGGCCACACCGTCCGTTCGGCGACGCGTCTCGACCCTCCTCCGACCCGCACTGATGCGGCCCGCCGAGACCGAGTACGACCGCTTCTGCAGCCTGCTGCCCATGCTCGACGCCGGCGACTGGTCCCGTCCCACCGAGTGCTCCCGCTGGACCGTGCGAGCGATGGTCGGCCAGACCCTCGGCATGGCCGAGCCGGCGGCCTCCCTGCGAGAGGCCGGGCGTCACTGAGGACCACCGAAGGAGGCGGCGCTGTGTCCATCCGGCGCCTGCGTCTGCCCATCGACCAGGCCGTCGGCGCTCGGATGGAGTCCTGGACTCTCGGATACCTCATCGACACCGTTCTAGCCCGTGACCCGTGGATGCACCGTATCGAGATCAGCCGCGCGACCGGCCCACCCCCTTGTCCTCACCGCGGACCCGACGGAGTGCTGATCGGGCGAGCCGGCCGGGACCTGGCGCACTACCCTGCAGAGGCCGCCGACAGCCCAGCGCGGACGTCGTCGAGGCAGTGCACCACCGCCGCAAGGGTGGCGTCGACGTCGTCAGAGGTCGTCGCCCAGCTCGACATCGAGCATCGCTGCACCGCCCGGCCGCCCCACTCGCCAGGGGTCAGCACCGCTGTGCCCTCGGTCAGCAGCCGAGATCCGAGCGCCCTCGTCGTGCGGTCGTCGTCGAAGGTGGCCAGCACTTGTGTGAACACCACCTCGTTGACGATGTCGACCCCCGCGACCTCACGCAGCCCGTCAGCCATCCGGCTGGCGTTCGCGCACAGCCCCGCGACCAGCTCGGCCACGCCGTCCCGGCCGAGGCTCTTCAGCGCCGCCCAGACCGTGAAGCCGCGGGCCCGGCGCGAGAACTCCGGCGTACGCTCGAGCGGGTCGCCCACGCCGAGGATCAGGTAGTCGGCGGTGACGCCGAAGACCCTCGCCATGGCGGCCGGGTCACGCACGATGGCGAGGCCGTTGTCGTAGGGCACGTTGAGCGTCTTGTGCGCATCGGTCGCCCAGGAGTCGGCGTCGGCCAGGCCCTCGGTGAGGTGGCGCGTGGAGGGGTTGGCGGCCGCCCACAGCCCGAACGCCCCGTCGACGTGTATCCACGCGTGGTGGTCCCGGGCGGTCTCCACCAGCGGGCCGAACGGGTCGAAGGCGCCGGTATGCACCTCCCCCGCCTGCAGGCACACGATCACCGGCCCGTCCCCGGCCGCCAGAGCGTCGCCGAGCTCGCCCGGTAGCATCCGGCCCTGGTCGTCGGTGGGGACGACGACCAGGTCGCTGCGCCCGAACCCGAGCAGACGTGCCGCCCGGTCGATCGTGTCGTGACGGTGCAGCCCGACCACGACCCGCGTCGGTGGCGAGCCGCG
>JBBSET010000005.1:0-84154 GCA_038239485.1 Propionibacteriales bacterium
AGACCTCGAGACAAGCCCCGGAGGGACCTCAATTCGGGACCGACACGGCCGGCCCACCTACTCCGCGGAAAGGGAGATCAGCTGTCCGCAGGAAGGGAAGTGACATGTCCGCCTACAGGGATCTTGGACTGTCCGCTGTCAAGTGACCACAGCTGAGCCGTCCGGTGGCCCGTCGCCGCGGCGTACACCTGCACGAAGGAGGGACGCAGCAGCCGGTACAGACCCGCCCCGGCCGCGACTTCAGCCGCGAGCAACGCACTGCACCTGGCCACTATTCGAAGAGGAGCAGACCTACGTTTACCAACGTTTGCTTCCATTAGCATGTTCTAACGGTAGTTGACATACAGAGTCAAGCCCCTGTCCACAGGCACCCGCACATGTGGAGATGGTGCTCGGTACCGTCGTCGGCATGCGCTGGCAGGAGCTGTTCGCAGACCTCGAGGCCGAAGCGAGCTCACTGCAGCGCCTCGACGAGGGTCGTGAGATCGCCGACCGGACCCGAGGAGAGCTCGCCCAGGTGGGTCTGCTGAACCGGCTCCGGGCCAGTGTCGGTGGCCGCCTCACCGTCCGGGTTGCCGGCACCGGCGAGCTGACCGGCCGGCTCGAGCGGGTCGGAGCGGACTGGATCCTCATCACGTCGACGGACGAGGTGGTCATCGCGCTGTCCGCGCTGATGGCCGTGGCCGACCTGTCGTCGGCGGCGGTCAGCGACAGTGGTGTCGGCGTGATCGCGAGCAGGCTGCGGCTGACATCGGTCCTGCGGGCTGTGGCCAGGGACCGCAGCGCCGTCAGGATCACGATGGTGGACGGCTCTGGGCTGGTCGGGACCCTCGACCGAGTGGGGGCCGACTTCGTCGACCTGGCGGTGCACTCACTGGAGGAGGCACCGCGACCTCAGCATGTCCGGTCGCGGGCGACGGTCGCCCTGGCGTCGATGGCCTTTCTGCGCCGACAGCCCCCGGGATGGGACTGACCTCGAAGCGGCGCGGGTGGCTACTCCGTCAAGGTCTCCTCCTCGGCCCGCGCCGAGTCTGGTGAATGTGTGGCCTCCGTGGCGTCGTCACCGATGTAGGGGTGGTCCTTGATGAACTGCTTCGCCGTCGAGTAGGCCTCGGTGATGTAGCCCTCGAGCGCCTCGCCCTCCACCCTCCACTGCCCACGACCGCCGATCTTGATCGCGGGTAGGTCACCCCGGCGTACGAGGGCATAGACCTGGGCAACCGAGACGTTGAGGATCTCCGCGACGTCGGAGAGCGGGAGGAAGCGTGGCGTGGTCTCGGCCATGACGTCGAGTCTTCCATGGAGGTGTCGTGGAACGAGGCCTGTGCGCGGTTCTGTGGACAGGGGGTGTCAAATTAGTGCCGACCTGTGCACAATGTACGCCGTGTCCCTTTCGCACCGAGTCGGCCCGCACGTCGCAGACGGCTCGTTTCCTACGGAGCCGCCGGGCGGCTCGCCACCGGCAGCCCGTCAGCGCTCAGCTCGGTGGGCGGACCCGCGCCTCTGGGTCGGGGTGGTCTTCGTGCTGGTGTCAGTGGTCGTCGGCGCGACGGTCATCGATGCGGCAGACAGCTCTCGGGCGGTCTGGCGCTTGCGCGGTGACGTCTCGGCAGGCTCGGCGCTGTCCGCATCGGACCTGGTGGCCACCAAGGTGCACTTCGACGACGACACGGTCACCCGATACGTGTCCGCGGACGAGCCGCTCCCGGCCGGCGCGCGGCTCACCCGGGACCTGGCCGCCGGCGAGCTGCTCCCGGTCTCGGCGACGACGACCGTGACCGCGGCAGCTCCCGCACTGATGCCGCTGGGCGTGCCGGGCGCCGGTATCCCGACCGCGCTCGCGCCGGGTGACCATGTCGACGTGTGGGCGGTCGCACCTCGCGACGTCCGCCGGACGCCGCCGCCGGTGCAGGTTCTGAAAGGCGTCACGGTGACCTCGGTGGGCGCCGCCGGCCCCGGCGGACTCGATGCCGACCGCCAGATCCTGGTGGCTCTTCCCGACGACACCGATGTGGGAACGGCGCTGGCGGCACTCAATGGCGCGTCGGTCGTGCTGATCGAGAGCGGGTCCTGACCATGTCGACGGGCGTTCTCGTCGCTGTGGGCGCTGTCGACTTCGAGCCTGCCGTGCTCTCCATCGCGTCACACAGCCGGCTCCACGTCGTTCGTCGTTGCGTCGACCTCGCCGACCTGATGGCCACCGCCGGAAGCCGGCAGGCCCAGGCAGCGCTGGTCTCGGCCGAGCTTCGTGGTCTCGACGTCGAGATGGTCGACCGGCTGCGCGGCGAGGGAGTGACGGTCGTCGGCGTCATCGCCGAGGACTCCAGTGCCGACGAGGCGCTCCTTCGACAGATCGGAATCGAGTACGTTGCATCGGCCGACGACATCGCGTCACTGGTCGAGACGGTGGCGGAAGCGGTTCGGGTGCCCACGCCGGACGCCCTTGACGCCGTCGCGGCTCCCGGGCGCGTGACCTCCGGCGGCGGCGAGGGTTCCGGTCGCCAGGGCCGGATCGTCGCCGTCTGGGGTCCGACGGGCTCGCCGGGACGGTCCACCGTCGCGCTCGGGCTCAGCTCGGAGCTGGCCGCGACAGGGGTGCCGACGCTGCTCGTCGACGCCGACGTGTATGGCGGCACCATCGCCCAGATGTTGGGCATGCTCGACGAGTCGTCAGGTCTGCTCGCGGCCGCGCGTGCAGCGAACACCGGTTCGCTCACACCCGGCGTGCTCGCCCGGCACGCCCGGGTCGTCTCGCCCGACCTGCGCGTGTTGAGCGGGCTTCCCCGCGCGGACCGATGGACCGAGGTGAAAGCCGTTCTTCTCCGTAACATCCTGCAGGTGGCCCGCAGCCTGGCTGCCGTCACCGTCGTCGACTGCGGGTTCAACCTCGAGTTCGACGAGGAGATCTCGTACGACACCACCGCCCCCCGCCGCAACGGTGCCACCTGGGAGGCGCTCGACCAGGCCGACACGGTGCTCGTCGTAGGTGGCGCGGACCCGGTCGGCCTCTCCAGGCTGATCCGAGGCGTCAGCGAGCTCAAGACGGTGCTTCCTGCCGTGGTGCCGAGGGTGGTCGTCAATCGGGTGCGGGGAACGCTGGGCTGGTCCGAGGACGACATCGTCTGGACGCTGAGCCGAGCCACGGGACTGACAGCGTTCCGGTTCCTGCCCGACGACCAGGCGGCCACCGACCGGGCCCTCGTCCAGGGCCGGACGTTGTCGGAGGTGGCGTCCGACTCCAAGCTGACCAGAGCGCTCGGGTCGCTCGCGGCTCAGGTCACTGGCGTACCGGCGGTGGCTCGCCCAGCTCGGAGGTTGACAAGCCGCTGGCACTGAGCTTGCGCTCAGGACGAGAAGAGCAGCCAGAGACCGAGCAGGGTGTAGCACACCATCAGCACGAGCATCGGCAGCTGACCGATGAGCGCCCTCGTCCTTGGCAGCAGCCGAACCGACCGGTCATGGGCTGCGACGACACCGAGCACGTGACCCGTCACGACCGCCACCACCTTCGTGACGGCGATGGCGGTGGGGTGGTTGTAGATCGTGTACTTGTCGATGCCGTCGGCCCACTCGGTCAGCGGCCAGCCTCGCGACAACGGATCCCCGACCTCTTGGACGAAGGCGATGCCTTCGGCGATGAAGAAGGAAAGGTAGTGGGCGACGATGTAGCCGACGACGATCGGCACGACCGAGTGCGCGAGCTGGTTCGGCAGCCCGCGGCTCCCGATCGTGCCGAGCCCCCCGGTAGCGAGCGAAGCCAATGTGAATGTGACATACACGACGAGGCAGAACAGCGCCAGCGCGGCCGTGTTGAGGATGACGCTGTGCGTGGAGTACTGCTGCGCCCAGCCGAGCCAGCGAGGCGACTCCTTGAAGCTGTCGAAGGCGGTCGAGCCGAACAGGACAGAGACCACCCCGACCAGGCCGTACTTCGGCGGCAGCCCGTCGAGGTTCTCCAGCGGGTTGCGGACGACGAGCGTGCCGTCCGTACGCCGGCCGAACAGTGACAGGCGGGCGACCAGCGACGAGTACACCTCGAACGGGTCGCCGTTCTCGAACCAGACGTCCCCGTAGACCGTTGCGCCCACCATGGTGAACGCGCCGACCAGCAGGAACCACAGCCGGATCGAGGGCAGGCTCTCGGAGACGTTCGGGTTGACCAGCTCGAGCCAGGTGAACGCGAACAGGAAGAAGGCGCCAGGCCACAACCCGAGCTTCGCCGGGTACGTCCTGATTCCCTGGCCGGGGTCGATCCCGGCTGCGGCGCAGATCCCGCGGTGCAGCCAGCGCAACGGGCTGCACAGCCGGTACACCGGGCCCAACACGATGGCGGCCGGCACCAGGCCCACCCACAGCACCACGTAGACCGCTCGGAAGGACGGGTTGACCAGGGTGTTCTGACCGAAGACGGCGGCCATCGCGATCCACCCTGCGAAGACAAGCCCGAGCCCAACGACCGCCCCGCGCGTGATCCTGGCATCGACGATGCGAGCCAACCACGGCCATAGCGGCCGCCCCGACGCATCGCCGCGGAAGCGTGATGTCCGCCAGGCGAGTGCGAGCACTCCGAACGAGACGAGCAGCGCCGTGGCGGCCGCGATATAGGCGTAGTGCGCCGGGATCGGAAGGTCCTGAACGCCGCCGACACCGTGTGCCAGCACGACATCGGAGGAGCCGGACACTGCTGAGGGTCAGCCGACCTGGAGGGTGACCAGCGTGACGTTGAGCCCGTGCGACTCGATGATGAACCGGCCCGGCGTGTCGATGGAGAACTCCGGCAGCTTCTCGGAGTCAGCGCCCGCCTCGACCTCGAACTCGTGCTCCGGGATCGAGTGCACGTGGATCTCGTCCGCGGCGTCCGTGGTGACGACGAGCTGGACGTCCTGGCCCTTGTCGACGTCGATGACGTGCCCGTCGTCGGGTGTGATGGAGCCGTCCTTCTCGACGATGCTGATCGTTGCCGGCTGCTCCGAGCCGCTGCCCGTACCGCCCGCGCTGTCGGCAGCACCGCTGGTCGGGTTGGTGCTCCCGCATCCGGTGAGGCAGAGCCCGAGCAGGGCAGCCGCCGCTGACGTCGCGGTCGCCAGTCGAGTCAGGCCGGGCACAACGTCCTCTCCATCGGTTGAGGCTCGGTTCGTGCATGCCACCCTTCCCACGATCGTGGCACCATGATGGTTCCACACGGCCCGAGCCGGTTGCTGAGAAAGGGACGTCGATGTCAGAGCGGTTGCGGCCGTTGGACATGCAGTTTCTCTCGACGGAGACCGCGACCACGCCGATGCACGTCGCGACGCTCGACCTGTTCGAGACGCCCCCGGGTGGCCTGGACTTCGACCGCCTGGTGGCCACCATCTGCGACCGGATCGCGTTCGTCCCGCGGTACCGCCAACGTGTCAGGACGCTGCCAGGTGGCCTGCTGAGCCCGGTCTGGGTCGACGACGACTCCTTCGACCTCAGCTACCACGTCCGAAGGTCCGCGCTGCCGCGTCCCGGGACCATGGCTCAGCTCCGTGACCTCGTCGCGCGCATCATGAGCCGCCGCCTCGACCACCAACGTCCGCTCTGGGAGACCTACCTGATCGAGGGCGTCGACCGCGGCCGGTACGCGATCTTGACCAAGTCCCACCAGTCGCTGGTCGACGGGACGACGGTGGACCTCGGCCAGCTCATTGTCGACGACACCCCGGACCCGGCGCCCACCCCTGCTGTGACGTGGAGCCCGGACCGGCGCCGTAGCGGCACTGAGCTGCTCGGCGAGGCGCTGCTCGCGGCCGTCCGTGACCCCGCCACGGCTGCCAGTCTGGTCACCGGTCAGGTCAGGGCAGCGCGCCGGCTGGCCGAGCAGGTCACCTCGTCGGCGGCAGCGATGCTGGGCTGGGACGGCTCTCCGCCAGGTCCGCTCGGCACCGAGCTGAGTGAGCAGCGCCGTTTCGAGACGCTGGACACCAGGCTGGCGGACTATCTGTCGGTGCGGCACGAGCACGGTGGCAGCGTCAACGACGTCATCCTGGCCACCCTTGCCGGCGCCCTTCGAGCCTGGCTGCTGATGCGGGCCGAGCCGGTCTCCCGGAGCACGACAATCAAGACCCTGGTGCCGGTCAGCGTCACCGACGACGAGTTCGCCGAGCCGACCTCGCTCGGCAGCCAGGTGACGCCGCACCTGATCGACCTGCCGGTGGGCGAGCCGAACCCGGTGATGCGGCTGCACCAGGTGTCGTATGCCTTCAGGTCGCATGTCGAGACGGGCCGGGCTGTGTCCGCGAGCAAGCTGGCAGAGATCTCCGGCTTCGCGCCGACCACCTTCCACGCCCTCGGTGCCAGGGTTGCCGGCGCGCACTCGCCCCGATCGTACGAGCTGGTGATCACCAACGTGCCCGGCCCCCAGTTCCCGCTCTTCGCCGCCGGCGCAAGACTGCTTGCGAGCTATCCGCTGCTGCCGCTGGCGCCGGGACACGCGTTGGCGATCGGTGTGACCTCCTACGACGGCCAGGTCTTCTACGGCCTGGACGCCGACCGCGACGCCATGCCTGACCTCGACGTCCTCGGACAGTGCATCGCGGAGGCGCTCGACGAGCTGGTCGAGGCGTCAGCTCCCGGGCGGGTCCGAACGTCGCGCGGTGGAGCGTCGCGCCCCGGTGCCTCGCGCAGCCAGTCGTCGCGCGCCCTGACTCGCAAGCCGAAGAAGCGTCCTCGGGCGAAGAAGGCAGCTGAGTCGGCCGACCCGGACGTCTCGACCACCGATCCGCGACCGGACCTGGAGCCGGGATGAGGATCTACGTCCCTGGCGCCGCCAGCGACCTGCGGGACCTGGCGGCGACCGGGGCACTCTCGGCTGGGCGGGACGGGTACGCCGCAACAGACGGGGTGGGCGCCGAGCTGGCGGGCTGCTCCGACGAGGAGGTCGAGTTCGCGCTCTCGACCGCCGCCGCCGAGGCCTCCGCCCAGCAGCAGCTCGCCGCTGGCGGGACCACCGGCCGGCGCGTCGTCGTGGTGGCGGACGTGGGAGCCGTGTCGGTGACCGACGACGCGGCCGGCCAGGTCCAGCTCGACACGGCGGTCGGAATCGAGCGCGTCGAGGCGATCCTGTCCGACACCGCCGACGTCGTGCTGGCCCGCTCGGGGGATCAGGTGCTGGCCTGGTACGCCGTACAGGAACTGGCAGACTTGCTAGCGTGACGCGAGGCGCTAGCCTGCGCAAAGACTGGAGGTGTCATGCAGGCCATCTGGAAGGGCACGATCTCATTCGGGCTGGTGACAATCCCGGTCAAGGTCTACTCGGCCACCGAGGAGCGCGACATCTCCTTCCGCCAGGTCCACGAGGCCGACGGCGGACGGATCCGGTACAAGCGGGTCTGCGAGCTCGACGGCGAGGAGGTGCCCTACTCCGACATCGGCAAGGGCTACGAGATGCCCGACGGACGCATGGTGATCCTGACCAGCGAGGACTTCGCCAGCCTCCCGCTCCCGACTGCCCGCGCGATCGACGTCCTCGAGTTCGTCCCGGCCGAGCAGGTGGACCCGCTCTACTTCGCCAAGGCCTACTACCTCGCCGCCGACGGCGTCGGCGCCAAACCGTACGTCCTCCTCCGCGACGCGCTCACCAACAGCGGTCAGTGCGCGCTCGTCAAGGTGGCGATCCGGACCCGGGAGACACTTGCCCTGCTACGCGAGCGCGACGGGGCACTCGTGCTCCAGACCATGCTGTGGCCCGAAGAGGTACGTGCCAGCGACTTCGCCGTGCCCGACGACAATGTCCAGATCCGCAGCCAGGAGGTCGCGATGGCCGAGTCCTACATCGCGACGCTGCAGAGCGAGTTCGACCCGGAGCGCTACCACAGCGACTACCGCGAGGCGCTGGAGCAGCTGGTCGAGTCGAAGGCGTCCGGAATCCCCATGCCCGAAGCAGACGACGACGAGGAGCCACAGGCCGACGTCCTCGACCTGGTTGCCGCACTACGTGCCAGTGTGGACGCGGCGAAGAAGCGGCGCCAAAAAGGCTCCTCAGGCAGCGATGACGCCGCCGAATCGGCCGAGTCGACGACGAGATCCAGCGCCCGCAAGACCAGCTCGAGCACACCTAAGTCCGCTTCCAAGAAGGCCGACTCGGACTCGGGTACGACGACCAAGAAGGCAGCGAAGTCGACCTCCAGGTCGGCTGCTGCGAAGAAGTCGTCGTCGTCGACGGCGGCGTCGGAGAAGGCCGCCGCCAAGAAACGTCCGGCGAAGAAGTCCGCCTGACACGAATGCGGGCAGTCCGTGACGCCGCAGACGGCGCTGCGGCGAGGTGGCAGGATTCAGCCATGGATGCCCTGACGACTGTCCCCGCGCCCGTCAACGAGCCGAATCTGGGCTACGGCCCCGGGAGCCCCGAGGCGGTCGAGCTGACCGCGACGCTGGCAGAGCTGCAGCGCACGACGGTCGACCTGACCGCCACCATCGACGGTGAGCAGCGATGGGGCCAGGGTGAGGCCTACGACGTCGTGCAGCCGCACAATCACGGCCACGTGCTCGGCGTGACACGAGCAGCCTCGTCCGCGGACGCGAAGGCGGCCATCGAGGCGGCGCGGGCGGCGGCGCCGCAGTGGCGGGCGATGTCGTTCGACGACCGGGCATCGATCCTGCTCAAGGCGGCGGACCTGCTGGCGGGACCGTGGCGCCAGACCCTCAACGCGGCCACCATGCTGGGCCAGTCCAAGACCGCCTGGCAGGCGGAGATCGACGCCGCCTGCGAGCTGATCGACTTCTGGCGGTTCAACGTCCACTACGCACAACAGATCCTCACCGAGCAGCCGATCGCGAACGCAAAAGGCGTCTGGAACCGCAGCGACCACCGACCGCTCGAGGGTTTCGTCTATGCGATCACCCCCTTCAACTTCACCGCCATCGCCGGGAACCTCCCCACCGCTCCGGCCCTTATGGGCAATACCGTGCTGTGGAAGCCGTCGGTCACGCAGCAGTTCGCTGCGCACTTCACGATGCGGTTGCTCGAGGAGGCGGGTATGCCGCCTGGCGTGATCAACATGCTCCCCGGCGACGGCATCGCTGTGTCCGAGGCTGCGCTCACGCACCCTGAGCTGGCCGGAATCCACTTCACCGGCTCGACGCCGACGTTCCAGCACCTCTGGCGCACCGTCGGCGAGAACATCGAGTCGTACCGTTCGTACCCCCGTATCGTCGGCGAGACCGGGGGCAAGGACTTCATCGTCGCGCACCCGTCGGCAGCCCCGGAGGTCGTGCGGACGGCGATGACACGCGGCGCCTTCGAGTACCAGGGGCAGAAGTGCTCGGCCGCCTCGCGCGCGTATGTCGCGAGGTCGGTCTGGGAGGCCATGGGTGACGATTTCGTCGCCGAGGTCGAGTCGCTGGCGATGGGTGACGTCACCGACCTGTCGAACTTCATGGGTGCCGTGATCGACAGGCGTGCCTTCGACAAGCACGCCGCGGCGATCGATCGCGCGCGGAAGTCCTCGCACCTGGAGATCGTCGCCGGTGGCACCGTCGACGACTCGGTCGGGTACTTCGTCCGGCCCACGGTCATCCGGTCCACCGACCCGACCGACACCATCTTCGACACCGAGTACTTCGGCCCGATCCTCTCGCTGTATGTCTACGACGACTCCGACTTCGAGTCTGTGGTGACACAGATGGAGTCGTTCTCGCAGTACGCGCTGACGGGCGCGATCATCGCCCAGGACCGCCGAGCCGTGGCCTGGGCGGCCGAGACGCTGCGGTTCGCCGCCGGGAACTTCTACATCAATGACAAACCGACGGGGGCCGTCGTCGGCCAGCAGCCGTTCGGGGGGGCCCGAGCGTCCGGGACCAACGACAAGGCCGGGGCCGCGTCGAACCTGCTGCGCTGGACCTCGCCGCGCTCGATCAAGGAGACCTTCGCACCGCCGACCGACTATCGCTACCCACACATGGGCTAACGCGTGGCGGCTGAGCGGCCAGGCTCAGGCGACCTGCGCGATGAGCACGGTCGACTCGAATGCCGGGTCGATCAACACGGCCGCGCCGCAGGAGGTGCAGCAGTACTCGCAGACGTCCCCGCCGTCGCACGACTCGACCGGCACGAAGAGGCGCTCGCCATGGCAGTCGGGACAGCCGCGTGCCAAGCCCGTCAGCATCAACACCTCCGCCGGATCACTCATACCAGCCAGGGTGTCAGACCACACCGACGAAACGGTGAGGCTCGCCGCGACCGCTAGCCCGAGCGGGCCAACCACGCCCGACCGGTCTCCTGCTCCTTGTCTGCTGCTGCGTAGATGGCCTTGGCCACCTCAGGCTCGATTCGCTTGCCGAAGAACGGTACCGACACCACCAGCTCACCGTCGATCTGCTGTCGGGCGCCACCATCGACCGGCCGGATCGTCACCGAGCCCTTCATCGTGGCGGGCTGGCCCTTGACGGAGATGACCAGGTCGGCGCTGCGAGAGCCGTCTGGTCCGGCGGGACCCCACTGCTCGGACTGCACGATCGTGATGGTCTTCCCGACGAAGGCCTTGACGAAGTCCGCCACGTCCGCGGGCAGCGTCCGGGTCACGGTGATGTCACCCGAGCCGTCATCGGCGACAGTCATGTCGATGTCGTACTCGATCGAGCGGGTCGCCTCGCAGACCGCGGCCCGGAAGTCACGGTCGCTCACAAGGGCGAACACCGCAGTCGGCTCGGCGCCCGGATAGTCGATGTCCGTCGTCACATGCATGTCGAGATCATGTCACTGACCGACCGGCGTAGCCTGGCGCCGTGACGACGGGCGAAGTGCCTCAGCCCGATCCGACGGTCGATCCGACCGTCGGCGAGTGGTGGGGTACGGACATCAGCTTCGGCGAGGCCGGCGCCAAGCTGACATACGGAAGCTACCTCCGGCTCCCTCAGCTGCTCAGCTCGCAACGGCTCGAGTCGAGTCCGCCGGCACACGACGAGCTGCTGTTCATCACGATCCACCAGGTGTACGAGCTCTGGTTCCAGCAGCTGCTCCACGAGGCGGAGACCGCCCGCGACGCGATGGTCAGCGGCGAGCTGTGGTGGGCGCGACACCTGCTCTCTCGGATGCTCGTGATCGAGGACGTCCTCATCAAGCAGGTCGACGTGCTGGAGACGATGACCCCGCAGGACTTCCTGGTGTTCCGTCAGCTGCTGTCACCGGCGAGCGGGTTCCAGTCGGTGCAGTTCCGTGAGCTGGAGTTCGTGTCCGGGGCCAAGGACCCGTCGTTCGTACGCCGCTTCAAGGGGCTCACCCCCGACGAGGCCGAGCGCCTCCGGCACCGCCTGGCCGCGCCCACGCTCTGGGACGCCTTCGTGACCGTACTTGCCTCGCGCCGGCTCCTTACCGGGTCCGACGACGAGATCCGGGCGTCGCTGCGTACGGTTGCCCATGACAGGTCTGCCTACTTCGACGTCTGGGAGCTCGCGGAGGCACTGATCCAGCACGACGAGCTTGCCGCGGCGTGGCGAGCCCGCCACGTGGTGATGGTCGAGCGGATGATCGGCACCAAGTCAGGCACGGGCGGGTCGTCCGGCAGCGGCTATCTCCGCAGCCGGCTCCCGCTGCGCTACTACCCGCTGCTCTGGGATCTCCGCTCCGAACTCTGAGTCCAGCCTGGTCATCGGCCCAAACGGACTAATATCGGTTGTTGCCGCACAACGGCGTGCGGCCGCGGCATCGGTAGATGCCGTGTGGACCCAGGTCAGGCTTCCATGCTCAGCAAGATCGAAGACGCCAAGAAACAGCTGCTCGACAACGCCGCGGCGTTCTCGGACCACCGCACCGGGCGGGCCGTCCTCGACGGCGTCAGGACCCACGAGCTGCTCGACGCCTACTACCGCCACGCCGACCCCGACGACCTCCTCGACCGCAGTGCCGTCGACATCTACGGCGCCACCATGAGCCACTACCGGCTGGCCGAGAATCGCCCGCAGGGTACGGCTGCGGTCCACGTCTTCACGCCGTCGGTCGACACCGACGGCTGGGCCGCCGACAGCCACACCGTTGTCGAGGTGGTCACCGACGACATGCCGTTCCTGGTGGACTCGGTCACGATGGCGCTGACCGCCGAGGACCGGGCCATCCACGTCGTCATCCATCCTCAGATCGCGGTGCGGCGCGACGTCACCGGCGTGCTGAGCGGTCTCTGTGACACGGAGAAGCAGCGCGAGGCGGCTCCGGACCTGATCCGCGAGTCGTGGATCCACATCGAGATCGACCGGGAGACCGATCCGAGCGCGCTCGACCGTATCCAGCAGACGCTGACCCGGGTGCTCAGGGACGTCCGCGAGGTGGTCGAGGACTGGGACCGGATGCACGCGCAGGCCGACCAGATCATTGCCGATCTCAGGAAGGCCCCCCCTCCGCTGCCCGGCAACCAGGTCAGCGAAGGCCGAGCCCTGCTCGAGTGGCTGGCCCGCGACCACTTCACCTTCCTCGGCTATCGCGAGTACGAGCTCAAGACCGTCGCCGACGAGGATGTCCTTCGCGCGGTGCCCGGCACCGGCCTCGGCATCCTGCGCTCCGACCAGGACATGTCGCCGACGTTCGGCAAGCTGCCGCCCGCGGTCCGGGCCAAGGCCCGAGAGAAGCAGCTCCTCATCATCACCAAGGCCAACTCACGCTCGACGGTGCACCGGCCGGTCTTCTTGGACTACGTCGGCATCAAGTCGTTCGACGAGAGCGGCGCGGTGGTGGGTGAGCGGCGGTTCCTGGGGCTCTTCAGCTCGGCCGCCTACACCGAGAGCCTGACCCGGATCCCGGTGCTGCGCGACAAGGCACGCCAGCTGCTCGCGGGTGCGGGTTTCGAGCCGCTCAGCCACAGCGGCAAGTCGCTGATGGACATCTTGGAGACCTATCCGCGCGACGAGCTCTTCCAGACCTCCGTCGAGGAGCTGTTGCCGGTCGCCGAGGCGGTGCTGCACCTGCGCGAGCGTCGGCAGCTGCGCTTCTTCGTCCGCCGCGACGTCTACGGGCGCTACCTGTCCTGCCTGGTCTACCTGCCGCGCGACCGCTACACCACGCAGGTCCGCGAGCGGATGCAGAAGATCCTCAAGGAGACGATGGGCGCGGACTCGCTCGACTTCACCGCCCGGGTGAGCGAGTCGGTCCTCGCCCGGCTGCACTTCGTCGTCCGCGCCGCACCGGGGGAGACGCTGCGCGACTTCGACCTCGACGCTCTCGAGGAGCGGCTCGCCGAAGCGACCCGGTCCTGGACCGACGACTTCGCCGCGGCCGCGACCGAGCAGTTCGGCGAGGAGACCGGCGCCCGGCTGGTTCGCACCTATGGCGACGCGTTCCCGGAGGCCTACAAGGAGGACTTCTCACCTCGGGTCGCCGCGAGCGACGTTCGCCGCCTCGAGGCCCTGGGCTCCGACCCCATCGCGGTGTCGCTGTACAACCCGGTCGACGCCCGTCCAGGGGAGGCCCGGTTCAAGGTCTTCCGGACGGGGACGCCGCTCAGCCTGTCCGACGTGCTCCCGGTCCTCTCCTCGATGGGTGCCGAGGTCGTCGACGAGCGGCCGTACGAGATCGTCCGCGCCACCGGCAAGGCGTGGGTGTACGACTTCGGCCTTCGGCGCGCGAAACCCATACCCGACGGCGGACGCTGGCTGTTCCAGGACGCGTTCATCGCCGTCTGGGCCGGGCAGGCCGAGAGCGACGGGTTCTCCGCGCTGGTGCTCGACGCCGGGCTGTCGTGGCGGCAGGTCTCCATCCTGCGGGCGTACGCCAAGTACTTCCGCCAGGGCGGCTCGCCCTTCAGCCAGGAGTACATCGAGGCGTCGCTGGTCTCGAACGTCCCGATCGCGCAGCAGCTGGTCAAGCTGTTCGAGGCCCGCTTCAGCCCTGGCGACGACACCGCCGCGGACTCCGGCGCCCGGCAGAGTGAGATGACGGGGATCGAGGACCAGATCACGTCCGCCCTGGACGCCGTGGCCAGCCTCGACCAGGACCGCATCCTGCGGGCGTACCTGCTCACGATCAAGGCCACGCTGCGGACGAACTTCTACCAGCTCGGACCCGACGAGCAGCCCAAGAGCTACCTGTCCCTCAAGCTTCACCCGGCCGCGGTTCCGGACCTGCCGGAGCCGCTGCCCGCCTTCGAGGTCTTCGTCTACTCCCCGCGCGTCGAAGGGGTCCATCTGCGATTCGGCGCGGTCGCGCGCGGTGGTCTTCGCTGGTCCGACCGCAGGGAGGACTTCCGTACCGAGATCCTCGGGCTGGTCAAGGCGCAGATGGTGAAGAACGCCGTCATCGTGCCGGTCGGTGCCAAAGGCGGCTTCTACTGCAAGCGGCTTCCCGACCCGGCTGTCGACAGGGAGGCGTGGCTCGCCGAGGGCGTCGCGTGCTACCAGACGTTGATCCGCGGGCTTCTCGACATCACCGACAATCTGGTCGACGGCGCGACAGTCCCACCGCAGGGAGTCGTCCGCCACGACTCCGACGACAGCTACCTGGTGGTCGCGGCCGACAAGGGGACCGCAACATTCTCCGACATCGCCAACAAGGTGGCCGACGACTATGGGTACTGGCTGGGTGACGCGTTCGCGTCCGGAGGGTCGGTCGGCTACGACCACAAGGCGATGGGGATCACTGCGCGGGGCGCGTGGGAGTCCGTCCGCCGGCACTTCCGGGAGCGTGGCGTCGACTGTCAGAAGGAGGACTTCACCTGCGTCGGTATCGGCGACATGAGCGGCGACGTCTTCGGAAACGGGATGCTGCTCAGCGAGCACACCCGGCTGGTCGCCGCCTTCGACCACCGGCACATCTTCCTCGACCCCACTCCTGACGCGGCGACGTCGTACGCCGAGCGGCGGCGGCTCTTCGACCTGCCCAGATCCAGCTGGGCCGACTACGACGAGTCGCTGATCTCCGTGGGCGGCGGGATCTACCCGCGCATCCTGAAGTCCGTGCCGATCTCCACCGAGGTGGGGTCCGCGCTCGGGCTGGACGGCGGCGTCGCGGGGCTGACACCTGCTGAGCTGATGAAGGCGATCCTGCTGGCTCCCGTCGATCTGCTCTGGAACGGAGGCATCGGAACCTACGTCAAGTCCACCGTCGAGGTGAATGCCGAGGTCGGCGACAAGGCCAACGACGCGATCCGGGTGGACGGCGCCGCGTTGCGGGCCAGGTCGGTCGGTGAGGGCGGCAACCTCGGCCTCACCCAGCGTGGCCGGATCGAGTACGCGCAGGCGGGCGGGCGGATCAACACCGACGCCATCGACAACTCCGCCGGTGTCGACACGTCCGACCACGAGGTCAACATCAAGATCCTGCTCGACCGGGTGATGCGCTCCGGCGACATGACGGAGAAGCAGCGCAACAGGCTGCTGGCGTCGATGACCGACGAGGTCGGCCACCTGGTGCTGGCCGACAACTACGGGCAGAACCTGGCCCTGGCCAACGCGCAGGCCGTCGCGCCGTCGCTGGTCCATGTGCACGAGTCCTGGATGCGCAGACTGGAGAGGCAGAGCCTGCTCGACCGGGAGATCGAGTTCCTGCCGTCCACCAAGGAGGTCGCGAACCGCCAGACGGCCGGTCGGGGGCTGTCGGCCCCCGAGCTCTCGGTGCTGCTCGCCTACACCAAGATCGTGCTCGCGGCAGAACTGGTGGGCGGGGACGTGCCTGACGACCCTTTCCTGCACAGCGAGCTGGTGGACTACTTCCCGAGCAGGATGCGCCAGGACTACCTGGACGAGATGGAGGCCCACCCACTGCGGCGGGAGATCATCGTGACGCAGATCGTCAACCGGATGGTCAACTTCGCGGGGATCACGTTCTTCCACCGGCTGAGCCAGGAGACGAGCGCCAACGCGGACGAGCTTGCGCGCGCCCACGTCGTCTGCCGGGCCGTCTACCGCGCCGACGACCTGCTGGAGAAGATCAACGGGCTCGACAACGCGGTGGCTGCCGGCGTCCAGACCGACATGAGGCTGTCGCTGCGTACCCTGGTCGAGCGGGCGACCCGGTGGATGGTCAACAACCGTCGATCGCCGCTCGACTCGCAGGCGACGGTCGACTACTTCGGACCCGACCTCGCACGCGTCGTCGACGCCCTCCCCGGCCTGCTGCAGGGCATCCGCGCGGACGAGTTCGCGGCCCGGCACGACCAGCTCGTGTCGTCCGGCGTACCCGACGAGATCGCCACGGCGGTCGCCGTCCTGCCCTCGGCATACGCCGCCATGGAGATCGTCGAGGTCTCCCAGCGCGACGGGGTCGACGCGGTGGTCGCGGCCGACGTCCACGCGACATTGGCCGAGAGCCTGTGCCTGAGCGGGCTGCTCGTGAAGATCTTCGACCTGCCGCGCAACGACCGGTGGCAGACGATGGCGCGCGCGTCCTTGCGAGACGACGTCCACGGCGTGCATGCGGCGCTGACCGCCCACGTGCTCGCCACGACCGATCCGGCCCTGTCTGCGCGGGAGCGGGTCTCGACCTGGGCGGCCACCGACGACGTCATCGTGGGGCGCGCGAAGTCGACGCTCAACGACATCCTGTCCGACGACGACACCGACCTGGCTCGGCTGTCTGTCGCGCTGCGGGTTGTCCGGTCGATGGTCGCGTCCGCCGGGTAGCCGGGGGTGCGAAGGGCCGACGTGGGACGCCCTTAGGATCTGCGCATGGCCGACACGATCGCTGTCCAGGATATGCGGAAGACCTACGGCGACCTCAAGGCGGTCGACGGGGTCACGTTCTCGGTGCAGCCGGGTGAGTTCTTCGGGATCCTCGGGCCGAACGGCGCCGGAAAGACAACGATCCTCGAGATAGTCGAGGGGCTGCGGGCCGCGGACTCCGGCAGCGTCTCCCTCCTGGGTATGTCGCCGTGGCCGCGGAACTCCGGGCTGCTGCCGCGCATCGGCGTCCAGCTCCAGGCGTCGGCCTTCTTCGAGCGGCTGACCGCGCGGGAGCAGATCCGCACCTTCGCCTCCCTGTACGGGAAGTCGACCTCGACCGCCGACGAGTGGCTGAGCCGGGTCGGCCTGGACGACAAGGCCGACACGCGCACCGAGAAGCTGTCGGGGGGTCAGCTCCAGCGTCTGTCGATCGCTTGCGCGCTCGTACACGGGCCGGAGGTGGTCTTTCTCGACGAGCCGACAGCGGCCCTCGACCCGCAGGCTCGACGCAACCTCTGGGACCTACTGAGCTCGCTCAACTCCGACGGTCGCACCGTGGTGCTCACGACGCACTACATGGACGAGGCCGAGATCCTCTGCGACCGCGTGGCGATCATGGACCAGGGAAGGATCCTGCAGCTGGACAGCCCGGCGGCGCTGATCCGTGCCCTCGACGCCGGCGTGCGGATCAGCGTCGAGCCGAACGCGCTCGATCCCGATACCGCTCGTGGCCTGCCCGGGGTCGAGAGTGTCGAGGTGGACCCCGCCTCTATCAGCATGGCCACCCATGACCCGACCGCCGTGCTGGGCGAGCTGGCTCGGCGCGAGGCCTTACGTGGACTCCAGGTCAAGAGCGCCACGCTCGAGGACGTCTTCTTGACCCTGACCGGCAGGGAGTACCGGGCTTGAGCGGTTTTCGGAGCCTGGCGCTCGCCATCTTCAAGGGCTTCCTGCGTGACCGGCAGGCGGTGTTCTTCTCGGTGTTCTTCCCGCTGATGTTCCTCGTGCTGTTCGGCGGGATCTTCTCCAACCAGGGTCAGAGCAAGCTCGACGTGGTCGAGGTCGGCAAGGTCGGGCTCATCGACGACCTGCCGGCGCAGGCCCGTGCCGTCTTCGGCGACTCGTTCTCCGTCGCGAAGTCCGACGACCTCGCGGCATCGATCAAGAAGGTCCGTGACGGCGACGTCGTGTTGGCCATCGAGCAGCAGGGCAAGAAGATCGTCGTCCACTACAGCAACGCCGACCAGGTGCAGGCGGCGACCGCGCAGGGCACTCTCCAGTCGTTCATCCAAGCGGCCAACGTCGCCGCGAGTGGCAAGCCGCCGACCTTCGGGTACGCCGCCCGACCGGTCGAGGACAAGTCCCTCAAGACGATCCAGTTCGTGACGCCGGGGCTGCTCGGCTGGGCGATCGCCACCAGTGCGACATTCGGTGCGGCCGCGACGCTGGTCGGCTGGCGCCGGTCGAAGCTGTTGCGGCGCCTGCGGCTGGCCCCCGTCTCGACGCAGTCGGTGGTCGCCGCCCGGATCGGCGTGACGCTGGCGATCGCGCTCATGCAGATGGCGATCTTCCTGGGGCTCGGGGTGGCCGCCTTCGGCCTCAGACTCACGGGTTCGTGGTGGATGGGCATTCCCCTGCTGGTTTGCGGGACGTTCTCGTTCATGGCCCTCGGGCTTCTCGCCGGCTCCATCGCGCAGACGGTGGAGGGGGCGACCTCGCTCGCGAACATCTTCGTGCTGCCGATGGCCTTCCTCTCCGGCTCGTTCTTCCCGCTCGACAACGCCCCGGGGTGGCTCAACGTGGTGTCGCATCTCCTGCCGCTGCGCCACCTCAACGACGGCATGCTCGACGTGATGGTGCGAGGCAAGGGGCCGACCTCGGCGCTCGCGCCGATGGGGATCCTGCTGGGGTTCACGGTGGTCATCTTGCTGATCGCCAGCCGGTTCTTCAGCTGGGACAGCGACTAGCCAGAGTTCAGCCGAGGAGTTGAGTTCTTCGGGACGTTTCGTGACCCCTCGGCCGACGTTCGTGACAATCGGCCGAACCTGGCTCAGCGGGTGCGGATCGCGATCTCGGGGGGGAGGCGGTCCTGCTCAGATCGCGCAGCCGTCCGGACGGCAGGCGACAGCGCCGACGTCGCCCAATGTGGCGCTGACCTCGGCCGCGTCGATGCCGGCTTCGGCCGCCAGCCTGCCCAGGCTCTCATGGTCGCCGACCGCCTCGCCCTCGGTGAGTATGCGCGCAGCAGCCGCTCCTTGACCGCGTCCTGGACGCCGTGCTCGGCCGCCAGATGGATGACCTGGTGAGCGTCGAAGGTGTTGGCCGGTACGGCCAGGTCGAGCCGGATATCCAGCCCTTCAGCGGCAGCGGCGGTCGTGCTCGAGTCGGCCATCCGCTGTGCTTCGGTTCGCGTGATGCCGTACTTCTCGTCGATCCGGGCCGCGTGGTCAGGCCTGTCTGCGGCGGCGAGACCCGAGCGGCTGTCTCCTCCTTCGACCGGGCATCACGCATACGTCGTGACGTGCTCGTCCGACGCCAGCCATCGGTAACGCGGGGGGGCGAGCCATTCCAGGTCGCGGGCCGGCCAGGTCTCGCCCGGCCAGACGGATCCGGGTGGATCCGGGTCTTACGTGGTCGGACGACCGAGTCGCATCCCTTCCCCTAGTGAGGTTGGTAAGATGGTCAGGTCAGCGTCGGGTAAGCCCGCGCTCGACGGTATCGAGGAGCAGGCGGAGCGAATGCTCGCGCTCCTGTGGCGGTGCCTCCCGGACCGGCCCGTGGAGGTGCAGCATCGCGAAACCGTGCACTGCGGCCCAACACACGACGCCCGCACCATCGCGTCGCTCAGCGGGCATCTCGCCGGCCTCGACGAGCTCGTCGAGGATGCGCCCGAGCACCCCGTACGGGCCGGCTTCGGGTGGCATCGGCGCAGTCTCGTTCTGAGGCTTGTGAGCCGCGAAGGCGACCTCGAACAGGCCCGGCTCGGACAAGGCGAACGTCACGTAGGCGCGGCCGACCTCGCGCAGGCGACCCCGGGCCACCGTCCGGGGATCCCCGCCGGTGACGGCGTCGACCCGCTGCAGCATCGCCTCCTCGAGCCGGTCCATGGCCAGCGAGGCCACCTCTGCCAGCAGCTCCTCACGGTCGGCGAAGTGGCGGTACGCGGCGTTGTGCGAGACGCCCGTGCGTCGAGCGACCTCGCGAAGCACCACCCCGTCAGGTCCGTGGGCCCTGGCCAGGTCGGCGGCCGCGACGACCAGGGCAGTCCTGAGGTTGCCGTGGTGGTACGTGCTCACGTCAGTCATCCTAGTCTGATGTTGACAGTGACCACATGCCGTGTTGCACTTATGTTGTCACTGTCCACTTCCAGTCTCAGGACGCCCCATGAGAAGCAAGCTCAGCATCCTCCTCACAGTCTGCGCGGCCGTACTCGCGATCAACCTCGACACCACGATCGTCAACGTGGCGCTACCCAGCCTCTCCGGTGAGCTCGGCGCGAACACCCGTCAGCTCCAGTGGATCGTCGACGGGTACAACCTCGCCTTCGCCGCCCTGGTGCTGGCTGCCGGGAGCCTCTCCGACCGCTACGGACGACGGCCGGCGCTCATCGTCGGGCTGGTCGGTTTCGCCGGCGCAAGCGCGGTCGGTGCCGTGGTCACCTCGGCAGGGGCACTCGTCGTCTGCAGGGTGGCGATGGGCGCGTTCGCGGCGCTGATCTTCCCCACCACGCTCTCGATCATCAGCAACACCTTCCGCGACCGCAAGGAGCGGGCCGCAGCCCTCGGCGTGTGGGGGGCCGTCGTCGGTATCGGGGTGGCGGCCGGACCGGTGACCGGTGGGTTCCTCCTCGAGCACTTCTACTGGGGCAGCGTGTTCTGGGCCCTTGTCCCGTTGGCATTGGCGGCCGCCCTGGCTGCCTTCTGGATCGTGCCGGAGTCGCGCGACCCTGCTGTGCCCCGGCTCGACGTGACCGGGCTCGCACTGTCAGTGGCCCTGCTCAGCACCGTGACCTGGACCATCATCGAGGCGCCCGGTCGGGGCTGGCGGTCAACCGAGACGCTCGGCGGGTTCGCGCTCAGTGCCGTCCTGCTGATCGCCTTCGTCGCCGTCGAGCGCCGGGTCGCCGCACCCATGTTGGACGTGTCACTGTTCCGCGACCCCCGCTTCAGTGCAGCCAGCGGAGCCGTCACGGTCACCTTCTTCGCGCTCTTCGGTTTCATCTTCCTGATCACTCAGTACTTCCAGTTCATCCGGGGCTACGGCACCCTGTCCACCGGCGCCCGCATCCTTCCCGTTGCCGTCAGCATCGCCGCCGCCTCCGTGCTCGGCGCCTACCTCGCACCACGCATCGGTACCAAGATCGTCGTGACCACCGGTCTGGTCGCCTTCGGGGCTGCGTTCCTCTGGATCTCGACTGTCGGTGTCGCCTCGCCCTATCCCACGGAGGTCGTGCCGCAGATGATCCTGATGGGGCTCGGCATGGGCCTGATCTCCACGCCGGCGACCGAGTCGATCCTGCTGGTGCTGCCGGCGGCGCGCGCCGGGGTGGGTTCTGCCGTCAACGATGCAACGCGCGAGCTGGGGGGCACGCTCGGCGTCGCCGTCGTCGGCTCGGTGTTCTCGTCCGTGTACGCCGCTCGACTCGCCGATGGCGTCTTCACCCGACAGCCGTCGGCCGTGTTGGCCCGAGCGCAGGACTCGGTCGGAGCGGCCCGAAGCGTCAGCGTTGGGTCGCCGCAGCTGACGGCGGCGCTTCAGGATGCGTTTCTCGCGGGGCTGAGCACCTCGTGCATCGTCATCGGCCTGCTCTGCCTGGTTGGGGCCGTGGCCGCCTATCTGACGCTGCCGGGGCGGCTCACTCCCGTCGGCGAGCCTGCTCGGGTATCGGTTGCCCGGTGAAAGGACCGGGCTCGGGAGGCGCACCGCCCGACGTGGCGGTACGTTCGCGCCATGACTGATTCGGCGTTGCCCCCGTCGACGAGCGTCGGCGCGGCGGAGGTCGACGCCGCCCTGGCCAAGGAGCGCCTCGCAACCGATCCCGAGCAGGAGCCGAACGCCCCGAACCGCGAGCACGAACAGGAGTTCGTCCGCCACGACCTGAGGGACGAGGCGGCGCTCGATCCCGCATCGGACGACGACGAGCTCGACCAGCCGGACGAGCGCCCGTAGCAAGGAGCCCGCAGCGCGTACCCTTGCGTTCGTGGCAGGCCCAGACTTCGCAGCACGCATCAAGCAGCTCGACGCGACGCTGACGAGCATCGAGAAGGTGCTCGACCTGGACGGGATGCACGCAGAGATCGACGTTCTGGGCGTTCAGGTGGCCGCCCCGGACCTGTGGGACGACCAGGCCAACGCCCAGCGCGTGACCGGTCGGCTGTCGGTGCTTCAGGCCGACATCGACAGAGTGACCAGCCTGCGCGGACGTCTCGACGATGCCGAGATCCTGGTCCAGCTTGCCCAGGAGGAGTCCGACGCCTCGTCGCTGGCCGAGGCCGACACCGAGCTCGACCGGCTGGCCAAGAGCATCGAGGCGCTCGAGGTCCGCACCCTGCTCTCAGGCGAGTACGACGAGCGTGACGCGCTCCTCACCATCCGGTCCGGGGCAGGTGGTGTCGACGCAGCGGACTGGGCCGAGATGCTGATGCGGATGTACCTGCGCTGGGCGGAGCGGCACAACTATGGCACCGAGGTCTATGACACGTCGTACGCCGAGGAGGCCGGCATCAAGTCGGCCACCTTCGCGATCCGCGCGCCGTACGCCTATGGGACGCTGAGCGTCGAGCAGGGTACCCACCGGCTGGTGCGCATCTCGCCCTTCGACAACCAGGGGCGGCGGCAGACGTCCTTCGCGGCGGTCGAGGTCGTCCCGGTGATCGAGCAGACGGATGAGATCGACATCCCCGAGGAGGACATCCGCGTCGACGTCTTCCGGTCGTCGGGGCCAGGCGGGCAGAGCGTCAACACGACCGACTCGGCGGTACGTCTGACACACCTCCCGACGGGCGTCGTGGTGGCGGTGCAGAACGAGAAGAGCCAGCTGCAGAACAAGAACACGGCGATGGTCATCCTCAAGGCCAAGCTGCTGGCGCTGAAGCGGGCCGAGGAGAAGGCCACCCTCGACGAGATGAGGGGTGACGTCGCGGCGTCGTGGGGCGACCAGATGCGCAACTACGTCCTCAACCCGTACCAGATGGTCAAGGACCTCAGGACCGACTACGAGGAGGGCAACCCGTCGAGCGTCCTCGACGGCGGAATCGACGACTTCATCGAGGCCGGTATCCGCTGGCGCCGGTCTCATGCCGAGGTCTGAGGATGCCCGCTGACAAGTACCAGCGGGGCGCGCGCCGTGCCGGTCTCGTCCCGGCCCGTCGCCTAAACTCGGGCCAGTGATCCGGTTCGAGAAGGTCAGCAAGTCCTATGACGGGCAGCGTCGGCCTGCTCTCGACACCGTCGACGTCGACATCGACAAGGGAGAGTTCGTGTTCCTGGTCGGCGCGTCGGGATCGGGGAAGTCGACGTTCCTCCGCTTGGTGCTCCGCGAGGCCAGGCCGACGGCCGGCCGCGTCTTCGTCGCGGGCAAGGAGATCAACCGGTTGGCCGGTTGGAAGATCCCGGCGCTGCGACGCCAGATCGGGACCGTGTTCCAGGACTTCCGGCTGCTACCCAACAAGACGGTCTCGGAGAATGTCGCCTTCGCTCTGCAGGTGATCGGCAAGCCCAAGTCGGCGATCAAGAAGCTGGTTCCCGAGACCCTCGCCCTCGTCGGCCTGGAGGGCAAGGGCTCCAGGATGCCCGACGAGCTCTCCGGCGGCGAGCAGCAGCGCGTCGGCATCGCGCGGGCCTTCGTCAACCGGCCGATGATTCTGATCGCCGACGAGCCGACGGGCAATCTCGACCCGACGACGTCAGTCGGCATCATGAAGCTGCTCGACCGCATCAACCGCACAGGCACGACCGTGATCATGGCCACCCACGACTCCGGTGTGGTGGACCAGATGCGTAAGCGCGTGATCGAGCTGCAGGCCGGGGCCGTCGTGCGCGACCAGGTGCGTGGCGTCTACGGCTACCAGAGCTGAGGGGCGGACACGATGCAGCTCAGATTTGTCGCGACCGAGCTGGGCAGCGGTCTCCGGCGCAACATCTCCATGACGGTCGCGGTCATCTTGACGATCTGGATCTCGCTGTCCCTCGTCGGACTCGGGCTGATGATGCAGTCACAGGTCGGCATGTTCCAGAAGTACCTGGGCGGCCAGCTCGAGGTCAAGATCGTCTTCTGCGCGAAGGACTCGCTGACGCCGACATGCGTCGAGGGCCAGGCCACGCCGCAGCAGGAGAAGACCGTCCTCAGCACGATCTCCCACAGCAAGTACGTCTCGAAGTATCGCTACGAGACGCGCAACGAGGCCTTCCAGGGATATGAGCTCCGCGCGGACGGCAACCAGGGGGCGTCCCTCGCCGGGATCCTGCACCTGAAGCCGTCGGACATGTCCACCGCGTACTGGGCGACGCTGGCGCAGCCTGACGACAACAAGGCGCTGGTCAGCCAGGTCGCCAATCTCCCGGGTGTCGAGCAGGTGGTCGACCTGCGGGCCAAGCTGGCGCCGGTGTACGAGGTGCTGAACCTGCTGAAGTGGCTCGCACTCGGAGGGGCCGGCCTGCTGGTCCTGGCCGCCGTCCTCCAGGTCTCGAACACGATCCGGCTGGCCGCCATGGCCCGGCGTCGCGAGATCGGCATCATGCGGCTGGTGGGAGCCTCGAGCGTCTACATCCAGCTGCCGTTCCTGCTGGAGATCCTGGTATCCGCCATCGTGGGCGCGGCCCTGGCGTGTGGCGGCCTGGCCGTCGCGATGCGCACCGTCGTGCCGTGGTTGCATCGACACACCGGCTCGTGGCCCTGGGTCGGATGGACGCAGGCACGCCCGGTGCTCTTCGAGATCTGTGCCATCGCGCTGCTGCTGGCTGTCCTGCCGACCCTGCTGATGACCCGCAAGTACCTCAAGGTCTGACCTCGACACCAGCTCAATGCTCCTCAGCGGCACCTCTGTGGACTACCGTCGAAAGCCCAGCACGCGATCGAGCCGATGTGAGGTGTGGCCGTGATCCGACAGTCGCCGCGGACATCTCGGCGCCGGGTCGGCGTGACGGCGATGCTGCTCGCCTCGCTGGTCGCACTGGGGATGTCCTCCCCGTCACCGGGCAGCGCTGACGGCAGTCACGCGCGCCACCGTGAGAGTCGGCTCGACAGCCGGATCCACGACCAGAAGAACAGCGTCGACGACGTCTCCACGCAGCTTCTTCGCGCCAAGGCGCACCTCGACGCTGCCGTGAGCGACCTTGCCACCGCACGCGGCCAGCTGACCACCCTGCGGGGCCAGGTCCGGGTCGCGACCCGCGTGGACGCCAGGATGCAGGTCCGCCTCGAGCAGGCAGTCGTCAGGCTGAGGAACGCGCGGTCGGATCTCAGGCAGGGACACAGCGACGTCGCGGCGAAACGGTCCGCGCTGGTCGGGTTCGCCGTCTCGAGCTACCAGAGTGGCGGGCTCGACACGAATGCCCTCGGGATGGCCTTCGGCTCAGGCAGCGCACAGCAGGCCGTCGACGGAATGCAGGATATCGACACGGTGCTCAACAAGCAGACCGTCGACCTGCAGGAGCTGCAGGCAATGCAGGTACTGCTCACGCTCACTGAGAACCGTGTCCGGACCACGAAGGACGATGTGGCCCAGCAACGCCAGACGGCAGCCGACAACCTCGCACTGAAGAGCTCTTTGGAGAGCCAGGCGGAGGCAGCCGCTGCGCAGGTACGTGCCCGGGTGTCCAACCTTCGTCTCGACCGCGGGCGGCTGGCCGCGGCCAAAGCGGTCGAGATGAGGCGCCTCAACGACCTGCAGGCCGAACGCGAGCGCGTCGCCCAGCAGCTCCGCCAGCTCGCCGAACGCCGGGCCCGCCAGCACGGCACGACCCTCACCAACGCGCCGAGCACGACGACCACCCAGAACAACGGCGGCTACCTGAGCTACCCGGTCCAGAACACCTACATCACGTCGCCCTATGGCATGCGGATGAACCCGGTGATCCACATCTACGAGCTGCATGACGGGACCGACTTCCACGCCCTGTGCGGGACCCCGGTGTACGCCGCCGCGGGCGGCACGGTCACCGAGGAGTACTACAACGTCGGCTATGGCAACCGGCTGCTGATGGACAACGGGTACGTCAAGGGCGTCAGCCTGGCGACGTCGTACAACCACCTGACCTCGTACGTCGCCGGAGTCGGCCAGCATGTCTCCCGTGGCCAGCTGGTCGCCTACTCCGGCACGACCGGCTTCTCGACCGGCTGCCATCTTCACTTCATGGTCTATGTGAACGGCGCCACCGTCGACCCGATGACCTGGCTCTGAGCGCAGCCGGCAATGGAGTCGCCGCCTCTTCGGCGGTAGGGGACAATGGTCCCCATGGTCAAGGAGCGCGGGCGCAACATCATCGCCCAGAACAAGAAGGCGCGCTACGACTACCTCATCGAGGACACGTTCGAGGCGGGTCTGGTGCTGACCGGCACCGAGGTCAAGTCGCTGCGCGCCGGGCGAGCGTCGCTGGTCGACGGGTTTGCTGAGATCGTCGACGGCGAGATGTGGCTGCACAACGCCCACATCCCGGAGTACCTCCAGGGGACCTGGAACAACCACACGCCGCGGCGCAAGCGCAAACTGCTGCTGCACCGCCACGAGATCGACAAGATGGAGCGCCGCGTCAACGAGCGGGGACTGACCATCGTGCCGCTGTCGATGTATTTCAAGGACGGCAGGGCCAAGGTGGAGATCGCGCTCGCCAAGGGCAAGAAGTCCTACGACAAGCGGCAGGCGATCGCGACCCGCGACGCGCAGCGCGAGGCCACCCGGGAGTTCGGCCGACAGGCCAAGGGCTTCTGAGCCTACTCGACGTCCAGGTCGGGAATCTCAGGTGTGGCCGGCTGGTTGGACCAGGTAGCCTGAGGGCCGCACCACCAGCACACAGCCACACCAGCAGGCTGCTACACCCGAACAACAACTCAAGAGGGGCTGAACGGTTTCGACTTTGGTCGTTGGAGCCAAGAGAAGCGAGCCGAGGACCCAGGGTTATCTCGTAAACGATCCCTGGAAACCAATAAGTGCCAATGCTAAGCGCACTGACTTCGCTCTTGCTGCCTAAGCAGTAATCGAAGGGTCGGTCTGGATGTGCCTCCGCGCCAGTAACCGGCCTCACTGAGGAGGCTTGCTGTGGATGCCCGGTCGCGGGGTGTCGGCAGGACTTCAACAGCGGCTGAGCCTGTCGGCAATGTGTCTGCTCAAGTGCCGGGGCTGAGAAAAGCGATCTGCGGACTGCGCTCGGAGAATGCTTGGTTCGGCGTCAGAGGACCCGGGTTCGATTCCCGGCAGCTCCACCAGTACGGTGTCGTCAGAGTCCACCTCCGCGAAAGGTTGGTAGGACCTTGAGCGACAACACCTCATTGACGGCGCTGGCCCGCGAACAGTTGGCACTGGCGCAGTCCAGCTCGAGTGGACGCAGCGCGCACTCTGTCTACGGTGGTCAGCAGCGGACTCTGCGCCACACTCTGATCGCCCTCCTCGCCGGGCGGATTCTCTCCGAGCACGAGAACCCGGGCGAGGCGACTGTGCAGGTCCTTCGAGGACGCGTCCGGCTAGCCGCGGGCGATGTCTCGTGGAGCGGCGCGGTCGGTCATCTGATCGCCATCCCCGACAGGCCGCACTCACTCGAGGCGGAAGAGGACTCCGTCATCCTCCTGACGACGATCGTCGCTCGCTGACCCCGACTGCTATGTCGCTGCGGCGGCGCGGTCCTTGAGGATCCGTTGGCTGGCCAACTTGCCGGGGGCGCCCATCACGCAGCCGCCGGGGTGCGTTCCCGAACCGCACTGGTAGTAGCCCTCGATCGGCGTGTTGTACGAGCTCCAGCCGGGCGCGGGGCGGAAGAAGTACATCTGCGGCGCCAGGAACTCGCCGGCGAAGATGTTGCCCTCGCTGAGCCCCACCACCCGCTCGATGTCGAGCGGCGTGACGATCTCGCGGTGCAGCACCAGGTCGCCGAAGCCGGGGAAGAACGACTCCAGCGTCGCCTGGACCGTGTCGCCGAAGCGCTGCTTCTCGGTGTCCCAGTCGCTGCCCTTCAGGTGGTAGGGCGCGTACTGCACGAAGCACGACATCACGTGCTTGCCGGGAGGCGCCATGTCGGGGTCGACGACCGACTGGATGGCACAGTCGATGTAGGGACGCTTGCTGTACCAGCCGTACTTGGCGTCGTCGAAGGCCCGCTCGAGGTACTCCATCGACGGCCCGATGTTGGTGAAACCGCGGTACATGTCGGACCGGTCGCCCAGCGCGGGGTACTTCGGCAGCCCGTCCAGCGCGAAGTTGACCTTGGCCGACGTCCCCTGGAACTTGAAGCGGGTGATGTTCTCGACCAGGTCGCTCGGCAGCTCGCGCGGCTCGACCAGCTCGAGGAAGGTCCGCCGCGGGTCGAGAGCGCTCACGACGATGTCGGCGCTCAGCTCGGTGCCGTCCTCGAGGGCCACGCCGACGACCCGGCCGTCCTTGGTCAGCACGCTGTCGACCGGCGACTCGAGCAGGATCTCGGCGCCGTACGCCTCGGCGGCCCGGGCCAGCACCTGGGTGAAGCCGCCGTTGCCGCCCTTGTGGAAGGCCCATGAGCCGAAGTGGCCGTCGTGCTCGCCGAGCGAGTGGTAGAGCAGCACCAGCCCGGATCCCTGCGACATCGGGCCGACCTTGGTACCGATGATCCCCGAGGAGGCGATGTAGCCCTTGAGGATGTCGCTCTCGAAGTAGTCGTCGAGGAAGTCGGCGGCGCTGCCCGTGAGCAGCCGGATCGCGTCATGCATGACCTTGGGCTCGACACCGCCAAGATGTGAGACCAGCTCGGCGATCCCGTCGAGGTCCTCGGGCGTCTTGCCGAAGATGTTGGCCGGTGCCTTGTCGAGCAGCGGCTTGATCACCTGGCAGACCCGCTCGATGTCGTGCTCATAGCGGTCCATGGCGTCCGCGTCATGCGGCGAGTGGCGCTTGATCTCGGTGATGTTCTCGCCGCGATCCTGTCCGAGGAGCAGGTAGTCGCCGTTCTCCATCGGCGCGAACGATGACGGCATCAGGATCGGCATGAACCCGTGCTTGACCAGGTCGAGCTCGTGGATGATGTCGGGCCGCAGCAGGCTCAGGGCATAGGAGAAGGTGGTGAAGTGGAAGCCGGGGACGAGCTCCTCGGTGATCGCCGCGCCGCCGACGAGGTGGCGACGCTCGAGGATGAGGGTCTTCAGCCCGGCCTTGGCCAGGTAGGCGCCGTTGATCAGCCCATTGTGGCCGCCACCGACGATGATCGCGTCGTAGGTCCTACTTTTGTTGGACATCGGTCACGCCGTCTTTCGTGAGGGGTTGAACAGGGGCAGCCGGGCCACGTCCGCGGCGACCGTCTGGTACTGGTGGTTGATCGTGAGCTCGAGGTTGACCCGGTTGCCGGGCGTGGCGAGATCCGGGCGGACCCGGGCCATCGCGATGTGGCGCTGGAGCACGGGGGAGTACATCAGGCTGGTGGCGTAGCCGATCCGCGTCCCCTCGTCGTCGTACAGCATCGACTCGTAGTCCAGCGGGGTCTCGTCCTTCGGCGGGATGAGGCCCGCCTCGTTGTAGAGACGGTCGTAGTCGGCCCAGTCGAGCTCCAGTCCGACGCTGAGCCAGCGCGAGGTCTTGTCGGCGATCTCGCGACGGATGGCGTTGCGGCCGATGAACGGCCGGTCGTCGGCGTCGATTCCGCGCTGCATCCAGCCGAACCCCAGCTCGCGCGGGGTCACCCGCTCGTGGTCGGTATAGGCCAGCCGGCTGGAGAAGAACTCGACATTGATCAGCACCAGCCCGGCCTCGATCCGGGTCATCAGCAGCGCCTCCTCGCCGAACGGCCGGAGGCCGTACCCGTCGCCGGCCTGGACGACGGCGTCGAGGACCGGGAGCGCCTGGTCCGACCCCACGCAGATCTCGAAGCCGAGGTCGCCGGTGTAGCCGGTCCGGGAGATGGTGACCGGTGCAGACCCGATCTTGGCCTGCGTGTGCTCGAAGAACGCCAGGTCGTCGACCTCCGGCGCCAGCTTGCTCAGGATCTCCCGCGAGCGCGGACCCTGCACGGCGAGCATCCCGTACGCCTCGCTGACGTCCTCGATCTCCACGTCGAGGCGGCCGACGAGGTCCTGGAGGTATCCGAGGTTCGGCTCCGCGGCCGTCAGGAAGAACTCGTTGTCGCTGTGCCGGAAGACCACGCCGTCCTCGAGGACGTAGCCGCGGTCGTCGCACCACACCGTGTACTGCGCCCGTCCGGGTTTGCAGGTGCGGATGTCGCGGGTCATCACCCCTGCCAGGAACCTCTCCGCGTCCCTGCCCCGGATCCAGTACTTGAACAGCGGTGACGTGTCGAAGAAGCCAGCGCTGTTGCGGACGGCGAAGTACTCGTGCTTAGGCGACATGTCGTACTTGAGGGCCGAGAGGTAGCCCGACCAGTGGCTCCAGAGGCCGCTCTCGTTCAGCTGGCTGAGGCGGTCGTGGAACGGGGTGGTCTTGATCATCGCTGTCGTCCTCTCGGGTCTCCCTGTCGTCCCACGGTAAGGGCGCGTTGGACATTTGCGCAATAGGCTCTAGCATCGCCTGATGGCCCGGATGCCGCCGGCCGAGCGGCGCAGCGCGATCGTGGAGGCTGCGCTCCGCGTGATGACCCGCAAGGGGATGGCCGCCACGACCGTGCGCGATGTCGCGGACCAGATGGGCACGTCGAGCGGCCTCATCCACCACTACTTCGCGTCGATGGACGACCTGCTGGCCGTCGCGTTCGACCAGGCGGCCAGCCAGGATCTCCAGCTGACGCAGGTGGCCATGTCGCGCGGCCGCGATGCGGTGGAGCGGCTGACCACCTTCTTCGGCACCTACACCCGAGCGGAGCAGGACTGGGCCTTCCAGCTATGGCTGGACGCGTGGTCCGAGGCGGCGCGGCGCCCGGCGGTCCGGGCCACGTCGCAACGCCTCAACGTCGCCTGGCAGCGGTTGCTGGCAGAGACCATCACGGCCGGCGTCGCCGAGGCGACGATGACCTGTGCGGACCCCCACAGCTCCGCCTGGCGGATCTTGTCCCTGCTGGACGGGCTGGCCCTCCAGGCGGTGGCACACGAGGGGTCGATCGACAGGCACGCGGTCATCGCCTGGTCCGCCGCCTACACCGAGACCGAGCTCGGTCTGCCCGAGGGCGCCATCGCTGCGCCCCGGGCACAGGTCAGGTCGATGGGGCCGAGCGGCTAGAAGGCCGAGGTGCCGTTGGGGGCGCCGAGGCCGGTCGGGCCGTCCCAACCGGCATGAGCCTTGCACCAGTACCGGCAGCCACCGTTGCTGCCGTCCTGGAGGTCGAACAGGCCGTTGCGGTGTTGGTAGGGGAGCCGGTTGGCGTAGCCCGTCGTGTTGTGCGACAGCACGTACACGGCCGCGATGAGCGGGGCGGACAGGCTCGTTCCGCCGAACTGTCCCCAGCCCGAGGCGGTACTGGAGGCGGGGGCGTACACGGCGAGGCCGGTGGCGGGGTTGGCGACGGCCGAGACGTCGGCGCTGGCCCGCCCACGACAGTGCGTCATCCGCCGGGTCTGACCGCTCGGCGCAGCGTTGCGCGTCGTACATCCGGATCCGCCGCCGGACCAGACCGTCTCCTTCCAGCCGCGGGGGTTGTGCTTGCGGCTCAGCGACGTGCCGCCGACGGCCGTCACGTAGCGTGAGCTGGCCGGGAAGCTGGCACCGGCGTAGCCCCTGTCGCCGGTCGAGGCGGTCAGCGCGATGCCGCGGTGGTCGTAGAAGTGGCCGTACTGCGAGTCCGCGGAGTCGCCGCCGCCGTAGCTGTTGGAGATGGCGCGCACGCCGCGCTGCCGGGCGGCCCGGTCGACGCCGGCGCCGAGGTTGGCGAAGGAGTTGCTGTCGGCCTGGACCAGAACGAGCTTGCAGCTGGGGCACGCGGCGGACACGGCGTCGAGGTCGAGCGCCTGTTCCTGCGCCCAGCCGAGGTCGAAACGTGGGAGCTTGGTGCCGCCGTGCTGGTTGATGATCCGAAGGCATCCGTGCGCGAGAAGGCACGGACGCAGGCCGAACTGCTTGCGGTAGACCGCCAGGTCCCGAGCTGCGTTGGGGTAACCGTAGGCGTCGACGATCGCGACGGTGTGATGGCGGGCGCGGACCCCGGTGAGCTTGTATGCGTCCTGGATGGCTCTCGGAGACTTGCCCATCGGCTTCGCGTCAGCCTCGCCGGCCGACCCCGCGTTCAGTACCAGGTGCTTGGCCAGACAGGTCGCGTGACCGGGGGCCGGCGTCGCGGCACATGACCGGACAGCGTGGTAGTTCGCGTGGAGGTACCTGAGCGAGGGGCTCCGTCCTGTCGGGCCGGCGTCGGCAGGGCTGCCGGCTGACGCGAGAGCGGCGAGAAGCAGGCCGGCTACGCCGAGGGCGCCGATGATTCGGGTACGCACAGAGATGTCCTTCGAGGAGATGGGCTGGCGGAAAGACGACCACCCGGGAAGTGAAGGCGATGCAGGAACAATATAATGATTTGTACGTCTTTGCTATGTTTCATTTAGAATGTAAGGGGCTGTCGGCTCAGGGCGCCGCCGAAGTCACTCGCTGCAGGAGGATGTCGCGCGTCAGGCTGTCAGCGGCTTGGACCATGTCCTCTCCTAGGTACCTACCAGGCACTCCGACGCGCGACTGCGGCGATACGAAGGCATTGCCGGCATAGAACAGCAGCACACCGGTGGCCTGCGCGGTCCGCAAGGCGTCGACAGCCGACCGCCGGGCTACCGACAGATGGGACACCATCACGACCGCCGCAGCGTCGGTGCCGGCGACGGCAGTCGACAGGGCGCGAGCCGGGGTTCGGGCACCGAGCACCCGGCAGCTCCACCCTCGATGGGCCATCAGCACACCCATGGACTCCAGGCCGAGAGAGTGGAAGTCTCGCGGTCCGCACGTGAGGATGAGGGTCTCGGGATGGTACGGTGCCGGACCGAGGAAGAGCCGCTTGTTCAGCCAGGCCCGCGACGCCTCCGTGGCGAGGTGCTCGTGGGCGACGTCGCACCGTCCGATCTCCCACCACCGCCCGAGCCGGCTCATCGAGACCATCAGCACATGGGCGACGGCCTGGTCCAGACCGAGGGTCGAGTAGGCGCTGTCGAGGATATCTCGGATCGCGGCCGGGTCGAGGGCGTACGCCGCCCTGAGGAACCCCGAGACGAACGGCTCCTGGGTGCCGTCGGACCGGACGCCTGCGATGGCGATGGCGGCGGCGTCCGCAGCGCGTCTGCCCCGGCTGATCTCGTCGCGCATCCGTCGGAGTACGGCAATGTCGTCGGGTTGGTATCGGCGGTGACCGCCCTTGCTCCGGGGCGCCTGCGGGACGCCGTACCTCCGCTCCCAGGACCTGAGTGTAGGAGCCGGAACCGAGAGCAGCTCGCTGGCTCGCTGGATCGAGAGACCTGCCCCGATCCCTGGCTCGTCGCGGTCGGCAGCCACCGTGCCTGCGCCCCTCATGCCGTCGTTCATCGGCCGGATTCCTCTCGGTCTGCCTACCCGAGCCTCAGCAGGGCCAGGCCAGGCCGTCTTGCAGGCGATCCTATGCGACCTGCGGGAGGGGGACGTCCGGCACCTGTCATTTCGGGGGCGGTCCGGAAAGGGGGAACAAAACTGCATAGGTTCCGCCTTGCTCCGGCGAGGTGTCCGCTGGTGTACTTGTGGAGAGATTCGGCAGCGATGGGAGCGCGACTACACCTGATGACCGTCAGCTCTCGAGATTCGACGGGGACGTCGTCGACGGCGGTGCGTGGGCGCCAGTCGAAGTCCCTCGAGGAGTGTGTGGCCGTGGTCACCAGTGCGGCCTGCGAGGCGATCGACTGGGTCGACTATGCGAGCGTCTCCATGGCGTTCGGCGACAACGGCGCCGACATATTCGAGGCGGTCGCCACGGTGGGCGCGACGAACCCGCTCGCGCTCAAGGCCGATTCTTTGCAGTGGGAGCTCGGCCAAGGGCCATCTCCTGAGGCCACGCGCGGGGCCGCCCTGGTCCACGCTGCCAGCCTCCAAGGCGACGGCCGGTGGAGCGAGTACGGCAGGCGCGTCCTCGAGGTCGGCTTTCAGTCCCAGACCTCCGCCCCGCTGGAGGGCGACGGGCGGGTCCTCGGCGTCCTGAACCTGTACTCACTGTCGGCCCAGGAGCTCGACGCGAGCTCGGAAGGTCTTGTCAGACTGCTCGCCGCACAGGCGACTGCCGCCGTGGACTTCGCCTTGCGGCTGGTGGCGCTGACGGACACGATCGAAAGCCGCCAGATCATCGGTCAGGCTGTGGGCATCACGATGGCGCGGTTCGGGCTGGACGAGGCCGCCGCCTTCAGTCGCCTGGTTGAGGAGTCGCAGCGAACCCAGCACAAGCTCCGTGTGCTGGCTCGAACACTGGTCGAAGAGGGCAACGCCCAAGCGAGGTGACCTCGCCCGGGCCCGGTCAGGCCCGGCTCACCAGCAGATATCGCTCGTCCTCGACCTCTCGCCCCCAAAGGACCGGGTCGTCGAGCAGCGTGACGTCGGCGTGCTCGCGTCGGGAGCGCACGAGGCGCTCGCAGTCGGTGGCGCTCAACCCAACGCCCGTCCACCACAGCCCCTCGACCAGCACCAGGATGCCGCCGGGCCGCAGCAGGTCCACCCACTTGCCCACGGCGTCGAGCTGCTCGGGAAGCGCCCACAACACGTGGCGAACGAGCACGACGTCCGTCGAGCCAGGCAGATACGGGGGGTCGCTCGCGTCGCCTTGCTCGAAGCTCGCCGCCACACCTGCCGCCGCGGCCTTGCGACAGGCGAGGCTCACCATCGCCTCCGACAGGTCGATCCCCTGGACCGCGTAGCCGGCCTGGGCCAACAGGACGCTCAGGGAGCCGGTGCCGCAACCCAGGTCGACGACGGCCGAGCCGACCGGCGGCAACAGCGGCAGGAGCAGAGCCGACCACGCCGACCGGACGGTTGGGTCGAGCAGGCCATGGTCGGGCTGCTCGTCGAAGGTGCTTGCCTGCTCGTCCCAGAACGTCACCGCAGTCACCTCGGCATTCAAGCCGATCCCGCTGTGTCATGCGCAGGAGGCCCGGCCGGTAGGGGGCGTGCCAAGGCATCCGGGTGGCGATGCTGAAAGACTTCCGGGCATGGGCCCGTCGGCGAGCACGACCTCCTCGACGGGGCCGGGGATCGAGCGGGCGAAGCGGGCAGTGGCCCTCACCTTCGCCGCCAACGGGATGGCCTTCGGGTCGTGGGCATCCAGAACGCCGTCGGTGAAGTCCGGCCTGCACCTGAATGCGTCCGGCCTCGGCCTGCTGCTGATCTGGATCTCGGTCGGCGCGGTCATCGCGATGCCACTGTCAGGTCCCCTCATCCAGCGGATCGGACCCGCACGGGCAGTCTTCATCAGTGCCGGGGTCGAAGCCATCGGCCTGGCCCTCGCCGCGCTCGGAATCCACGCGACCCAGGTCGAGGTGACCGGGGCAGGCCTGCTGCTCGCCGGCGTGGGCATCGGCACCTGGGACGTCGCGATGAACGTGGAGGGCGCCGTGGTCGAACGGGGCCTTGCGCGAAGCCTGATGTCGCGATTCCACGCCGGTTGGAGCTTCGGCAGCGTGGCGGGCGCCGCGATCGGCGCTGGGTCCGCGGCGCTCGGCATCGGTGTCTCGCCGCAGCTGGCGGCGACCGCACTGGCCATCGTGGCGCTGGCGGTCCTCGGCGCGCGGCACTACACCGCGTTCGAACCGCAGAGCGGGGTGGCCACTGACGAGCGTCCCAAGGTCTCGGTTTCGGACGGATGGAGGAACAGCCGGGCGTTGCTCATCGGGCTGATGGTGCTGGCCTTCGCCTTCACCGAAGGGTCGGCCAACGACTGGATGGCGGTCGCCGTGGTCGACGGGTTCGGCAGCAGCGACGCGGTCGGCGCCGTCGGCTTCGGCTGCTTCGTCGTCGCGATGACACTGAGCCGCCTCGTCGGTGGCAGCGCCCTCGACCGCTGGGGCCGGGTCCGCGTGCTCCGGGCGTCCGCTCTCGTGGCAGCCGCCGGCCTGCTGCTGGTCGTCACCTCGCCGTTCCTCCCGCTGGTGATGGCCGGCGCGATGTTCTGGGGCGCGGGGACGGCACTCGGCTTCCCTACCGGCATGAGCGCTGCGGCCGACGATGCGCCACGGGCTGCGATCCATGTCTCCGTGGTCAGCTCGATCGGCTACACCGCCTTCCTGGTCGGTCCGCCGTTCGTGGGGCTCCTCGGTGACGCGTTCGGCATCCGGCATGCCCTGTACGTCGTCCTGGCCGCTCTCGTGCTCGGGCTGGCCACCGCCGGCCGCGCCCGGCCGCTGTCGACCGGGGCGGGACAGGCGTCCGAGTCAGCAGGCTGAGCCGCCCGTCCAGCCGGCCACCGCCGCTCTGGCGTCGGCGTTGCAGAGCCGCACAAGTGGGTACCAGCCCCTCGTCCAGCCAGCCCGAGGAGACGCACCGTGGCAGATTACGAAGGTACCCGTTTGGTGAAGGTCGACGCCGAGAGCCTGTTCGCCTTCTTGGCCAAGGTAGAGAACCTGCCCCGCTACTTCCCGCGCATCACGGCGGCGGAGCGGACCGGTGACGAGGCGGTCGACGTCACCGCCGTGATCGACCCCGAGGACGGCGACGGCGAGCGGACCGTCGAAGGTGAGGCATGGTTCCGAGTCGACCACGAGCGGCTCCAGATCGAGTGGGGCTCGGAAGGCCGAAATGACTACCGCGGCGACCTCGAGGTCACTGACGAGGGTGACGACTCGCGGGTCAGCCTGGGCCTGCACACCGAGTCCGAGCACCCCGCCATCCAGGACAGCCTGGACGAGACCCTCGACAGGGTCGTGACGCTCGTCGAGGGTGGGGCGGACGACATCCTCGACTGAGGCCGCCGGCCAGGCGCAGCACGGTGGCCGGAGGTGGGACCCCGGTCAGGGGTCGGCCACCTGCCGCCGGTCGTCGGGAAGTCGGCGGGTACGGCCGAGCCGGTCCAGGTGCGCGAGAAGCGGCAGAACCACCCGCCGCGACGAGCCGAGAACGATGCGCGCCTGGCTCACCGTGAACGGCTGCGGTAGTCCCGTGAGCGCGGCAACGGCGGCCTCGTCAGCGCCTGGCAACAAGACGATGCCGTCGCCGAGGCGGAGCAGTCGGCCGGCTTTCGCGGCGGCTGCCAGCGCCCTGGCGTCCAGGCCCAGGCCGACCAGCCTGTCAGCCGAGGGGGCAGCGAAGGGCTGGCCCGAGAGGTCGTCGGCGAGCCGCTGCAGGGACTGCTCGAGTGCGCTCGGAAGCGTCGTACCCGTGTCGCCTCGGACCCGCCCCTGGTCGACACGTAGGGGCGTCGTCGCGAGTGCCAGGACAAGGTCGGCAGTGGGGAGACTCAGCCGCTCGGCGGCGACGGCAACGGGTACCCCTGGGTCGAGCGGGTAGATCCTGTCGTGCTCGGCGACCAGCGCCCGCAGTTGGTGCTGGAGCGCTGGGAGCCGGGATCTGTCAAGCAGCCAGTCACCGGCCGTCACGGCGACGGTCTCCGTCTCCGTCTCCGTGTCCGAGACGTCGTATCCGAGCTTGGCCAGCAGCGAACGCCGGACGGTACCTCGCCGGTGGATCTCGTCGGAGACCGTCGGCCGGTCGCTGCCCGAGGCGAGGGTCGCGGCCCGTTCGGCGGCCGAACCACGACGCCGCATCGGCGGGGGGTCGGGGTCGAGCGTGATGGCGCCCCACACCTGGCGGCTGCCCGGATCGCGGATCAGCACCCGGTCGCCGACGTGGAGGGGGAGCGGACGCTCCAGCGTCAGGCGGACGAACTCGCGGCCGCCGAGCGGGCGGCATCGGGTTCCCACCGCCGCCGCGCCGAGGTGGAGCATCGGCCGGGCCGGCAGGTCGTCCGGCGAGGCCAACCGGACGTCGACGGTCCGGGTGGACACCCACGCCTGGGGTGTCACCAGCGCGCTTCCTCGCGACAGGCCGTCGGGTACGTCGCCAGCCAGGCCGAGCGCGACCCTGGAGGTCGCGGATACCTCCTGCACATCGCGCCCCAGGGTCTGGATCGTACGGATCCTGACACCGTGGCCGTCGTAGGACAGCCGGTCCCCGACGACGATCCGGCCGGCCGGTAGGGTCCCGGTGACGACGGTTCCCACGCCGTTGAGGTGGAACCGCCGGTCCACCCAGAGCCGAACCGCGGCGTCGGCGTCGGGCGGTGGCAGGGCCTGGACGAGCTCGACGAGTGCCGCCCTGAGGTCGTCGATGCCAGCCCCGGTACGCCCGCTCACCGGCACGACCGCCACCTCGCCAAGCGAGGTGCGCGCCAGCTCGACACGGGCACGCTCAGCCGCGGCCCCGGGGTCGGCGAGGTCGGACCGCGTCACGGCGACGACTCCCCGGCTCACGCCGAGGGCGTCCAGGGCCGCGAGGTGCTCAGCGGCCTGGGGCATCCAGGGATCGTCGGCCGCGACCACGAACAGCACCGCGGGCACGGGTCCGACTCCGGCGAGTGTGGTCGAGATGAAACGCTCGTGACCTGGTACATCGACGAACGCCACGTCTCCTACCTCGGGCAGGCGGGTCCAGCAGTACCCCAGCTCGATGGACAGCCCGCGACGATGCTCCTCGCTCAGCCGGTCCGGGTCGGCGCCCGTCAGGGCCTTCACCAGGGTGGACTTGCCATGGTCGACGTGACCGGCGGTCGCGATGACGTGCACTGCTCAGCCGGCCTCGAAGGTACGCCGGACCGCTGCCACGATCTGCGTGTCTGCGGCGGGGTCGACGGCAACCAGGTCCAGCAGCAGCCGATCCCGCTCGACCCGGCCCACGACGGAAGGGCTCTGCAGCCGAAGGGCGCGAGCCAGGTTGGGGGCCAGGGACACCGCCGCACTGTCGAGCTCGACTCCGGGTGCGCCGCCACCGCCGATGGCCGCGGCACTGCGGACCGCCTCAGCGGCGATTCCGAGTCCGGACAGCTCAGTCGCGATGGCCTCGGCACGCGCCATCAGCTCGTCGGGTTCGGTGTCGAGGGCGACCTGCACCGGGCTGGGCGGCCCGGCCAAGGTCGCTTCGAGAGCGGCGAAGGTCAGCTTGTCGACGCGAACCGCCCGCGCCGCCGGATGGCGACGGACCCGCTCGACGATGTCGCGACGGCCGAGAACGAGCCCGCACTGCGGCCCTCCCAGCAGCTTGTCACCGGATGCGGTGACGAGCGCCGCCCCGGCCTGGAGGGCAGTGGCGGCGTCTGGCTCGCCGGGGAGTCGCGGGTGGGGCGCGAGCAGGCCGGAGCCGATGTCAGCGACGACGGGGACGGGCAGCTTCGCCAGCCCGGCGACGGGAACTGACGAGGTGAAGCCATGCACGACGAAGTTGGACGGGTGCACCTTGAGCACGAAGGCGGTGCGCTCATCGAGGGCCGCCTCGTAGTCCGCGAGGCGTACCCGGTTGGTGGTACCGACCTCTCGGAGCCGGGCACCGGCGGCCTCGAGCAGCTCGGGGATCCGGAATCCGTCACCGATCTCGACCAGCTCACCGCGTGCGATCACGATCGTGGCGCCCCTCGCGAGCGCAGACGCCACGAGAAACAGGGCGGCGGCCCCGTTGTTGACCACGTGCACCGCTCCGGCATCCGGTACGGCGTCAGCCAGCGCGTCCAGGGCGCCGGCGCCGCGTCGGCCACGTCTGCCGGTGTCCAGGTCGAGCTCGACGTCGGTGGTTCCGGCCGCGCGTCGTACCGCCTCGACTGCGGCCTCCGACAGCGCCGCCCTGCCGAGGTTCGTGTGGACGACGACCCCAGTGGCATTGATGACCACCCGGAGGCTGGTGACCGACTCCGGCAACAACGAGACGGCCACGCCGATCACCGACCCGGGGTCGATCTCCCCCGAGCGGCAGCGATCCTGCGCCGCGACGACGGCACGCTTCACGAGTCGTGGACCGAGCCGGTGGGCGGCTGCCGCCAGCCGCGGGTCCGCCAGCACCTGGTCGGTGCGTGGAACGAGCCTGCGAGGGTCCGACACGGAGCCCTCCCAGCTTCTGCGACGGTGTGGCGGAGTGGCGGTGGCGGAGGCGGACGGGAATCGAACCCGCCTGACCGAGGTGCTCGGCCACAACGGTTTTGAAGACCGCGCCCGTCACCAGACGAGGAACGCCTCCAGGCCCCACCCTACGTTCTGCCGGCCGGGCCCGGCCCCGCTGCTGTCTCGCGCGGGGGATCGAGCCGATGCGGGTCGTAGGGTGCAGTGGTGACGACCCAGGACCGCGCTCTTCGCCTCACCCGGTTCGCCGCGGGTGGTGGCTGCGCATGCAAGATACCTCCTGGCGAGCTGGAGCAGATGCTGGCGGGACTGCCGCTGGTGCCGGACGGTGGCGACCTGCTCGTCGGCGTCGAGCACGGCGACGATGCGGCGGCCGTGCGGATCGATGGGGACCGGGCGGTCATCGCTACCGTCGACTTCTTCACGCCGGTGGTCGACGACGCCTTCGACTGGGGTCGGATCGCAGCCGCCAACGCCCTGTCCGACGTGTATGCGATGGGGGGTGAGCCACTGGTGGCGCTCAACCTGCTTGGGTGGCCGCGTGACATCCTGCCGTTCGAGCTGGCCGGCGAGGTGCTGAGGGGCGGGGCCGAGATCTGCGCATCGGCGAGGTGTCATCTCGGGGGCGGCCACAGCATCGACCAGCCCGAGCCCACGTACGGGCTGGCTGTCACCGGGATGGGCGATGCGAGGCGGCTGCTCCGCAACGACGTCGGGGTCGCCGGGATGCCGCTGACGCTCACGAAGCCACTGGGGGTCGGGATCCTGAACAACCGGCACAAGGCCACCGGTGAGCGGTTCGAGCACGCGGTGGCGTCGATGACATCCTTGAACCGCGATGCGTCCCGTGCAGCGCTTGCGGCTGGCGTGCGGTGCGCGACCGACGTCACCGGGTTCGGGCTGCTGGGGCATCTGTACAAGCTGGCACGAGCCAGTGGAGTGTCCGCCGTCGTCGAAGCGAACGCGGTTCCGTATCTCGACGCCGCGCGCGAGTCCGCGGTTCGCGGATACCTTCCTGGTGGCAGCCGGCGCAACCTCGAGTGGGTCCGTCCCCACCTGGACTCCGACGTCTCCGACCTCGAGCTCCTGCTGCTCGCCGACGCGCAGACGTCGGGTGGCCTCCTGGTCGCAGGCGAGGTGCCCGGGTACCCCGTCATCGGCGAGCTGGTGCCGTCGGCCGAACGAAGACTCCTCGTTCGCTGACCCGCCGCCCGGGCGGGTGGCGGTGTCGGGTCGGCTGCTCAGCCGATGACCTTCACACCTCTCCAGAAGGCGACCCGGTCGCGGATCTCGGGGCTGCCCTCACCGGGGTCGGGGTAGTACCAAGCGGAGTCCGGGTTCTCCATGCCGTCGACCTCGATGGTCAGATAGCTGGCACGCCCTTTGACAGGGCAGGTCGTGGTCTTGTCGCTGTCCTTCAGGTAGCTGGACACCACTGACTCCCGCGGGAAGTAGTGGTTGCCCTCGATCACCACGGTCTCGTCCGACTCGGCGATCAGCTGGCCGTTCCACGTTGCACGCATGTCTGCGGTCCCCTTCCGGTCGGTCCTGCCGCGACCTGTCACTGCGATGGGACGGTGATGTCTGTCCGCTCTCACTCAACCACCCGAACACGACGAGGGCAATAACACTGTGTGGCGGTTAGGTAACTTCACGTACCAATGGCCTCCGCGGTTCGAGAAATTCCAGGAGTATCGGGGTTTGCAACTCAGCGCCGGCCACCTTAGGATCAGCCGACATCCACAACTGAACAGCTCTCGTCCAAACGCCGAATTCTGCCCCTTGGGCGAGTGCATCCCATCCCTCGAGACGGAATCGACTCTCACACGGGGCAGAAGTGGGGGACCCACTTCCGCGCAGCCACCCACTGCGCTTGGGGTTAAGTCACCTTTGGTGGCCGGGCACCTTCTCGCCCGAATCCGACAGCTCACCTCGCAGGCGTGAGAAGGAGCCCACCATGCCTGCTAACGCTGCGTGGCGTCGCCTGTCGGCGATCGTCCCCCTGTTGCTCGTCTCCGCACTCGCCTTCTCGGTCTTCACGGCCGGCTCAGCGAACGCCGCGCTCTCCCAACGAGACCGCAAGATCCACCATGCCATCGTGAAGCGACACCGCAAGATCCACCACGCCATCGTGAAGCGAGACCGCAAGATCCACCACGGTGTCAAGGTTGCCCTCAACCACCGCGGAGACCCCTACGTCTACGGCGCCGCGGGTCCTGGCGCCTTCGACTGCTCCGGCCTGACGGAGTTCTCGTTCGGCAAGGCGGGGCTCCGCCTGCCGCGGTCGGCCGCCGAGCAGTACGGCTTCGTGCGGCACATCCCCAAGCGACACCTCCACCGGGGAGACCTGATGTTCTTCCACAGCGGCGGGTACATCTACCACGTCGCGATCTTCCTCCGGCGCCACGGCGGGCACGTGTGGCTGCTCCACGCGCCACACACCGGCACCGTCGTCCAGCGAGACCCCGTGTGGACGAACCAGTGGTACGCCGGCACGCTGCGCCGCCGCCCCTGAGGCTTCCTCCCCAGCAGGCGGGCGCCTCCGGGTCCTCCGGCCCGGCGGCGCCCTGACTGCGGCGGTGACACGCCAACGTGATCTGGTGGACCGGTTTCACCGACGTCCTCAGTCACACTTGTCCCATGTCATCTGGTCGACCTTCTGGCTACTCTCGCGCCCATCGACGGCGGCGCCTCCTGGCGGCCGCGGCCGTCCCCGCTCTGTTGGCGGGCATGCTGGCGGGGTGCGGCGGAGGCACCTCCCTCGTCCCCGCCGCAAAGAGCCAGTCGACGTCGGCGGGCTCGCCTGCGACCGCCAACGCCTTCACCCTGACGGGCGAATGGCCGCTGACCGGCGAGAAGCTGGACGGCAGCCCCCCGGACCACCCGGTGTATGTGGTGAAGATCGACAACACGTCGTCGTCCCAGCCTCAGATCGGGCTGAGCTCGGCCGACATGGTCGTGGAGGAACTGGTCGAGGGCGGGTTGACCAGACTTGCCGCCTTCTTCTACTCGAACATCCCGAGTGACGTGGGGCCGGTCCGGTCGATGCGCGCCTCGGACGTCGGCATCGTCAAGCCCGCGGCTGCGGACCTGGTGGCCTCGGGGGGAGCCAGGCGCACCATCCGGATCATCGACAACCACCACATCGCGAACGTCACCGAAGCCTCCGGCTCGCCCGGCTTCTACCGCGACGCCAGCCGGTCGGCGCCGTACAACCTCTTCATGAAGCTCTCCGACCTTGCCGCCGCGCCGTCGAAGGGGGTCGTCAAGACACCAGCGGCGCCCTACCTGCCGTTCGGCAGCGCCGACGGCTTCCACGGCACAACGCCGGTCAGCTCGATCTCGGCGAACTTCTCCGGCAGTCACACGACCAGCTGGAGCCACACCTCCGGCGGATGGGTCAGACAGAACTCGCCGGCGCAGACCGGCGACGACTTCGTGGCCGACAACGTGCTGCTGCTGAAGGTGAGGGTCGGCAACGCCGGATACCTCGACCCGGCCGGCAACCCCGTCCCGGAGACGGAGTTCTTCGGCAAGGGAACGGCGATCCTCGTACACGGAGGCTCCGCGCTGACCTGCATCTGGCACAAGAAGGACAAGGCCAGCCCGATCACACTGGCGACCAAGGACGGTACAGCGGTCACCGTGCCGGCCGGGCATACCTGGATCGAGCTGGTCCCGGCCAAGACCGGGAGCGTCACGCTCGGGAGATAGCGGAGCGTGCCGCCCCGCCCCGCACACGGGCGCCCACGGTTCCCGCGGCGGGCCCGGTTTCTTGCCATGATGGGGCTATGTCCGCCCCGTCTGTGTCGTACTCGATCACCGTCCGTCTGGTCGTCCCCGCGGGCGGCAACGCCGTCAGCCAGCTCACCAGCGCCGTCGAAGCTGTCGGCGGGTATGTCTCAGCTCTGGACGTGACAGCCTCAGGCATCGACGAGCTGCGCATCGACGTGACATGCGCCGCGCGCGACACCAGCCACGCCGACGAGATCGTCGAGGGGCTGCGCGGTGTCCAGGGGGTGGCAGTCCACAAGGTGTCGGACCGGACCTTCCTGATGCACCTCGGCGGGACCATCGAGATGGCCTCGAAGCACCCGATCCGCAACCGGGACGACCTCTCGATGGTCTACACCCCCGGCGTCGCGCGGGTATGCCTCGCGATCGTCGCGAACGCAGACGACGCCCGCCGGCTGACGATCAAGAGGAACGCGATCGCCGTCGTCACCGACGGCTCGGCCGTACTGGGGCTGGGCAACATCGGCCCGCAGGCCGCTCTGCCGGTGATGGAGGGCAAGGCTGCCTTGTTCAAGCGGTTCGCGGGTATCGACGCCTGGCCGCTGTGCCTCGATACGCAGGACGTGGACGAGATCGTCCGGACCGTGCAGGTGATCGCTCCGGTCTTCGCCGGGATCAACCTCGAGGACATCTCGGCCCCACGCTGCTTCGAGATCGAGGCCAGACTCCGCGACCTGCTCGACATCCCCGTGTTCCACGACGACCAGCACGGCACCGCGATCGTCGTCCTCGCCGCGCTGACCAACGCGCTGCGGGTGGTCGACAAGCAGCTCACTGATGCCCGGATCGTGATGTCGGGGGCTGGGGCGGCCGGATCGGCCATCGTCAGGTTGCTGCTCAAGGGAGGCGCCCGCAACGTCGTCGTCGCGGATGTCGGCGGGGTGATCCACCAGGGGCGGGTCGAGCTCGACTCGTCATTGCAGTGGATCGCGGACAACACCAACGCGCGGGCGGTCGAAGGGTCGCTGAAGGACGCGATGCGCGATGCCGACGTCTTCATCGGCGTCTCGGCGCCGAACCTGCTGACCGGTGCCGACATCGAGGCGATGGCTCCCAGGTCGATCGTGTTCGCGCTCGCGAACCCGGACCCTGAGATCGACCCCGCCGAGGCACGCAAGCATGCCACCGTCGTGGCGACCGGCCGGTCGGACTATCCGAACCAGATCAACAACGTGCTGGCGTTCCCGGGGGTCTTCCGCGGGCTGCTGGACGCGTCTGCCACGGCGATCAGCGACTCCCTCATGGTGGCCGCTGCCCAGGCCATCGCGTCCACAGTCGCTGCCGGTGAGCTCAATGCGAACTACATCATCCCCAGTGTTTTCCATGAAGATGTGCACAAAACAGTCGCTGCGGCAGTCAGGCAGGCAGTCCAGGCCTAGGCTGAGACGATGGCCTACCACAACGGCCAGCTGCTCGTCGCGACGCCGAGACTGCTCGACCCGAACTTCCACCGCTCGGTGATCCTGGTTCTCGACCACGACGTCGAGGGGGCGCTGGGTGTCGTCCTCAACCGCCCGTCGGACCTGCCGTTGCGGGCGGTCCTGCCACCGTGGGCGGAGGCGGTGACGGAGCCCCAGATGCTGTTCGCAGGCGGTCCGGTGGCGCCCGACTCGGCCCTCGGCGTGGGTCTGGCCATCGGTGCCGGTCCCGCCGGAGGGTTCAAGCGGCTGGTGGGCGACTACGGTCTGGTCGACCTCGACGCCGAGCCCGATGATGTGCTTCCCGACCTGGTGGGCGTCCGGGTCTTCTCCGGCTATGCCGGCTGGGGAGGAGGACAGCTCGAGGACGAGATCGAGGAGGGTTCGTGGTACGTCGTCACGGCCGTGCCCACCGACCTCCTCCATCCGGATCCGACCGGGCTATGGCGGGCCATCCTTCGTCGGCAGCCGGGTGAGCTCGCCTACGTCGCCAACTTCCCCCACGACCCCAGCATGAACTGAGGGCCCCCGCGAGACCCTCGTCCGATCGGCTGCTGTGCCGGGTCAGCAGGCGCGGTAGGCATAGTGCGGCCTGCCCCGCCGCACCAGCATCCGGTCCCGCAGGACCACCGACCAGACGTCGCCGTGCTGGCGACAGCTGCGGGCGAACGCCGCACGCCCGTTGTCGGTGTACTCGATCTCGATCACATGGCGGCCGTAGGCGGCGCGGTACGACGCGCACTCGTGCCAGACGCCGCACTCCTCGCTGACGGCGAAGTCGAAGCCGACGCGCAGCCGACGGTGCCTGGTCAGCTGCGCGAGGTTCTTCTGTGCGATGGCGAGTCGGGCGGCGTGGGCGCGTATCGCCAGCAGCCTCGCCTCGTCGAGGGCCTCCGACCCGGTCAGCAGGTGTCGCGACCTCGAGAACGAGTCGAGGTTGTCGGGCTCGACGGCGTCGAAGCCGGACCGGGCGCACCGGTCGATCCATCGTCCGACCACTGCGGCCACGGCGCGGCGCTTGGGCGCGGTCGAGATGTCGAGGAGTACCTCGCCGGGCCAGCCGGGATCATGGACGAGAGCACCGCGGTGGTTCCGCAGCAGCAGCCCGCGATGATGTCGGCGCCACCAGCGCAGCTGCCCCGGCTGGGTCTGGAAGGCGTTGACGTAGCAGATGGTGTAGGCACCCGCCGCCGGGTGCGCCGTTCGGTCCCGGGTCACCACGCTCACGCCACGAGGAGGCGGGTACGCCCCGCCGAGCTGGTAGTCGAACCCCGCTCCGGAAGGCGGCAGTTTCACCTGCCCGACGGCCTGGCCGGGCGTCTGTGCTGACGCGGTGCCGTCCAGAGCGAGGAGGCCTGCGAGCGCCACCGCGACGATTCGCACCAAGGGAACCACTCGCATCATGAGGAACGGGGCAGGCATGAGTCGATACTGCGCCCTGGGCTGCCCCAGCGCAGGCGAACGGGTCGTACACTGGCGCCGATGAGCATCAAACTGAGCCCGGGCGTCGAGACCGTCGAGGACCGCCGTACGCAGGAGTTCCTCGACGACGGCGACCACGACCGGTTCAGCCACTACGCCCGCAAGGACAGGCTGACCGAGGCGATGGTGATGGGTACGCCCGTCACCGCGCTGTGCGGGAAGGTCTGGGTGCCCAGCCGGGACCCGCAGAAGTACCCCGTCTGCCCGGGCTGCAAAGAGGTCTGGGAGTCGCTGAAGCACGGCGACGACTCGGGCGACCAGACGTAGCGTGGCCGGGTAGCCCGGCCATTGCTCGGGAGTCAGCCGTCACGAAGGAGCCAGCCTGTGCGAGCGGCAGTCGTCGCGGCGCTCGGGTCACTTTCCCTCGCAGTTGCGGGGTTCACAGGCCTGCCCGGTCAGACCGCAGGGCCGGCGGGCCAGCTCACCGCGACGACGGCCGCTGTCGGCTGTGGGCAGGTCGGCTCCCGGCCCTCAGCGCGGCCCGATGACTCGACGCGATCGGGTGCTGCGCTCTTGTCGTACCGGTCCCACCGGCGCCGGCGCATCGTCGTGAGGGTCTACGCGCATGTCCTACGCACCGCATCGCGAGGCGGGGTGCCGTCCGCACGGGTCGCCCGCCAGGTCAAGGTGCTCAACCGCGCCTTCTCGGGGCACGAGAGCACCCAAGCCGCCAACTCGCCGTTCAGGTTCCGGCTCGTGGACGTGGACGTGAGCGTCAATGCGGCGTGGGCGCGGATGAACGAAGGCTCTCTCGCCGAGCAGCATGCCAAGAGAGCCCTGCACGAGGGCGGCAGCACCGATCTGAACCTCTATATCGGGTCCAACTCGGTTGGCCAGCTCGGCTGGGGCACGGAGCCGACCAGGTACGCCGGGCAGCCGCGTATGGACGGCATCGTGATCGCCCGCCACACGATGGCGGGCGGGGCTGGTGGACGCTACAGCGCCGGCGACGCGGCGGTGCATGAGACGGGCCACTGGCTGGGGCTGTTCCACACCTTCACAGGTGGTTGCTCGAAGCGAGGAGACCTGGTGGCGGACACGCCGGCCGAGGCGAGCCCGAGCTACGACTGCCACGTGCACCGGAACACCTGCGGTGCGCCCGGCCACGACCCGGTCCACAACTTCATGGACTACGGCTACGACGCCTGCATGAACCAGTTCACTCCGGGCCAGGCGGCCAGGATGACGCAGTCCTGGGAGGACCTCCGCGCCTCCGCTGCCTCCGCCTGACCGCCTAGGCGCTCGGGTCAGATTCTTCTAGCGGCTGGGGCGGTTCCCTACGCGCTCACCAGTGGATGTGTCGAACACATGGATGACCTTCGGGTCCGCCGTGACGTAGATGGTCGACCCACGCTGGAAGCGGCGGCGCGCCTCGACGCGGACCACCACCGGCGTACCGGAGCCGATCGTCTTGGCGCTGGCGTCGTCGGTCTCGCCATACACGAAGGCATCCGCGCCGAGCTCCTCGACGACCTCGACGTCGACCGGGATCCCCTGCGACGAATCGGTTGACACCTCGAAGTCCTCGGGCCGAACACCGATCGTGATGTCGCCGCTGTGACACTGACGATCCTCCGGGGTGATGGCCAGCGGGACGTCATGGCCGTTGACCGAAGCGCCGTTGTCGGTCATCTTGGCCGGCAGCAGGTTCATCGCCGGCGAGCCGATGAACCCGGCAACGAAGAGGTTGGCCGGGTGGTCGTACAGGCCGAGAGGGGTGTCGACCTGCTGCAGCAGGCCGTCCTTGAGCACGCACACGCGGTCGCCCATCGTCATCGCCTCGACCTGGTCGTGGGTGACGTAGACGGTGGTGACACCGAGCCGCTGCTGCAGCGCCGCGATCTGCGTGCGGGTGCTGACCCGCAGCTTGGCGTCGAGGTTGGAGAGCGGCTCGTCCATGCAGAACACCTGAGGGCTTCGGACGATGGCGCGGCCCATGGCCACGCGCTGCCGCTGGCCGCCCGACATCGCCTTCGGCTTGCGGTCGAGGAACTCCGTGAGGCCGAGCAGCTCGGCGGCCTCCCGGACGCGCTTGTCGCGCTCGTCCTTGTTGACGCCGGCCATCTTGAGGGCGAAGCCCATGTTGTCGGCCACCGTCATGTGGGGGTAGAGCGCGTAGTTCTGGAAGACCATCGCGATGTCGCGATCCTTGGGGGCGGCGTTCGTGACCTGCCGGTCGCCGATGTAGATGTCGCCTTCGGTGACTTCCTCGAGGCCGGCCAACATGCGGAGCGAGGTGGACTTGCCGCATCCGGAGGGCCCGACGAGGACCATGAACTCGCCGTCACCGATCTCGAGGCTGAACTTGTCGACTGCCGGGTCGGTCGCACCGGGGTAGATGCGCGTGGCGTCCTTGAACGTGACTGTGGCCATGATGCCTTGATCCCTTCACCGGCTGGAACGAGCCGGACGATCCGTTGTGAGGGTGAACGGCCCGAGTCTGGCACAAGATGTGGCGGCTGTCACTGCTTGCTAAATCCGTTCACCGGGTGCACCGGTATCGGTGCCCGAGGCTGCTGCGGGCACCGATGTTGTCGCCTCGACCAGCGGCAGCACTCGATGCTCGATCTGCCGGGTCAGGCTGATCATCGTCGCGGCGCGTTCGATCCCGGGGTAGGACACGACCGTGTCCAGCACCCGCTGGAGGTCGGCGTTGGACGCGGCCACGACCCGGCACCACAGATCGCCGGGCCCGGTGACGGTGTGTGCCTCCAGCACCTCGGGTATCAGGGCGAGGTGCTCGCCGACGGGGTCGTGGCCGCCGCCCTGCCGGATCTCCAGCGTCACGAAGGCGGTGACCGGGTACCCGACCGCGGCGGGGTCGAGGTCCGGACCCCATCCCTGGACGACGCCGGACCGCTCCAACCGGTCCAGCCGCGCTTGGACCGTCCCGCGCGCGACCCCGAGGCGCCGCGCCGCCTCCATCACCCCGACCCGGGGCTCGTCGGCGAGCAGCCTCAGCAGCCGCGCATCGAGGCGGTCCAGGGCCATCGCGTGCTCCTCACCGCAGAGCGCTAATCACCATGTGCACGATGTGAGTAATCAAGGCAGCCTCGGCTAGTCATTCTGCTCAGTTGCTGAGCAGAGTGTTGCACACAATGTGTGATCTTGGTCATCCTGGACGGTATGACCGAGACGCTGACGCCCGACGAAGTCCAGGCAGATCTGACCCTCGAGCAGCTCAAGCAGCTGGTTGGCCTGGTCGACTACGACGAGAGCAAGGACCCGTTCCCCGTCACGGCGCTGGATGCCGTCGTGTTCGTGGTGGGCAACGCCACCCAGACGGCCGCCTTCTACCAGCTCGCCCTGGGTATGGACCTGGTCGCCTACGCGGGTCCGGAGACCGGGGTGCGCGACCACAAGGCCTTCGTGCTGAGGTCGGGTTCGGCCAGGTTCGTCTTCCGCGGTGGCGTGTCGCCCGACAGCCCTCTGATCGACCACCACTACCGCCATGGTGACGGCGTCGTCGACCTCGCCCTGGAGGTGCCGGACGTCGACAAGTGCATCGCGCACGCACGGCTGATGGGCGCGACCATCCTCGACGAGCCGCACGATGTCAGCGACGAGCACGGCACCGTGCGGATGGCCGCGATCGCCACCTACGGCGAGACCAGGCACACCCTCGTCGACCGGTCCGGATACTCCGGGCCGTACCTGCCGGGGTTCGTCGCGACCTCGACCCGAGTGACCAGGCCGGTAGGGCACCCGAAGCGGCTGTTCCAGGCCGTCGACCACTGCGTGGGAAATGTCGAGCTCGGCCGGATGGACGACTGGGTCGCCTTTTACAACAAGGTGATGGGCTTCGTGAACATGGCGGAGTTCATCGGCGACGACATCGCCACCGACTACTCCGCCTTGATGTCCAAGGTCGTCTCGAACGGCAACCACCGGGTCAAGTTCCCCCTGAACGAGCCGGCGATCGCCAAGAAGAAGTCGCAGATCGACGAGTATCTCGAGTTCTACGGCGGCGCGGGCTGCCAGCACCTGGCCCTCGCGACGGGAGACATCCTCCGGACCGTCGACCAGCTGAGGGCCAACGGGATCGAGTTCCTCGCCACCCCGGACTCGTACTACGACGATCCCGCTCTGCGAGCGCGCATCGGCAACGTCCGCGTCGGGATCGAGGAGCTCAAGAGCCGCGGCATCCTGGTCGACCGCGACGAGGACGGCTACCTGCTCCAGATCTTCACCAAGCCGGTCGGCGACCGTCCCACCGTCTTCTTCGAGTTCATCGAGCGCCATGGGTCGCTCGGGTTCGGCAAGGGCAACTTCAAGGCCCTGTTCCAGGCAATCGAGCGTGAGCAGGACGCCCGCGGGAACCTCTGATCGCCGCCCCGCGGATCGCTGGGACAGCCACGCCCCCACATTGTTCGGCGAGACTGCGCAACCAATCAGCGACTCGGTGCGTCTATAAGAGTGACGAGGGAAGCGAGACACAGCGGACCCTGGCTGAGCCGGGGTCCGCTGTCGCGTACCTGAGGAGCCCCGATCGAGAGTGTGGCGTAGAGCCGCTACCTGACTGCCGTCTCGCCCCCGGCGAGGAACGTCCCCGCAGCCGGCAGCGGCGCAGTCGGCGAACGTCACCACCAGCGACGCGATCTTGGACGCCTGGGCTTCCTGGCGATGGGTCGCGTCGAGCTTGACGAACTCCTGGTAGCCGTTGCGGTTAAAGAGGGCGGCGTGCCGTCCGGACCTATGCAGGTCTTGCGATCTCAGCGGCCAGACGGTGGCGAGTTGGCGCGCGCGCGAGATACTAGGGTCGACGGAACTGGACCGAGGAGGCAGCGCGATGGTGATGAAGACCGGCAGACACGACCAACGGCACCGCGTGGTGATCATCGGGTCGGGGTTCGGCGGCCTGTTCTCAGCGCAGGCGCTGAAGCACGCTGACGTCGAGGTCACCTTGGTCGCGAAGACATCGCACCACCTCTTCCAGCCGCTGCTCTATCAGGTGGCGACGGGCGTGCTCTCGCAGGGCGAGATCGCCCCGGCCACGCGTGAGATCCTGAGCCGTCAGCAGAACACCAGGGTGATTCTCGGCGACGTCACGAGGATCGACGTCGCCAACCAGACCGTCACCTCGCAGACCTCGGGCCTGGTCAACACCACCGCCTACGACACCTTGATCGTCGCGGCCGGTGCGGGGCAGTCGTACTTCGGCAACGACCAGTTCGCCGACTATGCGCCCGGGATGAAGTCCATCGACGACGCGCTGGAGCTGCGGGCCCGCATCTTCGGCGCTTTCGAGCTCGCCGAGCTGAGCGACGATCCCGAGGAGGTCAAGCGGCTGCTCACATTCGTCGTGGTCGGCGCCGGCCCCACGGGTGTGGAGATGGCGGGTCAGATCGTCGAGCTCGCACAGCGGGCACTGCGCCCCGAGTACCGCCACATCGACACCCGCGACGCGAGGGTGATCCTGCTGGATGCGGCTCCCGTCGTGCTGCCCGCCTTCGGCGAAAAGCTCGGGCGCAAGGCCGTCGAGCGGCTCACCAAGCTCGGTGTGGAGGTCAGGACCTCGGCCATCGTCACCGATGTGGACATCGCCGGCATCACGGTCAAGAGCCCGGACGGCAAGGAGGAGCGGATCGAGGCGGTCTGCAAGATCTGGGCCGCCGGGGTCTCCGCCAGCCCGCTGGGCAAGCATCTCGCCGAGCAGATCGGGGCGGAGGTCGACCGTGCTGGTCGGGTCCATGTCGAAGCCGACCTGACGCTGCCCGGTCACCCGGAGATCTTCGTCGTCGGCGACATGATGGCGCTGGACCGGCTGCCCGGCGTGGCTCAAGTTGCGATCCAGGGCGGCCGGTTCGCCGCCAAACGGATCCAGCAGCGGTTGGGCGGCGAGGCGGCCGACGAGCCGTTCACGTACCACGACAAGGGCAGCATGGCGACCATCTCCCGGTTCAGCGCGGTGGCGCTGATCGGCCCGCTGAAGCTGTCCGGCTTCATCGCGTGGGTGATGTGGCTCGCTGTCCATATCGTCTACATCACCGGGTTCAAGAAGCGCGTCACCACCTTGCTGCACTGGGGCGTCAGCTTCGTCGGCCGGGACCGCTCCGAGCGGGCCATCACCGAGCAGCAGGCCACCGCGCGAGAGGCACTCGAGCTCCTCGGTACCAGCTGGGTGCGTCCCACCGGGGTGGGCACCGGCACGACCGGCGGCGAGATCCCGGGGCTCGAGGGGGCCACGATCGAGCCGGTGGACAGCTCCTCCTAGCTCGTCACCCGTGGGGGGCTGGAACGTCGGCCGGCAAGGCTCATCCCACGAACGCCTGGGTCAGACGACGACGACGCCTGCCGACCGCATCTCGGCGAGCGCGGCCCGCGTCGAGTCGGGCGCCACACCCGCTGCGAGGTGCGTCAGTACCCGGGTGGTGAAACCTTCGCGCTGCGAGTCCAGGGCGGTGGCGCGCACGCAGTAGTCGGTGGCGATCCCACAGACGTCCACGTCGGTGACCGTGTGCCGGCGCAACCAGTCAGCCATCGCCAACCCGTCGATGTCCATGCCCTCGAACCCGCTGTAGGCGGCTCGGTGCTCGCCCTTCAGGAAGACCGCGAAGAAGGGCTGCGGATCGAGGTTGGGGTGGAAGGCAGCGCCGTCGCTGCCCACGACGCAGTGCGGCGGCCACGAGTCGACGAAGTCGGGGTGGTCGGAGAAGTGGGTGCCCGGGTCGATGTGATGGTCGCGGGTCGCGACGATGACGTCGTAGTCACGGTCGGCCTGGCCGGCCTGCTGCCACGTGTGCAGCACCTCTCCGATCCGGAAGGCGACCTCGGCACCGCCATGGACAGGCAGGCTGCCGCCCTCGCAGAAGTCGTTCTGGACGTCGACCACGACAAGCGCCCTACTCACGACATCGCTCCTCTGTCATCGCGCGACGACTTCGACCGTAGCGGCCCGACGGCCCTCGTCGAGGTACTCCGTGGGAATGGCGGGCTCGCCCCTCGACAGCTTGTGCGCCTGGATCGGGAGCTCGGCCAATGCGTCGCAATGGCGTTGCCGCGAGGCCTCCAGCGGCTCCCGACCGACGATCTCGCCGGACCGCACAAGCTCGACGAGCAAGGGGCGGTCGTCGCCGTCGTCGGGCGGAGGAGCCCCGATGCCGAGTATCTCCGCTTGCGCCACACCCTCTGGCGACCGTCGGCGCAGCGCCCATTTGCGGCCGCCGATCGACAGCTTGTCGGCGCTCTTCTTCGCCACCGGCACCATCGGCGCGTCGGCTGCCGTCGAGGAGGCTCGCGCCACCAGCTTGTACACGAAGCCGCACGTGGGGGAACCCGAGCCGGTGACAAGCGACGTTCCGACGCCGTAGCCGTCGACCGGCGCGGCCGCCAGCCCGGCGATCGCGAACTCGTCCAGGTCGCTGGTGACGATGATGCGGGTGTCCGTGGCGCCGAGTGAGTCCAGCTGCCGTCGAACGCTGCGGGCCAACTGGGCCAAGTCGCCGGAGTCGATCCGGACCGCTCCCAGCTGCGGTCCCGCGACCTCGACAGCCAGCCGCACGGCCTCGGCGATGTCGTAGGTGTCGACCAGCAGGGTGGTACCTCCTCCGAGCGAGTCGACCTGGGCCCGGAAGGCGTCCCGCTCGGTGTCGTGCAGCAGCATGAACGAGTGCGCGGCGGTTCCTCGGGTGGGAACGCCGTAGTCCATCCCCGCCTGCAGGTTCGAGGTCGCGCTGAAACCGGCGAGGTAGGCAGCGCGTGCAGCCGCCACCGCAGCCCATTCGTGGGTGCGCCGAGCACCCATCTCGATACACGGTCGCCCGTCGGCCGCCGCGGTCATCCGGGATGCGGCCGACGCGACCGCCGAGTCGTGGTTGAAGATCGACAGCAGCACGGTCTCGAGCACGACAGCCTCGGCGAAGGTGGACTCGACCACCAGCAGCGGGCTGCCCGGGAAGTAGACGTCGCCTTCACCGTAGCCCCAGATGGTGCCGGTGAACCGGTACGCCGCCAGCCACTCGACGGTCTGCCGGTCGACCACGTGGGAGTCCTGCAGGTAGGCGAGCTCCGCGTCGCTGAAGTGGAATGCCTCGAGGACGTCGAGTACGCGCCCGGTGCCGGCGACCACGCCGTATCGCCGTCCGGCTGGAAGCCTGCGGCCGAAAAGCTCGAAGACGCCCGGCCGATGCGCGGTCCCGGAGCGCAACGCCGCCTCGACCATGGTGAGCTCGTAGTGGTCGGTCAGCAAGCCGGTCGGATGCACCTCGAAAGACTAGGCGACAATGAGGGACGTGACTGCCACCCCCGACGCCGCAACGGTCGAGCGCACTGACGTCGACGAGGTCGTGGCAACGGAGCTGCCGTGGATCACCATCGTCTGGGACGACCCGGTGAACCTGATGTCCTACGTGACCTTCGTGTTCACCGACTACTTCCGCTACCCGCGGTCCAAGGCGAAGCGGCTGATGATGCAGGTGCACACCGAAGGCAAGGCGATCGTCTCGAGCGGCAGCCGTGAGGAGATGGAGCGCGACGTGCAGGCGATGCACTCCTACGGCCTGTGGGCGACCCTGGAGAAGACCGAGAAATGACGCAGTTCAAGGCGAGGCGGCGAGGCGGTGTGTACGTCGTCCTGCCCGTCTATGCCGCGGGGCTGATCGCGAACCTTGCGCGCCAGCTGGTCGAGCTGCTGAGCGACGGGGAGGTGGCCGAGCAGCCTGGCGCCGACCCGCTGGAAGCGCTGCTCGACTTCGACGCCCCGCGGGAGACGCCCGAGGACCCGGCGCTCGGCCGGCTGCTCCCACGGGCGTACGCCGACGACGACGAGGCGGCGGCGGAGTTCCGGCGGTTCACTGAGCGCGGGCTCCGCGAGGGGAAGGTGAGGGACGCCAAGGTCGTGCTGAGCAAGCTCACCGATGCCGGCGACGGTCTCCCGGACGACTTGGAGTTCGACCTCGACGCCCAGCAGGCGAGGGCCTGGATGCGCTGCCTCACGGACCTGCGGCTGACTCTCGCGGCCCGGCTCGGGGTTACGGCCGAGGACGAGGGGTTCTGGGAACGTCTGCCGGAGACCGACGAGCGGTTGCCCGTCTACGAGATCTACGGCTGGCTCGGCTACATCCTCGAGTCGCTCATCGACGTGGTCCGCTACTGAGCGCGGCGCGACGTCTCAGGATGCGGCCGCGGTCGAGGCTCGACGAGCCAGCTCAGGCGGCCGCCTACCCTGGAAGGGTGCTGACCATCGACGAGGAGATCCGCGCGAAGATCGTGGCACATGCACGTCGCGACCATCCCGACGAGGCTTGCGGAATCGTGGCGGGGTCGGCGGGCACGGACCGGCCGACCCGCTTCGTCGCGATGACGAACGCCGAGCGCTCGCCGACGTTCTTCCGGTTCGACTCGACCGAGCAGCTCACGGTCTGGCGCGAGATGGACGACCTCGACGAGGTACCGGTCGTGATCTACCACTCGCACACCGCCACTCCCGCGTACCCGTCCCGCACCGACATCGGGCTGGCGGCCGAGCCTGACGCCCACTACGTTCTCGTCTCGACCACCGAGTGCGGCAACGACGAGGGGCCGACGGAATTTCGGTCGTTCAGGATTGTTGATGGTGTCGTCACCGAAGAAGAAGTCGAGGTCACCTCCCATGGCAGTTGAAGTCCGCATCCCCACCATCCTGCGTACCTACACGGGTGGGGCGAAGGCCGTCGACGGCAGCGGGTCGACCCTGTCGGAGGTGATCGAGAGCGTGGAGAGCGGGAACCCCGGCATCAAGGACCGCCTCATCGACGGCGGTGACATCCGGCGGTTCATCAACGTCTACGTCAACGACGAGGACGTCCGGTTCCTGGCCGGCCTCGAGACGCCTATCGACGACGGCGACGTGGTCGTGATGCTGCCCGCCGTCGCAGGCGGGTGACAGCGCCCCTGTGAGGTTCGACTCGCTGCTCGACTCGGTCGGGGGCACTCCGCTGATCGGTCTGCCGCGGTTGTCGCCGACTCCTGATGTGCGTCTCTGGGCGAAGCTGGAGGACCGCAACCCGACCGGGTCCATCAAGGACCGGGCTGCGCTGGCGATGCTCGTCGACGCCGAGAAGCAGGGCCTGCTGCGACCTGGCTGCACGATCCTCGAACCGACCTCCGGCAACACCGGCATCGCGCTGGCGATGGCGGCCAAGCTGCGCGGATACCGGCTGGTGTGCGTGATGCCCGAGAACACCTCGGTCGAGCGGCGTCAGCTGCTCGTGATGTGGGGTACTGAGATCGTCACCTCGCCGGCCGCCGGCGGCTCCAACGAGGCTGTCCGGGTGGCGAAGGAGATCGCGGCGGACCATCCCGACTGGGTGATGCTCTACCAGTACGGCAACCCGGCCAACGCTCAGGCCCACTACGAGGGCACCGGCCCCGAGATCCTGGCGGACCTTCCCACGGTCACGCACTTCGTGGCCGGCCTCGGTACGACGGGGACCTTGATGGGCGTCGGCCGGTTCTTCCGCGAGCACAAGCCGGGCGTGCGCATCGTCGCCGCCGAGCCCCGGTACGGCGAGCTGGTCTACGGTCTGCGCAACCTCGACGAGGGGTTCGTGCCCGAGCTGTATGACCCCGCCCTCATCGACTCCCGGTTCTCGGTGGGGCCACGTGATGCGGTCCGGCGAACGCGCGAGCTGCTGGCGGAGGAGGGGATCTTCGCGGGGATCTCGACCGGTGCGATCCTGCACGCCGCCCTCGCCCAGGGCGTGAAATGCGTCAAGGCGGGAGAGTCCGCAGATATCGCCTTCGTCGTCTGTGACGGCGGCTGGAAATACCTGTCGACCGGTGCTTACGAAGGCACCATCGACCAGGCCGAGGATCGCCTCGACGGGCAGCTCTGGGCCTGAGCGCGAGGGTGGCGCGCCGAGGGCGCCCACGCCCAGGTCAGGCGGTCAGCTTCTTCTGGAATGTCTGAGCTCGCCCGACGACCACGCAGCCCAGCGCGTCGTTGACGGCGATCATGTGTGAGTTCGACTCCATGTTCCACGTGTCGAGGGACTCGATCTGCGGCTCGAGCGTCCGTAGCCGCCTCAGCATCTCCAGCTTGAGCCGCATCCCCAGCCGGTGGCCGCGATGGCCCCGGACCACGGCGGTGTCCTCCTGGAAGCCGAGACGCGGGCGGTCCTCCTCGACGGCGACGATGGTGTGGCCGCCGAGTTCCCCGTCGGAGCGGCGCCTTGCCAGCAGCCGATGCAGTCTGATGCCGCGCTCGGTCATGGCCCGCTCGTAGCGCCGCAACCGTTCGGTGTCCCAGCTTTCGTCCTCGATGGCCAGGTCGTCCATCGGTGCGTCGTTCATGGCCCGATGCAGGTCGAGCAGACCCGGCACCACGTCGGCGGGCGCAGGCGTCGGCAGCACCGCCACGTCGTAGTCGGCGGAGGCTGCGAGGCTCCTGTCGTACAACGCGTCCAGCGTCGGCCAGTCGAGGTCCGCGACCACCAGCCGGCGCTGCGCCTCGCGCGATGCGACCGTGAAGCCATGGCGCAGCCAGAGCTTCTCGGCGTCGCTCCCCAGCCAGCCGCCGCCGAGGAGGAGCGAGCGGCCGGCTCCTCGTATCATCGCCATCCCGCGGGCCAACAGCTCGTCGTCGACGCCGGCGCCGCGGTAGTGGGGGTGCACCGCGATGTCGATGCCTGCCAGGTCCAGGTTGTCCCACTCCGGAAAGTCCAGCTCGGCGAACCCGATGAGATGGCTCTGCCCGCCCGACCCGTCGACCGCGCCGAACAGGTGCGTACTCGGTCGGTCCGCGTGCCCGTACCGCAGCCTGCGCTGCAGATGTCCTCCCGAGACCGGGTGAAGATGAGGGGCGTCGACACGCGCGGCCGCATTGCTCAGGTCCGCAAGCGCCTCAGCCACATCGTCGGGCACCGACGCTGGGTCGATGACGTCGATCTGCATCGTGCCATCGAAGCACCAGCGCACGGCGGGCACGAGTCATTTTCCACCTTAAGGGTGCCTGAGAGCGGCGTCACGTGTGGCGTGGCTCGCATTGAGCCCGTTCAGTGGTCCCGTCGCCGTAGCCTTCTGGACGTGGCAGACGCGCCGATCGGCATTTTCGACTCGGGCTTCGGGGGACTCACCGTGGCCCGAGCCGTTCTCGACCAATTGCCGCACGAGCCGATCCTGTACCTCGGTGACACCGCCCGCCAGCCGTACGGAACCAAGCCCATCGGCGAGGTTCGCGAGTACGCGCTGGAGTGCCTTGACCATCTGGTCGCGCAGGGCGTGAAGGCGCTCGTCATCGCGTGCAACTCTGCCAGCGCGGCGGTGCTGCGAGACGCCCGGGAGCGCTACGACGTACCCGTCGTCGAGGTGATCTTCCCGGCCACCCGACGTGCGGTCGCCGCCACCCGGACGGGCCACGTCGGGGTGATCTGCACGTCGGCGACCAAGGCCTCGATGGCCTATGACGACGCATTCGCCGCCGCGCCCCAGGTCAGGCTCACCACCGGGGCCTGCCCGCTGTTCGTCGACTTCGTCGAGCGGGGCGTGACGAGCGGGCCGGACCTCATCGGGGTCGCGCAGGCCTACCTTCGGCCGATGGTGGCCGATGGCGTCGACACTCTCGTTCTGGGCTGCACCCACTACCCGCTCCTGACGGGTGTCATCTCCTACGTGCTGGGTGACGGCGTCACATTGGTGTCCAGCGCCGAGGAGACGGCCAAGGACGTCTACAAGGTGCTGGTGAGCCGAGGGCTAGAGCGGCGGCCGGACCTGCCCGATCCCGTGCACCGGTTCCTCACGACCGGTCAGCCGCCGGAGTTCCGTGAGATCGGCCGCCGGTTCCTCGGCCCTGAGCTCGACGTCGTCGAGCAGTTCGCTTGGGTGAGCGTATGAAGCTCACCATCGTCGGCTGCTCGGGGTCGTTCCCGGGACCGGACTCGGCGGCGTCGTGCTACCTGGTCGAGGCGGAGTACCGAGGCGACGTGTTCCGGATCGTGCTCGACCTCGGCAGCGGCGCGCTCGGCTCGCTTCAGCGATACACCCCGCTGGAGTCGATCGACGCCGTCGTGCTCTCGCACCTGCACGCCGACCACTGCCTCGACATGTGCGGCTTCTTCGTGGTGCGGAGGTACCACCCCGACGGCGCGATGGGCGAACTGCCCGTCTACGGTCCGGAGGGGACGGGCGACCGGATCGCCCGAGCCTACGACATGGACTCCGCGGAGCAGATGAAGGACGAGTTCGACTTCCGGGTCTTCCCGGCCGACAAGTTCGAGATCGGCCCGTTCACGGTGTCGGTGGCTGAGGTGGACCACCCGGTCGCCGCGTTCGCGATCAAGCTGACCGACGGGGACCACACGCTGGTCTACTCAGGCGACACCGCCCGGTGCCGTTCCATCGAGCGGTTCGCAGCCGGTGCTGACATGTTGCTGGCCGAAGCGTCCTTCCTCGCGTCGGTCGACAACCCGCCGCACCTCCATATGACCGGTGGCGAGGCGGCAGGAGTGGCCGAACGCGCCGGCGTCGGCCGGCTCGTGCTGACTCACGTGCCGCCCTGGTACTCGCCGGACGTCGTCCTGGCCGAGGCTGCGCCGCGCTTCAGCGGACACACCGTCCTCGCCACGCCGGGGGCCGTCTTCGACGTGTGAGTCACCAGCAGGCGTAGCGTAAGGCCTTCGTGGATGCGAAGGCGACACAGACTCTGCGACGCATGGCGCGCGACGGCACCGTAGGGTCGCGGCATGACCCGCGCAGACGGCCGTAGCGCCGACCAGCTCCGTCCGATCACCATCAGCCGCAACTGGCTCGACCACGCCGCCGGCTCGGTGCTCGTGGAGTTCGGGCGGACCCGGGTCCTGTGCGCGGCCAGCGCCAGCACCGGGGTGCCGCGGTGGCGCAAGGACAGCGGTCTGGGTTGGGTCACCGCGGAGTACGCGATGCTGCCGAGCTCGACGCATACCCGGTCGGACCGCGAGTCCGTCAAGGGCCGCATCGGCGGGCGTACCCACGAGATCTCGCGGCTCATCGGTCGCTCGCTACGAGCCGTGATCGACTACAAGGCACTCGGGGAGAACACGATCGTGCTCGACTGCGACGTCCTCCAGGCCGACGGCGGCACCCGGACGGCGGCCATCACCGGCGCGTACGTCGCGCTGGCCGATGCGGTCGCCCATCTCCGCGGCAAAGGCGTCCTGGCCGGAGAGCCGTTGACCGGCTCGGTGTCGGCGGTCTCGGTCGGGATCATCGACGGCGAGCCGCGGCTGGACCTGCCCTACGAGGAGGACGTCCGGGCCGAGACCGACATGAACGTCGTGATGACCGGACAGGGTGCCTTCATCGAGATCCAGGGCACCGCCGAAGGAGCGCCGTTCGACCGCACCCAGCTGGACTCGCTGCTCGACCTCGCCGTCGCCGGATGCGCCGAGCTTGGCGCCATCCAGAGGCAGGCCCTGGCGTCGTGAGACAGGTCTTCCTCGCCTCGCGCAACCCCAAGAAGATCGAGGAGCTTCGACGCGTGCTGGGCCGAGTGGTGCCCGAGCTGAAGGTCCTGGGGCTCGCCGACGTCGACCCGTACGACGAACCTGCCGAGACCGAGCCGACCTTCGAGGGCAACGCGCTGATCAAGGCCAGAGCTGGTGCACAGGCCACCGGGCTGCCCTCACTCGCCGACGACAGCGGCCTGTGCGTGGACGCCCTGAACGGCATGCCGGGGGTGTTGTCGGCGCGCTGGGCGGGAGCGGCGAAGGACGACGCCGCCAACAACGCGCTGCTGCTGGCCCAGCTCGAGGACGTGCCGGACAACCGCCGGACCGGACGCTTCCGCTGCGCCGTCGCTGTCAGCTTCGGTACCGGCGACGAGGCAGTCGAGTTCGGCGAGATGAGCGGATCGATCCTGCGCCGGCCGCGCGGAGACGGTGGCTTCGGCTACGACCCGCTGTTCGTGCCGGACGGGTACGACCGGACCAGCGCCGAATTGACCGCTGAGGAGAAGGACGAGATCTCCCACCGCGGCCAGTCGCTGCGGGCGATCGCACCCCTCGTCGCCGCCAACCTGCTCCGACCCATCGCCTCGCCGGACTGATCAGCAGGCACAACTGGTGCGGCCGGTGAGATTCGAACTCACACTGTCAGGTTCCTAAGACCTGTGCCTCCTGCCGTTGGGCTACGGCCGCCGCTTGGCAGAGCCTACGCAGATCCGCTCCGGCAGACCCATATTTCGGCCGGCGTCAGCCGACCAGCTCGGCTCGCAGGCGCGCCACATGCCCGGTGGCCTTCACGTTGTACATCGCCCGCTCGACGGTCCCGTCCTCGCCGATGACGAAGGTGGAGCGGATGACTCCGATGGTCGTCCTGCCGTAGAGCGTCTTCTCGCCCCAGGCGCCGTAGGCCTCGAGCACGGACTTGTCGGGGTCGGACAGCAACGGGAAGGTGAGGCCGTCCCGCGCCCGGAACTCAGCCAGCTGCTCCGGCTGGTCCGGCGACAGGCCCACCACTGTGAACCCGGCTGAGCTCAGAGATTCCAGTGAGTCACGGAAGTCGCACGCCTGAGTCGTACAGCCCGGCGTCATCGCGGCCGGGTAGACGTACAGGATGACCTTCTTGCCCCGCAGGTCGGACAGGCTCACCGACTGGCCGGTGTCGTCGGACAGGGTGAAGTCCGGAGCAGTGTCGCCAGTGTCGAGTCGGGTCATCGGTCGTCTCCGGTCGTGATTCGAGCGATCGCGGCGCGAGCTGTCGCCTCGCCGTGGGCAGTCGTGTGGCTCGCAACCTGGTGCTGTCTGCCAGGTGCTGTCAGCGAGTTTGCCACGCCGACCAGGCTCGGTCTCAACGGAGTCGGCTGTATCACGTCGCGGCCGGCTATGTCGGCGTCCGCCCGGCAGACGTGCGAGACTTGCAGCCGCATACGAACGCAGGAGGTTATGTGAGCCCGGCAGACCGGACGCCTGAGCAGATCGCAGCTGATATCGCCACGACCCGCAACCGTCTTGCTGGCACGATCGACCAGCTGATGTATCGCGCCCAGCCCAAGACCATCCTCCAGCGGCAGGTGGCGAGCACGAAGGCGTCGTTCTACGACAGTCAGGGTTCCCTCAAGAGGGACAAGGTCGCCATCATCGCCGGAGCCGTCGTCGGGGTCGTGGTGTTGATCGTCGGCATTCGCAAGATCGCCGGTTGACCATCGCCCGCACGCTCGCTCACACCCGATGACGCCCTCGTCGCGACCGCTCCACGACAAGCTGCCTATCCGGATGCTGCACGACCGGGTGCTGGTGTCACTCGACTCAGAGTCCGGCGAGCGCAGGTCGACGGCGGGCATCGTGATTCCCGCGACCGCGCAGATGGGGCGGCGACTGGCGTGGGGCAAAGTCGTCGGCCTCGGCTCGAACGTCCGAACGGTCGAGATCGGGGACCGGGTGCTGTTCGACCCCGAGGAGAAGGCCGAGATCGAGGTACGCGGCGAACTCTTCATCCTGCTGCGCGAGCGTGACCTCCATGCCGTGGCCTCGGAGCGTCTCGAGGACGGCCAGACCGGCCTCTACCTGTAGTCCCCGCGCCAGTCTCAGGGGGTGAGGCTCGCCATCCAGTCCTCCACGTCGTCGGCGGAGCGGGCCAGCGCGCCGGACAGGTTCTGGCAGCCGTCGTCGGTGACCAGCACGTCGTCCTCGATGCGGATACCGATGCCGCGCAGCGACTCCGGAACCAGCAGGTCGCTGGCCTGGAAGTAGAGCCCCGGCTCCACCGTGAGAACCATGCCCGGCTCGAGCTTCCCGTCGAGGTAGCTCTCGCTCCTCGCGGCGGCACAGTCGTGGACGTCGAGGCCCAGCATGTGACCGGTCCCGTGCAACGTCCACCGCCGGTAGACCCCGTTGTCCTTCTCGAGGGCCTCCTCGGCCGAGCAGGGCAAGACGCCCATGTCGTCCAGACCCTGGGCCAGTACTGTCATCGCCGCGATGTGGAAGTCCCGGTACGGCGCTCCGGGTCTGACAGCGGCCATGCCCGCCTCCTGCGCGGCGAGGACGAGGTCGTACAGATGACGCTGGTCGGGCGTGAAGGTGCCGTCGACCGGTAGCGTCCGGGTGACGTCAGCTGTGTAGAGCGACCGGTTCTCGACGCCCATGTCGAGAAGCAGCAACTGGCCGGGCGTCACCGGTCCGTCGTTCTCGATCCAGTGCAGCGTGGTCGCGTGCGGGCCGCCCGCGACGATGCACTCGTACCCGATGTCGTTGCCGTCGACCCGCGCCCGGCGGTGGAACGTACCCTCGATCCACCGCTCACCATGGACCAGCACGCTCGGCCACTCGCGCCCTGAGTCCTCGAAGCCTCGGATCGTGGAGTCGATGGCGTCCTGCAGCTCCGCCACCTCCCAGCGGTCCTTGACCAGTCGCATCTCGGAGATGAAGACGGCCAGCTCGGCGTCGGCCCTGGGGTCGCTGTGCCCGCTCACCAGCGCATCGACGTCGGCGTCGACACCTCGGTGGACGCGGGCGTCCTTGCCGGACTTCAGCACGTCGGGCAGGTCGTAGAGGTGCCGGCAACGCAGCCCGTACATCTCCTCGGCCTCGGTGAGTGAGCGCCGACGCCCCGACCAGGCTTCGCCGTAGCGACCGTCGCGCCAGAAGGCGTCGTCGGTCTTGGCGTGGCGGGGGCGGAAGAACAAGGTGGGCTCGCCGTCGTCGATGATCAGGACGGCGTCGGATGTCTGGTTCCCGGTGAGGTAGACGTGGGCGGTGTCGGCGCGGAACCGGTAGTCGGTGTCGTTCGCACGCGGCTTGAGCCCGCCGGCGGGGATCACCAGCCGTTCACCGGCGAATCTCTCGCCGAGCGTACGGCGTCGAGCCGCCGCCCAGGCCGCGACCGGCAGCCGCTCCACCCTGTCGTCGGCGTCGGCCCACCCTTCGCGCATGAACGAGATGAGCGCCTGGCTCGACGGCACCGGGTAGACGGAGGCTTGGAAACGGTCAGACATGGACACTCCTTGCAGGGTCGACACCTCGATTATCCACCTCGTCGGTTGCCGTCCTCTGCACGTGGAGCAGCTGCCAGGCGAGGACCCCGCCGAGCGCGTTGATGGCTACGTGGACACCGACGAAGACGTGGGGCACGTCGAGGGCGAGGAAGACGCCCGCGAGCAACGGCCCGGCGGCGCTGATCCCCGTTCGCAGGGCCGACATCGTGCCCAGTGTGGTGCCGAGCATGCCGGGCGGTGCGACGGCCGCGGTGAGCGGGCTGAGGATCGGCGCGTACATCGTCTCGCCGAAGCCGAAGGTCATGAACGACACCACGAAGAGCACACCCGCGACCGATGGGCTGGTGAACAGCGCGACTTCGAGCAGCAGCCAGCTCAGCACCCAGATACCGGCGACCACGATCAGCAGCGCCGCCGGCTGGCGTTGACCGGTCACCTTGACCACCAGCCACTGCAGCGCCACGATCACGAGACAGTTCGCCGCGGCCGCGGTGCCCACGGTGCTCGCCTTGACGGAGAGCTCCTGGAGGGCGAAGGCCGGGAGGCCGGTCTCGAACTGGGCGTAGAAGCCGGCGGCGAGCGCCATCGAGACGAAGGCGAGCAGCCGGACCGGACGGTTGCGGTAGAGCTGGCCGTACAGTGCCAGGCCACGCGGGCCGGGCTGGGGAGCAGGCCGGTCCACCTCAGGGTCGACGGTCCGGCCGGTCTCGTGATCGCTGTCGAGGGGGGCGCCCGGGTGAGGGTCAGCGTCGCCGGCCCCCGACGGCCCGCAGGCCCGGCGAAGCAGGTAGGCGGATAGCCCGAAACCGGCTGTGGCCGCGGCGAAGGCCGGCCACATGCCGGTCGGGCTGTCGAGGTCGATCATCCAGCCTGCGACGAACGCCCCAGCGGCCATCCCCAGAGCCAGAGCGGTGAACTGGTAGGCGAAGGCGCCTCGCCGATGGCCGGGAGCCGCGGCGTCGAGGACCATCACCTGGGTGGCTGGCCCGACCGCGGTGACTGCGGCGCCGAAGCAGGCCATGGCGAGCAGGAACTCCCGGGGGCCGGAGGCGAGGCCGAGACCGAGGCAGGCGGCCGCGGCGGCGAGGCTGAAGAGCACCGCGAGCCGGCCGGCCGGATGGCGGTCGGCCAGCCGGCCGGCGACCGGGGCGGAGACGACCGCGCCGAGGCAGAATGAGGTACCGGTCAAGATGCCGACCGTGGTGCCCCAGTGCCGGGCGTCGACGACGTAAGCGAACTGGAAAGGAAGGATCATGCCCCAGCCGAGACTCTCGGTGAAGGAGGCAGCGGTGATCAGCCGGGTGCGACTCATCATGGTGGGGGACGACAGCTTTCTGGTTTGGGCACGACCGTGTCGTTGTTTGACACGCAAGACTTGGATATCGAAACAATACGTCGCCACATCGAACTATTCGAAGTCAAAGACTGTGAGGTGACACACTCGTCCCATGAGCACGAGTAGCGCGTCGGCGTCGAACACACCCTCAGCCGCACCGACATCCGAGGCACAGCGCATCGAGAGGGACGTCAAGATCTACGTCGCGGCCGGCGCCAACGAGTCGGTCCAGCGGGTGATGACGGCCGTGCACGGGCTGTCCCGCCGGCTCAACCAGTGGTACGACCGCCAGCTGGCGGACCTCGGCCTCACCGCAGGGGAGTGGTCGGTGATGAGCAAGCTCGTCCGTGACGGCGGCGAATGCGGGCTGTCGCCTAGTGTGCTCGCCGATGCGGCAAATGTCGCGCCATCGTCGATGACACACCGCCTCGATCGGATGGCGAAGCGCGGGCTGGTCTCCCGGGAGACCGACCCCGATAACCGGGTCCGCGTGCGGGTCCAGCTCTCGCCGGAGGGGTGGGAGCTGTTCCGGGTGGCGATCCAGGAGTCCGACATGCTGGAGTCCGACGTGCTCAGCCCGCTCTCGAAGGCCCAGCGGGTACGGCTGGCAGAGCTGCTCGAGATGGCGATCGAGGGCCTGGACGACGTCGACGCCTGAGGGTTGCGGCTCGATGCCTCCGTGGCCAGGGTCTTTCTGGGATCACCTACAGCAAAGCTCGACGTGATGACGCCCTGATCGGCATGTGTGTCTCGTCTCAGTGCGGCAAGGGCTCTCGACTTCGGCGCCACCGAGGAGTTACGGTAGCGTAGGTTACGCAACCGTAAGTCGCCCGAGTGGAGAATGTCCCCATGACCATCTCAGCCCAGCGCACCATGACGCAGACCGAGCTCCTCCTCGAGCTGAACCCAGTGGTCGAGCGAGAGCTCAACCGCCACATCCCGGTGGCCAAGGAATGGTTCCCGCACGAGTACATCCCCTGGAGTGAAGGGCGCACGTACGACGGCATCCTCGGCGGCGACCCCTGGCTCGAGACCGACAGCACCCTTTCGGACGTGGCCCGCTCGGCGCTCATCATCAATCTCCTGACAGAGGACAACCTGCCGAGCTATCACCACGAGATCGCCGTGCTCTTCGGGCGCGACGAGGCCTGGGGTGACTGGGTGCACCGCTGGACCGCCGAGGAGGGCCGCCACGGACTCGCCCTGCGCGACTACCTGACAGTCACCAGGGCGGTGGACCCCATCGAGCTGGAACGGCTCCGGATGGCCCATATGGCAAAGGGCTACAAGTCCGCCAACGACCAGAGCGTCCTGCGCTCCTTGGCCTACGTCTCCTTCCAGGAGCTCGCGACCCGTGTGTCCCACCGCACCACCGGCCGGGCGACCGGGGAACCGGTCGCCGACCAGCTGCTGGCGCGCATCGCCGCCGACGAGAACCTCCACATGATCTTCTACCGTAATCTGCTCAACGCCGCGCTACAGCTTGACCCGAACCAGACGATGCGCGCGATCACCGAGGTGGTCAAGACGTTCGAGATGCCTGGAGCCGACATCCCCGGCTTCCAGCGCAAGGCGGTCGAGATGGCCATCGACGGGATCTACGACCTGCGCCAGCACCGCGACGATGTCGTGATGCCCGTCCTGCGGTTCTGGAAAGTGTTCGACATCGAGGGTCTGTCCGGCGATGGGGAGCAGGCACGGGTCGAGCTGTCCGAGTTCCTCGACGAGCTCGACACGCAGGCCTCGCGGTTCGAGGAGAGGCGCGACCGACTGAAGGCCCGCCTCGCCGCACGTCACTGACCGCCGAGATCTCGGTCAGGCCTGAAGGCCGGGTGTGGGCTCGGCCTCCGGCGAGGTGGCTGGGTTCGTCCGCATCCAGAAGTCGACGAAGTCGTCGGCCGGCAGTGGTCGCGACGTCAGGTACCCCTGGATGAGCGGGCAGCCGAGCTCGACCAGCATCTGGCGTTGGCTGTCGGTCTCGACGCCCTCCGCCACCGTGCTCATCTTGAGCTTGCCCGCGAGGCTGATCACCGCGTTGGCGATGTGAACGTCGACGGGATCGGTCACCAGGCCCTCGATGAACGTCCGGTCCAGCTTGACCACGTCGATGGCGAACCGCTTCAGGTAGGACAGTGACGAGTACCCGGTGCCGAAGTCGTCGATGGCGACGGAGACCCCGAGCTCGTGCAGGGTGTTCAGCGTGGACAAGGTACCGATGGTGTCGCTCATCAGGACCGTCTCGGTGATCTCCAGGCAGAGCTGGCGAGCCGGCAGACCGGTCGATGTCAGGGTGTCCGCTACATCCTCGGCGAGGCGGTGCTGCGCGAACTGAAGGGCCGACAGGTTCACCGAGACGGTGAGCGGTGCGCGCTCAGGGTGCTCCTGGGTCCACTTCTGCAGGGTCCTACAGGCGTCCTCGAGGACCCACCGGCCCATCGGGACGATCAGCCCGGTCTCCTCGGCGACCGGCACGAACTGCATCGGCCAGAGGATGCCGCGCTGCGGGGACCGCCACCGCACCAGAGCCTCCGCTCCGACGACGCGGCCGGTGTCCGCCGTGACGATGGGCTGGTAGTGCAGCTCCAGCTCGTTCTCCTCCAACCCCTGCCGCAGGCTCATCTCGAGGTCGAGACGGGCCCGGGTCTCGTCCACCGATGCGTCTGTGGACACCCGGTAGCAGTTGCGCCCGGATGCCTTGGCCGCGTACTGGGCGGCGTCCGTGGCTGCCAGGACGACGTCACGGCCCTGGTTCTCCTGTGTCAGCCCGACCCCGATCGACGCCGACATGAAGATGTGGTGTCCGTCGACGTCGAAGGGCTCCTGCAGCACCTGGAGCAGACGCTCGGCGACCGCCGTCACGTATTCCATGTCCGGAGCGTCCTCGACCAAGACGATGAACTCGTCCCCGGACATCCTGGCCACCGAGTCGGCCGCCGAGACCGCCGACAGCAGCCGCTGGGACACCTGCAGCAGGAGCTTGTCGCCGACGATGTGGCCGAAGGAGTCGTTCACCAGCTTGAACCGGTCGAGGTCCATGTAGAGCAAGCCGTGGTGCACCCCGGTCGCACTGCTTCGCGCCAGGGCGTGGTCGAGCCTTTCGAGCAGGAGCCGCCGGTTCGGCAGGCCGGTGAGCTCGTCATGCAGCGCTCGGCGGGTCATCTCGTCCTGGAAGGCCCGTCGCTCGGTGACGTCACGGAGCACGAGTACCGCGCCGACGTGTTCGCCCTCGGCCCGCAGCGGGGTGATGCTGTAGGCGATGTCGAGGGTGTCGCCGTCGGGTGGCCCGAGGGTCGCGTCGGCATCCTGCGCGACCATCTGGTTCAGGACCATGCTGGTGAAGTCGATCGGGATCCGCCGGTGCCGAAGCGTCAGCACGTCCTTGATGTGGCGCCCGAGGACCGCGTCGTCGCTCGTGTGGTGGAGCATCCGCACCGCGGCAGGGTTGGCGAAGGTCAGATGTGATCGCATGTCCAGGGCGATGACGCCCTCGCTCTGGGAGTTGGTGATCGTGCGCAGCCGGGCGATGAGGTCCGCGGCGCGCAGCACGTCGCCGGCGACGCCGGCCAGAGTCAGCAGGGTGTCCAGGTCGTTGCTGTCCCAGTGGTCGGTGCCCAGCCTCTTGTCGACACGCAACCGCTGTCCGTCGAGCAGCGGGGCGCTCGTCGAGCGGATCGGGTCGGCGTCGGTCTCGCTGACGATGTCGGCGACCTCCGCACCCAGCAGATTCCGCGCTGCAGTCACCAGGTCCTGGCGTACCTCGGAGGGGTCGGTGTGGGTTCGCAGCGAGGCGATCGCCTGCTGGAGCCGCTCGGCGTGGAGACGGCCGTTCTGCTCGGTGACCGAAGCAGCGTAGGCCCGGTAGAAGAACAGCACGACTCCGACCACCAAGATGGCCGCCCACGCGGAGGCGCCGATGGCGAGCGCCGCCAGACCTCCGAGCGTGATCGCCCCGACCCAGGGGATGAGCCGGCCGGACAGCTCCTTGACCATGGGGATGTACGGCGAGCCCGACGCGTAGGCCGCGATGCCTCGCACCGTCAGCGCGGAGACCCCGGTCAGGACGAAGGCGGCGCACATGCCCGCGAGGACGTCGCCGATCTGCGGGTTCGCTGACGGCGACACTCGGAGCAGGCGCACGACGGCGATCGCGACCGAGCCCGAGAGCAGGAGGCTCCCGACGTTGAAAGCGGTCTTGAGTCGCTGACGTCGGAGCACGATGCTGCTGATCAGGGACGCGGCCATGATGACCGTCAGGCACTGCCAGGGAGTGATGATGACGAGCGCGGGTACCAGAGGGACCTCGTCGAGGGGGATGCCCTCCACGTTCCCGAGGGTGGTGACGGTGCGGCGAGGTCGCGTCTGCAGGATCACCAGGGCGATACCGAGCAGGACGAAGAACCACGTCTGAGCGACGGACGCACGCAATGGCTCGGCCAGGACAACCGCCGCCGAGGCCAGCAGCCCAACCGACAGCGTGCCGAGACTGGCGATCCGCAGTCCAAGCGGGGGTGCGGCTGTGCGCGTTCGCGTCACTACCGTACGGTACCGGCCCTGAAGTCTCTCAGAGGCTGTTCCCCGTAGTTTGGCGTACCGGTCACTCCCAGGCGGACGTCTTGCTGTACGCCGGACGAGCTTCCCACGCGGATGTGGCGACGCTCACGGTCGAACCCGGGTGCCGGAGCTCCGAGGCGGACGTGTGACCGTGGGTGGTGGCCGCCGATCCCCAGGCCTCAGTGGAGCCACCGAGGCCGACTGCGGCGGTGGCGACCAGGGCTAGGACGGAAGCGGCGACGCGACGAGAGATTGAGACATTCATGGTAGTTCCTTGCTCGAGGGGTTGAGTGGGGCGTTCAACGGGTGCTCACGATCACCAGCATGATAGGAAGCACCGCAAGCGTCGCGAACCAGGCAAGCGGTCTGTTCTGCCTGATCAACGATCATTGGGACCTTTGGGTGTAGATGCCTACTAACTGGGTGTGATTGACATACTACTCTGTGTAGGAGCAGAAAGCGAAATATTAGATTAAATTGGACACAGTTTTTTCAACCAGCCCATCGGTCGGCGTTAGGATCACGGACCGGGCGCTCGCTGCCGGGGTCACGTCCTGCGTCGGCGAGGCACCCGGAGGTGTAGAACTGACGTGTGGTTTCCTCCGACGGCCGGATCCGCATCTTCTTGCTCGACGACCATGAGATCGTCAGGCGGGGCCTGCGAGACCTTTTCGAGGCCGAGCCAGACTTCGAGGTGGTGGGGGAGTCGGGCTCGGCTGTCGAGGCTCAGAGCCGGATTCCTGCGCTGCGCCCCGACGTCGCGGTCCTCGACGGCAGGCTTCCCGACGGAAGCGGCGTCGATGTGTGCCGGAGTGTCCGGTCCGTCGACCCGACGATCCAGGCGCTGATCCTCACGTCCTACGACGACGACGAGGCGCTTTTCGCGTCCATCATGGCGGGTGCGGCCGGCTATGTGCTCAAACAGGTCCGTAGCACCGACCTGGTCGACGCGGTTCGCCGGGTCGCGGCCGGCCAGTCACTGCTCGACCCTGCGGTGACGCGTCGCGTGCTCGAGCGGCTCCGGCAAGGCGCCGACAACGAGCCCGACGAGCTGGCGGAGCTGACCGAGCAGGAGCGCAAGATCCTCGAGCTGATCGCCGAAGGCCTCACGAACCGTCAGATCGCCGAGCGCATCTTCCTGGCCGAGAAGACGGTGAAGAACTACGTGTCCAGCATCCTCATGAAGCTTGGCCTGGAGCGGCGTACCCAGGCAGCCGTCCTGGCCTCGAAGCTTCTCCGCTAGCGGCTCGGGGACGTGACGTCCCGGGGCGTGGCCGGCTCGTCAAGAGCCGCGAGCTCGGGTACGTGGTCGGCCGTGCCCTCCTCGGTCGGGTCCCGAACGATCATGACGGCACACGTCGCGTGCCGGACGCAGTAGTCCCCGACCGTGCCGAACAGGTCTCGTCGCCACTGGCCCTCCTTGGATGCTCCCAGCACGAGGTAAGCGGCGTCCTTCGCAAGCCGGCGCAGCACCTTGGCCGGATCGCCCTGGATGACCTGTCTCGAGAGCACCGGCCGGGCATCGACCTGGGCCAAGGTCAGGGCGATCTCCTGGTCCTGGATCTGCTGGGCGTCGTGTCGCGCATGCTCGGGCAGGTAGCCGTCCGCGGCCCCGTCCTCCGCCCATGTCCAGGCTGTGATCACCTCGAGCGGGCTGCCGCGCAGGGCTGCCTCCTGGATGGCGAAGGTGAGCGCCGCATGGCTTCCCTGGGTTCCGTCCACACCGACGACGACCCCACGCGCGTGCAGGCCGGTCATGGGACCCCCTGTCGATTGCCGAGACCGACTGGGAACAGCCGGTCCAGCCAGCCTGTGCCCTTCCGCCCGGTTCTGACAGGGGCGGGCGGCCCGCACGGACCGGGACCAATGGCCCGCCAGGTCAGGCCTCGGACCCGCTGCACCGACATCGATGGACCCTGCGGAGTGGATAGTGCCGACGCGTGGCCCCGATCAGCACAGGACATCCTGGCCACGGTTCATCGGCAGCCAAGCCATCGCCCGGCACGGATGACAGGTCGGCGACGCAGCGCGGCAGCGCGTCGCGTCAGGGAGCTGCCACCCAGTGCTGGACCTTGCCTGCGTCGGGGCACGAGAGACCCAGCAGAGCGCGCAGCGTCGTCGACGTGCCCGAGCGGGCGTAGGACGGAACGGATTCGGTGGCGGCGTCCCCGCGAGGGCTCAGACGTCCTCGGCCGCGGGCCGGCCCTGCTCGAAGACGCCCTCGCCGGCCTCGTTCTGGCCCTGGTCGAAGACGCCCTGACCTTCGGGCTCCGCATGACCCTGGTCGAAGACGCCTTGGCCGTGCTCACCGTCGAGATGCTCGTGTCCCTGCTCGAAGACTCCCTCGCTGTAGGCCGCTGGCTTGCGAGGTGCCGGGGTGGTGGCGGCTTGCTCGGGGGTGTTCTCCGCCATGGTCTCGTCGCTCTGATCCGTCATGGTGATGCCCTCTCTGTCGGAGCCGCCACGGGTGAACTCCTTCGTCAACTGTCAGGGCCCATCCAACTGGCCCTGTACCCAGTGGACGCCCGTGCGCGACTGCGGTCAAGGGGACAACTGCCCGAACCGTCGTGACCTTCGGCTCTGGATCAGAGCTGGGGCATACGCTTCCAGAGTGACGACCGAGGAGGAGCCGCTCGCCGGGCTCCTCCGTGCGGTGCTGGTGCGGGTCGAGGACCTGGTCGCCGCGGAGGAGCGGGTCAGGTCCTTGCTCGACGCCGTTACCGCGGTGGCCGGTGACCTGGATCTGCATGCCACCCTCGAGCGGATCGTCGCGGCTGCGGCCGGGCTGGCAGACGCGGAGTACGCCGCCCTGGGAGTGATCCACCCGAGCGGGGAGGGTCTGGTCGACTTCATCACTGTCGGTATGACGGACCAGATGGTGGCGGGGATCGGAGCCCAGCCTCGAGGTCACGGAATACTGGGGCTGATCATCGAGGAGCCCCAGTCGCTGCGCCTCCACGACCTGACCGATCATCCCGCGTCGTTCGGCATCCCGGCCCACCACCCACCTATGCGGTCGTTCCTCGGGGTGCCGGTCCGCGCACGCAGCCTGGTCTTCGGCAACCTCTACCTGACCGACAAGCTGGGCGGTGGCGACTTCACGCCCGAGGACGAGCAGGCAATCATCGCCCTGGCCGCTGCCGCCGGTATCGCCATCGAGAACGCGCGGCTCTTCGAGCGCCTGTCGCGCCGAGAGCGCTGGCTCGAGGGAACCTCGGAGATCCAACAGGCGCTGCTCGGGCGTGTCGACATCGCGGCGGCGCTCGGGCTGATCGCCGAACGAGCCCGCGACATGGCCGGTGCTGACCTATGCGTGATCGTGCTCGAACAGGACGACGGGGCGTTGAAGGTGGTGGCGGTGGCCGGTACCCGGGAGGACCTGCTCTTCACGTCGCTGCCGCGGAGCGGTTCGCTGTCCGATGTCGTCGAGCACGGTGCCACCGTCCTTCTCGTCGAGGGGGTCCGGCTGCCAGGCCTGGAGGACCTGGACTCAGCCCTGCTTGTCCCCTTCACCGGTCCGGGCGGAGCAGGTGGCACCCTCCTGGTGGGTAGCGGTGACGACGCGACAGCGCGAGCACTGGACGAGGACGACATCCAGGCGCTGCGAGGATTCGCCGCGCAGGCGGCACTGGGAGTGGACCGCGCCCAAGCCCAGGAGGACCGCGCCGCCCTGGCCCTGCTGGCCGACCGGGACCGGATCGCCCGCGACCTGCACGACGTCGTGATCCAACGGCTGTTCGCCACCGGTCTGACCCTTCAGAGCCTGGCCCGGCGGCCGGAGAACGCCACGATGACGGATCCGCTGACGGCGATGGTGGACGATCTGGACGCCACCATCCGTGACATCCGCGGCACGATCTTCGAGCTCGGCCGCGATGGGGCGGGCAGCGACCTCAAGAGTCAGATCAGCGCAGTGGTGTCCGCTGCCGAGCCGCTGCTCAAGACCAGACCTCGGATCGAGTTCGTCGGGCCTGTCGACGCTGCGGTCCCGGACTTCATCCGGCCGCATCTGATGGCGGTCGTGGTGGAGGCGCTGTCGAATGTCGGACGCCATGCCGATGCGACGCGGGTCAGCGTGACCGTGACGATCGAGTCGACGGATCCGCCGGTGGTGGCGGTCGAGGTCGCGGATGACGGCCAGGGCTTCTCCGCCGGGAGCGGCGGGAACGGCCTGCGGAACATGCGCGATCGAGCCAGCGATCTGGGCGGCAGCTGTGACGTCGTCACGGGGCTCGACCAGGGTACGACGATCCGGTGGGCGGTGCCGCTGGGTCAGGTCTTGGTCGCCAGCAGCGCCGACGAGGCCGACCACGGGCCGCCGTACCAGTAGCCTGGCCCGAGGCCCCGGACCTTCACATCGTGCTGGTCGGCCGCGACCCGCTGGTAGTCCTTGACATGCCGGAAGTCGACGATGACGAGGCGTCCGCCTGGGCGCAGCACCCTCAGCGCCTCGCGGACGGCGGTCTCGCGTCCGACTGCGGACGCAATGTTGTGTACGGCGAGTGCGCTGGTCACGACGTCGAAGGTGCCGTCCTCGTAAGGAAGCTTCGTCATGTCCCCTGTGTCGAGCCGCACCCTGTCTGCGACACCCGCGGCGGCGGCATTGCCCTCGGCCACCTCCGGGCTGTTTCCACTCTGGTCCTGACTACGCCACAGGTCGATCCCGACGGCTGTACCGCGGGGCAGACGCTCTGCAGCCGTGACCAGGACCGCACCCCTCCCGCAGCCCAGGTCGAGCAGCGACTCGTCACCTCGGAGGTTCAGGTCGTCGAGCAGGCGCGACCAGATGCGGAGCTTTCCCCAGATCGTGGTGTAGAGGAAGATCGCCGCCTGAAGCAGGAAGACCAGGGCCACGGCCAACCAGACGACGTCGGTGGTGATGATCCCGATCACGGCGAAGACCACGGTCGCCGCGATGAACGACAAGGGCACGTACGGCGCCTCTATCCCGTAACGCAGCATCCCCGCAGACCTCGGCACAGCGCTGCTGGACATGGCACCATCACTTTCTGGATCGGTATGCGGGTTGATTGCGGCAGGTCCCGTGGGTCGCCTTCGGGTGCCAAAGCGTACGCGACGCGAAGGTCTGGGGGCTGTGCGGACCGGGTCGAAACTCTGGCGGCCCGTAGCGAGCCGGTGCGCCAGATCGGGTCTAGGAGTGTTGGCAGTTCATCGGTTGAAGGCGAACAGCTCCCGGCCGAGTACCAGTGGGGCGGGGTCTCCACGGAACCTGTGGGCGCCGACGGAGAAGAGCACGTCGTCGGGAGCGATGAACTCCACCTCGTCGAAGCCGGCCTCGCTCAGCCAGCTGCGAATCGTCGGCGTGAGGTCGGGGTTGCGACGATGGCGGGTCCACACGACCAGAGCGTCGCGCCGGCACAGCTGCGGGAGGGAGGTGACCACCCTGCGGGCATCGTCGTCACTCACGTTGCCGAAAACCCCACACATCAGCACCAGATCGGCCGGGACCGCACTCTCGTAGGCGTCGCTCGCACCGGCGTCGGTGTTCAGCACCGAGATGGACGGGAGTCCCAGGCGGCGGGTCTCATCACTCGCTCTGCTGGCGAGGACGGGGTCCATCTCCACCAGAGTCCCCGTGACGCGGTCTGCGTCGGCTCGTCCAGCGAGAACGCCCAGCAGGTCGCGGCCGTCTCCGGCACAGGCGCTGACGACGGTCACCGGCCGCGGCGCGGTCGCGCCAAGCCAGTCGTCGATCAGCTTTCGGACCACACGCAGCCGGCGAGACATCGGCGAGTCGTCGTCTTCATACGACTTGTGCCACGCTGACCAGTCTGTGGGTGACGACACCGGCCCAGGTTCTCATGCCGTCGTGGACAGGCTCACGAGATCTCTCGGCCGGTGACCCGCCTCGGCGTGATCCGGATGAACAGGTTGCGTGAGCCCGGCGCCCACGCGTCGACCAGGCCACCTGCCCGCAGCCGGGTGGATTCGTCGACATCCTCGACCGGCATGGCGTGTCCGACGACCAGCACGCTCCACCCGAACCTCACCGCGGGCTCGAGGTCGTCGACCTCGAAGGCCATCGGTCCGACAGCGTGCTCCGCGAGCAGCGTGTACGACGTGGTCCTGATGACGATCGACTCGCCGTCGACCACATAGTTGACGGGGATGATCGTCGGGCCTTCCTCGGTGCAAAGGGCCACCCGCCCGACCACTGCCGTCGCGAGCCGGCGGAAGCACTCCGCAGAGTCCAGCTCAGTGATCGACCCGCGTTCTGCGGGAACCTCCTGGACTGCCATGGCCAACCTCTCTCGAACCTTCATCCCCAAGGCTCACTCGACACGATCCCTCAACGCCAGGGGCCAAGGACCCCCGCGTGTACGCCGATGGTCCCGAGCCGAGTGGCATCACCCGGCTCGGGACGGCTGGATCTCCGCCATCGCTGACCAACCGTCCGCCGCCACGTTGACGTTGATGATGGACGGTGTCTGCGAGATCAGGTCCGGGCCTGCTGCGACGAAGGCCTTGAAGTGGTCGGACCCCACGTGCTCCTTCCCGGCGTCGTCGGACGCGAACGACTCGAGCAGCACGAACTCCAGCGGGTCCTCCAGACTCCTCGACCACTCGAAGAAGATGTTGCCCGGCTCGTCGCGGACAGCCTTGGTGAAGGTGTCGGTGGCAACCGTCCAGTCGTCGATCTTGTCGGCACGAACGGGGAACTTGACGACGATGAAGATCATGGCGGCTTCCTTCGGCTCGGGGGCGTCATCATTCGGCCCGGTACGAAAGTAGAGCAACGCCATCGGCGGTGCAACGCAGCCTGGGTCGTCCCCGGCTCACCCGCATGCCGTCAGTGGCGGAATCCTGACGGTCCTGTCGCCTTGCCCGTCCGGGTGTCGCTGTCGAGCCGCTCGACCGCCGAGCGGAGGTCGCTCAGGAAGACATCGGCGAGATCCTGGCTGAAGCCGTTGCGGCACACGACCCGTAGCACCGAGAGGTCTTGGCGGTCGGCCGGAAAGGAGTACGCCGGCACCTGCCAGCCGCGTTCGCGCAGCGCGCGGGACAGGGCGAACACATCCCAGCTGGTGACAGCATCGGTGGTCGTGAAGGCGAAGACCGGCAGCTCGTCGCCGCGCGAGATCAGCTCGAACTGGGGCATCGAGCCGATCTCGCCTGCCAGTGTCGTCGCGACGTCGCGAGCCGCCTGCTGGACAGCCCGGTAGCCACTGCGGCCCAGCCGGAAGAACGTGTAGTACTGGGCCACCACCTCCGAGCCCGGGCGGGAGAAGTTGAGCGCGAAGGTAGGCATGTTGCCGCCCAAGTAGTTCACGTTGAAGATCAGCTCCTGAGGGAGCGCGTCGGCGTCGCGCCACAGCACCCAGCCGACGCCGGGATACACCAGCCCGTACTTGTGGCCGGAGGTGTTGATCGAGGCGACACGGGGAAGTCGGAAGTCCCAGACCAGCTCCTCGTCCAGGAACGGCGCGATCATGGCACCCGACGCACCGTCGACATGGATCGGCACGTCCGGGCCGCCCTCGCCCGCAAGCCGGTCGAGGGCACCGGCGATGTCGGCGACAGGCTCGTAGCTGCCGTCGAAGGTCGATCCCAGGATCGCCACCACGCCGATGGTGTCCTCGTCGCATCGGGCCACCGCCTGCTCCGCGTCGAGGTGGAAGCGGTCGCCGGCCATCGGTACGATCCGCGCCTCGACGTCCCAATAGCGGCAGAACTTCTCCCAGCACACCTGGACGTTGGCTCCCATCACCAGGTTGGGGCGTCGGCTGCGGTCACCGACACGGGCCGCCCACCGCCGTTGCAGGGCCAGCCCTGCCAGCATGCACGCCTCGCTGGAACCCGTTGTCGAGCACCCGGTCGCCTGGTCGGGGTAGGGGGCGTTCCACAGGTCGGCAAGGATCGCGACGCACCGGCGCTCGAGCTCGGCAGTCTGGGGATACTCGTCCTTGTCGATCATGTTCTTGTCGACGCTGTCGGCCATCAGCTGGCGAGCCTGCGGCTCCATCCACGTCGTGACGAAGGTGGCCAGGTTGAGCCGGGCGCTGCCGTCGAGCAGCAGCTCGGCGTGGATGAGCTCGTACGCGACGTCGGCCGGAACGGGATCGTCGGCCAGCCTGTCCTTGGGCGGTGAGAGTCGGCTCGCCAGCGCCGGGTTGGCTTCGGTGAGCACGGGGTTGGAGCTACGGGTCGGTGTCGACCCACTCGGGGCGGTGCCGCGGTGCAGTGACATGTGACGACACTATGTCGGCGCCGCGGCGAACTCGGTGAAGCTAGCCTGCTCCTCGAGAGCGAGGCGGTGACGAGACATGTGCAGATTGTTCGGTCTCCATGCTGGGCCGAGGCCGGTGGCGGCCACCTTCTGGCTGCTGGACGCGGCGGACAGCCTGGCTGCCCAGAGCCATCGCAACCCCGATGGCGCCGGCATCGGGGTCTTCGGGACGGACGGGTCGCCGCGCGTGGACAAGCAGCCGATCGCGGCCTGGCAGGACCCGGAGTTCGCCACCGCGGCGCGTGAGCTGCGCGCGACCACCTTCGTGGCCCACGTCCGGTACGCCAGCACCGGAGCCCACCTCCTCGCCAACACGCATCCGTTCCTCCAGGACGCCCGGATCTTCGCGCACAACGGTGTCGTGCTGGGGCTGTCCGAGCTCGACGCCCACCTCGCCGACCTCGGTGCCTCGGACCTCGTGGGGGGCGACACCGACAGCGAACGCATCTTCGCGCTGATCACGGTCGAGACCCGCCGGCACGACGGTGACGTGGCGGCGGGGCTCGCAACCGCGCTCGGGTGGGTCGCTGAGCATCTTCCCGTGTACGCCCTCAACCTGGTGCTGGCGACCGCGACGGATCTGTGGGCGTTGCGATACCCCGCCACACATGAGCTCTACGTGCTGGAACGGCCGTCTGGAGCCCCAGGCAACCGTGGGGACCTCGAAGCGACCAGCGGCCGGATCAGCGCCAGGTCGTCGGAGCTTGCCGATGCCGGGTCCGTCCTCGTGGCCAGCGAGCCCATGGACGACGACCCCGGATGGCGGCTGCTCGACTCCGGCGAGCTGGTCCACGTCGGTCCCGACCTGAGCGTCGACGCGCGCCGGGCATTCGGCTCGGAGCCGCGACACCTCCTCAGGCTCGCCGACCTGGACCCGGCGGCCGCCGCGTCGCAGCACCCGGGTCCGCCAGGGGCCGGGTGAGGCGCGGCAGACGGACTCAGCCTGCTCGTTTCCTCTCGTCGCAGCTGTCGATGTCCGCAAGGTAGACAGCATCGCTGCCTCGATCTTATCGGCGGAGGCGACCTCGCGACATGCGAGGGAGCTTGCGGCCTACGCCTGTGGTGGCCCCACCGAGCCACGTTCGTGCACGGGCATCGGTACGCGCACGACCGGGCCGGTCCGTGCGCCTGAGAGGAGCAGGTCGACCGCTCGACGCCCCAGCTCGAAGTGGGGGATCGCGACGCTCGTCAACTGGGGTCGTAGCCACGACGCGAGGTCGGAGTCGTCGAAGGACACGATCGACACGGCATCCGGGATCGCGAGGCCGACGTCTGCGAGGGCCTGATAGCAACCGAACGCGACCCGGTCGTTGAGGCAGATCAGCGCTTTCGGGCGCTGGCCGGCCGCCAGGAACGCACGGACCGCGGCATAGCTGTCGTGCGGCCACCACAGGGTGTCGATCCGTCCGGCGAGCTGTGCCCCCGCCATCGACAGCGCGTCGTTGATCCCCGTCGAGCGCTCGGCGGCGGCGATGACGTGCGCCGGCGTCTCGCCGACCAGGTAGATGCCGTCGCGGTGCCCTGCATGCAGCAGCACGCCCGCGGCTGCCGCGCCCGCTGCGTACTCGTCAGGTACGACCGCGGGGATCCCGCGGACCTTGCTCACACAGTTCAGCAGGACCACCGGATGGCCCCGCAAGACCTGCGACAGTCGAGCTTCCCGGGTGTGCATCGCCGCATAGATGAAGCCGTCGACCCCTCGATCGAGCATGCTGTGGATGAGCTGCTCCTCGAGCTTGTGGTCACCCTCGCTCTCGCCGACAAGGATCAGTCGCTCGGCGCGCACGGCGGTGGCCATGCTTCCCCGGATCAGATCGCCCGCGTACGGTTCCGTCGCGACCACGTCGGAGATCAGGCCGATCGTTTGTGACAGGTTCGTCCGCAATCCACGCGCCAGCAGGCTCGGCCGATACCCGAGCTCACGGGCGGCCCGGATGACCCGCTCCGCGGCTTCGGCAGAGATCCGCATGTCCTGGCGGCCACTCGTGACGAAGGAGGCCGTCGTGCGCGAGACGCCTGCCCTCGCTGCGACGTCCTGGAGAGTCACCCGGGCAGGCGTCACACGCGTGTCCTCATGCTCGCTGCCAGGACTGGTCGTCACTCGACCTCGCTATCCGTCGGATAACAAGTGTCGCGGGTGGAAGGTGATAGCGCCATGTGAGGGACACGGTTCCGGAACGTGACGGTCAGATGCTTGACACATCAGGTGCCGGGGGTGGAGTCTGGCGTCGCTAAACCGGATTAGTAGTGCGCTTCGTCACCGATTGGCTGGTCTCTGGCTGCGGAATCGAGAGCGGTCGCGGTCGCCCAGGACCCTTGTCCACGGCGGATCATCAGATGACGTGGCCCGTCGGAAAGGAAGCCCGGGTGGACCCCACATCCAATCCAGCCGCGACAGGTCGAGGTCTGCCGGCGACAGTGGACGACGCCGGGCTGTTCGGCCGGAAGTCCAGCATCAGCAGGCGGTCCGTCCTCAAGGGGGCTGCGCTCGGCACACTCGCACTCGGCTCGCTGTCAGCGTGCGGAGGAGGCGGCACCGACATCCGCTTCTACCAGAGCAAGCCCGAGGTAGTCGGCTACTTCGACACCATCATCGCCGGTTGGAACAAGGCCCACCCGAGCGTCCAGGTCACTCACGACTCCACGAGCAACCTGGTCGCGACCCTCGTCCGAGGCAATCCGCATGACCTGGTGCTGAACAACTACGACGAGACCGCCGGGATCTTCGTGTCCCGGGGGGTTCTGTCCAACCTCGGCGACCTCCCGCAGGCGCAGCAGATCGACCCGAACGTCCAGAAGCTTGTCGGCCAGTACGCGAGCGACGGCAGCCTGACGGACGTGCTGCCGTACTCGGTGACAGCAGCGGGGACGATCTACAACAAGGACATCTTCAGCAAGTACGGCCTGCAGGTGCCGACCACCTGGGACGAGCTCATCACGATCTGCAAGACCTTGCAGTCAAAGGGCGTAACCCCCTTCTACGGCACGTACCACGACGTCTGGACCATCCAGCAGGGCCTCTTCGACTACGTCACCGGCGGGATCCTCGACGTGGCTGACTTCTACACCAAGCTGACCGCCGAGGGGGGCAATGCGAGTGCGAATGCCGAGACCTCGTTCACGAAGGACTTCGGCCCCGCGGTCGACAAGATGGAGCAACTGCTGCCGTACTTCAACAAGGATGCGGGAGCCAAGCTCTACGCCGACGGCAACGCCGCCTTCGCCGCCGGTCAGGCGGCCATGTACATGCAGGGCCCGTGGGCCATCGGCGAAGTCAACACCATCAACCCGAAGCTGCCCGTCGGGACGTTCCCGCTGCCCATCACCAACGACCCCGGTGATCTCAAGGTCCGGGTCAACCTCGACCTCGCGGCCTGGATCCCCGACGGAGCCGCTCATCCGACCCAGGCCAAGGAGTTCCTGGCGTACCTCTTCACGCCTGCGATCTGGTACAAGTACAACCTCGACAACCTCGCCTACACGCCGGCGAAGAACCCCCCTGCGATCAAGGACGACCGGATCGCGGGGCTGGAGAAGTACGTGAACTCTGGCGCCTTCTATCAAGGGGCGAGCACCTTCATCCCGCTCACGATCCCGATCGGGAACTATTTACAGAGCTTCGTGCTGACCGGGGACGGTGGCGCGCTGCTGAGCAACCTCGACAGTGACTGGCAACGCCTGGCAAAGCGGCTGGCGGCGTGAATGACTTCGATTCGAGAGAGGCGCAGATGAGTACAACGTCGAGAACGACCACGCAGGAGTCGGGCGGGTCGACCTCGCCGTCTCGAGCCCCCGCGCGCCGACGCAGGAACAAAGTCGAGCCCGCCTACTTCATCATGCTGGTCCCCGTGGTGATCCTCTTCACGCTCTTCATCACGATGCCCGCCGTGATCGGCATGTTCTACAGCTTCACGAACTACGTGGGCTACGGCAGCTGGCACTTCATCGGGCTGACCAACTACACGTCGCTGTTCAGCGACCCCAACATCCGCCATGCGTACGGTTTCACGCTGCTCTTCTCGATCGTGACCGTGGTCGCAGTCAACGTGATCGCGCTGGCACTCGCCATCGGTCTCAGCGGGAAGATCAAGTTCAAGACGACGCTGCGCGGAGTCTTCTTCGTTCCGATGGTCATCTCCGGCATCGTCATCGCCTACGTCTTCAGCTACTTGTTCTCGACGACGGTCCCGGCCATCGCGACCAGTCTGGGTATCGGTGGCCTGGAGACCAGCATCCTGGTCAACACCCACTGGGCATGGGTGGGCATCGTCGTCGTCGCCACTTGGCAGTCCGTGCCGGGCGCCATGATCATCTACCTGGCCGGCCTGCTGTCCATTCCCGGCGAGGTCTACGAGGCTGCGTCGATCGACGGGGCCAGTCCGTGGCGGCAGTTCCGCAGCATCACCTTCCCCTTGGTGGCCGGCTATGTCGTCATCAACACGATCTTGGGCGTGAAGGCCTTCCTGAACGTCTACGACATCATCATCGGTACCACGAACGGCGGTCCTGGAACGTCGACCCAGAGCGTCGCGATGACGATCTTCACCGGGTTCACCAGTGGTGACTACGCCTACCAGATGGCCAACGCTGTGATCTTCTTCCTCGTCACGGTCATCATTTCGCTCTTGCAACTCGAGATCATCCGACGCAGAGGGGTCGCAATCTGATGTCTGCTCCCACACTGAACGACGCCCCGGTCGTCCCCACGACGCGCGCCAAGGGCCTGGTAGCTCCCAAGGAGTCGTACAAGGTCAACTGGGGCGCCACCGCCTTGATGGCCGTCCTTTCGCCGGCCGTCCTGCTGCCGCTCTACTTCGCCATCTCGATGTCGCTCAAGTCGGCTCAGGATGCCGCGACCGGCAGCGGCTTCTCGCTTCCGTCCACCTTCGAGTGGAGCAACTTCAAGACCGCATGGACGCTGACGCACTTCCCGAGGGCGTTCGGGATCTCGCTCGCGGTCGCCCTGGTGACCGTGGCAGGACTCCTGGTCTTCGCCTCGATGGCGGCCTACGCGATCGCCAGGAACTGGGAGCGGAAGCTGTTCCGCTACTCCTACTACTACCTGCTCGCCGCGATGTTCATCCCGTTCCCCGTCATTGCCCTGCCGCAGATCAAGCTGACAGCGCTGGTTCATATCGACAACCCGATCGGGGTGACGTTCCTGCACATCCTCTTCGGGTTGTCGTTCAACGTCTTGCTGTACTCGGCGTTCCTGCGATCGATCCCGGACGAGCTCGAGGAGAGTGCGCGCCTCGACGGCGCCGGAACCTGGCAGGTCTTCCGGAGCCTGATCTTCCCCCTCCTTGCGCCGATGAATGCGACGGTTGGGATCTTCGCCTTCCTGGCCTCGTGGAACGACTTCATGATGCCGAACCTGATCACCGCCGACCCGCACCTGCAGACGATTCCGGTGGTGCAGAGCATCTTCCAGTCACAGTTCAGCACGAACTACGGTGTCGCGTTCTCGTCGTACCTGATGGCCATGTTGCCGACCATCGTCGTGTACGTGATCTCGCAGCGCTGGGTGATGCAGAGTATGACGAGAGGGGCCATCAAGTAGTGCGGGACGACAACGCCGATGACGCTGACTGGTGGCGGCAGGCGGTGGTGTATCAGGTCTATCCGCGGAGTTTCGCTGACTCCAATGGTGATGGGATCGGTGATCTTCGGGGGGTGACGTCGCGGATCGGGTATCTGC
>JBBSET010000006.1:0-83199 GCA_038239485.1 Propionibacteriales bacterium
TCCTCGAGCCCAGTTGCCAAGTCGTCGAGCCGCTCACGGATCGCCTGTGCCTTCGCTCGATGGACGGTCAGGTCAGGTGTCGCCGGTTGGCTGAGAAGGTCTGCCGCGTCCGGACGACTGAGCCGCTCGACGACCACACCGCGCACTGGGATGCCCTCGATGTCTCCGCCCGCGATGAGGGAGTCGATGGGTTCGGCAACCCGTGAGATGTGCTTCGCTGCTCGGCAGAGGTAGACGCGGCGGCCGTGCCGGGTGTGACCCGTGGCCATGTCGCCGCCGCAGACCCCACACAGGGCGATGGCGGGTAGCAGATACTTTCGAGCGGTCGTGGCGGTCGTGCGGCGGTTCGGCAACGACAGGAGCGCAACCGCGGCATCAAACGTGTCCCCGTCGACGATAGGTGGCCAGGTGCCGGCGCTCACGATCTCCCCGCGGTATGAGCGACGCCCTGCGTAGCGCGGATTCTTGAGCGTCCGGCGAACGGTGGAATGGGTCCAAGTGTTACCCATCGTCGTGAACAGCCCTGCTTGGTTCCATCGCCGGGCAATGCTCTTGAGTGATCCGCCTTCCAGCAGGATTCGATAGCCGGCGGCGAGCTCACGAGCCTCGGGCTGATTGACTTTGCCCATGTCTAAGACCGTCCGCACCACGCCGCGCGTGGAGCGCGTTTCCGTGGTGGGAACCCCGTATCCGAACGGTCGGCGCCCCCCTGGGTACTTTCCCGCGGCAGCCGCCTGTTGCTGAGCGAGTTTCTGGCGTTCGCCTTTGCGCTCGACCTCCCCTCGCGCTACAGACGCGAGAATCCGCCCGACAAGGCGCCCCGCGTCCGTGGTGAGATCCAGGTCGCCGCTCACGGTTGCTATGCGCACGCCGGTTCGTGAGGACAGGTCGATCAGTTCCTCGAGTTCGGTCAGCTTGCGCGTGAGCCGATCGACGTGCCAGGCGATGATGACCTCGGCTTCGCCCCTATTGATGGCTGCAAGCATCCGCTGGTACGCCGGCCGCGGCTTGCTCGACGTCGCTGACACGTCGTTGTCGGAGTACTCCCCCTCGATGGTCCAGCCCCGGTCACTGCAGAGTTTCCGGCATTCCTCTCGCTGACGGTCGACGGCCGCGCCTGTTCCACTCCGATCGAAGCTCTGGCGGGTGTAGACAAACGCGCGCATGTCTGTAGTATGGCATCATTCGGTAGCTCGTAGACCTCCTCCACCGACACGATGCGCTCATGGCCCGGCACTGCCGAGCCCAGCGTGTTCAGCATCGTGGTCTTACCCGCCTGGGTACCGCCGGCCACGATGATGTTGAGCCCGGCGACGACGCACGACTCCAGGAAGGCTGCCGCTTGGGCGGTCAAGGTGCCCAGCTCGACCAGGTCGTGCAGGCGCCTGGCCTTGACCACGAACTTACGGACGTTGACCGCGCTGAAGCCTCGTGTGATGCCGTCGAGAACCACATGCAGCCGATGCCCCGACGGGAGCATCGCGTCGACGAAGGGGCTGGACAGGTCGAGTCGCCGACCGGAAGCCTTGAGCATCCGCTCGATCAGGTCCCGCACCTGAACCGCGGTCAGGATCGTCGTCGTCAGCTCGTGGCGGCCGTCGCGGGCGACGAACACCCGCTGTGGCTGATTGATCCAGATCTCCTCCACCGTGGGGTCGTCCAGATAGCGCTGCAGCGGTCCGAAGCCCGCCACGCGCGCCACCAGCTCGTCGACGACTGCATCCGGGTCACCGACCGGACGCACCACTCCCGACAGGCTCCGCTGGTCGTGGGCCAACACCGCCGACCGGGCGAAGCGCCGTACCGCGTCCACCTCCGTGAGTGGGTCCACCCCGCTGCGGCGAACCTCGTCGCGCACGTCGGCGTCCAGCAGCTCCAACGCCGACGCGCCATCCGCCAGACCAGTACGAACCATGACCAAACCTTCAAATCGGCAACAGGGTAGGCGGAGTCTTGCCTAGGTTTCGTCATCCCGCCAGCGCGCAGCGACGCCTGTGGATCACCACCGCCCCAGCAGCCACGGTGGGCAACCCGAGTCCCACCGACGCCGCGGCAGCCGGTCGCCGTTACTCCGCAGACCCACCGGCTCGACGTGGGCAGCGGGCCATTCGCTCGGGTCCCGGCGTCAGCCCGGAGCGCCCGAGGTGGACGGCACATCCTCCTTCTTCGCGCTGATCAGGACGACGGCCACCACCAATGCCGCGAAGAAGAGGATGGCCCCCCACAGAAACGCGATGTGATAGCCGTGCACGAATGCGAGCCCGGTGACACTGGCCGCGTCGGCTGGATTCGTCAGATGTGAGGCGACGTACGTGGTCACCGCCCCGGCGTACAGCGTGTTGAGCAGGGCCAGACCAAGGGACCCGCCGACCTGCTGCGCCGTGTTCAGAACGGCACTGGCCACGCCTGCGTCATGGTCGGCCACGCCGATGAGGGCGGTGCTGGCTGCCGGGATGAAGACCGCTGCGAGACCCGCGCTCATCAGCAGCAGCGGCACGAGCACGTGCGACCAGTACGCCGAGCTCTCGGAGACCTGAGTGAGCATCAGCATGGCCACGACGGCCACCACGAGGCCGGGCACGATCAGCGGCTTGGGACCTGTCCGCGGCAGCAGCTGCGAGATGATCCCGGCAGTCACGATGAGGCCGCCGCTGAAGGGCAGGAACGCGAAGCCGGATTTCAACGGACTCCAGCCCAAGGTGATCTGGAAGTAGTAGGTCAGGAACAAGAACATTGCGAAGAGCCCGGCCCCGACGAACAGGAACACCAGGTAGGAGCCACCACGGTTCCGGTCCAACACCACCCGCATCGGTAGCAGCGGGTGCTTCGCGCGCAGCTCCCAGACGACGAAGGCGACCAGCAGCACCGCAGCGGCGAACAGGAACACCAGCGTCGAGCTCGCGGTCCAGCCCAGCACCTCGGTGCTCTTGCCGGGGTTCTTCTGCTTCGCCGCCTCGGTGAATCCGTAGACCAGCGAGACCAGCCCGAGGGTGGCCAGCAAGGCGCCAGGGATGTCGTAGCGAGTATCGCCGTGGGCCTTGCTCTCGGTCACGATCGGGATGGCGGCCGCGGCCGCGAGCAGCGCGATAGGCACATTCACGCCGAGGCACCACCGCCACGAGGCGTACTCGGTGAGCACGCCACCGACGATCAGCCCGATCGCAGCGCCGCCACCGCTGATCGCCCCGAAGACGCCGAAGGCGACGGCGCGCTCCTTCGGCAAGGTGAACATCACGGTGATGAGGGACAGGGCCGACGGGGCGAGCAGTGCGGCGAAGGCACCTTGGAGACCTCGGGCGGCGAACAGCAGACCAGCAGTCGACGCGATTCCGCCCAGCGCGGACGCCGCGGCGAAGCCGAGCAGGCCGACGATGAAGGTCCGCTTTCGGCCTACGAAGTCAGCGATCCGGCCGCCCAGGAGCAGCAGTCCGCCGAAGGCCAACGTGTAGGCGGTGACCACCCATTGCCGGTCGGCGTCGCTGATGCTGAGGGCCTTCTGCGCGGACGGCAGGGCGATGTTGACGATGGAGGCGTCCAGGATGATCATCAGCTGGGCGATGGCGATCACGCCCAGTGCGATCCAGCGTCGGGGGTCGGGCTCCGATGCAGGGTCCCCCGACTGCTCGTGGACGGCCTCGCCGGGGAGGGTGGACTCGGGCATGGGGTCTCCTCAAGATCTGCGGCCGGTTGCTGATGTAGGCATCATGGGCGTGACCACCGACAGTTTCCGGTCATGGGAACCGCGGCTGAGAGATGGCTGAGTGCTGCAAGCACCTGACACAAGAGTCTGCGGTCGGCCTCCATTCCCGATCCCTCGACCCGATTTCCGCTTCGGGGTGCTCGTCGCAAGGTCCACGTCGGCGCGGACGGGCGCGTCGCCTTCCCGGCGGAGCTCGACTAGACCTTGGTATCGAACGGCCGCGTTCGCCCGGAGGACCGGGTGCAGTGGAACAACGGCGACTGCGACTGTGACCCGATGACATGGCTCAGGAATGCGAGTCGCCCGACCATGGTTACCGGCAACTAACCACTGACGGACCACCCGGGGGTCGTGAGACCTCGGACGAGGAGAAGACCCATGAAGGCAGTGCAGTTCGCCGAGTACGGCGGCCCCGAGGTGCTCCAGGTACAGGAGGTCGACGAACCCCATGCTGGCTCAGGTCAGGTGCGAATCGCCGTCCGTGCCGCCGGTGTCAACGCGATCGACTGGAAGATCCGGGCCGGGTACCTGCGCGAGCAGGTGCCGATGGCTCTACCGGCAGGCACCGGGATGGATGCGGCGGGGGTGGTGGACGAGGTGGGCGTCGGGGTGACTGACGTCGCGGTCGGCGACGAGGTCTTCGGTATCGGGTCCTCGACCCTCGCCGAGTACGCGGTGCTGTCGAGCTGGGCGACGAAGCCTGCCGACCTGTCGTTCGACGAGGCCGCCGGCTACCCGGTCGCCGTCGAGACGGCTATCCGGATCCTGGACCAGGTAGGGGTGCAGCCGGGTGAGACGCTCCTGGTGAGTGGAGCCGCTGGTGGCGTGGGCTCTGCTGCCGTCCAGATCGCCCGGTCCCGTGGCATCGCTGTGATCGGAACTGCTAGCGAGGCCAACCAGGACTACCTCCGCTCACTCGATGCCACGGCGACCACCTACGGACCGGGCCTCGTCGGGCGGGTGCTGCGCCTCGCGCCCGACGGCGTCGACGCCGCCCTCGACATCGCAGGGTCCGGAGTCATACCCGAGCTGGTCGAACTGACCGGCGAGGCGTCGAAGGTTCTGTCCATCGCCGACTTCAGCGCCCCAGAGCATGGCGCACAGGTGTCCATGAGTGGGACCAACCACACGGCCGCCTTCGCAGAGGCGGCGCGGCTGTTCGAGGAGGGCGGGTTCAGCATCCCGGTGTCGAAGACATTTCCCTTGGCCGAGGCAGCCGACGCCCACGCGACCAGCCAGGCCGGGCACGCCGTCGGCAAGTTCGTGGTGACGCTGGCCTGAGCCGCCGGCGTCGGGATGGTCGCTCCTGTCATGCAGTCGGCGTCCAATGCCCGCTAGGTTGCGGTGATGACGGCGCCGGTGCTCCTGTGCCTCCACGGTCTCGGTCGCTCGGCCGCCGACTGGGACGGGGTGAGGCCACGCCTCGAGCAGCTCGGACGAGTCGTCGCCCCAGAGTTGCCACGCCACGCGGAGCACGCCCAGGCAGTTGCGGCATCAGCCAGCCCGGACGGCGCGATCGTGCTCGGCCACTCGATGGGCGCCGTGACCGCGATGCGGCTCGCAGCCGAGCCGGGCCGTGGGATCCTTGGTGTCGTCTTGACCAGCTCGTTCTTCCCACCGGCCCTCAACGGCCGCTCGGTCGCCGCGTCGCTCGCGGACTACGCCGGGCACCGGCTGGCATTTGTCCGGGGGCACGGCCGCCCGCCAGCACCGCCGCGATCGTCTTCTTCGCGAGCGTCAGCGTCGCTGAGCGGCGACCGCCTCGCGATCAACGGACTGGGCTACCTCGCCGCCACGGCCGTGCACAGCTCGCAGTTCCGCGCGACCACGGCCGCCGTCACTGCACCTGTGCTTGTCGTGCATGCCGCCGATGACCACTACGTGCCCGTCGACTTCGCACTGGCCGCGGCGGGTGGACACCCGCGATGGCGGCTCAGTGTCCTTGATGAGGGCGGTCACTATCCTCAACTGGCCGCCTCGGCCCGATGGCTCGACGTGGTCGAGCCGTGGCTTCGAGAGCTGCTTGGCGATGGCTAGCAGCATTCGTTGCCAGGCCGGCGTCACCGTTCGTGACATCTCCGGTCTTGTACGGTCCGTCGCCAGCCGCGATGCTTGCTCGCTATGACAAGCCTTCGCGGCGCGGGTACCGAGGCTGCCCACTCCGAGGCGAGGCCCGCGGTCGGCTCCTCACCGTTTCCGCCGATTGCCAGCTACGCCTTCCTGTCGGACTGCGAGACGTCATGCCTGATCGCGCCCAGCGGCGCCGTGGAATGGATGTGTCTGCCACGACCGGACGCTCCGAGCGTCTTCGCGGCCCTCCTGGACCGGGCGGCCGGGAGCTTCCGGCTCAACCCGATGGGCGTCCAGGTTCCTGCTGCCCGCCGGTACCTGCCGGGAAGCCTGATGGTCGAGACCACCTGGCAGTCGCGAACCGGGTGGCTGATCGTCCGTGACGCGCTGACCATGGGGCCGTGGCACAACACCGAGGCCCGCTCCAAGACACACCGGCGCCCACCGACCGACTATGACGCCGAGCACTGTCTGCTGCGGACGGTGAAGTGCGTGAGCGGGTCTGTCGACCTGTCGGTCGTGTGCGAGCCGATGTTCTGCTTCGGCGAGCACGAGGCGGCCTGGAGGTATGACGGGGTCGGATACGAGTCGGTCCGCGCGGACTCCCCCGCCAGCAGTACCGGCAGCTTCACCATGCGCCTCAACACCAACCTCAGGCTCGGCATCGAGGGCCGCACGGCGCAGGTGCGTACCCGGATGTCCGAGGGCGACAGCGCCTTCTTCGCCCTGTCGTGGGCTGACGTCGAGCCTCCCACCACGTGGGCCGCGGCGGACGAGCGGATGTGGCGCACGTCTGAGTACTGGCGGCGCTGGATCACCCAGGGGGTCTTTCCCGACCATCCGTGGCGGGTGTATCTGCAACGCAGCGCACTGACGCTCAAGGGGCTGACCTATGCCCCGACAGGAGCCCTGCTGGCGGCATCGACCACCTCGCTGCCCGAAACGCCCGGCGGAGAGCGCAACTGGGACTACCGCTACGCCTGGATCCGCGACTCGACCTTCGCCCTCTGGGGGCTCTACACCCTCGGGCTCGACCGCGAGGCCCAGGACTTCTTCTCGTTCCTGCGCGACGTCAGCACCGACGAACCCGAGCTGCAGATCATGTACGGCGTCGGAGGCGAACGAACACCCGACGAGACCATCCTCGAGCACCTCACGGGATACGAGGGGGCTCGGCCGGTCCGGGTCGGCAACGGGGCACACACCCAGCGCCAGCACGACGTCTGGGGAGCCGTCCTGGACTCGGTCTACCTGCACACCAAGTCACGCGAGCAACTGCAGGAGAGCCTCTGGCCGGTGCTCCGGAGTCAGGTCGAGCAGGCAATCGCGCACTGGCGCGAGCCGGATAGCGGGATATGGGAGGTGCGTGGCGAGCCGCAACACTTCACCTCGTCGAAGCTGATGTGCTGGGTGGCTCTCGACCGGGGGGCGCGGCTGGCGCGCCTGCACGACGAGCTCGACTTCGCCGAGCACTGGCAGAAGCTTGCCGGCGAGATCCACGCCGACATCTGCGACAACGGGGTCGACGAGCGGGGCGTCTTCGTGCAGCGCTACGGGTCCCGGGCGCTCGACGCTTCCTTGCTCCTCGTCCCCCTGCTGCGGTTCCTTCCGCCCGACGACGAACGGGTCCGTGCCACCGTGTTCGCCATCGCCGACGAGCTCACCGAGGACGGGCTGGTGCTTCGCTACCGGGTCGAGGAGACTGACGACGGACTTTCCGGCGAGGAGGGTACCTTCACCATCTGCTCCTTCTGGCTGGTGTCGGCGCTCATCGAGATCGGCGAGCACCAGCGGGCCCGCAACCTGTGCGAGCGGCTGCTGTCGTACGCGAGCCCGCTGCTTCTGTACGGCGAGGAGATCGACCCCCATACCGGCCGCCATCTCGGCAACTTCCCGCAGGCGTTCACCCACCTCGCACTCATCAACGCTGTGGTTCACGTCATCCGGGCCGAGGAGGACCCGGGGGCGAGCCAGTTCACGCCCGCCCACGGCCCCTGACGGTCGCTCAGCCCTCAGCGACCTCGTGCAGCTGGCGTTCGGTCGCCAGAGCAACCTCCTGCATGGCCGCGGCGGCCCAGGAGACCTCGTGCTCGATGGCGATCTCTGTCGCCGACGCGATCGACGCCGCCCGAGCGGCCGCAGCGGCGACGGCTGATGCGACCTCGGCGGCGGCCAGTGCGGTCTCGGCGGCGGTGGCGGCCGCAGCGGCGGCGACCGTCCTGGACACGTGCAACGCCGTGAGGGTCGCCTCGATCTCGTAGCCCGGTGTGACTGATGCGGCGATGGTCGAGGCCGCGAGCGTGGCGGCGAAGGCGACCGTCGAGGCCGACATGTCAGCCTGGCGCAGGATCGCGGCAGCTGTCTCGCCGCGTTGTGTGCGGCGAGCTCGGCGGCTGCGCCGGTGGCGTTGGCACGGACGGCTCGGGCGGCCTCGGCGGCGTGAGCGGTCTTCTCGGCGGCCACCTGGACGGCGGCCCGGGTGATGGACTCGGCCTCGGCGACGATGGTCGGAGCCGTCCTGCCAAGGATTTCGTGCCGCTCGGTGTGCGTCTGGCCCAGATCGGGTACCGGGTCAAGGAGAACCGCCGGACCGGCAAGGGGTGCAGCCAGAGCGCGCAGAATGTCGTGCAGTCTCGCCGCGAAGCCCAGCTCCTCGCGCGCGATGGCCATGGCCAAGGTCAGCGCCAGGTCGGGGGACAGCGTCAACACGACATCGGTCCCGTCGTGGTACGCGGTCGCAGCCGGCACGGGATCTGGCTGCGAGGACGGTATGCGGTGCCGGGCCATGAAGACCTCTCCAGAACAGTTGCCGGATCATGGGAAATCACTCTAAGTAGCGATTTACTTACGGTGAGTCTAGCAACGGACGGCACCTCCCCGTGCCAATGCGTCGAATGTCTCGAGCCGGCCGAATGTTTCATCCGGGGTCGGCGCCGGGCCGTCGCCCGCTGGCCTGTTCACAGCCTTGAAATGTCACTGTCACGCCGGCTTGCGGCGCCGTCGTTAGGTTGACGGAGTCTGAGCCCTCACCAGTCGCGGATCGTCGCGCCGTTTCGAAGGAACTCCCTCATGAGTGGAAACAACGTTCGCCTGCAGGCGATCAAAGATGTCGAGGCCTACGAGCCTCCACCCGGAAGCTTCGCGCCGCACGAGTCCCCCGGCGACGTCTTCGGCGAGAACGTGTTCAGCAAGGCCGTCATGCAGAAGCGACTGCCGAAGTCGGTGTACAAGTCGGTCGTCGCGACGATCGAGCACTCCGCTCCCCTCGATCCGCTCGTCGCTGACGCGGTTGCGTCGGCGATGAAGGACTGGGCGATGGAGAAGGGGGCAACCCACTACGCGCACGTCTTCTACCCGCTGACCGGCCTGACCGCCGAGAAGCACGACAGCTTCCTCGAGCCTGCAGGCGACGGTTCGGCCATTGCGGAGTTCGCAGGCAAGACCCTGATCCAGGGCGAGCCGGATGCCTCCAGCTTCCCGAGCGGTGGGCTGCGCAACACGTTCGAGGCCCGCGGATACACCGGTTGGGACGTGACCAGCCCGGCGTACATCCTCGAGAACCCCAACGGCAACACGCTGTGCATCCCGACAGTCTTCGTGTCGATGACCGGTGAGGCGCTCGACCACAAGACGCCACTGCTGCGCTCGCAGCAGGCTATGGCTGAGCACGCCGAGCGGATCCTGCGACTGTTCGGCCATACCCCCGACCGGGTGGTGTCGTTCTGCGGGCCGGAGCAGGAGTACTTCCTGATCGACCGGCACTTCTTCCTCGCACGCCCCGACCTGCTCAACGCCGGCCGTACCTTGTTCGGCACCAAGCCGGCCAAGGGTCAGGAGTTCGACGACCACTACTTCGGTGCCATCCCTGAGCGGGTCCTGGGCTTCATGATGGACACCGAGCGCGAGCTGTTCAAGCTTGGCATCCCCGCCAAGACCAGGCATAACGAGGTCGCGCCGGGGCAGTTCGAGATCGCGCCGCTGTTCGAGCGTGCCAACGTCGCCTCGGACCACCAGCAGCTGATGATGACGATGTTCAAGTCGCTGGCCAAGAAGCACGGCATGGAGTGCCTGTTCCACGAGAAGCCCTTCGACGGCGTCAACGGGTCGGGCAAGCATGTCAACTTCTCCCTGGGCAACGGCACCGAGGGCAACCTGCTGCTCCCCGGCAGCAACCCCCATGACAACGCCCAGTTCCTAGTCTTCTGCGCGGCGGTCATCCGAGCGGTCCACAAGTACTCCGGCCTGCTCCGCGCATCGGTCGCGTCCGCCTCCAACGACCACCGTCTCGGCGCCAACGAGGCCCCACCGGCGATCATCTCCATCTTCCTCGGCGACCAGCTGACCGACATCTTCGACCAGATCGCCAAGGGTGGCGCCACCTCGTCCAAGGACGGCGGCACGATCATGGTCGGCGTCGACACACTGCCCCCGCTGCCGACCGACCCGGGGGACCGCAACCGGACGAGCCCGTTCGCCTTCACCGGCAACCGCTTCGAGTTCCGGGCACCGGGATCGCTGCAGACCGTGGCCGGTCCGATGGTCGTCCTCAACACGATCATGGCGGAGTCGCTCGACCACATCGCCACCGTCCTCGAGAAGGCCATCGACTCCGGGACCGAGTTCAATGCGGCCGTTCAGGACGTCCTCGCCGATGTCATCAGCAACCACGGCGCGGTCGTCTTCAACGGCGACGGCTACTCCGACGACTGGCAGGCCGAGGCTGCCGACCGTGGCCTGCCGAACCTTCGCACGACCCTCGACGCCCTGCCGGAGTTCGTCTCCGAGGACGCGATGGAGCTGTTCGAGCATTACAAGGTGTTCAACCACCGAGAGATGCATAGCCGCTACGAGATCGGGCTCGAGCACTACGCGCTGAGCATCGGCGTCGAGGCCCGGCTGACCTACGAGATCGGCATGACGGCGGTGCTGCCCGCTGCGGTCCGCTACCAGACCGAGGTCGCCGTCAACATCGGCGCGCTCAAGGCGGCCGGGGTCGACCCGGACTCGGGAGCCCTCGAGGGGGTCTCTGCTCCGCTGTCCAGCCTGAGGTCGGCGCTCGGCGTCCTCGGTGACGCTCTCGCCGCCGACAGTGCGTCGACTGCGCTCGACGAGGCCCAGTATGCCCGCGACGACCTACTGCCCGCGATGGCGGCGGTACGGACGAGCGCGGACCTGCTCGAAGCCATCGTGGCTGACGACCTGTGGCCGCTGCCGACGTACCAGGAGATGCTTTACATCCTCTGAGCCGACGGCCTCCCGCAGCAGGGCCTGTGACCGGTGTTGCTGCTTCGGCGTCTGCGCCCCTACCACCTGCTCTAGTCCCGGCGGTAGGGAGTGTAGGCGCCGAAGCCGCCCCAGTACGGGTACGGGATGGTGTGATAGGTCGCACCGGTGCTGGGCGACTCCTCGTAGCCCAGGTATGACGTGTGCGCAGCATCTGCCCAAGCGGCGAAGAGGACCACGTGTCCCGAACCGTGCGCCGGTGCGTGCAGGAGCAGATCACCGCGGTGGAGTGCCGACTTCGCGATCGGGTGCGAGATGTCCGGGAGGGTGCCCGTCGTGTAGCTGCTCGTCAGCCGCCAGGCCATCGATACATACCCCGAGCAGTCCTGCCGGTAGGTGCCGTACTGGTTGGCATAACTGTGGCTCGGGTTGTAGCGCACGTGCACATCCACCCAGGACTGGGCCCGGGTAGCGCTGCGCCGGGCGTTGCGCGTGGTCACGAAGACCGTGGAGTCGGCGCTCAACCCGCCCTTCGCCGTTGCGTCCGCCGGCTTCTTGACCCGGAACCGATACTGCCCGACCGAGGTCAAGGTGACGGTGAAGTCGTAGTGGCTGCCCGCGGTGACGTGTTGGGAGGCCACTCGCCGGAACCGGCCACTCACGCGGTGCTGGAGCCGGACGACACCGGATGCCGAAGGCGAGACTCGTCCAGTGATGTGGACCGTCGCGTCGGGGAGCTGGTCGGACCGGGGAGTGTTGATCGTCACCTGGTAGGCCGCGACGTGAGCGCTGGCAGGTGACCCGGACAGGCACACGGCCAACGCCACAGGGAGGAGAGCTCCGACGAGTCGAGGGCACTTCGTGACGTCTAGGATCCCTTTTGTCATCTTCTCAAGGGTACGGACGGTAGATCCGGGTCGAGGCAAAATGCCGGATTCTCTGTTACACATAGTCACGTAACAGACACTATGTGTATGCGTACTGTCATCCGTCCGTTCTATCTGGCGCTCATGGCCACCTTGACGGTGCTGTACTACACGCTGCCCGATGCGCCTTGGTTCATCTGGACGATGATCGGCTGCACGAGCGTCGTGGCCATCGTCACCGGAATCGTTGTCAACCGACCCCGGCCCGCGTTGCCGTGGTGGTTCGTGGCGGCCGGCACCTTCACGTTCATCGGCGGCGACACCATGTACGCCCTGCTGACAGGCCCGATGGGCATGGACAACCCGTTCCCCTCGGCCGCCGACGGGCTCTACCTCGTCACCTACCCCCTGTTCGCCATCGGGCTGCTGCTGTTCGTGCGCTCTCGATCTCTCGGGCGAGACCGCGAGGCACTGCTGGACGCACTCGTCGTGACGATCGGCGTCGGCCTCATCGCGTGGGTCTTCCTCGCTGCGCCCTACGTACGAGACAGCACGCTGACCGCGGAGGTGAAGGCATTCTCGATCGCCTATCCCCTCGGCGACGTCCTCCTGATGGCGGTCCTGGCGCGGCTACTCATCGGTCGCGGACAACGGTCATGGTCGCTTCGGGCTCTGACGGTCGGCACCGTGTGCCTGTTGGTGACGGACGCGATCTACGGGGTCATCCAGCTCAACGGCACCTGGAAGCTCGGCGGTCCCGTCGACCTCGGCTGGATCTGCTTCTACACGGCATGGGGCGCAGCCGCCCTCGAACCCGACATGGTGCATCTGGGCGACCCTGCCCCGCCGACCCCGACCGCCACGTCCACCCGTCGATTGCTGCTCCTCGGCTCCGTCTCGTTGCTTCCCCCGATCGTGCTGCTGTACGAGGGCCTGGCACACAGCGTCGACGACGTCGTCGTCATCGCCTTCGCCTCGGGCGCGATCTTCCTAATCGTCACCCTGCGGTTGAGCGGACTGGTACAGGCGGCCCGGCACGCAACGCGGCGTGAGAGCGTCCTCAGGCGGACCGGCGAGGCACTGGTCGGCACGACGAGCCGACGTGAGATCTACGCGGTCGGGGTGGAGGCCGTGTCGGCGATCGCCGGCTCCGCGGACCCGCTGCGGGTTCTCGTTGCGGTGGGGGCCGGCGGTGCGTCATCGAGGATCGTCTATGACTCCGCCACTCCCGATGCGATCGAGCCCATCTCGACCGAAGAGACCAGAGCCAACGTCCAGGCCGGCTCCGTCATCGAGGCCGGCTCCCCTGCAAGGCTCGGGTCCACTGTAGGGATGGGGTGCGCCGACCTGGTCCAGCGGTACGCACCGGAGTTGGCAGAGCATTCGTTCGTACTCACGGTGTCAGGACGGGTCGAGGAGCTCGTTCCTGCGGGTCTCGGGCCGGCCACCCCCGTCCTGCTCGCCGGTCTGGCGAGGTCCGGGTCCGTCACTGGGCTGCTGGCGATCTGCGGGGTGAGCCTGCGCGGCGAGGTCATCGACTCGGTATGCGCGATGGCCGCTCAGATGGCGCTTGCAATCGAGAGCGCCGACCTGACCGAGCAGGTCCTGCAACGCAAGAGCGAGGCGCGTTTCCGCTCGCTCATCCAGAACACGTCGGACATGATCCTCATCCTCGGTCCCGAGCTGGACGTCATCTACCAGACGCCTTCGGTCGAGGTGATCCTTGGCCATCTGCCGGACCAGGTGATCGGACTGCCCCTTCTCGACCTGGTCAGCGAGCAGGATTCGCTACGCGCGTCGTCGTTCCTCCGACGGGTCCGATCGACGTCACAGGACAGCCGGAGCCCCACGGCAGGGTCTGAGGACCCGTGGCGGCTTGTCGACGCCAACGGCGGCGTTCGCGCCTTCGAGGTGACGTGCACCAACATGATGGACGACCCCTTCGTCCAAGGTCTGGTGGTGACCCTGCACGACACGACCGAACAGTATGCCCTCGAGGAAGAGCTCAAGCACCTCGCCTTCCACGACTCGCTCACCCAGCTGCCCAACCGGATCCTGTTCCTGGACCGGGTCGAGCATGCGCTGTCCTGGCAGGGCCGCCACCGCGAACGGCTCGCCGTGATGCTGATCGACCTGGACGACTTCAAGACGGTCAACGACACTCGTGGCCATGCCGTCGGCGACGCGCTCCTTGTTGCGGTCAGTGAGCGGCTGCAGCACACACTGCGCCCGTCGGACACCTGTGCGCGACTCGGCGGCGACGAGTTCGCCGTCCTCCTCGAGGGTCTGGGCGACGACGACGAGGAGGCGTCGCAGCTCGCAGAACGAATCCAGGCCACGCTTCGCCTGCCCTTCAGCATCGGCGACGAGCAGATCTCCATCCGCGCGAGTATCGGGGTGTCCACCAGTGACACCGGCGTCCAGGCGGCGAAGTTGCTCGTGCAGGCCGACTTGGCCATGTACGCCGCCAAGGACGCCGGCAAGGGCAGCCACGAGTTCTACCAGCCGTCGCTGCAACACGTGATGCAGAGCCGGCTGAACAAGACCAAAGAACTCGCCGTTGCCCTGCGAGAGGACCAGTTCATCCTGCTCTACCAGCCGATCGTTGACTTGGGCACCGGCCGGGTCCGCGGTACCGAAGCGTTGGTCCGATGGCAGCATCCCACCAGGGGCCTGGTACTCCCGAGCGAGTTCATCGAGGCCGTGGAGGTGGGAGAGCTTGCGATCCCCCTCGGCCGCTGGGTGCTGGAGACCGCGATCGCGCAAGCTGCCGCCTGGAAGCAGCTCGGCCCCGTGACGGAGATGCGGATGAGCATCAACGTGGCCCCACGCCAGCTCAGCGACCCGGGATTCGTCGACACGGTCACCGAGTCCCTGACAAGGAACGGACTGGCGCCGCACCTGCTGACACTGGAGATCACCGAGCGGACACTGACGGCTCAGGAACCTCAGATCGAACGCGCGATGGCCGGCCTCGAGCGACTCGGCGTAGGGCTGGCGATCGACGACTTCGGCACCGGCTACGCGGCTCTGGCCTATCTGCGGCGCTTCCCCGTCACCACCCTGAAGATCGACAGATCGTTCATCACCGGTGTCGACAAGTCGAAGGACCAGCGCTCACTCGTCAAGGCGATCATCAGCCTGGGCGAGGCCTTCGAGCTGACGGTGGTCGCCGAGGGAATCGAGACATCCAGCCAGCGGGACGCTCTGGTGGCCATGGGTTGTGACCTTGGCCAAGGCTTCCTGTATGCCGGCGCTCTCCCGGCCCCCGCGGTGGTCCGCTACGTCTCGGACATCCCCGCACCCACCGCCGCCGAGGAGGCCGCGCTCGCCCTCACCCCTCGCACGTACGGCGTTCCGCTGGCCTGAGTGAGCACGACCGTTACTGGCTGGCGAGAACGATGGCGACCGCGAGGTTGGCCGTCGCAGCCCCCACCCTGACCGCGTCGACGCGGGTCAGCCGGCGGTGCGCTCCGGGATCCCAACCGTCGTCCAGCCGGCGATGCAGGGGTACAGCGAGCAAACCCGTCACACCGAGGATCACGGCCAGCAACACGGCGGAGGCGATGATGCCCCAGCCCGGCACCCCGGCCGGGCGGACGACCATCAGTCCCCCGGTGGTAAGGGCCAACGCCGCGAAGAGTGGCCCCACCACCCGGCTGATGCGCCGTTGGTGCGCCCGCTCGTACCCGCTGAACGACACCGGTGGCACCTCGCCGAGCTGCGGGTAGACCACCAGGTGAACCGTCCACTGGAACCCTGCATACGCCGACGTGCTCACCAGTTGTGCGACGATGATCCCGGACACCCACCTAGTGTCAACCCACGCTCGCCCGGCGGCTCGGCGATGCGTCGAGCGGGTGGTGTCACCGGGATCGAGCAGGTACGTTCACGCATCGCTCGCGAATGGAAGGTCGGCGGATGCGGAGTCATCGACGCTGCCGAGACCCCCGCCGGAGATCTGGCGCGGCAGTCCCTCATCGCTGCGCCAGGTAGGCCGACGCGGTCGCCCGCAGCCGGGAGTGGATCCCGTCGTACACGTCGATGCCGGGAACGTACTGCTTGGCCACCTTCGCGACCATCGTGTAGTTCGGGTCGCACACGTTGCCGACCGGAGCCTCACCAGCCTGGCTGACCAGCTGGTATGCGTCGAGCACGTCCAGGCCGGCCTCCGCCGCGACCCAGGTCACGAGGTCGTGCTGACTGATCCGGAATGCATCTTCGAGTGGCCTGGCCGAGCCGGTGCTCATGATGGCGTCGTCGGTCTCGAACCGGGGCCAGGGGGTCATCGGCCGGGCCTTGACCAGGTCGAGGATCACGACAGTGTTCATGGCGGCCTCAACAGCGGTCCCGCACAGCTCACCCTGCCCCTGCCGACAGTGCCCGTCGCCCAGCGCGAACAGCGCGCCTTCGTGGCTAACCCCGAAGTATGCGGTGGTTCCGGCGCGAAGCTCCGGGGAGTCCATGTTGCCGCCATGAGCGTCCGGTGTGAGGGTCTGCCGCGCCTCGAACCCGGCTGGCGCGACACCGACCGTGCCATGCATCGGGTCCAGCGGGAGCTCCACGGCAAGATCGCCTTTACCGGCGTGGTAGGTCACCGTGCGCCGCTCCCGGTCGACGTCGTAGCGCCAGACCCTCTCCTCCAGCGGCGGGTGCAGCATGGCTGTCTGGTGCGTGGTGGTCAGCGCACCGAAGTGGGGGAACGTGGACGATACCGCCCAGTCCCGCGCAGGTTCGATCGACACGAAGTGCACCGCGAGCGTGTCCCCCGGCTCCGCCCCCTCCACGTGGATGGGGCCGGTCACGGGGTTCAGGTACGGGAACTCGCAGACGACGGACGGCAGGTCGCCAACCGACGTGACCCGGCCCCCGAAGCAGTCCTCGGTGAAGAGCTCGAGGACCGTGCCAGGCGCCACCCGCCGGACTGCGGCGGTACGACCGAAGACCCAGGCGTAGTCGTCCGGGCCGGGCCGGTAGCTCACGACCTCGAGGTCGGTCATCGTCTCGCACCCTTCCGCCGGTGACATTCGCCGCTCAATGTATCGGGGACGACGCCGGCGCTCGTACCTGGCCGAAAGGGGGCCCACTGGGAGCGGAACAAGGTCCGGCAGCTCGGTGTTGGCCACCGCATGAGCGCCGCATCGACCACCACCCCTCCCGCCTCAGACCCGCACCGGGAGCCGGACGTCGTTTACCCGCCCGACACACTCCCCCTGTCGGTCCTCGACTTCGTCGGCATCGAGCACGGCCAGACCGCGTCCGCCGCCATCGGCGGAGCGGTCGAGATCGCCAGGGCCGTGGACGCGGCGGGGTTTCGGCGCTACTGGGTCTCCGAGCACCACAACATGCGCAGCCTCGCGTGCAGCGCACCCGAGATCTTGACGGCTCACGTCGCGGCCAAGACCGACCGGATCCGGGTCGGCGCGGCCGGCATCATGCTGCCCAACCACGCGCCGTTCAAGGTTGCAGAGACGTTCCGGACGCTCCTGGCGATGTACCCCGGCCGCATCGACCTCGCGCTCGGGCGGGCTCCCGGCACCGACCCGCTGACAGCCCACGTGCTGCGACGCGGAGTGACCACCGACCCGGGCTCGGAGTTCCCGAGCCAGGTCGCCGAGCTGCTGGCGTTCCTCGGTGACGCTGACGGATTCCCCGAAGGTCACCCCTACGCGAGCCTCGTGGCGGCACCTGTCGTCGACGAGCTGCCCGACCTGTTCATCCTCGGCTCCAGCCAGTACGGGCCGATGTTCGCCGCGGTCAACGGGATGAGCGCCGTCTTCGCCCACCACATGAGCCCGGAGCTCGCCTTCGAGGCACTCCGTGGTTACCGGCGCGACTTCCGGCCCCGCGTGGACGGCGCGCAGCCCTACTCGGCCCTGTCCGTGCTCGCCTTCGCGAGCGAGGACCCAGATGCCAGCCGCGAGTTCGTGGCGGCCTGGACGCTGACGCTGCGCAACCTGGCGCGGGGTATCCGGGAGCCGCTCCAACCTGAGCAGGTGCTGGAGTTCGCCCGTTCGCCGCAGGGACGGGCCAGTCAGCTCGACGACTCCCGGATGGTGACCGGCCCGGCCAAGCTGGTGGTCGAACGACTCCAGGACATGCAGCACGAAGCTCAGGCCGACGAGCTCGTCCTGGTGACACCCGGCCTGGACAGACAACGACGGGCCGACAGCTTCGTCGCCATCGCCGACGCCTGGCGTCAGGCCCCCTGAACCCGCCTCACTTGGCCTGGCACACCACATTGGCCCGCGTGGTCTGTCCCGCCACCACCACGACAACAGAAGCAGCCCGGCAGGGGTAGCTCCCGGACCCGAACCGAGGGCTCCGGCCGGTGGCTTGGTAGCTGCCGGGCGGGACTGTGACGTCGTATCTGCCGTCGCTGCCGACGGCGACACGTACCCTGAGCGGCCCTACGAGGGTGACGTACCCGGACAGGGGTTGCGGCCGTCCCGGAGCAGGACCGCCGACCATCGCCAGACGCCCCCGCACTGAGCCGGCGTGGAGCGATGACGACGACAGCGGGGACGGCCCTGAGCTCGTTCCGCTCTGGGCTGTGACCGAGTGCGGCTGAGTCAGTTGCGTTGCGGAGTGCCCCTGACCAGTGCACCCCGTTGCCAAAACGAGCAGCACACAACACGCACCCAGCGCCCTGAGAAGCATCGTCGAGAAGGGGCGTTCCGGTTGTTGTCGCATAGTCGTCAGACGCCCGCCTCTCACGATGGGTTCCGACTCCGTGCCACGATTGCCTCGTGGTGACGGTCCTCGACTGCCAGGCGGGTGCAGACCGACCGGTATCGCACCCGGGCCGAGCTGCTCGGAGGCGAGGCCCGGTCCGACGGGTCCTTGCTGGGTCGACGGCCCTGACGGCCAGAACCTGATGTTCCCCGAGCAGATCGAGGAGGCCGACCTACGAAGCGGCGTCGAGCGGGCGCGAGATCTCGGCAGACACATCGTCGGCGGCTGGCTCGATCGGGACACCGGCCCCGGCCCGCTGGCTGGGGCTGGCTTCGAGCGCGGCTGGTCGCTGTGGTGGATGGCTGCGAACCTCGACGACACCTGGTGGCTGAATCCTCGCTAGAAGATCCCCACCAGCCGGTAGGCGACGAGGCGGACACGGGTGAGCCCGTGACGACCAGGTCGGCGTCGTCGCTGGCGACGCGGAAGGTCGCCGACCCGTCTCCTCCGAAGACCTCCACCAGCCCGCGGTCCACGACGAGCCGAAACGGCCCCGACGTGACCGGGACGCGTGCCGCCTGCCGGTCTGGTCGGCTGACCAGCAGGGAGCTGCCGCGAGTACCCGAGGCCATCCCTGCCTGACTACCTGCGCCCGTGACCACCAGCTTCTCGCCGGTGGAGTCGACCAGGCCCACCCGGAACCACCCGCCCTGGTCGGCGCTGAGCTCTATGTCCAGGCCGTCCATGGCCGCAACCAGCCGCCGAGGCTTTTCTGTCAGGGTGCAGTCGAGCCTTGGCGGCCCGTCACGAAGCGTGTCGACATCGGGGTGCGGGCTCAGCCGCACCCGGCGATCCGGCGTCACCTCGACGGTCATGGGCAGCGACAAGGCGCCGGACCACGGCCGAGTCTCCGGCCGGTGGTCAGGATCCTCGCGTATCCACGACAGCACACAGGGGCGTCCGGCGCTGTCGGCGAACGCCGTCATCGCGTACGCGGCGTCGTCGTGCGTCAACCGGGTCCAGCGCTCGGGGACGAACCGGTTGCCGTCGTAGCTGCCGAGTGCTGCAGCGACGTACAGAGCGCCACGTCCGTCGCCGACAGAGATGAGCAGGACCCAGTCGTCCAGGACCTGGAACAGCTGCGGGCACTCCCACAGTGTGCCGGTGCGCACTCCGTCGGTCTCGCTGTCCGGCCTCGAGCAGACCTCGCCATCGAACGTCCAGGTACGCGCATCGGCGGACGAGTACTGCACTACCACTCCGCGGCCGTCAGATGCGGCACCACCCACCACCATCGTCCAGCCGCCCTCGGTAGCCAGAAGGCATGGGTCGCGGAAGGCGATCGCACCGATCTCGACCGGCGGCCCGTCGACGATGACGTTGTTGTCGAGACAGTGCCACCTTGCCGCCTCGTCGTCCGGTAGCGCGACCGCGATCCTTCCGCGGTCCGGATCATCGCCGGTCACGCTCGTGTAAAGGATCGTCGGACGACCGTCCTCGACGACAACCGCCCCCGACCAGCAGCCCTCTCCCTCGCGTGGGGTCAGCGCCATCGGGCGGTGACGCCACCGGACCAGGTCCGACGACACCGCATGGCCCCACCCGACCTCACGCGTCCAGGTCGGCGCCGCCGGGTTGTGCTGGTAGAAGAGGTGATACTGACTGCCCGTCCAGCAGATCCCGTGGGGGTCGTTCAGCCAGCCCTGAAGCGGTGTCAGGTGCACACGTGGCCGGTTCACGACCGTCGACCGGCCGTCCGAAGGATCATGAGTCGTCCCGAGATGCAGGCAATGCGGCTCGCAGCACCCTAGCGCGGCCGCGCGGACCCGGACACCGGTCCCCGCCGCACCACCAGGACGGCCGAGTCGACGCGCGGAGCCGGCCGGAGGGCCGATCTGGACACGGTCAGCCCTCGGCGCAGCACGAAATCGCCACCGCCCGCTCCCGGCCGGGGGGTGTACCCCTCGACGATCTGCCGGACCACCCGCCGCTGGAGTACCAGGTCGGCGGCCACCAGCCGGCTTTGCCGCGAGAGCAGCTGCCGCAGCAGGCCTGCCCATACGGCGTACGGAGGGTTGGCGACGACCCTGAACGGCCGTCTCGGCCACCTCAGCGCAAGAGCGTCGGCGCTGACCACGGTCACGCTCGTTCCGGCGAACTGTCGCTTGAGCAGGTCCAGCCGACCCGGATGCAGCTCCACCGCGATGACGCGGGCTCCAGCCTCGACCAGCGGTCGAGTCAGCGCGCCGTCGCCGGCACCGATGTCGACGACCAAGTCGCCGGGCTTGACTCCGGCGGCGCGGACGATCTGGCAGGCCAACCCGTCAGAGAGCCGGTGAAAACCCCATCGCGGCTCGAGCCTCGGCTCGCCCTTCGGTTGGGAGGGCCTGCGCTGGGTGCGCCTGGGCGAAGCACGCCGAGGTCCCCGCCCGGACACGACGCACCATCACCATGATCATGCGCCGACCATAGGCTCGGGGCGGCCCTGCACACAACTGATTATCCGGGTGAGCTCCCCGTTACCTCCGCACCAGTCCGGGAACCTGAGGTCCGCTTCACTCGGTCGATGTCGGCTGACATCCTCGCCCACATCGGCGACGGCGACGATCACCGTGTGGAGGGTGCCAGCAGGTTGCAGGAGGCGGCGAGAGGGTGAGCCTAGATGCTCGCAGCGACCTCCACGTCGCCCGCCCGCCGGTCGGTGAGCGGGAGCCGGACGATGAAGCGGGTGTCGCCGGGCTCCGACTCGACGCTCAGGTCGCCGCCGTGTCGGGCGACGACGATGCGGTACGAGATGTCGAGGCCGAGCCCGGTGCCTTGACCGACGGGCTTGGTGGTGAAGAACGGCTCGAAGATGCGGCGGCGCAGCTCGGCCGGGACCCCCGGCCCGTCGTCGCCGATCTCCACCCTGACGGACTCGCTCTCGACCGATGTCCGGATCGAGATCGTGCCCTCTGCGTCCATGGCCTGGACGGCATTGTCGATCAGGTTCGTCCACACCTGGTTCAGCTCACCGGAGTACAGCGGGATCAGAGGTATGGAACGGTCGAAGTCGGTCAAAACCTTCACGTGCTTCAGATTTGCGCTGAGCATGACCAGCGTGCTCTCGATCCCGTCGTGGATGTCGACGCGCTGCTGCGGTGACCGGTCCATGTTCGAGTACTGCTTCGCGGCGGCGACGAGGCTGGAGATCCGGGTGACCGAGTCGCTGATCTCGTCGAGGAGGAGCGCGGTCTCGAGCGTGTTGGCCAGCCACTGCAGGCCGCCGGCGAGGATGTCGGCGTCCGCGCGGTCGGCGACACGGTCGAGCAGGTCCGTCCCCGCGCCCGCCGCAACAAAGATCGGCGCCAGCTCCCAGCCGCCCTCGACACCCTTGGACTTCAGCCAGTCGGTGATCTCGTCCTCGTGGTCGGCCTCCTCGAGCGCGGTCAGCTTCGGTGCGTGGGCCACCCCGCGGACGGCCTCCTCCTGCAGGTCCACCAGCGCCTCGAGCAGGCGGGGGTCGATCTCGTCGTGGGCGAGCTTGGCGAACTTGTGACGCATACCGGCGAACCTCTCGCGCAGTGCGGAGGTGGCCCTGGCAGCCGCGGCGGCAGGGTTGTTGAGCTCGTGGGTCAGGCCCGCCGAGAGGGCGCCCAGCGCGAGCAGCTGCTGGCGCTGGGAGATGATCTGCTGCGAGCTCTGCATACCGAGGAAGATGCCCTCGAGCAGGTGCATGGCCATCGGGAACCAGGTGCGCATCGCCCAGGCGAACTCGTCGGAGTCGATGACGAACAGGCAGACGTCGGTGACGGCGCGGACCGTCGCGGTGTAGTGATGTTCGTCGCCGCGTTCGAGGTAGGACTGGGTGGCCCCGGCGTAGACACCGACCTGGTCGGTGCGGGTGATCTCGACGTCGTCCTGCCCGACCCGCTTGGTCATCGAGATGGTGCCGCGCAGGAGCACGATGAAGGCCGCCGCGTCGGCCCCCTGGGCGAATACGACCGAGCCGCTGGGGATGTCGGCCACCCAGCCGTGCTCCGCGAGCCAGCCGAGCTGGTCCTCGGTGAGCTTCTCGAAGAGGAAGAGCTTGCGGACCTCGTCAGGTGTGAGCCGACCCGTGGCGTCCAGGACTGTCATGGCGCGAGATACCGGTGTGCGAGCGTGACGGCCATCGCTCCCTCCCCCACCGCCGATGCGACCCGCTTCACGGAGTTGGCTCTGACGTCGCCGGTGACGAACACCCCGGGGATGCTCGCCTCCAACGGCCAGGGATCTCGGTCCAGCGACCACCCACGCGGTCGCTTGCGGTCGGGCATCAGGTCGCCACCGGTGAGGATGAACCCGTAGTCGTCGCGCTCCAGGACGCCGGTCAGCCAGTCCGTGCGCGGGATGGCGCCGATGAAGACGAACAGGTGGCTGGCGTGGACGCGCTCGACGGCACCGGTGGGCAGGTGGCGAAGGCTCAGCTTCTCCAGATGGTCCGAGCCGTGCGCGGCCTCGACCACCGTGCACTCTCGGACCGAGATGGTGTCGATCGTCCGGATCTGCTCGATCAGGTAGTGCGACATCGAGCGCTGCAGACCGTCGCCGCGGACGAGGATCGTGACCGACCTGGCGAACCGCGAGAAGAAGACGGCCGCCTGGCCGGCCGAGTTGGCGCCGCCCACGATGAAGATGTCGCGGTCCACGCAGTCCGACGCCTCCGTCGCCGCCGAGCCGTAGTAGACACCCCGCCCGACCAGTTCCGACACCCCCTCGGCCTCGAGGTCACGGTACGAGACGCCGGTGGCGACGATCACGGTATGGGCGGCGACCCTGCCGCCGTCCATCATCGACACGACCCGCGACGAGCCGCTGACGCTGAGACCGGTCGCGTCGGACGTGGTGAGCAGCTCGGCGCCGAACTTGAGTGCCTGCCGTCGAGCCCGCTCGGTGAGCTGGGAGCCCGACACGCCGTCTGGGAAGCCGAGGTAGTTCTCGATCCGCGATGACTGGCCCGCCTGACCACCGGTGGCCTGCCGCTCGACGAGAAGGGTACGCAGCCCCTCGGAGGCCCCGTAGACGGCGGCGCCGAGCCCCGCGGGACCAGCACCCACCACGACCAGGTCGTAGAAGTCTGTCGCCGGGGTCGTCGACAACCCCACTGCCGTGGCCAGCTGGGACGTCGACGGCGAGACCAGGGTGGTGCCGTCGGCGGTGATCACGACGGGCAAGGTGTCGGCGCCCAGGTTCGCCGCGAGGAGCAGCCGCCGGCCTTCGGCCCCGTCGGAGGCGAACCAGCGGTACGGCACTGCGTTGCGGGCGAGGAAGTCGCGGGCGTCGAAGGACGGCGCAGACCAGCGATGCCCGATCACCTTGGTCTCGTCGTGCGCGGCCTCGGGCTGCTCGTGGTAGGCCTTCAACATCGCGTCGACGAGCGGATACAGCTTCTCCTCGGGCGGGTCCCACGGCTTCAACAGGTAGTAGTCCACGTCGACGACGTTGATCGCCTCGATCGCGGCGTCGGTGTCGGCGTAGGCCGTGAGCAGCGCCCGGCGAGCGAGCGGGAACAGGTCCATCGCCTGCTCGAGGAACTCGATGCCGTTCATCTCGGGCATCCGGTAGTCCGCCAGCATGACGGCCACCGCGCCACCCCTCAGTTTCACCTCCCGCAGGACCTCCATCGCCTCGGCGGCGGAGCTCGCGCGGGCGATCCGGTACGTCCCGCCGTACTGGCGACGCAGATCTCTGGCCACCGCCCGCGAGACCGAGGGATCGTCGTCGACGCTGAGCAGGATCTGCTGTGGCTCCGCCGCCGTGTCGCCCGACGTCATGGGTGGGAGTACGACGGCAGGTCAGGCAGCTCGAAGTCCAGCTGGTCCGGGTAGCACCACCACCACTCCTCGCCTGGCTCGAACGACGAGATCAGCGGGTGCTTGGTGGCGGCGTTGTGGGCGGTCGCGTGCTTGTGCGGGGAGGAGTCGCAGCATCCGACGTGACCGCAGACGCGGCACATGCGCAGATGGACCCACCTGCCGCCCATCCGCAGACAGTCCGCACACCCCTGTGCCGAGGGCTGGGCCTCGGCGTCCACCTCGTCGAGGTGGGTGCACTCTTCCATTCGGGTCCTCCACTCTTCGGCTGTGATCTCGAGCCTAATAGGCGGCGTCCAGGATCCCCCGGCTGCCGGCTCTTGCTCCGGGCCTCCCGAGTCCGACAGGCTTGTGACAGAGCCGCCAGGCGACCACGAGGGAGACCCGTGGGGCTTGGGCTAGAGCGCACGCATCCGGTTGTTGCGAGCGTTGTGCTCGAGCTCGGCCAGCCCCAGCGCCTCCATCAGCGGTGGCACATACATCCCGAACCGTCCGCGCAGACCCTTCTTGAGGCCGTACCAGCCGCCCACCGGGTTGGACTCGTCGCGGCCCCACGCCTCGACAGTCTCGTCCTTGGCGGGCTTCTGCTCGTCGGCGCTGCCGAGCGGCACCCAGTCCCCCGCGAGCACGAGCATTGCGTGCAGGTCTTCGAGGCATCGCAGCCGGTAGGACAACGTCGTACGTCCGACGACGCAGACCAGGGCCGGCGGGTCAGCGGACTCGTCGCGGTACATCGTGTACTCGGACGTTCCCGGCGGCGTCTTCAAGAGCCAGGGGTCGTCCTTGGTGCCGCTCCCCGTGATGTCACCGCTCACTCGGACCTCCGTGTCGCTGCGCTGGACCCAGCCGGCCCTGCATCGTTGCCTTCGACCCATCATGGCGTACGTCGCCGCCGTGGGCATCCTGCTCGGCTGGCAAAATCATCCGTTTTGCACCCGTCATCGGTGATATAACCGGCCCGCACGGGGTACGCGACCCCGAACGCAGCTCTGACAACGACGTGAGACGAGGCGGCAGATGAGTGTTGAGATCGGCAAGATCACGACCGACATCCCGGCGCGGATGGACCGGCTGCCGTGGGCTCGGTGGCACTGGCTGATCGTCATCGGCCTGGGAACGGTCTGGATCCTCGACGGTATCGAGGTCACCATCGTCGGGTCGATGTCGGACGCCCTCGCCAGCACGAGCACCGGGCTCGGCATGTCCAGCTACCAGATCGGTCTGGCGGGTGCCGTCTATGTCGCCGGCGCCTGCTCAGGCGCACTGTTCTTCGGGCAGCTGACCGACCGTTTCGGCCGCAAGAAGCTCTTCATGCTCACCCTGGCCGTCTACACCGTGGCCACCGTGCTGACGGCGTTCTCGATGAACCCGGTCTGGTACCTCGCCTGCCGCTTCCTGACCGGCACCGGAATCGGGGGTGAGTACGCCGCCATCAACTCCGCGATCGACGAGCTGATCCCGGCGAAGTACCGCGGCCGGGTCGACATCGCGATCAACGGCTCGTTCTGGGTCGGCGCGGGAGCGGGCGCGCTCCTCACGATCCCGCTGCTCGACCCGACGGTGATCGACCAGAACTTCGGCTGGCGGCTCGCCTTCGGTCTCGGTGCCGTGTTGGCGCTCGGTGTCTTGCTGGTACGGCGCAACGTCCCCGAGAGCCCCCGGTGGCTCTTCATCCACGGCCGCGAGGACGAGGGCGAGAAGATCGTCCGCGACATCGAGAGCACCGTCGAGCAGGAGACCGGCGAGAAGCTCCCCGACGTCTCGGACACGATCACGATCCGGCAGCGCAAGTCGATCGGGATCATCCTCATCGCCAAGACCGTCTTCACCCTCTACCCCAAGCGCACCGTCTTGTGCTTCTCGCTGTTCGTCGGCCAGGCGTTCCTTTACAACGCCTTCTTCTTCACCTACGGCGACTCGCTCAGCACCTTCCTCGGCGTGACACAGACGGGGTACTACATCGCCGCGTTCGCCGCCAGCAACTTCGCCGGTGCGCTGCTGCTGTCACAGCTGTTCGACACGGTCGGCCGCGTCAAGATGATCGCTGCCACGTACATCCTCTCCGGTGCCCTGCTCGGTACCGCCGGATTCTTCCTCGGATCGTTCTCCGCCGTCGGGCTGACCGCGATGGGCATGGTCATCTTCTTCTTCGCCTCGGCCGGCGCCAGCGCTGCCTACCTGACCGCGAGCGAGGTCTTCCCCATGGAGACCAGGGCCTTGTGCATCGCCTTCTTCTACGCCATCGGCACCGCAGTCGGAGGCATCTTCGGGCCGCTGTACTTCGGCCACCTGATCGACGCGGCCACCGCAAGCGGCGACATCAGCGGGATAGCGCCGGGATACTTCGTCGGCGCCGTGCTGATGGTCGCCGGTGGGATCGTGGCGATCTTCTTGGGCGTCCACGCCGAGGGTGAGACCCTGGAGAACATCGCCGCCCCCCTGACGGCCGAGGACAGCGACGCCCCACCGGCCGACAACAGAGGCGCCGCGGCACCGGCGTCAGCCTGATCTCATCCAGGCATCGGACGCCCACCACCGGGGCTGCCGACGGCCTGGGACAATTGACCCGTGACGACGGCGGCGGGGCCCGATGTGAGCGTCCGGGTCGCATGGGCCGATGACGCGGAGGCGATCGCCGGCGTCCAGGTCCGGGCATGGCAGCGCGCGTATGCCGACGTGCTCCCTGACGATCTGCTCTCCAGCCTGCCGGTGGAAGGCTTCGCGGCGCAGTGGCTGGTGTCGATCGCCCGACCGCGAGAGGCCCGGCAGCGCGTCCTGGTGGCGTTGGAGCGGGCACGGGTCCGGGGGTTCGCGGCCACAGCGCCGGCCACCGACGCGGACGCGGATCCCAGCCGCGACGCCGAGGTGGCCGAGTTCGTCGTCGACCCGGCCGCGACCGGCGCCGGCCACGGGTCCCGGCTGCTGCATGCGGCGGTCGATACGCTGAGGTCGGACGGGTTCAGCCGCGCCACGGTGTGGCTGAACGCCGGCGACGACGTTCTGCGGGCCTTCCTCACCAGCCAGGGCTGGGCCCCCGACGGCGCCCATCGCGAGCTCGACCTCGACGGAAACGGGACCGTGCTCGTCAAGCAGGTGCGGCTGCACACCGACCTCGCCGACGCCCCCGCCTGATCTTTACCGAGAAAGGCCAGCCGTGTCCCCGCCGAAGGTGAGCGACGTCCCCGCGAACCGGCAGCCGTCCGAGCGCCGCCAGATCCTGGTCGACTCGCTCGGAGTCGGGCTCGCCACCGGTGCCTACGGCATCTCGTTCGGCGCGATCGCCGTCTCGAGCGGCTTCGACGTCTGGCAGACCTGCGCGCTGAGCCTGTTCGTCTTCACCGGCGCCTCGCAGTTCGCCCTCGTCGGGGTGATCGCCTCGGGAGGTGCGCCGGTCTCCGCCGCGGCGACGGCGCTCATGCTCGGTACCCGCAACACCCTGTACGGCCTGCGGCTCGCCTCCTTGCTGCGGTTCCGCGGGGTACGCCGGGTCGCGGGCGCCCATATCCTGATCGACGAGTCGACGGCGATGGCACTCAAGCCCGCCGACACCCGCAACGCGCGGCTGGCCTTCACCGCCACGGGACTTTCCGTCTTCGTGCTGTGGAACCTCGCCACCGCTGTCGGGGCGGTGGCGGGCAAAGCGATCGGCGACACATCCGTCTACGGCCTCGACGCCGCAGTGCCGGCTGCCTTCCTCGCCCTGCTGTGGCCGCGGCTCACGTCGGCGCGTACCCGCTCGACCGCTCTGGCGGCAGGCGCCCTGGCGCTCCTCCTCGTACCCAACGCTCGCCCGGGCATTCCGGTCATCGCCGCTGCTGGGGTTGCCCTCGCCGTCACCGTCCTCGGCCCGACCGGGGAAGCTGCTGAGTCTGCGGACGGCCCCGAGCGGTCAGCCTGATGTGGCCGGCGATCATCGTGACGGCCGTCGGGTGCTACCTGCTCAAGCTGACCGGCCTGTCGATACCGGACCGGGTGCTTGACCGTCCGCTCGTACGACGCCTGGCCGACCTGATACCGGTGGCCCTGTTGGGCGCCCTCGTGGCAGTCGAGGCGTTCTCGACCGGTCAGCAGCTGCGGCTGGATGCGCGGCTGGCTGGCGTGGCGGTCGCGGTGGCGGCGCTGCTGGCCAGGGCGCCCTTCCTCGTCGTGGTGGTCTCGGCCGCCGCCACGACAGCCCTGATCCGCCTCGCCGCCTGATCGGCGGAACCTTCACACCAGTCCGAGCACCTGGTCCAGACCGACGGTCAACCCCACCCGGCCAGGCATCGAGCGGACCGCGGCCAGGACGCCGGGCATGAACGACTCCCGGTCGACTGAGTCGTGGCGGATGGTCAAGGTCTCGCCGACGCCGCCGAAGATGACCTCCTGGTGCGCTACCAGGCCGCGCACGCGCACGCTGTGCACCGAGATGCCCTCCACCCTTGCCCCGCGCGCACCGTCCAGGGAGTCGACGGTGGCATCCGGGATGTCGCCCGCCCCCGCCTCGGTACGGGCGGCGGCGATCAGCTCAGCTGTGCGCCGCGCTGTCCCCGACGGCGCGTCAGCCTTGGTCGGATGGTGCAGCTCGATGATCTCGACCGACTCGTAGTACCTGGCTGCCACCGCGGCGAACCGCATCATCAGCACCGCTCCGACGGAGAAGTTCGGCACCACCAGGACGCCGACCTCCGGCACAGCCAGCAGGGCTCTCTCGATCTCGTGGAGCTTGTCCGGGGTGAAGCCCGACGTACCGGCAACGACACTGACAGCGTGCTCGACGCACCAGGCCAGGTTGTCCATGACGGCCGCGGGATGGGTGAAGTCGACGGCCACATCGGCGGCGGCCAACGCGTCGCGGTCATCGCCGACATCGACCCGGGCGACGAGCTCGAGGTCGTCGGCGGCCTCGATCGCCGTACACGCATGTGACCCCATCTTGCCCCGAGCACCGAGCACGCCGACCTTGATCATGTCGCGGACTCTAGTCGCGGGCTCCGCCGACGCGCTCGAGGGCCTTCTCCGGTCCGACGACGGACAGCGTCGGCGGCGAGCCGAGAATGTCCTGGGCGACGACATGCACATCGTCGAGGCTGACACCGTCGATCCGCTGCAGCGACTCGTCGATGCTCATGAGCTCGCCAGGGACCAGCTCCGCCTTGCCGATCCGGGTCATCCGGGCGCTCGAGTCCTCCAGACCCATCACCAGCGACCCGCGAAGCTGCCCCTTGCCGCGATGCAGCTCCTCGAGGGTGATGCCGGCTGCTGCGACCTTGGCGAGCTCGTCGGTGCAGATGCCTAGCACGTCGGAGATCTTGGCCGGCATGCATCCACCCGCGACGGCGAAGTACCCGCTGTCGACGAACTGGCTGGTGAAGGAGTAGATCGTGTAGGCGAGACCGCGCTTCTCGCGTACCTCCTGGAACAACCGGCTGGACGTACCCCCGCCGACCGCTGCGTTCAGCACACCGAGAGCGAACCGGCGCGGGTCGCCGCGCGGGTACGACGGCATCCCGAGCACGAAGCTGGCCTGCTCACTGGGGTGTTCCACGAGCCTCGTCCCGGCATACGTCCTGAGCGGCGCGCCGGGCAGGCGAAGCCCGGCAGGCGGCCGCGCCAGGTCCCCGAGAGCAGCTGCCGTAGCGAATGCCTCCTCGACGAGCCGGACCACCTGCGCATGGTCGACACTTCCGGCGGCCGCGAAGACGAGCCGGTCGGAGCTGTAGTGCCGGCGGTAGTACCTCATGATCTGCCGCCGGCTCAGGGCGTTGATCGACTCGACGGAGCCGGTGATGACGCGGCCGAGTGGCGAGTCGCCGTACAACGCCGACACGAACTCGTCGTGGACGACGTCATCGGGGTCGTCGTCGTGCATGGCGATCTCCTCGAGGATGACGCCGCGCTCGCTCTCGACCTCCTTGCTCGGCACGAGCGACGAGGTGACCATGTCGCAGATCACGTCGATGGCGAGCGGTACGTCCTCGTCGAGCACCCGGGCGTGGTAGCAGGTGAACTCCTTGCCCGTGAAGGCGTTGAGCTCTCCCCCGACGGCGTCCAGCTCCGCGGAGATGTCCATCGCCGTACGACGCTGGGTCCCCTTGAAGAGCAGGTGCTCCAGGAAGTGGGTGGCTCCCGCGAGGGACCGAGCCTCATCACGAGAGCCCACGTTGATCCACAGGCCCAGGGTCGCCGACCGGGTACCAGGCATCGCCTCGGTCACCACGCGTAGCCCACCCGGCAGCACCGTGCGGCGCACGGTCGACGCAACCGCGCCACCGTCACCGCGCTCGGTCAGCAGGGTGCGTGTGGTTCCCGGACGCTGCTCGGCAGCCAGCGAGTAGGCCACGGTGGCTCAGGCGTCGGCGTCGGCGCTGGCGCGGTCCGCATCCTCGACCACAGGGACGAGTGACAGCTTGCCGCGGTCGTCGATCTCCCCGATCTCGACCTGGAGCTTCTGGCCGACTGAGACGACGTCCTCGACATTCTCGACCCTCTTGCCGCCGGCGAGTGCGCGGAGCTTCGAGATGTGGAGCAGCCCGTCCTTGCCCGGCAGCAACGACACGAACGCTCCGAACGCGGTCGTCTTGACCACGGTTCCGAGGTAGCGCTCGCCGATCTCCGGCATCTGCGGGTTGGCGATCGCGTTGATCGTCGCCCGCGCAGCCTCCGCTGCGGCGCCGTTGTCGGCTCCGACGTAGATGGTGCCGTCGTCCTCGATGCTGATCTGGGCGCCGGTGTCGTCCTGGATCTGGTTGATGACCTTGCCCTTCGGGCCGATCACCTCGCCGATCTTGTCGACCGGGACCTTCATCGTGATGATGCGAGGAGCCGTCGGAGCCATCTCGTCGGGGGCGTCGATGGCCTCGGCCATCACGTCGAGGATGGTCATCCGAGCGTCGCGGGCCTGCTGGAGCGCGCTACCCAGCACCGAGGCAGGAATACCGTCGAGCTTGGTGTCGAGCTGCAGCGCGGTGACGAACTCCCGGGTGCCGGCGACCTTGAAGTCCATGTCGCCGAAAGCATCCTCGGCGCCGAGGATGTCGGTCAGTGTGACGAACGTCTGCTCGCCGTCGACCTCGCCGCTGATCAGGCCCATGGCGATGCCCGCGACCGGCGCGCGGAGCGGGACACCGGCGTTGAGCAAAGACATCGTTGACGCGCAGACCGAGCCCATCGAGGTCGAGCCGTTGGAGCTGAGCGCCTCAGAGACCTGACGGATGGCGTACGGGAACTCCTCGCGTGGAGGCAGCACGGGCTCGAGCGCGCGCCCGGCAAGGGCGCCGTGGCCGATCTCACGACGCTTCGGCGAACCGACTCGGCCGGTCTCACCGGTCGAGTAGGGCGGGAAGTTGTAGTTGTGCATGTAGCGGCGCGTCTTCTCCGGCGACAGCGTATCGAGCTTCTGCTCCAGCGACAGCATGTTGAGCGTGGTGACGCCCAGGATCTGGGTCTCGCCCCGCTCGAAGAGCGCCGAGCCGTGGACGCGTGGGATCACGCTGACCTCGGCGCTGAGGGTGCGGATGTCGGACAGCCCACGACCGTCCATCCGGATCTGGTCGCGGAGCACCCGCTCGCGGACGAGCTTCTTGGTGACTGAGCGGAACGCCGCGCCGATCTCCTTCTCGCGGCCCTCGTAGTCTGGCCCGACCTTGCCGAGCACGACCGCTTTGATCTCGTCGAGCCTGTCCTCGCGCTCGGTCTTGTCAACGATCGTCAGCGCCGGAGCCAGCTCGGCTGTGGCGACTGCCTCGACCGCGGAGTACACGTCGTCTTGGTAGTCGAGGAACCGGGGGAACTCCCGGCCCGGCTTCGCCGCCACTGCGGCGAGCTGGGACTGCGCCTCGCACAGCTGCTTGATGAAGGCCTTGGAGGCCTCGAGACCCTCGGCGACGACCTCCTCGGTCGGGGCCTGGCCGCCGGCACGAACCTGATCCCACGTCGCCAGGGTGGACTCGGCCTCGACCATCATGATCGCGACGTCGCCGGAGTCGGTCACGCGACCCGCTACCACCATGTCGAAGGTGGCGTCCTCGAGCTGGCTGTGGTTCGGGAACCCGACCCACTGGCCCTGGATCAAGGCGACGCGAACGGCGCCGACGGGACCGCTGAAGGGCAGGCCCGACAGCTGGGTCGACAGCGACGCGGCGTTGATCGCCAACACGTCATAGGGGGTGTCGGGGTGCAGGGCCAGCACGGTGATGACGACCTGCACCTCGTTGCGCAGACCCGAGATGAAGGTCGGGCGCAACGGTCGGTCGATCAGCCTGCACGTAAGGATCGCGTCTTCCGAGGGACGACCCTCGCGGCGGAAGAACGAGCCCGGGATGCGGCCGGCGGCATACATCCGCTCCTCGACGTCGACCGTCAGCGGAAAGAAGTCGAAGTGGTCCTTCGGGTGCTTGCCGGCGGTGGTCGCAGACAGCAGCATGGTCTCGTCGTCGAGGTAGGCGACGGCTGAGCCGGCGGCCTGCCGGGCAAGCTGGCCGGTCTCGAAACGGATGGTACGGGTGCCGTGAGCGCCATTGTCGATCACGGTTTCTACTGTTTGGGGGTCGGATCCCGACATGGGAGTCCTTTCTCTACGCGTGACGTCACGCGTTGTGCACCCGCAGTCGCGGGGCCTCACGTCACCGGCCTGCATGATGCAGGCCCGGTCGGCGTCGGTGCTGACAGTGCTGAGGCCGGTCTTCGATCGAGGCCTGCGGGCCCGTCGCGCACGATGTCGCGGCTCCCGAGGGCCACTACCGAGGACCGGCGTCCTCGCTTCTGGGCGTCAGCGCCTGACGTCACTGGTGGTCGCGCCCCGGCGGGGCGCGCAGATTGAGTGGTGTGAACGCTATTCAGTTGGTCTGATGCTGCTGGATCGTGGTGCCGAGGGAGCTAGCGACGCAGGCCGAGGCGCTCGATGAGTCTTCGGTAGCGAGAGATCTCCGTCTGCTGCAGATAGTTGAGTAGCCGACGGCGCTGCCCTACCAGGAGCAGCAGCCCCCGACGGCTGTGGTGGTCGTGCTTGTGGTCTTTGAGATGACCGGTGAGGTCGGAGATGCGTCTGGTCAGCAGTGCGACCTGTACCTCGGGCGAGCCTGTGTCACCCTCTGAGGTGGCGTACTCGGTCATGATCGTCTTCTTGGTCGCAGCGTCGAGCGGCACGCGATCTCCTTCTGGTTTCCGTTGCGCGGCGCGCCGGGGCCTGTTCACCCGGGCACTCTGGTTCCGCGGCCGTCATACGGCGTTCATCAGACTACCAGCGGCACCTGAGATGGTCCCAATCCGCGCACTAGCGTAGGAAGGCAGACTCGGCAACCTGGGCCGCCGAAGGGGTGCTGACGCTCAAACGGCTGGCCGAGTCGTCCGAGCCTGCTGACCCGGTAGCGTGACCAGCAGGTTGCGAGCCTCGTCGACGTCGCTCTTCATCTGCTCGACCAGGTCGTCGACCGAGCCGAATGTCACCATCCCACGCAGCCGCTTGACGAAAAGCACCTCGACGCGGACCCCGTAAAGCTCCAGGTCGGTGCGGTCAAGCACGTACGACTCGACGCGTCGCTCCCGCCCGGCGAAGGTGGGGTTGGTGCCCACCGAGATCGCTGCCGGCTGGTACGGCGCCGCCGGGTCGTCGAGCACCCGGAGCCAGCCGGCGTAGACGCCGTCGGCGGGCACCGCCGTGTGGGTGATCGAGACCGGCACGTTGGCAGTCGGGTATCCGAGCTCGCGACCGCGCTGATCACCCTTGACGACGTACCCGCGGATGCCGAACGGCCGACCCAGCGCCTCCGCGGCCGCCTCGACTGCACCTTCGGCCACCTGCCTGCGGATGTACGACGACGACCACAGCTGGTCGTTCAACCCGTCGAGCGGCAGCCCGACGACCGTGACACGGTGCTCGGTGCAGATCGCCTCCAGTAGAGCGATGTCGCCCCGGGCGCGATAGCCGAAGCGGAAGTTCTGGCCCACGACGACCGCCTTCGCCTGCAGCGCGCCCAGGACGATCTGGGTCACGAAGTCCTCAGCGGAGACCTTGGCCAGCACGGGGGTGAAGCTCAGCACCAGCACCGCGTCCACACCGGCGGCAGCGAGCAGCGTGATCCGGTCGTCGAGGGACGACAGCGGCTGCGGCACGCGGTCGGGCGCGATCACGGCGATCGGATGAGGGTCGAAGGTGACCGCGACAACGAGCGGTGTGCGCGTAGTGCTGAACCGTCGCGCGACCTGCTGAGCACTCTCGATGACGTGGCGGTGGCCGAGGTGAACGCCGTCGAAGTTGCCGATCGTGACCACGGTGCGCCCGATGTCAGCAGGAATCTCGGCGAGGTCGTGCCATACCTGCATCGAGACAGTGCTCCTCTGGGTCGCGGAGTTCGCGTGCGTGCAGATCACACTCTTCCACGAGGTAACGGCCCTGAGCCGCCGGATGCCCAGCGTGCCTGGCCTGTGCCGACCGGCGACCGGCTACCGCCCCAGGATCTCCGCCGCCGCCGCCCTAGCGTCGGCCGGGCTTGCGGCGGCCAGCGCGGCGTCCGCAGCCTCCCGGCACGCCTGGCTGCTCACCGACGCCAGCGACGCCCCGACCTGACCGATGGCGGAGACGGCCATCGACAGCGACGTGATGCCGACACCGAACAACACGCAGGCCAGCAGCGGGTCCGCAGCCGCCTCACCACAGACGCCGACCGGCTTGCCGACCTCCTTGCCGGCGGCGGCAGTGATGGCGATGAGGTGCAGCACGGCGGGCTGCCACGAGTCCGTCAGGCCGGCGAGCTCGCCGCTGAGGCGGTCGGCGGCCATCGTGTACTGCGACAGGTCGTTGGTGCCGATCGAGAGGAACTCGACATGCTCGAGCAGCCTGTAGGCAAGCAGCGCGGCGGCAGGGATCTCGACCATCACGCCCGGCGTAAGGCCGCGCTCTCGCACCTGGCCTGCGAAGTGCTCCGCCTCGGCGCTGGTGGCGACCATCGGCGCCATCACCCATGGCGAGGTGCCGGTGGACTCCGCCGCGAGCGAGATCGCGTCGAGCTGGCGGGTCATCAGCCCTGGGTTGTTCCAGGCGAGCCGGAGGCCGCGGACGCCGAGTGCCGGGTTGGGCTCGTCGGGCAGGGTCGCGAACTTCATCGGCTTGTCAGACCCCGCATCGAGCGTGCGGATGACGACCTTCCGGTCGCCGTAGGCGGCAAACACGGCGGCGTACTCCGCTGCCTGCTCCGCTACGGTCGGCTCCTCATCGCGCCCGAGGAAAGCGAGCTCGCTGCGGAACAGGCCGACGCCCTCGCTCGGGCCGGCGGCCGCCGCCTTCGCGGTCGGACCGTCCTGCACATTGGCATAGATCGAGATCGGCACGCCGTCCGACGTGGCGCCGGGACCGCTCCACGCCGCGGCCGCCTTGCGCGTCTCCTTGTCCGTTGCGATGAGGGCAGCGGCCTCGTCGGGGTCGGGATCGATCACCACGTCGCCGTTGCCGCCGTTGACCAGCACCATGGTGCCGACCGCGATGTCGTCGACGTCGGCCGCGACGACGCAGGGGATGCCGAGCTGGCGGGCGATGATCGCGGTGTGGCTCGTCGGACCACCGAGACTCGTCGCCAGCGCAATCACCTTGCTGGGGTCGAGGCCGGCGGTGTCGGCGGGAGCCAGGTCGTCCGCGACGAGGATCGACGGCTCGTCGGGCATCGGGATACCCGGCTCCGGCAGCCCCTGCAGCTCTGCGACGACGCGTCCACCCAGATCCCGAAGGTCGGTGACGCGCTCGGCCATCAGGCCTCCGAGCTGCTCGAACATCGCCGCGAACTGGCTCACCCCGGCCACCGTTGCCGCCTCTGCCGACATGCCCTTGCCGATCGCCTTGGCGACCGCCTTGCGCAAGCCCTTGTCGGCGACCAGCCCGACCTGGGCCGCCAGCACCTCGGCCGCCACACCGCTGGCTTCGAGCGAGCGCGCCTTCAGCCGGGAGGCGACCACGCTGACCGCTTCGTCGAAGCGCTTGCCCTCGTCCTCCGGGCTGCCCGCCTTGATCTCCGAGACGCCGCTCACGTCCACCGCGGGGGCAGGCCTGATCACGGGCCCCATCGCAATGCCCGGAACCACTGGGGTGCCGTGGCGGGTGTCGATGCCGGATTCTGCGGTGTCCAAAGCGGTGGTCGCTGCCATTGTTGTCCTGCCTCACGTTCTTAGCGTCGATAGCCGTTGGAAAATGTGGTTTTGACATGCTGCTGACATGTTGACTTCGCTGCAAATGTTCCGGATATTTTATGGGCCGCAGGCTTGACGTGTCAATGAGCAGCGGTGTAAAAACAAACCAAAGCCACATCCTGGCTTGCAATGTCGCGCATGGAAAGGTGACTTCGTTGTACGCCGAAGAGCGGCAGAGCGCCATCGCTGATCTCGTCACGCGAGACCGACGCCTCCGTGTGAGTGAGACAGCCGAGTCCTTCGGGGTGACCACGGAGACCGTCCGGCGCGACTTGGCGATCCTCGAGAGGCAAGGCGTGATCCATCGGGTGCACGGTGGTGCCGTCCCAGCCGATGGCCTGACGAGCCTGGAACCCACCGCCACCGACGGCGATCTGGCGGCCGCCTCCCAGAAGGAGCGGATCGCGCGCGCGGCAGTGGCGCTGCTGCCGGCGAGTGGAGGCAGCCTGATCCTCGACGGCGGCAGCACCACCGGACGGCTGGCCAGGATGCTTCCCACCGACAAGATCCTGACCGTCGTGACGAACGCTGCTCCGATAGCAGCCATCATCTCCGGCCGCCGACACCGCTCCGACAATGTCGAGCTCCACGTCCTGGGCGGTCGGGTCCGACGTGAGAGCCAGGTGTCGGTCGGCGGTGCGGCCCTCGCGGGGCTCGCGGATCTGCACGTCGACGTCGCTTTCATCGCCGTGCACGGATTCACGATGACACGCGGTCTGCACACCCCAGATCCCGAGGAGGCATCGGTAAAGTCTGCGATGATCCACGCAGCGCGCCACGTGGTCGTGCTCACGGACTCTCGCAAGTTCGGTCAGGAAAGTATGGTGCGATTCGGCCGGCTCGAAGACATCGATACCGTGGTCACCGACGACGGGATCAGAGACGCCGACGCTACTGCCCTGGAAGCCCTCGATATCGACGTGGTGATCGCATGATCGTGACCCTGACCGCAAACCCGAGTGTCGACCGCACCATGCAGCTCGACTCTCCGATCGTTCGTGGCGACGTGTTCCGTGCCGTCAGCGTCGGGGACGAAGCCGGTGGCAAGGGCGTCAATGTGGCGCGGGCCGTCGCCTATGCCGGCGTCCCCGCGGTCGCTGTCCTCCCGGCCGACGATGACGACCTCCTGGTGAAGGGCCTGATCGAGGCGGGAGTCCACCCGGTCAACGTGCCCGTCGGGCGTCCGTCACGCGTCAATATCACCGTGACCGAGCCCGACGGCACCACCACCAAGTTCAACGACCCCGGTCACAGCTTCAGCGAGTCCGTTCTCGCCGAGGTGGAGGCGCGGCTGGTCGACCGCTCCCAGGGCGACGGCTGGGTCGTGCTGTCGGGGTCACTGCCGCCCGGCGCACCGGTCCGCTGGTACGCCGACCTGACCGCCAAGCTCAAGGAAGCGGGCCGGAGGGTGGCGATCGACACCTCGGGGGCTCCACTCGTCGCCGCGGTGTCGCAAGGCCGGCATCTGCCCAACCTGCTCAAGCCCAATGCCGAAGAGCTCGCCTCGCTCACGGGCGACGACTGGCTCGCCCTCGAGGCCGACCCCAACGCCGCCGCGGCTGCTGCCGCCCGGCTGGTCGCCGACGGCATCACAGCCGTCCTCCTGACGCTCGGCTCCGAGGGAGCCGTGCTGATCACCGCAGAGGGTTCCTGGCGGGCCACCCCGCCACGGATCACCCTCAAGAGCACCGTCGGGGCTGGCGACTCCAGCCTCGCCGGGTATCTCCTCGCAGACCTTCGTGGTCTCGGGCCGCAGGACCGACTGCGCGAAGCTGTTGCCTTCGGTGCAGCCGCTGCCTCACTTCCGGGCTCCACCATGCCTCGGGAAGCAGATCTCAACCGGGACGACGTCGTCGTCACCGAGCTCACTGCGGCGCACTGAGCCGCGATCCGGAGAAGGAAGGCCCCGTGTCCGAACTCATCACCGCTGAGCTGGTCGCACTTGACGCCCAGTTCGGTGACACCAAGGACGACGTCATCAAGGCGCTTGCCCGTCTCGTGGCCGCAGCCGGCCGCAGCGACGACGCGGACGGCCTGGCTGACGACGCCTTCGCTCGCGAGGCGAAGTCGTCAACAGGCATGCCGGGTGGCCTTGCTATCCCGCACTGCCGCTCCGAGCATGTCTCGGAGCCGACACTTGTCTTTGCCCGGCTCGCGCCCGGCATCGATTTCGGCTCCAAGGACGGCCCGGCCGACCTGACCTTCATGATCGCCGCGCCCGCAAAGGGCGACCAGGAGCACATGCGGCTGCTGACCAAGCTGGCGCGGGCGCTGGTCCGCAAGGAGTTCACCGACGCGCTGCGCTCCGCCACCACCAACGACGAGGTCGTCCAGCTCGTGTCGGGAGTGGTCTCGGCGCCGCCGGCAGCCACGACCGAGTCGGCGGCCGCCACCACGACGGCAACCGCTGACGGCGGTTCCACCGCCGCTGCACCCGTCACAGCCGCGGCAGCGGCGCCGACCACGACCGCGACACCGGCGCGCGGCGACATGACCATCGTGGCGGTCACCGCCTGCCCGACGGGCATCGCGCACACCTACATGGCAGCGGAAGCGCTCGAGGCGGCCGGCAAGAAGGCGGGTGTCAACCTCGTGGTGGAGCCCCAAGGCTCAGTCGGCGCTGAAACGATCGACCCAGCGATCATCGCGTCCGCAAGTGCGGCGATCTTCGCCACCGATGTCGGCGTCCGCAACCGCGAGCGGTTCGCCGGCCTGCCCGAGATCTCGACGGGCGTCAAGAACGGCATCCACGAGGCCGACGAGCTCGTCGCCCGCGCCATCGCTGCTGCGAGCGACCCGAACGCGGCTCGCGTGTCTGGAACCCCGTCGGCGTCGGCCGGTGCCGCAGGTGGAAGACCGCAGATGACCGGCGGGCTGGGTACCAAGCTCCGCACCGCGCTGCTCACCGGCGTCAGCTACATGATCCCGTTCGTTGCCGCGGGCGGTCTGTTGATCGCCCTGGGCTTCCTGTTGGGTGGCTACGAGGTCGCGCTGGCCTACACCAAGAACGGCTTCACCGGGGGGAACCTCAGCGCGTATGTCCTCGCCAACTACAAGATCACCCACCTTCCACCGGGCAGTCTGAGCCCCCACGCCCTGGGGCACAGCGGCCTGCTGCTCTACCTCGGCGTCGTCCTGTTCACCATCGGCGGCCTCGCCTTCGGGTTCCTCATCCCGGCGCTGGCCGGCTATATCGCCTTCGCCATCGCCGACCGCCCCGGAATCGCACCCGGATTCACCGCGGGCGCCATCGCCAGCCTGACCGGCGCCGGCTTCATCGGAGGCATCATCGGCGGCCTGCTCGCCGGAGTGGTCGCGCTGTGGTTCGCCGGGCTGCACGTGCCTCGGTTCGTCCGTGGTTTGATGCCCGTGGTCATCATCCCGCTCTGCGCAACGATCATCACCGGCCTGCTGATGTACATCGTGCTGTCCAAGCCGCTGGCGTGGATCACCACGGAGCTCGGCAAGGGTCTGACCAACATGAGCGGCAGCTCCGCCATTCTGCTCGGGATCGTCTTGGGTCTGATGATGTGCTTCGACCTCGGGGGCCCAGTCAACAAGGCCGCGTATCTGTTCGCGACGGCAGGACTCGCCGCGAACAACACAGCCAGCTTCCGGATCATGGCTGCGGTCATGCTCTGCGGCATGGTGCCTCCACTGGCCCTGGCCCTGGCGACCACATTGCGCCCGAGCCTGTTCAGCGAACCGGAACTGGAGAACGGCCGAGCCGCGTGGTTGTTGGGCGCGTCGTTCATCTCTGAGGGCGCCATCCCGTTCGCGGCCGCCGACCCGTTCCGCGTCATTCCCCCGGTCATGGTCGGTGGCGCCGTGACTGGAGCGTTGTCTGAGCTGTTCCATGTCGGGCTGCATGCTCCGCACGGCGGCATCTTCGTGTTGTTCGCCGTCGACAACAAGCTGTGGTTCCTGGTCGCTCTGGTGGCGGGCACCGTGGTGGCTGCCGTCCTGGTCATCACAGCGAAGGGGCTGCGCGGCGAGGACCCGGCCGTCGAGTCCGTCGAGGGTCAACTGGTGAACGCCTGACCATCCTGCAAGGATCTCGTACACCATCACGAAAGGACGTTCCATGGCCAGTTTCACTGTCAAGGTCGGCTCATCGGTCGGGTTGCATGCCCGGCCGGCGACCATCATCTCCGAGAAGGCCGCCGAGCTCGATGCCGATGTCACCCTGGCTGTGCCTGGTGGAGATCCCGTCGACGCCGACTCGGCTCTGCTCATCATGACCCTCGGTGCCTCCAACGGCGACGAGGTCGTGGTGAGCTCGGACGATGAGGCCGCTGCGAAGACCATCGCCGACCTGGTGGAGTCCGACCTCGACGCCTAGCCCTCTCAACGCGAACGGGCCGGTCTCCCCTCTCGGGAGACCGGCCCGTTCGCATCTTCACCCAAGGTGTGTGGCGGAGCGAGTCCGACCCATCCGAGCCGCGCGGCCAGCTAGGCGGGGGCGAAGACGGCGACCGCCTTGGCGATCGGGCCGTGCTGCTCGTACAGCGCGAGGAACCGACCACCGGGCGCCAGCACGGCCACCGGCCCGGGAGCGGCCGGGAGGGTTCCGCGGTCGCCGGCACCATAGGACGGGGGCGCGTCGAGCCCCGCCCAGTCCGGCTCGATCCAGCCGCCGGCGCCGGCGGGCTGAGGCTCGTACTGCTCCAGGTCCCGCCGCTTCGCCCAGATCGCCTCCTCCACGGCAGGTGGATGGCGCAGCTGGACCTTCAGCGGACGGCCGTTGCGCACGGCGTCGACATGCTCATCCTCGACCACGTACCAGGCGAAATGCTCGCGCACGGTGGCGTCCAGCGAGATCACCGGTAGCTCGTCCGGCGTCGAGGCGTCCAAGTCCTCGAGTTGGTGGGCTCGGACGATGTCGTAGCTGCCGACACGCGTGCGGCGCAGCGCGGTCAGGTGGCCACCGAGGCCTAGCTCTGCCCCCAGGTCGCGGGCCAGCGCACGCACGTAGGTACCGCTGGAGCATTCGATGCTCGCGTCGACGTCGACGAAGCCGCCGCGCCGGCGTACGGCGTTGACGAAGAAGCCGGTGACCCGGATCGGGCGGGCCGCCAGCGCGACGTCCTGCCCGGCCCGGACCCGGGCATACGCGCGCCGGCCCTTGACCTTGATCGCCGACACTGCTGAAGGAACCTGCTGCAGCTCGCCCACGAAGTGCGAAACCGCCGTCTCGAGCTCTGCCACGCTCAGGTCGCTGGCGTCGACGGTCTCCACCACCTCGCCCTCGGCATCGTCAGTGATCGTCGACTGGCCGAGCCTGATGGTGGCCTCGTAGTACTTCGACGTGAGCGCCAGGTACCCCAGCAACCTGGTCGCACGCCCGATACCGATCACCAAGACACCGGTGGCCATCGGGTCGAGGGTGCCCGCGTGGCCGACCTTGCGGGTCGCCGCGAGCCGCCGGCAGCGCGCGACGACGTCGTGGGAGGTCCACCCGGAGGGCTTGTCGACGACCAGGAGGCCGTCAGGGGCGACCATCGTCTGATGACTCGGCCTCGTCGAGCAGAAGATCGGCTTCCGCGTCGTCGTCGGGTCGCTTGTAGGGGTCGGCCTCGCCCGCGTACGTCGCCTGGGCAGCGGCCGCCGCCACCTCCGCGTCGTCTCGACGGGCTTTGGCAAGCAGATCCTCGATGTGGGCGGCGGAGTCCGGCAGTGCATCGAGGATGAACTCCAGGCTGGGCGTGTGCCGCATCCCGAGCTGCTTGCCCACCTCGGACCGGATCAGTCCCTTGGCGCTCTCCAGCGCAGCGCCCGATGCGGTTCGTTGCTCATCGTCGCCCAGCACGGTGTAGAAGATGCTGGCGTGCTGGGTGTCGCCGGTGACCCGCACGTCGGTGATGGTGACGAACCCGAGCCGGACATCCTTGATTCGCCGCTCGAGCATCTCGGCGACGACGACGTGGATCCGGTCGGCAACCCTGCGCACTCGACCCGCACTCATGGCGACTCCTCATTGGTGTGTCGTGACCCTGGTTGGCGAGAAAGCGGGGCGTCGCGGTGGATGCCGCGGCGCCCCGCCCCGTCGTCGTGCAGGCCAGGCTAGGCCGGATCAGCCACGCGGGATCTCCCGCATCTCGTACGTCTCGATGACGTCGCCGATCTTTATGTCGTTGTAGCCACCGAGCGTGAGACCACACTCGAAGCCCTCACGGACCTCGGTCGCATCGTCGCGCTCCCGGCGCAACGAGGCGACATCGAGGTTGTTGGCCACCACGGTGCCGTCGCGCAGCAGTCGCGCCTTGGCGTTGCGTCGCATGATGCCCGACGTCACCAGACAGCCGGCGATGTTGCCGATCTTGGAGGAACGGAACACCTCCCGGATCTCCGCCGTGCCGAGCTGTGCCTCGGTGAACTCCGGCTTGAGCATGCCCTTCAGCGCGGCCTCGATCTCGTCGATCGCCTGGTAGATCACTGTGTAGTACCGGATGTCGACGCCCTCGCGGTCGGCGACCTCGGTCGCCTTGCCCTGAGGCCGCACGTTGAAGCCGATGATGACGGCCTCCGAGGCGGCGGCGAGCATCACGTTGGTCTCGGTGATCGCACCGACACCGCGGTCGATGACCCGCAGGTTGACGTCGTCGCCGACATCGATCTTGGCGAGCGCGTCCTCGAGCGCCTCGACGGAGCCGGAGACGTCACCCTTGAGGATGAGCAGAAGCTCCTCGGACTTGCCCTTCTCCATGCTGGAGAGAAAGTCTTCGAGGGTACGACGACCGGTGCTCTTGGCCAGCATGGCAGCCCGCTCACGAGCGTCCCGCTTCTCGGCGATCTGACGTGCGACCCTGTCGTCGGCGACGACGAGGAAGTTGTCACCCGCACCAGGTACGGCGGTCAGCCCGAGCACCATGACAGGACGGCTCGGCAGCGCCACGTCGACGTTCTCGCCGTGCTCGTCGAGCATCGCCCGAACCCTGCCGTATGCCGGTCCTGCGACGATCGATGCTCCGACGTGCAGCGTGCCTCGCTGCACGAGGACGGTCGCCACCGGACCGCGGCCACGGTCCAGGTGGGCCTCGATCACGAGTCCCTGAGCGTCCTGGTCCGGGTTGGCCCGCAGGTCGAGAGCCGCGTCGGCGGTCAGGACGATCGCCTCGAGCAGCTTGTCGATGTTGAGGTTCGCCCGCGCAGAGACGTCGACGAACATCGTGTCGCCGCCGTACTCCTCCGGCACCAGGCCGTACTCGGTGAGCTGGCCGCGCACCTTGGTCGGGTCGGCGTCCTCCTTGTCGATCTTGTTGACCGCCACCACGATCGGGACACCGGCCGCCTTGGCGTGGTTGAGCGCCTCGATGGTCTGAGGCATCACACCGTCGTCGGCCGCGACAACCAGGATCGCGATGTCAGTCGCCTGGGCGCCGCGCATCCGCATGGCGGTGAAGGCCTCGTGACCGGGAGTGTCGATGAAGGTGATCGGGCGCTCCGTGCCGTCGACCTCAGTCACGACCTGGTACGCCCCGATGTGCTGGGTGATACCGCCCGCCTCCTTCGCCACGACGTTGGCGTCGCGGATGGCGTCGAGCAGCTTGGTCTTGCCGTGGTCGACGTGACCCATGACGGTGACGACCGGCGGGCGTACCTCCAGGGCGTCCTCGCCGCCTTCGTCCTCGCCGAACTCGATGTTGAACGAGTCCAGCAGCGCCTTGTCCTCGTCCTCGGGTGAGACGACCTCGATGTTGTAGTTGAGCTCGTCGCCGAGGATCTGCAGGGTCACGTCGTTGACCGACTGGGTCGCGGTGACCATCTCGCCGAGGGCGAACAGCACCTGCACCAAGGACGCCGGGTCGACCCCTACCTTCTCGGCGAAGTCCGTCAGCGAGGCGCCGCGCGACAGGCGAACGGTCTCGCCGTCGCCCTGGCGGACGCGCACCCCGCCGATCGACGGGGCCTGCATCTGTTCGAACTCCTGGCGACGGGCGCGCTTGGACTTGCGGCCACGCCGTGGCGGTCCTCCTGCGCGACCGAAGGCACCCTGGGTCGTCCCGCGGTTGTTGCGGTTGCTGTTGGGGCGTCCACTTCCGGTCGGCACGCCCGTCGGGGCGCCACCCGGGGCTCCTGCGCCGCCGGCATAGCCGCCGCCGCGGTTGCCGCCGCCGGGGGCCGGTCGACCGCGTGCAGGTGCGCCAGTGGTACGTCCCGGACCACCGGTCGAGCCACCAGGTCCCGGGCGCGAGCGTGGACCGGCGCTCGAGGGGCCGCCGATGTTGGACTGCTTGGGCATCATGGCGGGGTTGGGTCGAGGGGCGCCGGGCACTCCGCCGGGACGCGGGCCGCGTGCGTCGCCGGGTCGTTCGGTGCGGTCGGTCTGCTCGGGCGATCCCGGGCGAGACGAGGACGGTTGCCCCGGGACAGGCCGACGTGGCTGCTGCATGCCCTGGGTGGCCGAGAACGGGTTGTTGCCCGGGCGCGGCCCGGAAGGCTTGGCAGGGCGAGGCATCGCACCAGGACGAGGCTGGCTGGTCGGAGCTGACGCCGCGGGTCGCGCGGCCGGGATGTCGGCGGTCGGCAGGTCGACTCTGGGCGTCGCCGACGGGGGGGTCGAGGTGGGACGTCCAGCGGCCGGGTTCACGCTCGGAGCCGGTGGTCGGGGTCCGGGGCGTGGTCCGCCACCGACCGAGGGCGCCACCTCGCCGGCGGGCGAGGGCGCCGAAGCGGGGGCTGACGCAGCCGACCCGTTAGCGATGCCCGGGGCGAGCGGCCCGGTCGACGCCGGCGCGGCAGCGCCGTTGGCTGGGGCGACGACCGAGGCAGCGCCATCGTCGGGGGCGGCGGGCTTGGCGCCCGACGCCGCGGCCTTCTTCGCCGCCTTGGCGGCAGCGGCGGACTTCCAGGTCTCGCCGTGCGTCTCTTCGAGGCGGCGGACGACCGGCGCCTCGACCGTCGAGGAGGCAGACTTGACGAACTCCCCCATGTCTTTGAGCGCCTCGAGCACATTCTTGCTCGGCACTCCGAACTCTTTGGCGAGTTCATGGACTCTGGCCTTGGCCACGTTTCTCCTTCTTGGGGCGGTCCGGACCCCAGAAGGTCACAAACCGTTAGGTGTGGGTACTACTCATCGGAGGAGACTCATCGAGATGTCATGAGCTGCTGCTCCACTCTCTTGCTGGTCGAACCAGCCTGTCGTCTGCTGGCCCCGGCACCTCGGGTGAGGGCTGGGTACGTGTCATGATCCACGATCTGAGGGCGCTGGTGTCCAGTGGCCCCTCGAGCCGCAAGGCCCGGGAGAACACCCGACGGCGCTCGGCGAGATCGAGGCACGCGGAACTGAGATGCAGGTAGGCTCCGCGGCCCGGTCTTCTCGCCTGTTCGTCCGGAGTCAGGAGCCACGGGGGTCCGCCGACACCGGCCACAACACGCAGGAGGTGCGATTTCGTTGTCCGCTCCCGGCAGGCCACACACGTGCGCACCGGAGGCGTCGAACTCATCGTGTCCCAGTCTAGCCCCTGTCCGCAACTGCTGACGCACGCAGCTCGGGGGGGTCGTCGGAACGGATGTCGATGCGCCAGCCCGTCATCCTGGCCGCAAGGCGGGCGTTCTGGCCCTCCTTGCCGATCGCGAGCGAGAGCTGATAGTCGGGCACGACGACACGCGCCGAGCGCATCGCCTCGTCGACGATCTCGACCGACGACACCTGTGCCGGAGACAGCGCGTGGGCGATCATCTCAGCCGGGTCCGCCGACCAGTCGACGATGTCGATCTTCTCGCCGTGGAGCTCGATCATCACGTTTCGGACCCGCTGACCCATCGGCCCGATGCAGGCGCCCTTGGCGTTGACGCCGGGCGTCGACGTCCGCACAGCCAGCTTGGTCCGATGACCGGCCTCGCGTGCGATGCCGGCGATCTCGACCGTCCCGTCGGCGATCTCAGGGACCTCCAGCGCGAAGAGCTTCTTGACCAGATTGGGGTGCGACCTCGACACCATCACCTGAGGTCCCCGCGGCCCTTTGCGTACGGTTGCCACCAGACATCGCAACCGCAGCCCGTGCTCATAGCGCTCGCCGGGCACCCGCTCGGCGGCGGGCAGGATCGCCTCGATCTTGCCCAGGTCCACGAACACCATCTCGGGGTCTCGGCCCTGCTGCACGATCCCCGAGACCACGTCGCCCTCCTTGCCGGAGAACTCCCCGAACCGGAGCTCGTCCTCGGCGTCGCGGAGCCGCTGCAGGATCACCTGCCGTGCGGTGGTAGCGGCGATCCGGCCGAACCCCTCCGGGGTGTCGTCCCACTCACGGGTCACCTCGCCGTCATCGTCACGCTCCACCACGAGCACCCGCACATGACCGGTCTTGCGGTCGAGGTCGACGCGAGCGTCCGCCTGGGCCCCCGGGCTGCGCTGGTATGCAACCAGCAGGGCCTGCTCGATCGCGTCGACGAGGACGTCGAACGAGATCTCCTTCTCGCGTTCGAGCGAACGCAGGATGGCCATGTCGATGTCCATGGGTCACTCCCTCCCGTCGTCACCGGTGCCGGCCGGGTGGCCTGACACCTCGGCGCGGCGTTGGCGCCTGACCTTGCCGCCGGCGCCGGGGCTCGCGCGGTTGAACTCGATCTCGACGCGTGCCTTGGCGATCTCGGAGAACTCGAACCGCTCCAGCGACCCGTCGGCCGCTATCGTCGCCCCGGTCTCGTCGGCGTCGACGATGCGGCCGGTCACCAGGGGCCGCTGGTGGGGGGTGACGGTGACGAGGCGGTCGGCGTTACGACGCCAGTGTCGCGGTTGGGTGAGCGGCCGGTCCACGCCTCGCGACGTGACCTCGAGTGTGTAGGAGCCGTCGCCGAGCGCGTCACTGTCGTCGAGGAGAGCGCTCACCAAGGTGGTGGCTTCGCTGATGTCGTCGAGGGTGACGCCTCCGTCCTTGTCGATCAGGACGCGCACCACGCGACGGCGGCCGGCCGACGTCACCTCGACGTCCTCGAGGTCGAACCCGGAAGCGGCGAGGGGAGGAGCCAACGTCTCGAGGAGTGGCTCTCTGGGGGGCCGACCGGTCACGGCTTGCTCCTCGCTGTTGTGTTGTCCTGCATCGCCGTCGCGCATCTACCGTTACAGCGGACACCCAGCCTACAAGGCGACCAACCCTGAAGGTGCGCTCACACGCTGCGCATGTACGAACACCCTATGTGGGTTGACCCGGTCTGACCAGCGCCGAGTGAAGCACACCGAGCCCCACCGAAAGCGACAGCGACGCCGAGGTCGCCCCGGGCGCCCCGAGCCGCGTGAGCCCACGGCTGACCCGGCTGAGGTACGGTCGGCGCGTGGGGAGCCGATGGCGCGTGAGCCGGCGGGCGCTTCTGGGTGGCGCGACCGCTGCGGGTATGGCTGCGGCGCTCACCGGCTGCGGGAGCCCGGCGCGCGACGGCCTGTCCGCCCGGACCGGGGGGCCATCCTCCCTGGGCACCGTATCGTCTGACCCGGCGAGCTGGGGCTCCGAGTCGGACGTCCCGCGCCTCGTCGGGGCGATCGCCGACGAGCTCGCCATCCTCGCCTTCCTCTCCTCAGCCCGACGGCGTACCCCGGCCTCGGTGCTTCGCCTGCTCGCGGACCAGCAGCGTCAGCATGTCGAGGGACTGAAGGCGGCGCTGAGTAGCCCCTTCACCAACACGGCCATGCACACGCCGGCCCGGCGTGGCCGCCTCGAAGGCAATCTGTCGGAGGCAAGGTCGCTGCTGCTTGCCGCCCGCGACGCCCGACGCAACGATGCCCTCACAGCCGACTCGGGGCTGTTGGCCAGGTTGTTCGCCTCCGTCTCCGCCTCGCACGCCGTCGCCGCCGAGCTCGACGGCCTTCGCGGATGAGCGCGGCCGACGCCCTGCAGAGCTGTCTCGCCGCCGAGCATGCCGACCTCTTCGGATATGGCGTCCTGGGTGGCGTGCTGGCGGGCATCTCCGGCGCGGCTGCCCTCGAGGCGTACGCCGGCACCTGCTACGCCGAGCACCGGGCCCGTCGTGACGACCTGACCACTCTGCTGTACCGGCTCGGCGAGACGCCGGTCGCGGCTGAACCGGCGTACACGCTGCCGTTCGGCGTCAGCGGACTGGCGGCGTGCAAGCGGCTGGCGAGGGAGCTGGAGGCCCGCACGGCTGCCATCTACGCTCAGGCGGTGGCCGAGACGGTGGTGCCTTCGCGCGCGATCGCGGTCGACGCGCTCACCGACTGCGCCCGACGCGAAGCCGGCTGGGGGGCGCCGCTCCAGGCGTTCCCTGGTATCGGCTCGGGCTGACTCCCGTCCAGGCTTCTGCAGCGCGACCGGGCCTGGGCCGGCCTGTTATCGCTGCAGCGCGGGCAGGAAGAGCATCGAGTCGCCGAACTCGTGCCAGAGGTACCTCTCGGCGACCGCCGCCTCATACCCCGCGGCGACCAGAGCCGTGCCCGCCACTGCCTCGAGCAGCAGCAGATGGCTCGCTTGGGGCTCGTGCAGTCCTGAGACAAGACCGTCCACCGCACGGACAGCCCGCTCCGGTCCGATCACCAGATCGGTCCAGCCGGCGTCGGCATGCACCGTACCGTCAGGTTCGGCGACGCTCTCCAACGCTCGTACGACGGTGGTCCCGACGGCCACCACCCGGTGACCGGCCACACGGGTCGAGTTCACGAGACGTGCGGTCGCCTCGGGAACCCAGTACTGCTCGGGCACAGGTGGCTCGTGCTTCTCAGGGCTCGACACCGAGGTGTGCAGGACCAGGGGTGCGACGACCACCCCTCGCATCATCAGCCGCGTGAGCAACCTGTCGGTGATCGGGCGGCCGGCGCTAGGCATCTCGGCGCTGCCGGCCTCGTCGGCATACACCGTCTGAACGTCGGCGAGTCGTACCGGACCATGCAGATAGCGGTAGCCGATGGGTCGGCCATGCGTCCTCAGGAGGCTGGCCCTGTCGGCGCCGGCGGGCACGGCAGCTCGCCAGAGTCTGCTACCGCTGACGCCCGCCCGGGGGTATGACGCCTGGACGACGAGGCGCCCTCCGCCAGGCAGCCGGACAGGCTCGCCGATCCTGACGTCGGCGGCCGGGCCGGAGTTGTCCGGTCGCCGGACCTCGACCACCCAGGAGCCGTCGTCGAGGCCGCCTGCGACGTGGAGCAGGCCTGGGGCACCGCTCATCCGGACGACGTCGAGGGCCGCGGCCAGCGTTGCCGAGGTGTTGACCACGAGCAGGTCCCCTGACTCGAGATGGTCCGGGAAGGTTCGGAAGGTGGTGTCCGCGACCGTGTCCGGGCGGACGACCAGGAGGCGGACCTGGTCGCGTTCGAGGCCGCGCTGCTCCGGTGTCGAAGTGGCCTCCCTGTCGGTGGGCATCGCGAACCGGGTGCGCGGGATGGCATGAACGACGACGGTCATGCGCGCACCGTCTGGGTGGACGCGAGCAGGTCGACAGCACGGTAGCGGCCACTCGGCGGCCTGGACTCGACCAGCCGGACGAATGCGGGCATCACCGTCGATGGCTCGGGGCGGTCGGAGATGTCCTCGCCGGGGAACGCGTCCTGGTGCATGGCGGTCCGCATGTCGCCAGGGTCGAAGGAGTAGATGTGGAGCCCGGGCATCTCGGCGGCAAGGACGGCCGTCCATGCCTCGAGAGCTGCTTTCGACGAACCGTAGCCACCCCATCCCGGGTAGCCCCCGACGGCCGCGTCGGACGTGACGTTGATGACGACGCCGTGCGAGTACCGCCGCTGGAGGAGGTCGAGCATCGAACGGGTGAGAGCGAGCGGCGCCGTGACGTTGACCTCATAGGTCCGCCGCCAGACGTCGAGGCTGACATCGCTCAGCGCCGGGAGCGGGCTGGCGCCGAGCGTGCTGGCGTTGTTGACCAGGACGTCGAGGGAGCCGGTACCCTCGACCGCTTCGCGCAGGCCGGCCCGGTGCTCTGGGTCGGCGACGTCGCCTGGGATGGCCTGGACTGTTCCGGCTCCCGCCGCGACGATCTCGCGCTCCACCGCGGCCAGCGCATCGCGCCCCCGTGCATCGACGACCAGCGACCAGCCGCGGCTCGCGAGCTCCACAGCGATGGCGCGGCCGAGGCCCTGTGAGGCTCCGGTGATGAGTGCAGTTGACATGGTGGCTCCTGACGATCCGATGACTATGGTTCGATCGTCCAACCTCAAGTCCGCTTGAGGTCAAGCCCCTCCAGCAAGGAGGTCAGCGCCAGCTGTCGACCACGGCCGGGATCTCGGCCAGCCGCTGCACGACGGCGTCGGGCTCGCCGAGGGAATGCCCGATCTGCGTGGCAGGTATGTCACTGTGCGGCACGTGGACGGCGCGCATCCCCGCATTGCGGGCACCCCAGATGTCGTCGAACAGCCGGTCGCCGACGAAGACGCACGCGCCGGGGTCGCTCACGCCGACCGCCTGCATGGCAGCGAAGAAAGCTTCCGGCGCCGGCTTCGTCCAGTTGATCTCCGACGTGTACACGGCCCCGTCGATCAGGTGATCGAGTGCGTCGCGTTCGAAGATCTCCTGGTGCCAGGACCGTGGCCACAGCGTGTTGGACAAGATGCCGATACGGGTCCCGGACGCGCGTAGGTCCGCGAACAGGTTGGGCACGTCGGGGTCCGTGAAGGTCGCGTGCTCCCAGAACGCCCGGTACCCCGACCAATGCCGGTCGTCGTACGCGATGCCGGCCAGCGAGCAGATCTCCTCGATGCTGGAGCTGACATGCTCGTCGCGAGCCCGTGCCCACACGGCTGACGCGGCGTCGAGCAGAGCAGCCGTCACCTCGTCGACGCGGTCGGGCGACGAGACCGTCGCCAACGACCGCCACTCATCGACCGGGTCGATCGTCCGCCATGGCGTCAGCGTGCCGCCCCAGTCGAAGATGACCGCCTCAACCGCCACGGACGACACCCACCAGATGCGACACCGCCTCGCCGGCGGCCACGTCGACCCGCTCTCCGCTGGCTCGGTCCTTGACCTCGACCGTGCCAGTAGCGAGCCCCTTGCCGACGACCACGATCGTCGGCACCCCGATCAGCTCGGCGTCCTTGAACTTCACCCCCGGCGACACCTTCGGCCGGTCGTCGTACAGGACGGTCAACCCGGCCGCCTCCAGCGAGTCTGTGAGCGCGACCGCTGCCGCGAAGATCGCCGGGTCCTTGCCGGTGGCGACGATATGCACGTCCGCGGGGCTCACCTCGCGGGGCCAGATGATCCCGAGCTCGTCATGGGAGTTCTCCACCATCGCCGCGACCGCACGGGAGATACCGACCCCGTACGACCCCATTGTGACGGTGACCAGCTTCCCGTGCTCGTCCAGCACCTGCAGGCCGAGCACCTCGGCGAAGCGGCGGCCGAGCTGGAAGATGTGACCCATCTCGATCCCTCGGGCCGTCTCCATCGGCGCCCCGCAGACCGGACAGGGGTCGCCGTCGCGCACGTCTGCCGCCTCGATCACGCCGTCGCCGGTGAAGTCGCGACCGGCGACCAGGTCCAGTACATGGCGGCCAGGGAGGTCTGCACCGGTGACCCAGCGGGTCCCCGTCGACACCCGGGGGTCGAGGAGGTACCGGATGCCGCTCGAGCTGTCCGAGCCGAGCGCACCGGGGCCGATGTAACCCTTGACCAAGGCCGTGTTCCGGGCGAAGTCCGCCTCGTCGAACGCCTCGACGGCGCTCGGCTCGACCTGGGCTTCGAGCCGTTTCAGGTCCACGTCACGATCACCCGGTACACCGATCGCGACCGGCTCGCGTACGCCTTCGGGGCTGACGAGCGTCACGATCAGGTTCTTGAGGGTGTCCCCCGCCGCCCACGGCCGGTCGGAACGAGGGAACGCGGCGTTCAGGTGGTCGACGAGGGTGTCGATGGTCGGCGTATCTGGGGTCAGCTCAGCGTGTGCCGCGGGCGTACCCTCCCACGAGACCGGCGCAGGCATGGGCACCCGGACCGCTTCCACGTTGGCGGCGTAGTCGCAGTTCGTGCACCGCACATAGGTGTCCTCGCCGTTGTCGGCGGTGGCCAGGAACTCCTCGCTGGCCGACCCGCCCATCGCCCCCGACATCGCCGCAACGATGACGTAGTCGAAGCCGAGCCGGTCGAAGATCTTGATGTAGGCCTCGCGATGCGCCTGGTACGACGCCAGGAACGCGTCGTCGGTCAGGTCGAACGAGTACGAGTCCTTCATCACGAACTCGCGTCCTCGCAGGATCCCGGCACGCGGACGCTGCTCGTCGCGGTACTTCGTCTGGATCTGGTAGAGGGCGAGCGGGAGGTCCTTGTACGACGAGTACAGGTCCTTCACCAGCAGCGTGAACATCTCCTCGTGGGTGGGACCGAGCAGGTAGTCGGCCCCCTTGCGGTCCTTCAGCCTGAAGATTCCCGGGCCGTAGTCCGTCCACCGATGGCTCGCCTCGTAGGGCTCTCGCGGCAGCAGCGCGGGGAAGTGCACCTCCTGCGCACCGATGGCGTCCATCTCCTCCCGCACGATGCGCTCGACGTTACGCAGTACCCGGTACCCCAGGGGCAGCCACGAGTAGATGCCTGGGGCGGCGCGGCGGATGTAGCCGGCGCGGACCAGCAGCCGATGGCTCGGCACCTCGGCGTCCACCGGATCCTCACGCAGGGTGCGAAGGAACAGGGTCGACATCCGCAGTGCCACTGGTGTCTCCTCGAGCTGACGGCAGGGTCGCCGGATGTCGAGGATATCGGGCCGGGGCGACACGCTCACCTGAGTTCTGCAGCCGGCGAGCCGACCCGCCGCTGCGTCGCCAGCAGATCAGGGCGAAGCGACGCATCGGCAGGGTTGTGGAGGTCCGGCGTGCACATGGTGGGACGTATTCGAGCTTGCTCACCGCGAACGACCCGTCGGGCTTCTCTTTGAGCACCGCTCGGCAGGTGTTGCTGTCGTACACACCCTCGACGGCGGTGTCCTGCTGGGCGGCCGAGCCGCCGAGACCGTAGACGACCCAGGTGCCGTTGACCCTGTCGTAGGGCTGGACCACATGGGCGTGATGGCCGTAGATCAGGGTGATGTCGGTCCCTTGGTCAGCACGTCGGCGGCCGTGTCACCCGCGCTGGAGCATGGGGTCAGCAGTGCGCTCAACGAGACCGCCGCCATCAGGCCACGGGTCCGCCGCCGCATGGTGTACCCCAACGGGCTCCGAGCCACTGCCTTGCCCCCGGTGCGAATGTGCTCGAGCATCGCACCGGTGGCCGCGATCGGCGCGTAGGCTCGCAATTGCAAGGAGGTGCAGCGATGGTCCTGCGGACCCGTCAGCGCGTACGCGTCCTCGGCCCGGCCGATGTCGTTGATGTCCAGCGCCTCATCGCCCAGGACCCGATCACCAATGTCTTCGTGGACCATCGGGTCCGGGTCACGAACTTGGAGCCTCGATGGCTCGGCGGCGAGATGTGGGGGTACGACGACGACGAAGCGGGCGGCCTACTCTCCATCTGTCACGCTGCCGCGAACCTGACGCCCGCCCAGGCGACGCCGGAGGCCCTCGAGGCGTTCGCCTCCCGCGCCCTGGACCAGGGGCGCCGTTGCGGGTCGATCATGGGTCGCGATCACGACGTATCCGCGTTGTGGCAGCGGCTCGAACCCGCCTGGGGCCCGGCCCGGTCGGTTCGCCCGCGTCAGCCGTTCCTGGTGCTTGCCGGTCCACCGGCGGTCGAGCCGGCCCCGCAGGTCCGCCGGGTCCGGCCCGACGAGCTCGACATCCTGTACCCGGCGTGCGTCTCGATGTACACCGAGGAGCTCGGCATCTCACCGGTGATCCAAGGCGGGTCGGCGCTGTACCGCGCCCGGGTCGCCCACCTGATCTCGAAGGGGTATGCCTTCGCTCACATCGAGGCTGGCGAGGTGCTCTTCAAGGCCGAGCTGCACGCGGTGACCCCCGCCGCCTGTCAGGTGCAGAGCGTCTGGGTCAACCCTCGCTACCGGGGTCATGGGCTCGCTGCGCCTGGGGTGGCCGCCGTGTGCGCGACAGCCGTACGCGACTACGCCCCGACAGTCTCGCTGTATGTCAACGAGCACAACGACCCGGCCCGCCGTGCCTACGCCCGGGTCGGGTTCGCCGAGCGCTGCCGGTTCGCGACCATCCTCTTTTGAGCTCGGCCAGTCCGTCTCAGTCAAGCTCCGGCGACTGTTCGGCAACGGGGGATGGAGGAATGCGACCGGGCGGTGACCCCGAGGGTCCGCGCAGCGGGGAGGTCCAGGCGACCGCGACGCCGACGAACGTGAGGGACGACACCGCGACCATGGCCGGCTGGATCCCGACGAGGAGGCCAAGCAGGCCTGCGGCCAGGGCTCCGACGGTTCCTCCGACACCCCAGGCCAGCATCCGCCCGGCAGTGTTCACCCGGCTGAGGAGGCGCTCAGGCGTGACCTGCTGGCGGTACGAGATCGAGTTGACCACCACGAGCATGTACGAGCAGCTCCACGCGAAGAGGCCGAGGGCCGCCAGCTCCCAGCTCGGTGCCAGACTGGTCAGCACGCCGATCAGGGCCGAGGCGGGTAGGGCCAGCAGAGTGATCCGGGCGGCGCTGGTCGTGCGCAGGAGTCTCGGCAGCGCGACGACAGCGAGCAGTCCGCCGACGCTCCAGGACCCGTAGACGAACCCGAACCGGAGCCCGGCGGTGCCCACGCCGAGGACCCGGTCGCACCAGACGACCATCAGGGAGACGAACCCCATACCGGCTGCCGACTGGAGGGATCCGACGATGGTCATCGTGCGTACCCCGGCGTGGTCGACCAGGTATCTCAGGCCCTCGGCGATGTCGGAGAAGAGGACCCGGACGCTCATCGGCGCACGCGCGCGCGAGCTGTCGTACATGGGCCTGGCGATGGTCGCGATGCATGCGGCCGAGGCGAGGTAGCTGACCGCGTCAACCGCAAGCATCGTCGCCGGGTGGAGGACAGCGAGCCCGATCCCGACCAGCGACGGCACCATGATCTCGCACACCGAGGCCGCTCCGAAGACGGCGGCGTTGGCCTGGGCGATCCGTGCCCTGCCCACGAGCAGCGGCATCGCTCCGAAGTTCGCCCCGTCGAAGAACACCGCCACGCCCGGTACCAGAAACGCCACGAGCATCAACTGAGCCACCGTCAAGACTCCCAGCCAGTGAGCCACCGGCACCGACACGATCGCCACCGCGTCGACGCAGTCGGCCACCACCATCACGAGCCTGCGGTCCCACCGGTCGGAGAGCGCGCCCGCGAAGAGTCCCAGCAGCACGTACGACGCGGTCTCGAGGGCCGAGACGGAGGCGGTCAGGACGGCGGATCCGCTGACCCGGTACACCAGCACCGGCAGCGCGATATAGCTGACGATCGTGCCGGCGGTGGAGAGCAGGCGCGACCACCAGTACCGCCGGAAGTCCGGGTCGTCGCGCAGTCGTGAGTCAGCTGCCGTCGAGGAGCGCATGCACCTGACACTCTCGCCCGTCCGGGTCGGTCACCGTGACCATCTCGCCGAAGTCCTTGCGCTGGACGGTGGCGTCCGAATAGCCCCCGGCGACCAGCCGGGCAGCCACGTCGTCGAGCGCCTCGGTGGTGGCGAACGTCAGCTGGACGGCAGCACGCCCCGCGACGATCGGAAGCTCCTGGGGGTAGGCGCGGTGCAGCCCGACGTAGCCGTGGTCGCCCCCACCCGCTGCATACATCTGGAAGAAGCCGTTGCCGCCGTCGACACGCGTCAGGCCGAGCGCCTCCAGCCATCCGCTCGCGGGGCCGTCCGGTTCGGTGAACCGGACCGGCACCACCCTGAGGCTCGCGGCCGGCGAGTCGGCCTGGACGACCCGGTAGCCATAGAGATCGTCGCTACGACCATCGATGGACACGGTGTCACCGAGTGGGTCGATGGACGTCAGCACCTGGCCGTACGCCTCGTCGTACACCGCCACGTCGGCGACTCCGGCGTCGACGAGCTGCCGGGCGAGTCCCCTGAGATCGTCGACCTCGAAGCTCAGACTGGTCTCGGCCGCCACGTGGCCCTGATCTGACGTGGCGGCGTCGTGCAGCGCCAGCATTCCACCGCCGGCGACCATCTCGACATCCTCGGACGGAGCCCGAGGACCTCGAGAAAGCGCTGCATCTCCTCGATGCTGTCGGTGAACCGCACTGGGCGGACCGCGATCGCGGTCATCGCTTCGCCTCTCCGTGGCTGGTCAAGTACTCCTGCAGGGCCCGCTCGACGAGAGCGGAGAGGCTTGCGCCCTCGTCGATGGCCTGATGCTTGGTCCGCCTGATCAGGTCAGGTGGAAGGTACACGTTGAACTGCGCCTTCTCGGGCTGCCCCTTCCAGATCACACTAGAATGCTAGCATCATAGCCACCACCCGGCAATGCCGAGAAGCCAGGACTCTGACGCCTCTGCGGGCGCGCGATCAGGAGACGGAGACGACCGGGCTTCCAGCAGGTCGAGTGAGGCCGTCGTCGCCGACCGGCTCGCCCATCTGGTCGGCCAACCTCATCGCCTCCTCGATCAGCGTCTCGACGATCATCGCCTCGGGGACGGTCTTGATCACCTCACCGCGGACGAAGATCTGACCCTTGCCGTTGCCGGACGCGACGCCGAGGTCGGCCTCGCGAGCCTCGCCGGGGCCGTTGACCACGCACCCCATCACGGCGACGCGCAGTGGTACCTCCATCCCCTCCAGACCAGCGGTGACCTCGTCCGCCAGCTTGTAGACATCGACCTGCGCCCGTCCGCACGAGGGGCAGGAGACGATCTCGAGCCGGCGTGCGCGCAGGTTGAGGGACTCCAGGATCTGCAGTCCGACCTTGACCTCCTCGACCGGAGGGGCCGACAAAGAGACGCGGATCGTGTCGCCGATCCCCTGCGACAGCAGCGCCCCGAAGGCGACCGAGGACTTGATCGTGCCCTGGAAGGCCGGTCCCGCCTCGGTCACGCCCAGATGCAAGGGCCAGTCGCCGGCTTCGGACAGCAGCTCGTAGGCCTTGACCATGACGACCGGGTCGTTGTGCTTGACCGAGATCTTGAAGTCGTGGAAGTCATGCTCCTCGAAGAGCGAGGCCTCCCACACGGCGGACTCGACCAGCGCCTCCGGGGTGGCCCTGCCGTACTTGGCCAGCAGCCTCGGGTCGAGCGAGCCGGCGTTGACACCGATCCGGATCGAGGTGCCCCGGTCCTTGGCCGCGAGGGCGATCTGCTTGACCTGGTCGTCGAACTTGCGGATGTTGCCGGGGTTGACCCGGACGGCCGCGCACCCGGCGTCGATGGCCGCGAAGACGTACTTCGGCTGGAAGTGGATGTCAGCGATCACCGGGATCTGCGAGTGCGAGGCGATCTGCGGCAGGGCGTCGGCGTCGTCCTGGCTCGGGCAGGCCACGCGCACGATGTCGCAGCCCGATGCTGTCAGCTCGGCGATCTGCTGCAGCGTGGTGTTGACGTCGGACGTGAGCGTCGTGGTCATCGACTGCACCGACACCGGCGCATCGCCGCCGACGAGCACCTTGCCGACCTTGATCTGCCGGGTCTTGCGACGCGGAGAGAGCACCGGGGGCGGCGCCGTCGGCATCCCCAGGTTGATCGTGGTCATGGTGGCTCCTCAGCCGCTCAGGGTGATGGGGTTGACGATATCGGCCCAGACGAGCAGCACGCCCATCACGATCAGCACACTGGCTGCCGCGTAGGCGATAGGCAGCAGTTGAGCGACGTCGGCGAAACCTGGGTCCGGTCGGCCCCGGACCCGAGCCAAGCCGCGGCGCAGTGCCTCGTACAGCGCGCCGGCGATATGGCCGCCGTCGAGCGGCAGCAGGGGGATGAAGTTGAAGAGCGCCACGAAGAGGTTCACGACCCCGAGCAGCGTCAGCAGCGTCGCCCAACGGTCGGCCACGCTGATCTGAGTGTCGGAGGCGACTTCGCCGGCGACCCGGCTCGCTCCGACGACGCTTATCGGGCTCTGCGGGTCACGCTTCTGGACCCCGAGGGCGGCTTTGACCACGCCGACCATCCGCTGCGGCATCTGGATCAGGGCCTGGCCGGTGCCCTTGGTGTAGTCCCACATCGTCGAGGCGACGTATGCGGCGTCCTGACGCTGTCTGGTCTCCTCCGGGGTGACGCCCAGAAAGCCGACATCGACGTACAGCGAGCCGGTCGCCGTCAGGCTGGGGCGCTGCGACACCGCCGTGTTGGTGGTCAACGTGATGTCCTTGCCACCGCGGTTCACCACGATGCTGGCCGGGCCTGAACGGTTGGTGCGGATGGCTGCCGCGAACTGGTCCCAGCTCGTCATTCGCACACCGTTGAACGAGACGATCTTGTCGCCCGCACGGAACCCCGCCTTCAGCGCCGGTGAGACGGGGTCGGCGTTCGGGTTGGGGGCAACCACGCAGGGGCGGTTGCCGTCGCTGGCCGGGATGACGCAGTCGGAGATGGCGCTCACCGTCAGCGTCGGGGTATTGACGCCGATACCCATGAAGACGCCACCGAGGAGCAGCACTGCCAACGCGACGTTGGTCAGCGGCCCACCCGCCATCACGATGATCTTCTTCCACCAGGCCTGTCGATAGAACAACCGCGGCTCGTCTGCCGGCGTCACGTTCTGGTACTCCAGCGCCCGCGCATCGGCGATCAGCCGCCCGAAGAAGCCGTTGCGGATCCCCCGGACCTCGCCGTCGGCACCGCGCCGCTCCGGTGGAAGCATCCCCACCATCCGGATGAAGCCGCCGAGCGGGAACGCCTTGATGCCGTACTCGGTGTCTCCACGCTTGACCGACCAGAGCGTCTTGCCGAACCCGACGAAGTACTGCGTGACCTTGATGCCGAACAGCTTGGCAGGCACCATGTGCCCGACCTCGTGCAGACCGATCGAGACGAGAACGCCGAGCAGGAACAAGATGACCCCGAGGGCATAGACCAGGCTGGTCATCGGTGCGTCGGTCCTCCTGCCAGGGGTGGTGGGACGGAGCGTCGCCCCACGCGGTCGCGGTGCCAGCGGTCAGCGCCGGTGACGCCTCCACGCTGAGGTCGCCCTTGATAGAGGGTACGTCGCCGTCCACCGGCACCGCAGCGATCGGGTCAACTCCAAGAACCTGATCCCTCGGCCGAAGATTTGTGACCCTTCGGCAGAGGGTGGGGCTACAGGTCGAGGCCGGTGAGGACCATCACGCGGTCGTAGGTGTAGTCCTGCATCGCGTACCTGACTCCCTCGCGGCCGACGCCGGAGTCCTTGACGCCGCCGTACGGCATCTGGTCGGCCCGGTAGCTCGGTACGTCCCCGACGATCACGCCGCCGACCTCGAGCTCGCGGTGTGCCCGGAAGGCAGTCTGCAGGTTGTGGGTGAAGACGCCTGCCTGCAGGCCGTAGGACGACGCGTTGACCTTCGCGAAGGCGTCGGCGTCGGCCGGGACGGACTCGAGGGTCAGCACGGGCCCGAACACCTCCTGACACGACACCTTGTCGTCGGCAGCGACCCCTTCGAGCACTGTCGGCTCGACCGTCGTACCCTGCCGGCCGCCACCGGTCAGGACAGTGGCACCGCCCTGGACGGCCTCGTCGACCCAGCTCACGATCCGCTCCGCGGCCTCCTCGTTGATCACTGGGCCGACCCGCGTCGCGTCGTCGAAAGGGTCGCCGACGGCGAGCGCCTCGACAGCCGCGACCACCCGGGACCTGAAGGCGTCGTAGACGCCTTCGTGCACGAACGCCCGCTGGACGCCGACGCAGGACTGCCCGGCCTGGTAGTTCGAGAAGGTGGCCGTCCGATCCGCCGCCCAGTCCAGGTCGTCGTCGCTGCTCCAGTCGCTGCAGACGACCGCAGCACCGTTGCCGCCGAGCTCGAGCGTGACGTGCTTGTGCGGAGCCGCCTTCTGGATCTGCCAGCCCACCGGCCCGGAGCCGGTGAAGGACACCACCGGCAGCCGTTCGTCGGCGACCAGCGACGTCGCCTGCTCGTTGGGCACGTTGAGCACGCTGAGCATCCCTGCGGGCAGGTCGGTCTCGGCGACGAGCTCGGCGAGGACGAGCGCAGAGAGTGGTGTCTTCGGTGCCGGCTTCAGCACGATCGGGCTGCCGACAGCGAGCGCCGGGGCGACTTTGTGCGCTACCAGGTTGAGCGGGAAGTTGAAGGGCGAGATCGCGAGCACGGGTCCCCTGGGCACCCGCCTGATGTGGGCCACCCGGCCCTCGGCGGCCTTGTCGGTGTCGAGCCGCATCGACTCGCCCGACCAACGCCTGGCCTCCTCCGATGCGAGCCGGAACACCGACACCGCGCGGGCAACCTCTCCTCGGGCCCAGAAGATGGGCTTGCCGTTCTCCGAGGTGATCAGCCGCGCGAGCTCCTCGGCGCGATCGCTGATCCGGCGGCTGATCGCCAGGAGGGCGTCGGCGCGGACGTAGATGGGCAGCGCCGCCGCCTCGTGTCGCAGGTCGTGGGCGGCCTGGACCGCCTCCTCGACCTGCTCGGGGGTGGCCCAGGTGGTCACGGCGACCGGTTTCCCGGTGTACGGATTCAGGATCTCGAAGCTATCGGTCCCGTCGACCCACTTGCCCGCCACATGCATGGGATATGTCCGCGTCATGCCTCAGACGCTAGCGCCTGGCGCACACCACCTCGAGACCGGCGGCCGGACGGCCCAGCGCCCACCACGGGCATCCCCGTCTGGCGGGATGTCGCCGGATCGGCATACGGTGGCTGCATGACTGACACAACGACCGGTGGACCGGATCTCCCGCAGGAACGACGGCTGATCACGCAGATCCCGGGGCCGAGGTCGAAGGCTCTGCACGAGCGCAAGTCGCGGTCGGTATCGGACGGTATCGGAGTGACGCTCCCGGTCTACGTCGCTGCGGCAGGCGGCGGCGTCATCGTCGACGTGGACGGCAACTCGCTCATCGACATGGCCGCGGGCATCGCCGTGGCCAGCGTCGGCAACGCCGCACCTCACGTGGTCGAGCGCGTCAGCCGGCAGGTGCAGCGATTCACACACACCTGCTTCATGGTTGCGCCATACCAGCTGTACATCGAGGTCTGCGAGCTGCTCGCCGAAGTGACTCCCGGAGATCACCACAAGAAGTCGCTGCTGCTGAACTCAGGCGCCGAGGCGGTCGAGAACGCCGTGAAGATCGCGCGCACCCACACCGGCCGCGATGCCGTGGTGACCTTCGACCACGCCTACCACGGCCGTACCAACCTGACGATGGCGATGACCTCGAAGAATGTGCCGTACAAGAACGGGTTCGGCCCGTTCGCCGGCGAGGTGTACCGCGCTCCGATGTCGTACCCGTTCCGCGAGCCGGTCCCGATCTCGGGGCGCGAGGCGGCGGACCGGGCAATCTCGATCATCGACAAGCAGGTCGGTGCCGCCAACACCGCGTGCCTGGTGCTGGAGCCGATCCAGGGCGAGGGCGGCTTCGTCGTCCCGGCGGGCGGCTTCCTGCCGCGGCTGGCCCAGTGGTGCACCGACAACGGTGTCGTGTTCGTCGCCGACGAGATCCAGACCGGCTTCTGCCGCACCGGCGACTGGTTCGCCAGCGAGCACGAGGGCGTGGTGCCCGACCTGATCACCACGGCCAAGGGCATCGCCGGTGGCCTGCCGCTCGCCGCGGTGACGGGCCGCGCCGAGATCATGGACGCGGTGAAGGCCGGCGGGCTCGGCGGCACCTACGGCGGCAACCCGGTGGCATGTGCGAGCGCGCTGGGCGCGATCCAGACGATGAAAGAGCTCGATCTCCCCGCCAGGGCACGTCACATCGGCAGCATCTTGACGCCGCGGCTCAAGGAGCTGGCGAGTCGATACCCGATCATCGGCGAGGTACGCGGCCGCGGCGCGATGGTCGCTGTCGAGCTCATCGAGCCCGGTACGCGCAAGCCCGATGCGGCGTCGACGGCCAAGGTCAACGCGGCCTGCCACGCCGAGGGCGTGATCACCTTGACCTGCGGGACGTTCGGGAACGTCTTCCGGTTCCTGCCCCCGCTCGTGATCGGCGACGACCTCCTCGACGAGGCGATGACGGTCTTCGAGAAGGCACTGGCCGACGTCTGCTGAGCCGGTCGCCATGACGAAGGCGAGGGAGCAGTCGGCCCGCGAGCAGGCGGCCAGGGCAGCAGATCGGTCGGGTGTCACGATCCGGACCCTGAGCGGGCTTGCCGAGCTCGAGCGGCTGGTCGACCTCCTCGTCGACATCTGGGCCGGAGACGCGATCCCTCCGATCAGCCTCGAGCATCTGCGGGCACTGACCCACAGCGGGAACTACGCCAGCGGCGTCTACGCCGACGAGAGTCTGGTCGGCGGCAGCGTGGCGTTCTTCGGCCCCCCCGCACAGCGCACGCTGCACTCCGACATCGCCGGGATACGCCGAGACGCCCGGGACCGCCAGGTCGGGTTCGCGCTCAAGCTGCACCAGCGGGCCTGGGCTCTCGGCCAGGGCATCGAGACCGTGACCTGGACCTTCGACCCGCTGATGAGCCGCAATGCCTATCTCAACCTCGGCAAGCTCCGAGCTCGCGGTGTCGCCTACCGCGAGGACTTCTACGGGGCCATGGCCGACGGGATCAACCAGGGTCAGGGCAGCGACCGCCTGCTCGTGGCCTGGCGCATCGCGTCGGACGACGTCGCCACCGCCTGCGACGGTGCGTCGCTCGTCGTCGCGGCGGCTGACCTGAGCGCGCCGCTCCTGCTCGCCGAGGTCGCCGGCTGCCCGGTGGAGGGCCATGTCGGGCGCGGGGCCGCCACTGTCCGCGTCGCCATCCCCGCGGATATCGACGCCGTCCGCCGCGCCCGGCCCGACGTTGCTCTGACCTGGCGGCTCGCGGTCCGCACGACCATGGGCGCGGAGCTGGCGGCCGGCGGCCGAGTCACCGGGTTCGACCGCCGCACGGGCTATGTCATCAATCGATCGGAGCGGCATGCGGATCACGCGGGTTGAGCTCAGGACCATCGCGCTCCCGCTGGTAGCCCCATTCCAGACCTCGCTGGGCACCGAGTACGACAAGCAGGCCCTGCTGGTGCATGTCGTCACCGACGACACCTACGGGTGGGGTGAGTGCGTGGCCTCCCCCGAGCCGGTGTACTCGTCGGAGTATCTGGCCGGTGCTCGCGACGTGATCACCTCGTTCCTGCTGCCCGCGCTGTTCGCCGCGCCCGATGTCCGAGCGGTCGACGTGGCCCGACTGCTCGGCCACATCAGTGGGCACCGGATGGCCAAAGCCGCCTTGGAGATGGCCGTCCTCGATGCCGAGCTGCGTCAGAGCGGAGTCTCGCTTGCCCGTCACCTCGGCGGTGTGGTCGATCGGGTGCCGTCGGGAGTGTCGGTAGGGATCATGGACAGCTTGCCCGAGCTGCTGGACGCGGTCGGCGGCTACCTCGACCAGGGGTACGTCCGGGTCAAGCTCAAGATCGAGCCCGGCTGGGACGTCGACGTGGTCGACGCCGTGCGCGAACGGTTCGGCGACATCGCGCTCCAGGTCGACGCCAACGCTGCCTACACCCTGGCCGATGCCCATCAGCTGGCCAAGCTGGACCGGTACGACCTGCTCCTGGTCGAGCAGCCCCTTGCCGCCGACGACCTCCGCCAGCACGCTGAGCTCGCCCACCGGCTGCGTACGCCCATTTGCCTCGACGAGTCCGTCACCTCCGCCCGATCCGCCGCGGACGCCATCTCCATCGGCGCGTGCCGGATCATCAATATCAAGGCCGGCCGGGTCGGCGGCTATCTCGAGGCCGCCCGGATCCACGACCTGGCTCGCGCCAACGGCGTCGCCGTTTGGTGCGGCGGCATGGTCGAGACGGGGCTCGGACGGGCTGCCAACATCGCGCTCGCGTCACTGCCGGGCTTCAGCCTCCCCGGCGACGTCTCCGGCAGCGACCGCTTCTTCGACGAGGACATCACCGCGCCCATCAGGTTGCGGGACGGGTATGTCGATGTGCCCACAGCCGCCGGCACCGGGGCCGCCCCGCTCGACGAGGTGCTCGAACGCAGGACCGTCGGACGCCACGTCGTAGCGAGACCTCCCGGAGCCCCGTCCCGGGAGGTCTCGCGACGCTGACGCGGCCGCGGGCCGCGCAGGCTCAGGCGGACTTGACCTCGCTGCGCATCAGCCGCCAAGCGCCGACGGCCAGCGGCAGCACCACCCAGATCAGGGTATTGATAGCCAGATGCGTCCAGTCGCTCCCGCTGGCCGAGTGGTCCTGCAGTGGGCTCTGTGCCGTCGACTGGTCCGCCCACGGAGCGGCGCCCGCGACCTTCGACCAGTTGAAGACGATGGCGGAGACCGTCGGCAAGGCGAACGACAGCACGATCGCCGCGGCGCTGTTGAGCAGCAGCATGCCGTAGGCAAGGCCACCGAGGATCCCCAACAGCTGTAACACCGTGATGTCGGAGAACCCGGCGATGCCGAAGTCCCAGCTCCCGTCGCCGCTGCGAATCGCCATCCCCACCACATTGGCGAGTGCAGCGACCGCGAAGGCCACGACGACAGCGATGACACCGAGAATCACGGCGGCCACCACCTTGGCGGCGGCGACGCGCGCCCGGCTCGGCTCCAACGTGAAGGTGACGAGCCCGGTCCGCTGGCCCCACTCACTCGTGATCAGCAAGATACCCAGCACCGGGAGCAGGATTCCCTGCGGCACGCCCGTTGCCTGGATGAAGTTGGAGTAGGTCAGGTCACGCTGGTGCCCGACGAACAGGAAGATGACGACGGCGGCAGCGGTGATGGCGGCGATTGCCGTCAGCAGCCAGAAGCCGGCCCGGGTGTCGTACGACTTACGCAGCTCGACCCTGACCAGTCTCGAGAACGGAACCTTGGCAAGGTCAGCCGCTGGGCGGCGCGCCATGGGCGCGGTGGGGGCAACCTGGCTACTCATGCGTGGACCTCCTCTCGTGCGTCACCTGCGGTCAGCTGGAGGAACATGCCTTCCAGACCGGATCCACCGGTCCTCAGCTCGGTGAGGACGACGCCACCGGCGAGTGCCGCGCGCCCTACCGCCTCCGTGCTGCCCTCAACGACCAGCCCACCATCGGTGCCGAGCGCGAAGGACAGTCCGGCGCCGTCCAACGCTGCCCGGAGCGCGTCGTCGTCGAGACCGCGGACGAGCGTGCCGGCGTTGGCGAGCATCGACTCCTTCGAGCCTTGCGCGACGATCTTGCCGGTGCCGATCACCACCAGCTCGTCGGCGATGACTTCGATCTCATGGATCAGGTGCGAGGACAGCAAGACGGTGCCGCCGCGGTCGGCGAAGCTGGTGAGCAGGCCCCGCATCCACCGAATGCCCGCAGGGTCGAGGCCGTTCGCCGGCTCGTCCAGGATCAGCACTTCGGGGTCGCCGAGCAGCGCATGTGCGATACCGAGACGCTGCCGCATCCCCAGCGAGTAGTTGCCGACTCGGCGCTTGGCCTCGGTCTCGCTCAGGCCGACGAGCGACAGCATCTCCTCGACACGCGAGTCGGGAAGACCCATGACCATCGCGTCGAGCTTGAGCACCTCTCGGCCGGCGCGCCCGGCGTGCTGGGCGGACGCGTCAAGCAGGACGCCCACGGTACGGCCGGGGTTGTGGAGCTTGGCATAGGGAACCCCGAGAACGGTCGTGGTCCCTCCGGATGGCGGGGTCAGCCCGACCATCATCCTCATCGTGGTTGACTTTCCGGCCCCGTTCGGCCCCAGGAAGCCGGTGACGGTTCCTGGTTCGACGGTGAACGAGACGTGGTCGACAGCCGTATAGCTGCCGTAGCGCTTCGTGAGCTCCTGGACAACGATCATGAACCAAGAGTGCACGCAGCCAGGCCCCCCGTACATCGGGCTGAGGTCGCTGATCGCCTAGACCAAAGTCGAGACATCGCAGACTTCGGTTCCTAGGTGAACGCGTGACCAGGTCCTTAGGCTGGCGGGATGAGCGACACCGGCGTGCAGATCACCCCGCCGCCGTTGACGCGTTGGCAGGTCATCTGGCGGAACCTGGCCGCGGTCGGTTTCGGTGGGCTGCTGTGGCTGTCGGTCGCCGCCGTGCAGTGGAGGGCCAGCGCGGCCTTCGTCGCCGTCGACCTCGGCCTCGGCGTCGTGACCCTCGTCGCGATGAACTTCCGGCGACGGTGGCCGCTGGCGATGGCCCTGGTCGGCGCGGTAGCGAGCGTCGCCTCCGTCAGCTCGTCGGGTGCCGGCCTGCTCACCTTCATCTCCTTGTCGACCCGGCGGCTCTGGATGCAGATGATCCCCGTCGCCGCGATCTCGGTGGTGGCGGGTCAGCTGTACTACTCCTTCGAGCCGCAAGCCGATACCGAGGCGCCGTGGTACATCAGCCTCGTTGTCGGCATCGCCTTCGCGTGCGTCGCGATCGCGATCGGGATGTACATCGGGGCGCGTCGCGAGCTGCTGGCGACGCTCGAGGACCGGGCCGAGCGGGCTGAGCGCGAGCAGGCTCTGCATGTCGCCCAGGCGCACGCCCAGGAACGCAACCGGATCGCACGCGAGATGCACGACGTGCTCGCCCACCGGATGTCCCTGGTCGCGATGCACGCAGGGGCGCTGGCGTACCGCCAGGACCTGTCGCCGGAGCAGACGCGCGAGACGGCCGGAGTGATCCAGGCGAACTCGCACCGCGCGCTGACCGACCTCCGGGAGATCCTCGGCCTGCTCCGCGACGAGGACAACGACGAGGTGCCGATCCGGCCCCAGCCGACGCTGTGCGACCTGGGTGAGCTGATCGCCGACGAGCAGGCCTCGGGCGCCCGCGTGCAGCTCAAGAACGATGTCCCGGTCACTGACGAGATCCCCGCCTCGATCGGACGGACCGCATACCGGATGGTGCAGGAGAGCCTCACCAACGCTCGCAAGCACGCCCCCGACACCCAGGTCGACGTCATCGTCACCGGTCGCCCGGGTGACGGCCTGACCGTAGAGGTCAGGAACCCGCAGCGCATCGGCGGGCCCACGACACGTACCCCCGGCGCCGGCTTCGGGCTGATCGGGCTCGCCGAACGGGCCAACCTGGCACGCGGGCGCTTCGAGCACGGCCGTACCCGCGAGGGCGACTTCGTGGTGCGCATCTGGCTGCCGTGGGCGGCGTGACCACGACGGCGGAACCCATCCGCGTCGTGATCGTCGACGACGACGCGCTGGTCCGGGCCGGGCTCGCCATGATCCTGGGTGGCGCCACCGAGATCGACATCGTCGGCCAGGCCGAGGACGGGTTGCAGGGGATCGCCGTGGTCGAGCGTGAGCACCCGGATGTCGTGCTGATGGACATCCGGATGCCCCGCCTGGACGGTCTCGAGGCCACCACCCGGCTCACGGCTATGGCTCACCCGCCCGCCGTGATCGTGCTGACCACCTTCGACGCCGACGAGTATGTGCTCCGTGCCCTGCGAAACGGGGCGACCGGGTTCTTGATGAAGGACACGCCGCCCGCGACGATCGTCGATGCGGTGCACCGGGTCGCCGCCGGGGAGCACATGCTGTCGCCGAGCGTCACAGCCAAGCTGGTCAAGCAGATCGCCGACATGTCAACCACTTCTGAGGAGGACCGCAGGGCCGCCGCCCGAACCCGCCTCGACCTCCTCAGCGGGCGTGAGCACGAGGTGGCGCTGTCGGTCGGAGCCGGAAGGGCGAATGCCGAGATCGCCGCGGAGCTCTACATGAGCGTGGCGACCGTCAAGGCGCACGTCTCCCGGGTCCTCATCAAACTGGAGGCGGCCAACCGGGTCCAGATCGCCATCTGCGTCCACGACGCCGCCCTGGGCTGAGATACCTTGGCCCCACCGCTGGGACACCGGGTCCTACTCGCGACTGAGAGGTCGATCGTGGGCAACTTGTGGCATCCGTTCTCCGACATGGGTGCTGTGGAGGCATCCGGTGAGTTCGTGATCTCGCGAGGCGAGGGTGCGCACGTCTGGGACAGCGAGGGTAAGCGGTACCTCGACGCGACGGCCGGCCTCTGGTTCACCAATGTCGGGCACGGCCGCGCTGAGCTCGCCGAGGTGGCGGCGGAGCAGATGAGCCGGCTCGCCGCCTACAGCACCTTCGGCGACTACGCCACCCAGCCCACGATCGACCTGGCCGACAAGCTCGCCGGCATCGCCCCCGTGCCGGGCAGCAAGGTCTTCTTCACCTCGGGCGGATCGGACTCCGTCGACACGGCTGCCAAGCTGGCCCGGCGGTACTGGGTGCAGGTCGGCCAGCCGGACCGGACCGTGATCGTGGGTCGACAGAAGGCCTACCACGGCATGCACTATGCGGGCACCGCGCTGGCTGGGATCCCCGGCAACCGGGAGGGTTATGGGGAGCTCGTCCCCGACGTCGCCACAGTCGAGTGGGACAGCGCCGACGACCTGCGCGCCACCATCGAGCGGGTCGGGCCTGACCGGGTGGCCGCCTTCTTCTGCGAACCGGTGATGGGTGCCGGCGGCGTCTACCCTCCGCCGGAGGGCTATCTCGCCGAGGTGCGGAAGCTCTGCACCGAGTACGACGTGCTGTTCATCGCCGACGAGGTGGTCACCGGCTACGGCCGGATCGGCGGCTCCTGGTTCGCCAGCACCAGGTTCGCCCTCGAGCCCGACATGGTCACCACCGCGAAGGGGCTGACCTCGGGATACCTCCCGATGGGCGCGGTGCTGATCTCTCCGAAGGTCAGCGACCCGTTCTTCACCGCTGGCGCCGGCGTGTGGTGGCGGCACGGCTACACCTACTCCGGCCACGCCACGGCGGCGGCGGTCGCGCTCGCCAACCTCGCGATCGTCGAGCGGGAGGGGTTGCTCGACGAGGCGGCCCGGTTGGAGACCACCCTCGCGACCGCGCTGGCTCCGATCGCCGCCCACGAACGAGTCGGTGAGGTTCGCTGCGGGGTCGGGGCGCTCGCGGCGGTCCAGTTCGTCGAGCCTACCGAGCGATCGGCTTCGCCCGGACGCTCCGGTCGTACGGCGTCGCCACCCGCGCCGTCGGGGCCGGCGGGATCCAGGTCTCCCCGGCGTTCGTGATGACCGACGCCGAGGTGGCCGAGCTGGCCGACGCGATCACGACAGCCCTCGACGCCTGACCGACCGTCCGCCGCCGGGGAGTGACATCCTTCCGCCGAGGAGTCACGTCGTTTTGCTGGAGCAGGGAGGGTCGGCTGCTGCTGGCGACAAGATCCTGACCCCTCGGGGTATGAACCGGAACCGTCGCCCGAAGAAGCTGAGCCCTCGCGGACAGCAAGGGAGTAACGTTCAGAAGGTCGACGGACCAGCCCGGATGGCTATGCCCTAGTCCGCGCCACCCGACCCAGGGAACTGGGATGTTCACCAAACGACCTGTCATAGCCGCGTTCGCGATCGGGCTGGGAGGTCTCGCCGTACCGGCCGCCTCCGCGCAGGCAGCCGAGCCGCCGGCGCCGCCGATCCATCAAGCGCTCCACCGGGTCGAACGGGTGTCGGTGACGCCAGACGGCAGCCAGACCATCGGTATCTCGCAGGTGAAGGTTCCGATCTCGGGCAAAGGTCGCTTCGTCGCCTACGCCTCGACGGCGACAGACATCGTCGCGGGAGACACCAACGACCGCAGCGACGTCTTCCTTCGCGACCGGCTCACCGACACGACCGTACGAGTCTCGCTTGGTCCGCACGGGCAGCAGCTGACAGCCGACTCCCTGGACTCGGTGATGTCACCCAGCGGGCGGTTCGTGGCAACGACCCTCCTTCGCTCGAAGCTGCACATGAGCCGCATCTACGTATACGACCAGCTGATCGACGCCTCTCGACTGGCCCTGAAGATCCCCTACACGGACCCCGACCACTCGGGCTTCTATCCGACGGCCACGGGCATCTCCTCAGACGGCAGGTTCGTGGTGCTCGACTCGCCGACGAGGTTGTTGCCACGCGACCGCAAGGGGACGGCGAGCGTCTATGTCCGCGACCGGAGGCTCCGGCGTACCAGCCTCGTCTCACAGACCACCGCCGGCGTCGACATGGGAGATACGGGTGGGGGGAGCATCTCGGCGGACGGCCGCTACGTCGTCTTCCAGGCCGGGGGTTCGGTCTATCTGCGGGACCGGGTGGCCCACCGAACCACGCTGGTCCCGCACAGCGTAACCGGCCGCCCCGACGGCCGTCGCTATAGCGGAGATGGCTCGATCTCGGCCGACGGCCGCTACATCACCTTCACCTCGTCCGCTCGAGACCTCGTGCGCGGCGACACGAACAACGAGCTCGACGTGTTCGTCCGTGATCGGGTCACGCACACGACCGTGCTGGCGTCGCTCGGAGCTCACGGCCAGCTCGGCAGAGACCTGAGCGAGAGGTCGTCAGTGTCCGGGCACGGACGCTTCGTCACTTTCGTCTCGGAAGCCCGGAACCTGGTCAGCGGCGATACGAACCGCAAGCCGGACGTCTTCGTCCGCGATCTGCTCCGCCGGACGACCCGGTTGGCGTTTCCTGGCTACCACGGCCAGCCTGCGGACGGATGGGTCTGGTACCCGCAGATCTCGGCGAATGGTCGCTACGTGGCGACGGCCTCCGACGCGACCAACCTCGTCGTCGGCGACACGAACGACAACTACGACGCCTTCGTTCGCGACGTCTCACGATAGGCGCCGGCCAGGAACGTCCGCCCGTCGACCGGCTCAGAAGTCCAGGTTGTGCATGACGTGCTTGATCCGGGTGTAGTCCTCGAGCCCGTACATCGAGAGGTCCTTGCCGTAGCCGGAGTGCTTGAAGCCTCCGTGCGGCATCTCCGCGACGATCGGGATGTGGGTGTTGACCCAGACGCAGCCGAAGTCGAGCAGGCGCGACATCCGCATCGCACGGCCGTGGTCCTTGGTCCAGACGCTGCTGGCCAGGCCGTACTCGACACCGTTGGCCCAGCGGAGCGCCTCGGCCTCGTCGGAGAACTTCTGCACCGTGATGACCGGACCGAAGATCTCGTCCTGCACGACCTCGTCGTCCTGCTGCAGGTTCGACACGACGGTCGGGGCGAAGAAGAATCCCTTGTCCCCGACCCTCGCCCCGCCGGCGTCGAGGTGCGCATGCTCGGGAAGCCGGTCGATGAAGCCGGTGACACGCTCCAGCTGGTTCGGGTTGTTGACCGGCCCGTACAGCACGTCGGCGTCGTCCGGCTGACCGGTCTTGGTGTTCTTGGCCTGCTCGGTCAGCGCCGCGACGAAGTCGTCGTAGATACCAGGACCCGCTATCACCCTGGTGGCGGCGGTGCAGTCCTGGCCGGCGTTGAAGTACCCGGCCACCGCGATGCCCTCGGCGGCCGCCTCGATGTCTGCATCGTCGAAGACGACGACCGGGGCCTTGCCGCCGAGCTCGAGGTGGGCCTTCTTCAGGTCCTTCGCCGCCGACGCCGCGACCTGCATCCCGGCCCGGACCGACCCGGTGATCGAGACCAGCTGGGGGATCGGGTGCTCGACCAGCGCGCGCCCGGTGTCTCGGTCGCCGGTGACGACGTTCATCACGCCGGGCGGGAAGAACTCGTTGCACAGCTCGCCGAGCAGGAGCGTCGACGCCGGGGTGGTGTCGGACGGCTTGATCACGAGGGTGTTGCCCGCGGCCAGGGCCGGCGCGATCTTCCAGATGGCCATCATCAGCGGGTAGTTCCACGGGGTCACCTGGCCGACGACACCGATCGGCTCGCGGCGCACGTAGGAGGTGTGGCCAGCCATGTACTCCCCCGCCGAGCGGCCTTCGAGGACCCTCGCGGCACCGGCGAAGAACCGCACCTGGTCGATCGCCGGGGGCAGCTCCTCAGTCTCGGTGAACCCGAGCGGCTTGCCGGTGTTCTCGCTCTCGATCCTCACGAACTCGTCGGCGCGCTCCTCCATCGCGTCGGCGAGCTTCAGCAGTGCCCGCTGCCGTTCGGCGGGGGTCGAGTCGCGCCAGGTCTCGTACGCCTTCGCCGCTGCCGTGAAGGCGCGGTCGACGTCCTCGCTGCCCGACACGGCCGCCTCGGCGAACTCCTCCTCGGTCGACGGGTTGACCAGGATGGACGTCCTCCCGTCGGCGCTGTCGACGAACTCTCCGCCGATCAGGTTCTGCAGCGTGCGCATGGTCATTCAAACCCCTTGAGATTGAGTGGGAAAGTACCCATTCCGACAGTCAAAGTAGTTGCTGGCAGTCGATTGCGCCAGTCCCTCCCGGCCGAGCCCACGGTATCCGTCGCGATGCCGGCGCCGACAGCCGACTACAGCCGTCCGCCGGTGCGGTCGCCCGACAGGCGCTGTGACAGGTAGATGGGGATCGTCGAGACCAAGATCAGTCCCGCTGCCGCGACATTGACGATCGGAGCCTGCTGACGGCTGAGCAGGTTGGTGTAGATCCAGAGCGGCAGCGTCTGGATGTCCGGTGGCGCGGTGAAGGTCGTCACGACGATCTCGTCAAAGGACAGCGCGAAAGCCAGCAGGCCGCCGGCGAGCAGGGCCGACGCGAGGTTCGGCAGCGTGACCAGCCGGAAGGTGGTCCAGCGGGTGGCGCCGAGGTCCATCGAGGCCTCGTCGATGTCGCCGCCCAGACGACGCAGCCGGGCGATCACGTTGTTGAACACCACGACGATGCAGAACGTCGCGTGCGCGATGACGAGGGACCACACCGAGATACCCACGCCCAGGATGGTGACGAAGGCGTTGCTGAGGGCGATCCCTGTGACGATCCCCGGGAGCGCGATCGGCAAGATGATGAGCAGGGAGACGGCGCCCCGGCCGTAGAACCGGTACCGCTGGAGGCTGAAGGCCGCCAGCGTACCCAGGACCAGCGCGACCGCCGTGGCGAGCAGGCCGATGACGATGCTCTGCTGCAAGGCGTCGAGCATGCCGGAGCTGTTGCGGGCCGCCTTCCACCAGCGCAAGGTGAGTCCCGTGGGCGGCCAGGAGAAGGTCGAGTCGGCGTTGAACGAGTTGATGACCACGACCGCTAGCGGCACGTAGACGAACGCCAGTACCGAGGCCAGTATCACGCGGAGCACCCACCGGGTCGCCGGCGACACCAGGGCCACACCGCCCCTGCTCACAGGTTCTCCAAGGCACCGGTGCGCCGGACCAGGGTCAGGTAGACCACCATGATGACGACCGACAGGATCGCGAGCGCGGCTGCGAACGGGACGTCGGTCGCCTGCCGGTCGAAGACCAGGTTGCCGAGCATCTGCGTCTTCCCGCCGACGTTCTTCACCGTGATGTAGTCCCCCAGCGACAGCGAGAAGGTGAAGATGGAGCCCGCGACCAGTGAGGGGACCACCATCGGCAGCGCCACCGACCGCAGGGTACGGCCGGGCTTCGCCCCGAGGTCGGACGACGCCTCGAGCAGCGAGTCGGGCAGCCGCTCGAACCCCGCATAGATCGGCAGCACCATGAAGGGCAGCCACAGGTAGGCCAACGTGATGATCACGGCCGTGAGGCCGAAGCCGGGCGTCCAGCCGAAGGCCGACTCGACCACCCCACCCGGGGTGAGCATCGCGCGCCAGGCGAAGGCCTTCACGAGGTAGCTCGCCCACAGTGGCGTCAAGATCGCGACCACCAGCAGCTTGGACGTAACCGGGCTCGCCACCTTCGCCATGTAGAAGGCGAGCGGCAGGGCCAACAACGCGTCGACGACGGTGACGACGGCTGCGATCATGACGGTTCGCAGCACGACGGTCCGGTATACCTCCTGCTCCGCGAGCTTGCGGAAGTTGTCGAGGTTCCACTGCCGGGTCACCGTGACCCCGAAGTCGACCTTCCAGAAGGCGGTGACGAAGAGCGCGGCCAGCGCCACCAGGTAGATCGCCCCCATCCACAGCAGCGGGGCGGCCAGCAGCCCGGCGGCGCGCACACCGCTGTGGCGGTGCAGGAACGCCGATGCTCGCCGCAGCATGGTCGGTGCCGGCAGGCCGGTCTCGGCCGCCGTCGCCTGGTCGCTCATCTCATCGGTCCACGCTCGTCATCGGTCGACCCGGGCCGGGACGGCTCAACCTTTGATCTCTGTCCAGGCGTCGGTCCAGTCCTGGTAGGTGGTGCACCTGACGTTGGTCCGGCCGTCGAGGCACTGAGCGATGGGGGTGGTCCAGTACCAGATCTTCTTGGCGTATGCCGCATCGGTGACGTGGTAGCCCGCGCAGAAGCCCTTGGTCGTGTAGGCGCAGGCCTTGGCGTTGGCCGGCGCCTCCCCGAACCACTCGGCGACCTGAGCCTGGACCTTCGGGCTGGAGATCCAGTTCAGCCACATGTACGCGCAGTTCTTGTGAGCAGACTTGGTGCCGACCATCCAGGTGTCGGACCAGCCTGTCGAGCCCTCGGCGGGGAACACCGTCTTGACCGGTGCCTTCTCGGCGGCCAGGTTGGCATTGATCTGCCAGGCCGTACCGATGACCGCAGTGCCGTTCTTGAAGTCGTTGACCTCGGTGGTGTAGTCCGGCCAGTACTCCCCGATGCTCGCCTTCTGAGCCTTGAGCACGCTGACGGCCGCAGCGAGCTGGTCCTTGTCGAGCGCGTAGGGGTTCTTGATGCCGAGACTGGGCTTCGTGTTCATCAGGTAGAGGGCCGCGTCGGCGATGTAGATGGGGCTGTCGTACGCGGTGACCTTCCCGGCGTACGTCGAGGCACCGGCGAAGACGGCGCTCCACGAGGTCGGCGCCGGCTTGACGACCGACGTGTTGTACATCAGTAGATTCGCTCCCCACCCGTGCGGGATCCCGTACATCTGACCGTTGACGCTGTTGAAGCTCTGGTCCTTGAGGAACGGGGAGATGTCGGCGTAGTTCGGCACCAGATCGGTGTTGACCGGCTCGACGTCACCCGCGGAGATCAGCCGCAGGGTCGCGTCACCGGAGGCCGACACGACGTCGTAGCCGCCGGTGTGCATGAGACTGACCGCCTCGTCGGACGTACCGAAGTCCTTGACGTTGACCTGACAGCCCGTCTTCTGCTCGAAGGGGGAGACCCAGTTCACGCTCTTGTCATTGGAGCCGTTCTCGGCGTAGCCGGGCCAGGCAAGGATGTTGAGCTCGCCCTCCCCCTTGCCGATCTTGCTCAGCATCGGCAGATCGGGGGCACTGAATCCGCCCGACGCGGTACCGCCGCTTCCGCTCGTGGTGCCGCAGCCGGCGGCCAGCAGGGCCAGCGCCGCCATCGACGCGGCGATCGTGGCGCTGCGACGCCGTCGTGGGTTGGTCGAGCTCGTGGACATGGCTCCTCCAGTGGGTTAGTGCACAGATGCTGAGGACAGTGGTGGCGGCGGGCGCTCGTCGAGTGCGATGCAGTGCCGCTTGCGCCACGTGAGACGGACGCGCGCGTCGCGGTAGTCGCGGGTGTCCGTGGGCGAGTCGAGGTTCTGCCTCAGCGCGACCAGTCGGGTTCCGGCCCCGAGGTCCACGACGAACCGGGTGGAGGCACCGGCATAGATCACGTCGACCACCCTGCCGTTCGCCGAGTCCATGTCCTCGGCGACGGTGGTGTCGAAATCTGCATCGAGGCGGATCTTCTCCGGCCGCACGCTGAACGTGCCCGACCGACCGAGCAGCCGTTCGGAGGTGGCACCGGTGATCAGATTGCTCGTCCCCACGAAGCTCGCGACGAACTCCGAGGCAGGTCGCTCGTAGATCTCGTCCGGCCTGCCCACCTGCTCCACCCGGCCGCCGTTGAAGACGGCGACCCGGTCGCTCATGGTCAGCGCCTCGTCCTGGTCGTGCGTGACGAAGACGAAGGTGATCCCGACATCGCGCTGTAGCCCCTTGAGCTCGACCTGCATCTGCTCGCGGAGCTTGAGGTCCAGGGCGCCCAACGGCTCGTCGAGCAGCAGCACCTTCGGCTCGATCACCAATGCGCGAGCCAGCGCCACCCGCTGGCGCTGCCCGCCCGAGAGCTGAGTCGGCCTGCGGTCACCGTGCGATTCGAGCCGGACCTGGGCGAGGGCCGCGTCGGCAAGGTCGCGCCGACGAGCCTTGCGTACCCCCCGCACCCGCAAGCCGTAGGCGACGTTGTCGCGCACATTGAGATGGGGGAAGAGCGCGTAGTCCTGGAAGACCGTGTTGACGTCACGCTCGAACGGGGCACGTCTCGTCACGTCGACGCCGTCGAGGGACACGGTGCCGGAGTCGGGGCGTTCGAAGCCCGCGATCAGGCGCAGCACTGTCGTCTTGCCCGAGCCGGATGGGCCGAGCATCGAGAAGAACTCCCCGTCCCGGATGTCCAGGTCGATGTCGTCGACCGCCACGACCCCCCCGAATCGACGCGTGAGACCACGCAGGCTGACGGCGTCCTCAGCCACATCCCCTGCCCCACTGCTGCCCGCGGACTCGGTCACATGCGCACCCTATCGACCGCGCAGGCCAGCATGGGTCTTCGCGATGCCGGCGAGGTCATCGTCGAGACTCGAACGGACGCACCCTCATCAGGCGGTGGCGCCCCCGGCACGCTCGGTTAGGTTGGGGACACCAAGACACCCCGAGCACGACCAAGGAGCCGCAGTGTCGCAGCCGGCGTCGTCCACCCCGTTCCAGATGTTCGCCATCGACTCCCTTCTCGACACCGAGGAGATCGCCGTCCGGGACACCGTCCGACGCTACTGCGACGACCGGATCAGGCCCGACATCGCCGACTGGTTCGAGCAGGGACGGATCCCGGCCCGGGAGCTGAGCACGGAGCTCGGCGCGCTGGGCCTGCTCGGCATGCACCTGGAGGGTTGGGGCTGCGCCGGCAAGTCCGCGACCGCGTACGGGTTGGCGTGTCTGGAGCTCGAGGCGGCCGACTCCGGGATCCGCAGCCTGGTCTCCGTGCAGGGCTCGCTCGCGATGTACGCCATCCACCGGTTCGGCAGCGACGACCAGAAGGATCAATGGCTGCCGCGGATGGCCGCCGGCGACGCGATCGGCTGCTTCGGGCTCACGGAGGCCGACTTCGGGTCCGACCCTGCCGGGATGCGAACACGAGCCACCAGGAACGGGTCGGACTGGCTGCTCGAAGGCACGAAGAGGTGGAGCACGAACGGCTCTGTCGCCGACGTCGCGGTGGTGTGGGCGCAGACCGACGACGGGATCCGGGGCTTCGTCGTGCCCACGGACTCCCCCGGGTTCTCCGCGCCGGAGATCCCTCGGAAGCTCTCACTTCGGGCATCGGTGTCGAGCGAGCTCGTCCTGGCCGGCATCCGGCTTCCCGCCGGCGCGATGCTCCCGGGCGCCCGCGGCCTCAGAGGGCCGCTGTCATGCCTGTCGGAGGCCCGTTTCGGCATCATCTTCGGCGCCGTAGGCGCAGCCCGCGACTGTCTCGAGACGACGCTCAGGTACGCCCAGAACCGGCGCGTCTTCGACAAGCCGCTCACGGCGTACCAGCTCACCCAGGCCAAGCTCGCCGACATGAGCCTGGAGCTCGGCAAGGCGATGCTGCTCGCCCTTCACCTCGGCCGGATCAAGGACCGCGGCGCGATCACGCCCGCTCAGGTCAGCCTTGGCAAGCTGAACAACGTCCGCGAGGCGATCGCGATCGCCCGCGAGTGCCGCACGATCCTCGCGGCCAACGGCATCCTGTTGGACTATCCGGCGATGCGGCACGCCAACAACCTCGAGTCGGTGCTGACGTACGAGGGGACCTCGGAGGTCCATCAGCTCATCATCGGTCAGGCGCTGACCGGTGAGGCGGCCTTCCGCTGACACCCCCAGCCAGCGGGCGGCCGGCGCGAGCGCGACGACATCCTCGGGGCACCCGCGCGACAGGACCCTTTCGCAGCTGCGGGCAGCAGGGCGATCAGTCGATCCGCTGGTAGGCCAGCAGGTAGATCAGTGCTCCTGACTTCCCGTGAAGCCTGATGCTCAGATGTGCCGCCTGCTGATCCGGCTTGGCCAGGGCGTCCTGTGAGCTGCCGGTGCCGCCACGTGTCGAGGAACCGGAGCCGTCGGACGAGGTTCGATAGTTGCTATGGACATCGGCGACCCCGTAGACGACGAGGAGATGCTCTTCCGCCGACGGCAGCGCGAGCCGGAGCTTGCCGCGCACGCCCTTGACCTGCTCGAACCCCCGTGTCACCAGCCGATAGGTATGGCCTTCGAATACCGTCTGCTGTCCGAACCAGACCCCATGGTCGCGGAGCTGCTGCCCGGTGTCGGCATAGAGAGCGACACCCAGCTGGCGGGGAACCGAGTCGTTGGGAGTGCCGCGCTCGAAGAAGATCCGCACGGTTACAGGCTGCCCAGGCACGACGCCGATGTAGTCCTTCCATGCTCGGCTGTTTCCGCTCGGACTGGACGTGAAGCCGGTTCCCGGGCCGGCTGGGCCAGTACCGTCCCCGCACGTCGAGTCGAGGATCGGCTTGTTGTTGATCGTCACGTGGTATGTGGGGCTGTCATGGGAGATGGCCGGCTCCACGCACCGGGACACATACGAGAGATCGGTTGTCGTGGGGATGGCAGTGAGGGTGACCACTCGGTCTCCCGGGTGTCCAACGGCCTCGCCTACCAAGGTGTCGCCGGCCGGAGATGTGTAGAAGGTGAGGCCGTTGTCCACCACGGTGGGCAGCTGAGAATGGTGGGCGGACGGCGCGTCGTCTCCGCCGTTCAGGAGGGTGGGCACGAGAAGGCCGACGACCGCGGCAACGGCGACGACACCGGCCCCAACGCCGACCCACTGACGCCGTGCCGCGCGCACCTTCGCCTCGACTTTCGCCAGCCGGTTGGTCTCATCGGTGGAGCTCACCTCGTCGGCCATGGTTGCCAGGGTCTGTCTCAGGTCGTCGATGTCCACGTCAGCTCCCCGTCGGGTCGGTGATGGCCCGGTCGACCCGGAGCTTGGCCAGCGCCTTGCTCGTCTGACTCTTCACGGTGCCGACGCTGCACTGCATCATCCGAGCCGTCTCACTCTCACTCAGGTCTTCGAAGAAGCGGAGGACGATGACGGCCCGCTGCCGTTTGGGCAGCCGGGCCAGCGCCACACGTAGCTCCGACATCGCGGACGTGTCGCGGTCGTGATGGACGACTTCGGGCAGGTCCTCGGTCGGCGACTCGCCATTCCACCTGCGCCGCCACCAGGTCGAGTAGGTGTTGACCAAGATCCTGCGGACGTAGGCCTCCGGGCTCCGGTGGATTCGCGACCATGAGGACCACGCCTTCGCCAAGGACGTCTGCAGCAGATCCTCCGCGAGCTGCCTGTCCTGGGTGAGCAGGTACGCCGTCCGCAACAACGGCCCAGAGCGCGCGGCGACGAAACCCTCGAACGACTCCCGGCGGTCCATTGCGTCATCGTCGCCGGCCCGGCCGGATGGACCGGCGTCGCCGATAGCGTCTGTCTCGCGCGCCGCCGTCACATTCCTGTCCACAGGTCCCCTTGATCGGGTTCGGACGAGTTCGTCACATCTGAGGGGACCAGATGGCGCGCCGGATTGGTTGCCTCTCGGCTCATCCTCGTGAGCCTACCTGCGGATTTCGTTGCGTGAGGCGACTGATTCGATCGATAACGGAGAGTTGGGTCTGTTTAGCCCACGGAATCGCTTGCCAACGCGGCCGAGTCTCAGGCAGACTTGACGCATGACGACCGACCAGCTGCCCGACCTCGAATACGCCGCACTCCAGCAGTCGGCGAAGGACCACCTGTGGATGCACTTCACCAGGATGTCGTCCTACGACAACGCCGATGTCCCCATCATCGTAAGGGGCGAGGGCGCATATATCTACGACGCCAAGGGCAAGCGCTACCTCGACGGCCTCGCCGGCCTCTTCGTCAGCCAGATCGGGCACGGGCGGACCGAGCTCGCCGATGCGGCAGCACGGCAGACGCAGACCCTCGCCTTCCACCCGCTGTGGTCATACGCCCACCCCAATGCGATCGAGCTGGCCCAGCGGGTCGCCAGCTACGCCCCCGGCGACCTCAACCGGGTCTTCTTCACGAGCGGCGGCGGCGAAGCCGTGGAGACGGCCTGGAAGCTGGCCAAGCAGTACTTCAAGCTCACCGGCAAGCCCGGCAAGCACAAGGTCATCTCGCGAGCCATCGCCTACCACGGCACCACCCAGGGCGCTCTCTCGATCACCGGCCTGCCGTCGCTCAAGGCCCCGTTCGAGCCCCTGGTGCCGAGCACGTTCCGGGTCCCGAACACCAACATCTACCGGGCACCGATCCACGGCGACGACCCGGAGGCCTTCGGTCTGTGGGCGGCCAACGAGATCGCTGTGGCGATCGAGAACGAGGGCGCCGACACGGTCGCGGCCGTCTTCCTCGAGCCGGTACAGAACGCCGGCGGCTGCTTCCCGCCGCCTCCCGGATACTTCCAGCGCGTCCGCGAGATCTGCGACGAGTACGACGTCCTGCTGGTCAGCGACGAGGTCATCTGTGCCTTCGGCCGGCTCGGCCACATGTTCGGCGCCGAACGCTACGGCTATCTGCCCGACATGATCACCTGCGCGAAGGGCCTGACCTCGGGCTACGCGCCGCTCGGCGCGATGATCGCGACCGACCGGCTCTTCGAGCCGTTCGCGAAGGGCGACGCATCCTTCGTCCACGGGTACACCTTCGGCGGGCATCCGGTCGCGACAGCCGTCGCGATGGCCAACCTCGATGTCTTCGAGCGCGAAGGCATCAACCAGCACGTCCTGGATAATCAGGACGCGTTCCGCTCCACCCTGGAGCGCCTCTACGACCTGCCGATCGTCGGCGACGTGCGCGGCGACGGGTACTTCTATGGGATCGAGCTGGTCAAGGACAAGGACACGAAGACCACTTTCGACGACGACGAGTCGGAGCGGCTGCTCCGCGGCTTCTTGTCGAAAGCCTTGTACGAGGCAGGGCTGTACTGCCGGGCTGACGACCGCGGCGACCCGGTGATCCAGCTCTCACCACCGCTCATCTGCGATCAGACCCATTTCGACGAGATAGAGAATATTCTTCGGAACGTGCTCACAGAGGCCATGACCAAGGTCTGAGTCGCCTGCCGGCGGTGAGCCGTTCGCGTCCCAAGGAGGGTGTGCGAGCGGCTCACTGCCGTCGAGGGCACAATGGGGCGCCATGGCGACGAAGGCTCCTACCCAGCTGATCGTGCTGCTGCGCGGTATCAATGTCGGAGGGCACGCCAAGCTCCCGATGGCACAACTGCGCGAGATCTGCGCGTCGCTCGGGTGTGCGGAGGTGTCCACGTACATCCAGAGCGGGAATGTCGTGCTCGAGACCGACATGGCGGCCGCAACCTTGGCGAACCTGCTCGAGAAAGCCGTCGATGCCGCGGTGGGCTTCACCCCGCGGGTCGTCATCCGGACGGTCGCCGACCTCGAGGCAGCGTTGACAGCCAACCCCTACCCGGACACTCCGGACCGGTATCTGCACGTGGGCTTCATGGACAAGGCTCCCACCCATGCCGCGGTGGCTGACCTCGACGCCCTCGACGTCTCGCCCGAGGGGTTCTCCGTCGTCGGCCGGGAGATCTACCTGAACTACGTCGATGGCGTCTCGCAGTCGAGGAAGCTGGGCAAGGTCGGCTTCGAGCGCAAGCTCGGCGTCGCAATCACCGCGCGCAACCTCCGCACCGTCCAGAAGCTCGTCGCCCTTGCCCATCGGTGATCCCGGCTGCTCTACGTCAGTGCACCAACCGCTCGATTGGGATGGCTCTGCCACGACGTCCGCACTGTCTCGGCGCCCTGATCCCACCGTTGTCCCAGTGGTGACCGGTTCATCTCGAGGCCGAGGAAGCGGAACAGCGTGCCGGGGCCCGCCAGTTGGAGGACCGACGGGTCTGCCGAGGTCTCCACCCGTACGCCGGCGACCAGGACCGAGTCGATGACGCGCGCAGCGCCGACCACGCCCGGTCGCGGCTCAGGGGACGGCAGGACCAGCGACTCGACGAAGAGCGGCTGACTGTCGTAGCCAACAGTCGTCGGGGCTCTGAGCTGACCCGATGCCGCTCCGTGGCGGCCGAGCACGATCGAGTCGCGCAGGCAGACGGCGGCCCCCTCCGCCAGACGAAGCGTTACCGACTTTCGGACCACGGCCCCCTCCGAGACCACGAGCGGCTCGCCCTGCCACGTCAGCATCGCGTTGGCTCCGAGGTCAGCGTGAACGTCCCAGCGGCACTCGCGTCCGCGGGCGTCGTAGGCCACGGTCCCGGCCACCTCCAGCACGTCGAGCCACGCGCCGGGGCCAGCATTCACGTCATGGTGTGAGGCAGTCGTGCCCATGGGAACGCGCCGCATGAGTGCCTGGTACGCCATCGGACCGGCTCGGGGCAAAGCCTACGCAGGTGGCCGCCGGGGCGCTCCGCGCCCTCCTACCGTCAGAGCCTGGGACTGCGCCGGCGCCACAGCTCGGCTCCTATGACGAGCACGAACGAGACGAGGAACATCAAGGACCCGACCACGAACAACTGCGGCGGGAAGCCTTTCAGCTTCGAGCCGTACACGAATAACGGAAACGTGGTCGATGTGCCCGAGGTGAAGTTCGTGACGATGAAGTCGTCGAACGACAACGAGAACGCCAGCAACGCCGCAGCGACGATCCCGGGCATCGCCAGCGGCAAGGTCACCAGCCGGAAGGTCTGCCACTCGTTGGCATAGAGGTCCATGGCCGCCTGCTCCAGCCTGGAGTCCATCCCCGCCAGCCTCGCCTTGACCGTGACGACCACGAAGGACAGACAGAACATCACGTGCGCGATGACGATGGTGATGAACCCGAGGACTCCGTTGAAACCGAAGGCGACGAACATGGCGAGCAAGGACGAGCCCATCACCACCTCGGGGGTCGCCATCGGCAGGAAGATGATCAGGTTGGACACGCCGCGGCCGCGAAACGAGTGCCGCACGAGCGCGAACGCCATCATGGTGCCCAGCACGGTGGACAAGATGGTGGCCGTGATGCTCACCTCGAA